>NZ_BAAHYQ010000003.1:0-605000 GCF_054657475.1 Desulfothermus naphthae
GTGAGTGATCAGTGTGAGTGTGAGAAACAGATAAGACCCAGATAACATATACAGATCAACATATACAGATCACCCACACAGATCACAGACTAGGGGGTAGTGGTAGTGATAGTGGTAGAGCCAACACTAACACCAACAAAAACCAAACTGCGTGACAAGCTATATATAGTTTTAAATAATATTTTTCATTATGTGAGGTAATTATGCTTAACATAACTATCCCAGACACAGTAGAAGAAGCTATAAAACTTCCTGAGAAAAGAAAAAAAGAAGAACTTTTAAAGCTTCTCGCCCTGAAGCTTTACGAGAAGGGCATTATAGGTATAGGAAAAGCGGCAGAAATGTGTGGTTTAACAAGATTTGAATTTATGAGCCTTTTGAAAGAAGAAGATATGTCTCTTAATTATGATGAAGAAGAAGTAGAAAGAGATCTTAAAAATCTGGAGTGGTTTAAATGATTGTGGTTTGTAATTCTTCTCCCATAATTGCTTTAGCAAGTGTCAATAGACTGGACATATTAAAGAAACTTTTTTCGGAAATATTAATCCCTCAAGCGGTCTACGAAGAGGTTTTTGCGATAGCAAACAAAGAAATACCAAAAGCAGATTTTATTAAAGTAAGAAAAGTAAAAAATAAAAGTCTTGTAAAAGTTCTCAATTTATATCTTGATGTTGGAGAGAGTGAGGTGATAGCTTTTGCCCTTGAAAAGGGAATAGATAGAGTAATTTTAGACGACAAACAAGCCAGAAAAATAGCTGAAAAGCAAGGATTAAAGGTAATAGGGACGCTTGGTATTTTGATATTAGCAAAAGAAAAGAGTATAGTGGAAGAAAGTGAGGTCATTAATAATTCAAATGAAAAAACGTATCAATTTTCGTATAAGTCAAGAGATAGTTAACAAAGTTTTATCAATGCTAGATGAACCTTTATTGTAGAGGTCGGAGATGAGTAGATGGGTGAATGGGTATATTAACGCATTATGAAAGATGTCAGAAAACGGGCTGAAGAATTGGTAAAATTGAAGTTTGGAATTGCAGATGCTGCCCATGTAGCCTTTGCAGAGAAGGCAGGAGCTGAATTTGTTTCATGTGATAGAAAACTTATCAATAAATGTAGAAGGTACAAAATAAAAGTTTGATGTGGTAATCCTGTGGATTTTTGTATAAAGGAGGATTTGCAATGAAAGCTGAGAGATATATGGATGAAGATACGTTAATTAGAAAATCTATAAAAGTACTAATGGATACCTTAGGTCCTATAGAAACTTTTAGATTTTTAAATCAACCAAGAAAGAAAAGAATTGAAAGAGTGAAACGTCATAGAGAATGGCAAAAAATGCTGGACAAAGATAAATTTTTTGATAATGTTTTTGGCGGGCTGAAGGATAATGAGTGATCAGTGTGGGTGGTCATGTCAGAGGCTAGAGACCAAAGGCGAAATGGACGGAGATTGTAGATGGAAAAGTTCAAGGTTCAACGTTCAAAGTTCAAAGTTCAACGTTTAAGAAACCTAGAACATAGAACCTAGAACATAGAACTTAGAACTTTAAAAAGCATGATAATTGAAAAATTTGAAGACATAGAAGCATGGAAAGAAGCACGATTTTTAGTTAAAGCTATATATCAAGAATTTAGAGGTATAAAAGATTATGGTTTTCGAGATCAAATTCAGAGGGCAGCTATTTCAGTGATGTCAAATATAGCAGAAGGATTTGATCGAGGCAGTAATAAAGAGTTTATTCAATTTTTAATAATAGCTAGAGCATCTGTTTCAGAAGTAAAAAGTCTAAGCTATGCAGCTTTAGATATTGGGTATATAGATAATAAAGTCTTTAACAAAATTTCTGAACAGTGTTTAAAGCTAACAAACTTAATAAATGGTTTTATTCGTTATTTAAAAAATTCAAACAGAAAAAGATAACCTAAAATATGAGTTCAACGTTCAAGGTTTAAGGTTCAACGTTTAAGAAACCTAGAACATAGAACCTAGAACGTAGAACATAGAACCTAGAACTTGTTATTAAAGTTCAACGTTCAAGGTTTAAGGTTCAACGTTTAAGAAACCTAGAACATAGAACCTAGAACGTAGAACATAGAACCTAGAACTTGTTATTAAAGTTCAACGTTCAAGGTTTAAGGTTCAACGTTTAAGAAACCTAGAACATAGAACCTAGAACGTAGAACATAGAACCTAGAACTTGTTATTAAAGTTCAACGTTCAAGGTTTAAGGTTCAACGTTTAAGAAACCTAGAACATAGAACCTAGAACGTAGAACATAGAACCTAGAACTTGTTATTAAAGTTCAACGTTCAAGGTTTAAGGTTCAACGTTTAAGAAACCTAGAACATAGAACCTAGAACGTAGAACATAGAACCTAGAACTTGTTATTAAAGTTCAACGTTCAAGGTTTAAGGTTCAACGTTTAAGAAACCTAGAACATAGAACCTAGAACGTAGAACATAGAACCTAGAACTTGTTATTAAAGTTCAACGTTCAAGGTTTAAGGTTCAACGTTTAAGAAACCTAGAACATAGAACCTAGAACGTAGAACATAGAACCTAGAACTTGTTATTAAAGTTCAACGTTCAAGGTTTAAGGTTCAACGTTTAAGAAACCTAGAACATAGAACCTAGAACTTGTTATTAAAGTTCAACGTTTAAAAAGCCTAGAACCTAGAACCTTGAACTTTGAACTTTGAACCTTGAACTTTGAACTTTGAACCTAGAACCTTGAACACCAAACCCTTGGAGGGTGAAAATATGCAAGAATTCAATCAAGAACAATTAGACCTTGAAATCTTACCTAATGAGGCAAAGAAAGAATTGATGGAGTTTTATCAGTTTTTATTGTTTAGATATAGTAAAAGAATAAATAAAGTTAAAGAGTTAAAAAAATTATTTATGAAACCCAAAGGGAAATTGCCTTATAATTATAAATTTAATAGAGAAGAGGCTCATGAGCGATAGTTTTTTTGTAGATTCTAATATATTAATTTATGCTGTATGTGAAAATTCCATAAAATGTGATATAGCTAGGCAACTATTGATAGACAAAGCTAACCATATAATGATTAGTTCTCAAGTTATTAATGAATTTGTTGCTGTTTTGATAAAGAAAAATTTATTATTTTTAGAAGATATTTTTGCATATGCTGATGGATTTATGGAAATTTTTGATTTTGTGCTAATAACAAAGAAGAATATTAAAAGAGCAATGAATATTAAGAAAAGGTATAAATTTTCTTACTGGGACAGTCTTATAGTAGCTTCAGCTCTAGAAAATGATTGTTCTATTTTATATACAGAAGACATGCAGGATGGGCAGATAATTGAAGGAAGGTTAAAGGTAGTAAATCCGTTTGGGGGATAATTGGGTTATAGGGTTGAGAGTTAGAGGGTTACAAACCCAATAAACCCATAAACATAGAACCTAGAACTTAGAACTTCTTATTAAGGTTCAACGTTCAAGGTTCAAAGTTCAACGTTTAAGGAACCCAGAACATTGAACATAGAACGTAGAACATAGAACTTTCCATGTAGGAAGGTTGTAAAGGTTGTAAAAGTTGTAAAGGTTGTAGAGGTTGTAGAAGGGATAGAGGTTGTAGATGGCAAATAGCTGGAAGGATTTAGTAGTTTGGCAGAAGGCTCACGAGATGGTGCTAGGAGTTTACAGATTGACAAAAGATTTTCCCAGGTCAGAACTTATTCTCTAGTAGATCAAATAAAAAGGGCGGCTTATTCTGTGCCAGCGAATATTGTTCACCCTGTGGAATAAAATGTTTTATGTTTATGTTTTACTAAGTGAAAAAGATGGGAACTTTTATGTAGGATATACAGCAAATCTTAAAAATAGAGTGCAAATGCATAATGAAGGAAAAGTTAAATCAACAAAATTCAGAAGACCTTTAAAATTAATTTATTATGAAGCCTGTCTGAATCAGCAAGATGCTTTACGTAGAGAGAAGTATTTAAAAAGTAGTTATGGTAAGCGGTATCTAAAAAACAGATTAAGAGGATTTTTAAATGAAGAAGGATATTCGGTTTAGTATTCCACAGGGTAAAGGACATTCTAAGAAAAGTAAAAAGGAATTTTTAAGGTATCTTTATATTTCCAGAGGCTCTCTGGAGGAATTAAGATATTTTCTTTTGTTGTTTAAAGATTTAGGATATATGACGGAGGAAGCATATAATGCCTTTGAATCCAAATTGAGCGAAATAAGCTACCTTCTAAACCAACTAATCAAATCCCTAACCTCTACAACATCTACCCCCTCTAAAACCTCTACCCCCTCTACAACTTCTAAAGCCTCTAGAACTTCTACAACCTCTACCCCTTCTACAACCTCTACAACCTCTAGAGCCTCTAAACCCTCTAAAACCTCAAAAAACACCCATGCTCACTAATCTAAAGTCCAAACTCCAAGACACCGACAAACGCCGCCTCCTGGAAAACTTCCTTTCCCTTTCCGTTCTCCAGGGGGCGAATTATATTTTGCCACTAATTACTTTGCCCTATCTGGTGCGGGTTTTGGGGCGGGAGAAATTTGAGTTTAGGAGTAGTTCATGAAAGGCTTAATTGTAATACCTGCAAGAGGTGGTTCAAAAGGAATTCCAAGAAAAAATATTAGAAATTTAGCAGGAAAACCTTTAATTTATTATCCTATAAAAACAGGATTAAAAGTTGCTGAAAATTTTGATATTGATGTTTATGTTAGTAGTGATGATGAAGAAATTATCGCTATAGCAGAAAAGTTTGGAGCTAAAATTCATAGACGTCCAAAGGAACTCGCGGATGATAAAACTACTTTAGACGAAGTAGTTTTAGAGGCTTATAAGTTTTTAAGTAAAGAGAACGAGCGGTTATATGACTATATAATCACTATACAACCAACTTCACCTCTTCTTAAAGCAAGGACTTTAATAAGTGCTATCAAAGAATTTCTTGATTCCCAATACGATACGATTATATCTGCCAAAAAATTTGCCCATTTAATGTGGAAAAAAGAGCATGGACAATTTGTGCCACTATATAAAGAAAGAATTAATAGGCAATTTTTAGATCCTGTTTATTTAGAGACAGGCGGATTTATTATCTGTAGAACAGAAAATCTTTTAAAATATGGGACGAGAATAGGTAAAAATATAAATCTATATCTTCTTTCGGAAAGAGAAGCTATTGATATAGATACTTATGAAGATTGGAATCTATGTGAATATCTATTAAATAAGAAAAAAATTTTATTTGTAGTGTCAGGTTATAGAGAAATAGGTTTAGGACATGTGTACAGGACTTTAATAATAGCAAATAATATTACAGCGCATGATCTCCTGTTTTTAGTTGATAAAAAAAGTATATTGGGATTGCAAAAAATAAAAGAGTATAATTATCCTGTTATTTTACAGCAATCTGAAAATATTTTAAATGATATTGAAAAGATAGATCCGGATGTGGTCATCAATGATATTTTAGATACTTCTAAGGAATATGTCCTGTCACTTAAAAATAAAGGTTATACGGTTATCAATTTTGAAGATTTAGGGGAAGGAGCAAGATATGCGGATCTTGTTATAAATTCTCTCTATCCTGAACGAGAGCCTCTTCCAAATCATTATTTTGGATATAAATATTTTGTACCACGTGATGAATTTATTTATTCCAAATTTAAAAATGTGTCTTGCGAAGTACAAAATGTGCTAATTACATTTGGAGGTACAGATCCTAACAATCTTACTCTTAAAACATTGAAAAGTATTTATGATTACTGTGTGCAACAGGGAACAAAAATTAAGGTTATTTTAGGTTTAGGTTATAAATACCAAGATTCTTTATCAAATTTTGAAGATATCGAAATTTTTGAAAATGTAAAAAATATTTCTCAATATATGTTAGATGCTGATGTTATTTTTACTTCAGCAGGAAGGACTATATATGAAATAGCTTGTATAGGGACTCCAACTATAGTTTTGGCGCAAAATGAAAGAGAACTAACGCACTTTTTCGCAAATTCTGAGAATGGATTTATTAATATGGGTTTAGGAATAAATGTATCAAATAAAGAAATTTTGGATGTATTTAAAAGACTTATTAATAACGTTGAAGAAAGAAAATTAATGAATCGATTGATGCTTTCCAAAGAAGTTAGAAAGGGTAGAGAGAGAGTTATTAATCTTATAAAATCTATAATTGAAAATAATGGAGGAAAAAATGAGTAAGCTTTTAAAGCTTTTTAGGGATTTCAATCCATATGATCAACGACTTTATGTCCCCTATATTATTGCAGAAGCGGGAGTTAACCACGAAGGTAAGATGGATTTAGCTAAACGTTTAATAGAAGAGGCAAAAGATGGAGGAGCTGATGCAATAAAATTTCAAAGTTATAAAGCAGAAACTCTTGCCTCTAAATATTCACCAGCCTATTGGGATACAACAAAAGAACGTACCAAAAGCCAATATGAACTCTTCAAAAAATATGATAAATTCTGGAAAAAGGAGTTTGAAGAATTAAAAAAATACTGTGATGATGTGGGTATAGAATTTTTAAGTACACCTTTTGATTTAGAGTCTGCAAAATTTTTGAACGATCTAATGCCTGCCTTTAAAATATCTTCCTCTGATATTACTAATAAGCCCTTTATAGAATATATTTGTAAATTTGAGAAGCCCATTATCCTTTCTACAGGAGCTTCCTATATTTGGGAAATAGAAGAAGCTGCTTTTTGGATAGAAAAATATGGTAATCCGTTAGCTTTACTCCATTGCGTTTTAAATTACCCAACTGAAGATAAAAACGCAAATCTTGGAATGATTTTTGATTTGAAGAGAAAATTTCCGGATAAGATCATAGGTTATTCTGATCATACTTTGCCTAAAGATATGAAAACTTTAGAGGTTGCTACTTTGCTTGGTGCTGTAATTATTGAAAAACATTTTACTTTCGATAAAACTCTACCGGGTAATGATCATTATCATGCTATGGACAAGGAAGACTTAAAAATTTTTAAAAGTAACTTGGAAAGAATTTTTGAGTTGCTTGGAGATTTTAGAAAATATGCTTTATCTTCTGAGGAACCAGCTCGAAAAAATGCAAGAAGAAGTTTAGTTGCTAAGAAGTTTATTTCTAAGGGGAAGGTGATTGAATATGAAGATTTGACTTGGAAAAGGCCTGCACATGGAATAAGTCCCAAGTTTATTGATAAGGTTGTTGGGAAAAAGGCTATAATGGATATACATGAAGATGAAATTTTGAAGTGGAGAATGATTTTAATAGATAGTAAATAGTACAAAACTCTTGTAATAATTACTATGAAAATTATAAAAAATTCTTGCGTTTACATAGGAACAGAAATAATAAACAAGGCTATTCCTTTTTTATTGTTACCTATTATTACACAATATTTAACGCCTCGTGAATATGGAATTTACGGGATGTATCAAGTCTTTTTGTCTTTCCTTTCTCCTTTTGTTAGGATGTCGTTAGATATTAACATTACAAAGAACTTCTTTAAAGTTTCAAAAGAAGAATTATCTAAAACAATATCATCTTTAATCATTGTTTTACACTTAAATGTTCTTTTAGGAATGCTGGGAGTATTTGTAATAAGTATGTTTTTCGATAACCCTTTAGGGATACCAAACGAAACTTTATACATAATGCCTATTATTATCTATGCTCAAACAATAAATTTATTTAACTTAACAATTTTGAGAAATGAAGAAAAAGCTATTGAATATGGAATTATTCAAATTCTTATTACATTTTTGAATTTTTTGATAACTCTTATTTTATTAATTGTTTTTAACGAAGGTTGGAAGAGTTTAATTTATGGAATTCTAATTGCCCAACTTTTTACTATGTTCTTTTCTTTTTATTCTATAGGAAAAAAGTTTTCTTTGTTTGAAGGATTGTATCCTCTAAGGGAAATATATTCAGTTTCTCTCCCACTGATATTCCATTTGTTAGGAGGGAGTATCATATTCCTTTCTGATAGAGTTTTTGTTCAGCAAATAGTTGGTCTAAAAGAAGTAGGTTTTTATGCGATCGGTTGTCAGTTTGGATCAATTACCATGATATTAATTAACGCAATAATTATGGCAATTAACCCTTGGATGTATAGAAATTTGGCAAAACGAGTTAATATAAGTAAAGCAATTTATCTTTTAATGATTGGTTTTTTGTTTTTAGGAATTACTGTTTGGTTAGGTTCTTATTTAATATTTCCTTTAATTGTTCACTCAAGATATTTAAGTGGAAGATCTATTATTTTCTGGATAAGTTTGGCTTTTGTTTTTAGGGGATGGTATCAGATTTTTTATAATGTAGTTGTTAGTGAAGGGAAAACGAATATTTTTATGTATATAACATTCAGTACTAGTTTGCTCAATTTAATATTGAATTGCTTTTTAATTAAGTTAAATGGATTTGTGGGAGCGGCTCAGGCTACATTTTTATCTTTTCTTTTTATGTTTTTTGTTACTCTGTTTTACGTTAAAAAACTTAGTAGTTCAAGATATGTTTTTGCTGATAAAGGGGGATTTTATGAGGTTCCTAAAGAGAATTCTAATTAATCTTTTGCGTTTCTATTTTAAGAGGAAAATTATAAAGACAGTTAAAGTCTATAAGGAACCACTAAAAGTGAATAAATATTCTCGGGTTACTAAAAATACTATCCTTGGTAAAAACGTTAATTTTAATGGAATAAAAATCAAAGCAAAGGGAAAGGTAATAGTTGGAAATAATTTTCACTGCGGTGAAGATTGTTTAATTATTACAGACGTTCACAATTATGATAAAGGAAAAGCTATACCTTATGACGATACTTATATTGTTAAGGATGTTATTATTGAAGATAATGTGTGGTTAGGAGATAGAGTGATTATTTTAGGTGGAGTTAAAATCGGCGAGGGTGCTATTATTCAAGCTGGAAGTGTTGTTGTTAAGGATATCCCAAAATATGCAGTTGCAGGAGGTCATCCTGCCAAGGTGTTTAAATATAGGGATATTGAACATTATGAAAAATTAAAGAAAGAGGGGAAATTCCATTGATTAGTATAAGGACTGTTAAAGAGCTTTGCGAATTCATTTGGTATTTAGAAGATAAGTACAATTTGCTTGATTTTGAAATAGAGGGGATAAAGCCCTGGCAGGCTCATAGGCTGGAAATATACTATGGATTAGGACGATATTTAGGTATATTTGAAAAAAAGCTTCAACGGGGAATGAGTAAACAAGAAAAGTTAAGATCCATATTTTATCTTGTTAAAAATTCGGTGATACGTAATCCGTTCCTGAATTTTAGAAATGTTAAATATTTAGTCTTTTCTCATCCAAGAAGCAAGATTGTAAATGGAGAAACGATCGATATATACACTCATTATTTAATTGAAGACTTAATGAATAAGCAGAAAAGTTTTATAGAGTTTGAAGAACCATTTAAAGGAAAACATGTAAGAAAGTTTAAATCTTACAAAAGATATCTCGATTACATAGTTTTATATAGAAATTTAAAGGCTAAATTTTTGAGTATAAATATAAGTAGAACGCAACTTGATTTTCTAAAGAGAATACAAAAAGAGATAGGTATTTCAAGTTTTAATCTATCAAAGCTATTAGTAGATAGAGTGAAAAAATTTATTCCAGCATATCAAATCTACAAAAGAATCTTAGAAAAGATTTCTCCAGAGAAGATATTTTTGGTTGTTAGTTACGGTAGGCCTGAGTTAGTGAAGGCGGCTAAGGATATGGGTGTAAAGGTTATTGAATTGCAGCATGGTACCTTTAGCAAGTATCATTTGGGTTATTCTTATCCAAATAAAAAAAATCTTAGTTACTTTCCAGATGAATTTTGGGTGTGGAATGATTACTGGGCTAATTTAATAAAATTCCCTGAAAACTGTAAGATAAATATTTATCCCTTTAAGTTTTTGGAGATTGAAAAGAAAAAATATTCATCCTTAAGAAAGATCAAGAATCAGATGGTAGTATTGGGACAGAGTGTTTTGACGGATAAGATGGCAAAAAAAATATTGGATAACTATGATAGATTTAAAAAATTTTCAATTATATTTAAGTTACATCCGGAGGAATATGGTAAAATTAATGAGTATCCAAATTTATTAAAGTTGAAGAAGAAAGCCAACGTTAAAGTTGTTGAAGATGTTAATCTGTATAGATTGTTAGCAGAGAGTGACTATCAAGCAGGTGTTTTTTCAACTGCTTTATATGAAGGTGTTGAGTTCGGATGTAAGACTATTTTGTTTAATTTACCAGGAATAGAGTATATGGATAATTTTATTAAATGTTATAAACTTATAATAAAAAGTATTATTTTTTAGAGTTAGCCCTTTAGAATAATACACCAGGAAAAAATGAAAAATGTAATTTCCCTCAGTGTCAAGATAGAAGTCGCTTTATTTAAGGAAAGGGGTAAGTTTTGATATCTAAATATAGAGATTATTCATATCATATAATGATTATACTATTTGTACTAATGTTTTCTATAGGTTTGTCTGTCCATCCTTTATTTATAAATAAAGTTTTCCCTTATCTTGCTTATTTGAAAATATTCGGTAGGATTATAACGTTTTTTTCTGTTTATTTATTAAGCTATTATTTAATTAAAAGTAAAATTAATAGACATGTTTTTATACCGTTATTTGTATTGACTTTAATAGTCATGCTTTCCATTATTTCAATAATTAATAATTCCATAGAGTTACATCCATCTGTATTTATTTTATTAATTTTCATTTTAATATTTACTTTGTATTATAATATTTACTTTAGTAAAACTTATGTCAAAACACAATTTTATAAAGTATTAAAATATCGAAAAATTATTATTTATGCAATAAAAACTTTAAGTATTTTCTTAGTATTTTCTATAATATTGGAATTATTAATCAAATTTCATCCTCAATTTACAGACATTAAAATCTTTTTGAGAAAATCTGGTAATATGGTTTTCCCTTGGAGACTGACAGGATTTTTATTAGATGCAAATAGATGGGCATTATTTTTACTTTTTTTATTATATATTAGTATAACTTTAAAAAAACATTTAGATATTGAAAATCATTCATTTGATATAATAATATTTTTATATATTTTTTTAACGTTATCAAAAACAGCTTTTTTTATTTTATTAATGCTATTTTTTATTAATATTAAGATGATTATTAAATCTTTAATATTTAAAAAAATAATATATTTTACTGTTAGTATTGTCATATTTTTAATATTTTTTACATATATTATTTTACCTAATTTTGATTATGAAAATTCAGCAATAAAAAGAAAAATTGACTTTACAGTAGAAAGTATATCTGCTCCATCTAAAGCAAGTACTTTTAAAGAAAGAATAGAAACATATATTGCAGCAATAAATGTTATTGAAAATAACTTAATATTTGGTAAAGGGTATTTGAATTTTACTGTAGATACTTCTAAACAAAGAGGTATAACCGTCCATAATACACTATTATCTCTAATGGGATATTTTGGTGCATTTTTAGGTATTTTGATTTATGTATTTATTTTTATATTACCTCTTGTTTTACTTATTTTAAAATTTGGGATTAATCAAGAACTACTATCTTTCGTTATGATAAATTTAATTTTTTTTAATTCGTTATCGGTTGCTCACGATTTAATATCAGTAATAATGTTTTATATTGCAATGACTATTTATGTTATTACGAAAAGAATAGAAAAAAATGCTTAAAGTTATTTTTATACATTATACATCTGATATTTTTGGTGGATCTGATAAATCATTATACGAACTTGTTGCTTCAATTGATAAGAAGATTATTCGCCCTATAATGATTTTAAAAAAGAATGATCCAATGATCCAAAATTATAAAAAACTTTTTTTGTCGGTATACGAAGTTGATTTTATAGGTCCTCCAAAGAAGTTATATTCTAAAAGAACTTTTCTATTTTTATTAAAATTTATACCTAATGTATTTAGTATAATGAAAATTATAAAAAAAGAAAGACCTGATATTGTCCATGTTAATACTAGTTTAAATATTCAAGGTGCTTTAGGTGCTTATTTAACAAAAGTGCCTCTAGTATTGCACCTTAGAGAAATATTAGGTAATGGTATACTTGATAATCTTGTTAAAAAAGTTGTTTGCAAGTTGTCTACTAAAACTATTGCAATCTCAAATGCGGTTAAAGAATCATTTTGTTGTAACAATACAAGAGTTATATATAACGGAATAAATTTAAAAGAATATCTAAATTTACCAAGAAACACACAAAAAAATAATATAGTAGTAAGTTGTATAGGAAGATTTGAGAAGTGGAAAGGTCAGCATGTTCTTTTGGAAGCTATACCTATAGTATTGGCTAAACATCCCAATGTTATTTTTAAATTCATAGGTGGTCCAGCTAGTTCAAAACCAGAATATTTAGCAAATTTAAAGCAAAAAGTCATTAATGAAAAAATTGATAATGTAGAATTTCTTGGTATTAGAAGAGATATACCCGCTTTATTATCTGAGACTGATATATTAGTTGTACCCACAATGACAAGTGAACCTTTTGGAAGAACTGTTATCGAAGGTATGGCAGCTGGATGTATAGTCCTAGCTACAGCTGCAGGTGGTCCATTAGAGATTATTGATGAAAATAAGACAGGTTTTTTAGTCGAACCAAATAATGCAAAATTGATGGCCAAGAAATTAATAAATATAATTGAAAACATAGATGATTTAAAATATATTAGTCTTAATGCAAAGTTAAAGGTTTTAAAAAATTATGATATAAAAAGAGTAGCATTAGAAATTCAAAATCTATTTATGGAACTAAAAAAAAGGGACCGGCAAATAATGCACAATAGTTAATACGCCAATATACCGAATCGAATTACGAATCTCAAATCATTGATTACTCCAACGATAGAGGTGTTTAATTTAATACTTTCTGAGGTTGCAAAAGGGAGAAAAAGGGGACCTCTATGATAGTCGATGCGTAAACGTTCACAGGATGCCATAATGCTGGATAAATTTTTGTTTTAGTGTGTTTTTTAGTGTAAAGAAAGTAGTGATTTTAAAAGAAAAGAGTGAAAAAGAGAAAAACAGTCACTGTTGATATTTCATCAAGTGCAGAAGCTTTGGAATTACCTTTTTCAGAAGAAGACTGGAATGCAATCCCCTCATCGGTTCGGCGTTTTATAATTGAACGTGAAAAGACGATAGCGGAGCTTTTGGAACGAGTTAAGGAACTTAAAAGGATTGTTGAAAAGTTATGAAAGCGTAACTCTTCCAATTCAAACCAACCTCCGTCATCAGATAATCCTTATTGTAGGCGAAGGGCAAGCAAAGGAAAGGGAAAGGCTGGGAAGAGGAAGAAAGGTCATGGTGGAGTAAGGCAGCAGTTATAAGTATAAAAAGGGTGACAGCCGACTAATCCTCGAATATTGCTTCTTTGCTCGAAATCTGTGGCAACGCAGCTTATTATGTGAATCTTTATGATGTTGACAGCATCGCAGAGGGTATTTATAAAGTTTTAATAGATGAAAATTTAAGGAAAACTTTAATTCAAAAAGGACTAGAAAGAGCTAAGTTGTTTAGCTGGGAAAAAACATCAAGGCAAATTTTAAAAGTATTTGAGGAGGTTTTAAGAAGAAGTTGATTTCTATAATTATTCCTACTTATAATGCTGAAAAAATTTTACCAAAGTTGTTGAAAATTTTACATCAACAGACAACAGAAGATAAGGAAATTATAATTATTGACTCTTCTTCAATAGATAATACTATTAAAATAGCTAAATCCTTTGGTACCAAAGTATTAATTATTAACCAACAAGAATTTGATCATGGTGGAACACGGACTAAAGCGGGGAAAATGGCTAAAGGTGATATTTTGGTTTACTTAACACAAGATGCATTGCCTTATGATAAATATGCTATAGAAAATTTGGTTAAGCCTTTTTATAAAGACGAAAAGTTAGGAGTGGCATTTGGGCGTCAATTGCCATATCCTGAGGCAACACCTTTTGCAAAACACTTGAGGCTTTTTAATTATTCCGATAAGTCCTCTGTGCGAAGCTTAAATGATAAAGAAAAATATGGCTTGAAAACCTGTTTTTGTTCTAATTCTTTTGCGGCCTATCGTAGGTCGGTCTTAGAGGAAATTGGATGGTTTAAGGAGGGATTGATTTTCGGTGAAGATTCTTATGCTGTGGCAAAGATGCTTTTGAAAGGATATAAAGTTGCTTATGAAGCTGAGGCTAAGGTTTATCACTCTCATAATTATACAATTTTTCAAGAATTGAAAAGATATTTTGATATAGGAGTATTTCACAGACGGGAACGCTGGTTAATTGATACTTTTGGTAAGGCTACTGGTGAAGGTAAGAAATATATACTGTCGGAGCTAAAATTTATATTAAGCAATCATTACTATCATTTACTCCCCGAGTTTTGTGTTCGCAATATGTCTAAGTACATTGGTTATAAGCTAGGATATAATTATCATAGATTACCTAAAAATATAATAAAAAAGCTAAGTATGCACAGTAAGTGGTGGGATTGATTGGAAAAGGAAAAATAAGGGAAAATGAAAAAAGGGGACATGCAAATAATACACAATTTATTTGGGTTTATGAGTTTATTGAGTTTGTGGGTTTGTTGGGTTAGTGGGTTGAGGCGAGAATGAGACCTAATTGCGCATCTACTCATCCACCCATTAACTCACATCTTATTCGGCACAAAATAGCCCTTATTTTGTTTTTTGGCCAAATCCCTACCTGTTTATTAATCAAATTTACACCAAAAGACGAAAATAAGGGGCATTACGTGGCTCTTAGAGGACAGGGCGTCGTATTTAGAGTGATTGGTAATTTGTGATTAGAAAGGAAGAAAAGAAGAATAAGCCCGAAAGAAAAAAGGCAAGGACAAAGTAGTTCACTTTCCTTCTTTTAGTCTTTTTCTTTGACAAAATAATATCAAATTTGTAAGATTTTTACTATAAAATTCTTACAAGAGAGATTAAATATGAAAATTACAGCTAAAGGACAAGTTACTATTCCTCAGAAATTAAGAAATAAATTGGGATTTTTTCCGGGGACAGAAGTAGAATTTATTTCTGATGGAAACTCTCTTAAACTGATAAAAAAGAAAACAGCTCCAGGCAAAGGTGAACAGCTTATAAAACATTTAAGAGGTAAAGCAACAATCCGTTTGAGTACAGATGAAATAATGGATCTTACAAGAGGAAAAAATTGATGCCTTTTTTAGTGGACTCCAATGTTTTATTGGATGTGCTTACCGAAGATCCAAACTGGTTTGAATGGTCTGCTTCTCGTCTTGTAGAATGTGTTGAAAATGATATATTGGTAATAAATCCTATAATTTATGCTGAGATTTCTATAGGTTTTGAAAAAATTGAAGAAGTAGAAGAAGCTCTTCCATCCGATATTTTTATAAGAGAACCCCTTCCCTGGGAAGCTGCTTTTTTAGCTGGAAAATGTTTTTTAGCTTACAAAAAAAGAAATGGAAAGAAAACTTCTCCTCTTCCCGATTTTTACATTGGAGCCCATGCAGCTGTCTGTAGGTATATTCTTCTTACCAGGGATTCCAGACGATACCGTACCTATTTCCCAAAGAAAAAAAGGGGACAGGCGAATAATGCTTGACTTTAAATGACTTTAAAAGTTCAACGTTCTACGTTCTATGTTCAATGTTTCAAAAATGTAAAACCTAGAAATTAAAACTTTGAACCTAGAACATTGAACAAAAAAAAAGGACATCCATGATAAGTATGTCAAGAGGGAAGACGGAGTTTTCCCAGCACCCTCCCAGTAAACCTTCCTGGTGGCGTTTTTAGAGTATATTTTTTGCCAGTCTTTTTAATCTAGTACTTATGGCTAATTAATTATTAAGTGCACTTTTGGCACATTAATAGCCAGACATCCATTTGCTGCCTCAGGCAACATTTGTCCAGGACTTTACCTTTTATTGGACAAATGTTTTTTTTGTTGCCATCGCAGAAGATTAAGTTTGGGTAAAACCTGCCGGCCTCTAAACAGACGATCGCAGTAGAGGGAAAAAGGTGACAGGCGAATAATGCTTGACTTTCAAAGTTCAACGTTCTATGTTCTATGTTTCAAAAATGTAAAACCTAGAACCTAAAACTTTGAACCTAGAACATTGAACAAAAAACCTTTTTTCCCCAAATCAGTTACAGACCACAGATAACAGACACTTCCATAAGGAGATTTGTTATGCCAAGGGAAAAAGGTGACAGGCGAATAATGTTTGACTTTAAAAGTTCAACGTTCTACGTTCTATGTTCAATGTTTCAAAGAACAAAAAAAAGGAAAAGGGGACATGCAAATAGTGCACATTTTTTAAATCCAAAAACTTGATTTTGTGCAAATTTGTATTATATTATACAATTTTTAGGAGGTAAAAAAATGAAAACAAGAGCAAAGGACAAAAAAGGGGACGACAAAAAAGGTGACAGGCGAATAATGCTTGACTGTAAAAGTTCTACGTTCAACGTTCTACATTCTATGTTCTATGTTTCAAAAATGTAAAACCTAGAACCTAAAACTTTGAACCTAGAACATTGAACAAAAAACCTTTTTCCCCAAATCAGTTACAGACCACAGATAACAGACACTTCCATAAGGAGATTTGTTATGCCAAGGAAAAAGGTGACAGGCGAATAATGCTTGACTTTCAAAGTTCAACGTTCTATGTTCAATGTTTCAAAAATGTAAAACCTAGAACCTAAAACTTTGAACCTAGAACATAGAACAAAAAACCTTTTTCCCCAAATCAGTTACAGACCACAGATAACAGACACTTCCATAAGGAGATTTGTTATGCCAAGGAAAAAGGTGACAGGCGAATAATGCTTGACTTTCAAAGTTCAACGTTCTACGTTCTATGTTCAATGTTTCAAAAATGTAAAACCTAGAACCTAAAACTTTGAACCTAGAACATAGAACAAAAAACCTTTTTCCCCAAATCAGTTATAGACCACAGATAACAGACACTTCCATAAGGAGATTTGTTATGCCAAGGAAAAAGGTGACAGGCGAATAATGCTTGACTTTCAAAGTTCAACGTTCTATGTTCAATGTTTCAAAAATGTAAAACCTAGAATCTAAAACTTTGAACCTAGAACATAGAACAAAAACCCCTTTTTTCCGAAATCAGCCCCAGACCACAGATAACAGACACTTACATAAGGAGTTTTGTTATGCCAAGGATAGCGAGGTTTTTAAAAGAAGATGAGCCTACAGTATATCATGTAATATCCAGGACAGCGCTGGATGGTTTACCATTTAGAGATGAAGACAAAGAATATATGCTTGAGCTTATAAAAAAATAAAAAAATGGAGCAAGATATTTTTTGTGGATGTGTTGGGATTTGCCATAATGGGAAATCATTTTCATCTTGTAGTTAGGACGTATCCTGAGTCTGATGTGTCTGATAAGAGGGAAAAAGGTGACAGGCGAATAATGTTTGACTTTAAAAGTTCAACGTTCTACGTTCTATGTTCAATGTTTCAAAAATGTAAAACCTAGAACCTAAAACTTTGAACCTAGAACATAGAACAAAAAATCTTTTTCCCCAAATCAGTTACAGACCACAGATAACAGACACTTCCATAAGGAGATTTGTTATGCCAAGGAAAAAGGTGACAGGCGAATAATGCTTGACTTTCAAAGTTCAACGTTCTATGTTCAATGTTTCAAAAATGTAAAACCTAGAATCTAAAACTTTGAACCTAGAACATAGAACAAAAACCCCTTTTTTCCGAAATCAGCCCCAGACCACAGATAACAGACACTTACATAAGGAGTTTTGTTATGCCAAGGATAGCGAGGTTTTTAAAAGAAGATGAGCCTACTGTATATCATGTAATATCCAGAACAGCTTTGGAGGGTTTGCCATTTAGAGATGAAGACAAAGAATATATGCTTGAGCTTATAAAGAAATGGAGCAAGATATTTTTTGTGGATGTGTTGGGATTTGCCATAATGGGAAATCATTTTCATCTTGTAGTTAGGATGTATCCTGAGTCTGATGTGTCTGATAAGGATGTGAGGGAGCGGTATAAGAGATTGTATGGAGCAAAAGAAATTGGTTCTGGAACCAACTTTGAGAGTTTTAAGAAGAAGTTATGCAGTTTGTCGTGGTATGTGAAGGAGATAAAACAGGGATTTAGCAGGTATTATAATAAGAAGTATAATCGGCGAGGGACGTTGTGGGGAGAGCGTTTTAAGAGTTTGATTGTAGAAGACGGTCTTACCCTTGTTAATTTACTTGCGTATGTTGATTTAAATGCAGTTCGAGCTGGTATAGTAAAAAGGCCAGAGGAATACAGGTGGTGTTCCTTGGGATATCATATTCAGTCTGGTAATAAAGATAATTTATTAAGTGTTGATTTTGGAATGAAAGAATGGAATGAGTTTGATGAGAAAGAGATAGTGAGGAAATACAGGGAATTTGTATATGAGACAGGAGCGATAGAGGCAGGCAAGGGGGCAGTGATTTCAGAGGAGATAGTGGAAAAAGAGAGGAAGAAAGATTTCAGGTTGAAAAAGGCAGAAGTTTTCAGGTATAGATGCAGGTATTTTACAGATGCGGGGGTACTTGGAAGTAAGAATTTTGTGCAGAGAGTTTTTTGGGAGATGAAAGATTTGTTGGGTTCAAAAAAGGATAGAAAGTTTGTGCCAGTACTTAGGGATTTTGGGGTGTATTCGCTCAAGAGGTTGCAGGGAAGCAGTGGATAGTGAATCGTGATTTGTGATTCGTGAATATGGAAGAGAGGGATTATTATATCCGCCTATATTTACTGATAGTTAACACATAAATATAATCAATCGAATTACTAATCTCAAATCATTGATTACTCCAAAGATAGAGGTGTTTAATTTAATATTTTCTGAGGTTGCAAAAAATTTAATTTGAGTTTAGAGCAGGATTTAAGGAGACTATATAAGGGGAATTTAAATGCAATATGATATAGCGTCAAAGGTGATATTGACTCATTGCAGGAATATGGTGTTGCGTCAGTTATGTGGATTAAATATAAAGGATGCAGAGTTAATAGAAGTGCGTCCCCAGGAGACAGCATCAGTCAGGAGATCAGATTTTGTTTTAAGGGCCTTTTTTGAGGATGGAACAGAGAAGCTAGTGTTATTAGAATTAATAACCCAGTGGAAAAGCTATTTGCCATTGAGGACATTAGAGACGAGATGTCGTCATATTTTAGAAGAAGGTCTTGAGATAGAGACAATAATGATAGAGTTAAAGAGATGTTACGGAGTGGTAGATTATTATCATGACAATGAGGTGGATTTTAGGTATAAGGTGATAAAATTATATGAGGTTGAAGCAAGAGAAGTGGTTAAAAAGGGTCTTAGATGTCTGTATCCATTTGTTCCTTTGATGAAAGGGGGCGAAGAATTAATAGAAGAAGCAGAGAGAGGGATTTATGAGAGTGAAGAGAGCAGGGAGTATAAGTCAGATTTATTAACAGGTATGGCCATATTGAGTGGCTTAATATCCAAAGAGATACCCCTTAAGTTGATTAAGAGGAGGAGGGATATAATGATAGAATCAGCAGCATATGAAATAATAAAAAAAGAGGGTTTTGAAGAAGGAATCCAACAAGGAATCCAACAAGGGATTCAGCAAGGGATTCGACAAGGGATTCAGCAAGGGATTCAGCAAGGGATTCAGCAAGGGATTCAACAAGGATTATTGTTAGATGCCCAGGAAATGTTATTAGATGCCTTAGAAGAGCGTTTTGGGATCATACCTCGCTCTATTGCAAAAAAGATCAAGGAAATAGATAGTAGAGAGGTGGTAAAAGGTTTGTTTAAGGTAGCTATGCGAGTTAATTCATTGGAAGAATTTGAAAATAAATTAAAAATTGCTTTAACATAAGTTTTTTTCTGAAAAGTGTTTTATTAACTATTTTTTTGAAATAGGAGGGGATTTATGAAGAAGCTAATTTATTTGTTTTTAATTTTCTTTTTTATAGAAAAAAAGGGACATCCATGATAAGTATGTCAAGAGGGAAGACGGAGTTTTCCCAGCACCCTCCCAGTAAACCTTCCTGGTGGCGTTTTTAGAGTATATTTTTTGCCAGTCTTTTTAATCTAGTACTTATGGCTAATTAATTATTAAGTGCACTTTTGGCACATTAATAGCCAGACATCCATTTGCTGCCTCAGGCAACATTTGTCCAGGACTTTACCTTTTATTGGACAAATGTTTTTTTGTTGCCATCGCAGAAGATTAAGTTTGGGTAAAACCTGCCGGCCTCTAAACAGACGATAGGTATATCTCCGTTTTACCGGATCATACAGTCCCTTTCGAGAGGTCCGGCAGGAAGACTGTAAAAAAATATTACTTTATGTGCATTAAGGGTCGGATGGCGCTTTTTTTTTGAGTGTAGGTACCTATAAAACCTGCAAATGCAAAAGAAGTGACATCCGACCCGTCTAACTCATTTTCAAAATTCTTTCATCTTAAAAGGCCTTTTATTTTTATCTACGGCTAAAAGATAAGCCACTAATTTTCGTGCAACTGCCAAAGTTGCTCTATTTTTATTACCTTTTCGCTTTTCTCGCTCATACACCTCTCTTAGTTGTGGATTCCACAATAGAGGAAAAAGGTGACAGGCGAATAATGCTTGACTTTAAATAATACCATTTGCCTTTGGAAAAGACATATTATAAAATAAAAGGCCTCCAGTTTCAGATGAGAGGGTTAATGATGTCTAAGAGGATGAATATAGAATGGCGAGAGGGGGAAAAGGAATTATTGGAATTGTATAAAAGAGAACAAGATGTTGAGATACGTTCTCGATTGCATGCATTTTGGCTTTTGAGGAAAGGGTATTCAGTAGCAGAGGTGAAAAAAGTTTTAGGTATCCATGAACGAACGCTTCGACGTAGGATAGCATGGTATAGGTCAGGGGGTATAGAAGAAGTGAGGCGACGAAAGAAAGGAGGGCGACAGGGGAGAGAATGCTGGTTGAGTGCAGAGCAAAAGGAGCAATTGAAAGCTAAGGCAGCAGAAGGAGTCTTTAAAACGATACAAGATGCTGTAGAGTGGGTAGCGAAAGAGTTCAAAGTCAAATACAGCTACTGGGGGATGCGATCGTTGTTTGTTCGGCTTGGTATCAAGAAGAAAGTTCCAAGGCCGAAAGCAGAAAAAGCCTGTGCCGAGGCACAAAAGGAGTGGAAAAAAGGGGGCTTGCTTCAGCTCTTAGGGAGTATGGGATAACAGGGGAGAAGAAAGTTGTATGGGCAGATGAGATGCGGATAGGGCTTCGAGGACAGGTAAGGAAAGTGTGGGCACCAAGAGGGGTAAAGGTAGAGCAAAAAGTACAAATTGATTACAAGTGGACATATCTGGCCTTAGGGGTAGATGTTATGGGAGGTGGTCTTGAGTGGTGTTGGATAGAGAGTATGAAAGGAGAGGATGTAGCCAAAGCAGTTCAAAGATGGCAAGATAAAAAGATAGAAGCAGTTGTATGGGACAGAGCCAGGAGCCATAATTCACAGCCTGTAAAGGAAGTAGGTTTAACTTTGATTCAACAGCCGCCTTATTCTCCAGAGCTAAACCCTGCTGAGAGAGTATTTGAAGAAGTGCGTCGCCAAGTAGAGGGAAAGATTTATTCTGACCTGGAAGCTAAAAAACGTGCTGTCGAAGAAGTGCTTAAAAACCTTGCATCGTATCCTGATAAAGTGAAAAGATTAACATGCTGGAATTGGATTATGAATGCATTTCAGTCTCTTTCAAATATGACTTTACCATGAGCAATTGGTATAACTTTAAAAGTTCAACGTTCTACGTTCTATGTTCAATGTTCAATGTTTCAAAAATGTAAAACCTAGAAATTAAAACTTTGAACCTAGAACATTGAACAAAAAACCTTTTTCCCCAAATCAGTTACAGACCACAGATAACAGACACTTCCATAAGGAGATTTGTTATGCCAAGGATAGCGAGGTTTTTAAAAGAAGATGAGCCTACTGTATATCATGAAATATCCAGAACAGCTTTGGAGGGTTTGCCATTTAGAGATGAAGACAAAGAATATATGCTTGAGCTTATAAAAAAATAGGAAAAAGGGGACATGCGAATAATGCACATTTTTTGTAAATAAATGGGTTAATGGGCTTATCGGGTTAACGTGTAAATGTAGAGGTGAGACGTAAGTGCGCATCCACGCATATACGCATCCACTCACATTCTATTACGCACAAAATAGCCCTTCTTTTGTCTTTTTTTACCAGTTCTATATTTCAAAATTTTATCAAAAAACGGAAATAAAGGTCATTATGTGGCTCTCAGGGATTAATAAATCGTGATTAGTGATTAGAGATTTGTAAAAAAAAGGCGGATAGGATCACTGAGTTATTTTAATTGAAGCCCTCTCTTCTCCTTAAATTAACTCCAAAACTATTTTTATAGATTCTTCCACCTGAAACATAACTTCTCTTTCAAGCAGTCCTATACACTTAACAAGCCTCTCCTTTGATATAGTTAACAATTGTTCAGCTTTAATGTGAGATCTCTTTTTTAACCCATTTCCCAATGACGGTTCTACTATAATGTGAAAAGGTACAGGCTTACCTTTTGTACTTATGGCAACAACTATTGTATTTGGATAATTGGGATTTAAATTGGCAGCATATGTTTGAACAATAAGAGCTGGTCTAAAACCTCGTTGTTCTGAGCTTCTACCTGGGTTCCAGTTAACCAACCAAATTTCACCCCGCCTCACTTTTTTAGTCATTTTCAACCAGTACTTCTCTTTGAACTTCAAAGGCATATTCCACATCTGCCTCTTCAATATCTTTACCAACTAAGGTAAAGGCATCAAATAAACTCTTTTTCTTTTCATCTTTCAATTTTTCTCCCAGGGATTTCAATAAGGACTTACCAACGATGGAAGAGAATCAAAAAAAGGGGACAGGCGAATAATGCTTGACTTTTCCCGTTCAACGTTTTATTTTCAAAAAAACTTAGAACATTAAAGAAGAAATTCTTTTTCCCGAAATTTGCCACAGATAACAGGTCACAGACACTTATATACTTATATAAGGAGTTTTGTTATGCCAAGGATAGCAAGGTTTTTAAAAGAAGATGAGCCTACTGTATATCATGTAATATCCAGAACAGCTTTGGAGGGTTTGCCATTTAGAGATGAAGACAAAGAATATATGCTTGAGCTTATAAAAAAATGGAGCAAGATATTTTTTGTGGATGTGTTGGGATTTGCCATAATGGGAAATCATTTTCATCTTGTAGTTAGGACGTATCCTGAGTCTGATGTGTCTGATAAGGATGTGAGGGAGCGGTATAAGAGATTGTATGGAGCAAAAGAAATTGGTTCTGGAACCAACTTTGAGAGTTTTAAGAAGAAGTTATGCAGCTTGTCGTGGTATGTGAAGGAGATAAAACAGGGATTTAGCAGGTATTATAATAAGAAGTATAATCGGCGAGGGACGTTGTGGGGAGAGCGTTTTAAGAGTTTGATTGTAGAAGACGGTCTTACCCTTGTTAATTTACTTGCGTATGTTGATTTAAATGCAGTTCGAGCTGGTATAGTAAAAAGGCCAGAGGAATACAGGTGGTGTTCCTTGGGATATTATATTCAGTCTGGTAATAAAGATAATTTATTAAGTGTTGATTTTGGAATGAAAGAATGGAATGAGTTTGATGAGAAAGAGATAGTGAGGAAATACAGGGAATTTGTATATGAGACAGGAGCGATAGAGGCAGGCAAGGGGGCAGTGATTTCAGAGGAGATAGTGGAAAAAGAGAGGAAGAAAGATTTCAGGTTGAAAAAGGCAGAAGTTTTCAGGTATAGATGCAGGTATTTTACAGATGCGGGGGTATTGGGTAGCAAGAGATTTCTCCAGGAAATTTTTGTTCAGATAAGAGATTTGCTTGGTTGTAAGCGAGAACGTCAATTCGTGCCAGTAATTGGAGAATTAAAGTTGTATTCTTTAAAGAGGTTGCAAAATATTTAGATTTACATCAAAATTGTATGAGTTATTTATATAAGAGGAACCTTCCATGCAGTATGATATAGCATCCAAAGTAATATTAACCCATTGTCGAGGTCCGGTTTTAAGAGAGCTTTGTGGTTTAAATATAGTAGATAGTGAGTTAAGCTTTTCTCTTTAAAAACGTGAAAAAAATTTACGTTTTTTAGAGAAGCTTAAATCATTGCAAGTTCTTGAGTTATGAGGGTTAAGCCTTGATGGATGAGGAGATAGGACTTTTCAATATTGTTGTGATGCACTATGTTCTAAGTCCTTTTTAAAACACCTTGAAATTATGGGATTTTTAAAAAAGTCGTTAGTGACAAAGGGGACATGCCAAAGACTATGTAGATGGCATGTGGCTGATGCTCTAACAGCCTGAGCCGGATGATTACGTTTTGGCTACAGGGGAAACCCATTCCGTAAGAGAATTTGCGGAAAAGGCCTTCAAGCTTATAGGCCATAGGCCTGGAGATCGAATGGCAGGGAAAAGGGGTGGTGAAGAAAGTTTTAGATGTTGTAGAAGCTCTAGAGGTTGTAGGAGGTAGTTCTGGAGTTAAGAAAGGAGATGTGGTGATAGAGGTTGATCCTCGGTACTTCCGCCCCACGGAGGTAGATATCCTCATAGGCGATGCCACGAAGGCCAGGGAAAAACTCGGCTGGAGGCCAAAGCATACTTTAGAAGATCTCATAAGGGATATGGTTTTCGCGGACCTTGAACTGGCCAAGAAGGAAGTGTACCTCAAAAACGGGGGATATAGGGTAAGAAGGTGTGAGGAGTGAGAGCCTTAAGGTTAGAGGTTGTAAATGTTGTAGAAGTTGTAGAGGGGGATAGAGTCAGTGGTTAGTGTGTTTGATTGGTAGGAGTGATTTACTGACCACAGACACTTTAGAAAAAAGGAGAAAAATTAGAGATGATAAAAATTGAGATTAACAATGACAATGTGATTTTATGTTTTCCAAAAAATTTAATGTCTTCCAAGTATGTGCAGCGTTTTATAGAATTACTTGAAATGGAAAAAATAGCTCTAAAAAGTAAACTTTCTGAAGAGGATGCATGGAGGCTTTCAGAGGAAATTAAAGAAAAGTGGTGGGAAGAAAATAAAAAAAATATTTTGAAGAGAATAAAAAATGAAAGTAGTTGTTGATACAAATATTATGTTTTCTGTATTGCTAAAGCATAAGAGTAAAGAAAGGGATTTCTTATTCTTGTCAGAAGAGATAGAATTTTTTTCTTGTCGTTTCGCAATAGTGGAGCTTTTTAAAAACAAAGAGAAAATATTGAAATATTCAAAGTTAACGGAAAATGAAATTTTAATAACCTTTTACAAATTATTGAAATTGATAAATTTTTACAATGAAGACTTAATTTCTCCAGAGATTTTGAAAAAAGCTTTTGAACTATGTCATGATGTGGATGAGAAAGATACAGTATTTGTTGCTTTAACAATGGAATTAGGTGCTTATTTGTGGACAGGAGATAAGAAACTTCAAGAACCTCTGGTTTCTAAAGGATTTAATCAATCCTAAAATCTGCAATTACAGTTCAATCGTAAGCAACTGATTGTTCTGGACAGAGATACCTAGATATGGAGCTGTTATGTTAAAGGATATGTCTCCCTCATTGTGACTTGGAAGGCTTTTTCAGGTAGAAGCTGCGGTCAGTGGCACTCTTTACGGGTGTGTAAAGGCACACCACTGCACATGGACTTACGCAAAATCCTATTTTGGAGGATACTCTCAAAAAAAGATTAAGCAAATTGTAATGACCGGATGGAATTTTCTATCTTTATCCAACGTTCTTTGAAAAAATAATCCCTCGATAATCGAAGGAACCATTGTCGTCCCGCATGCATCAGCCGAGCTGGAACATGGATTAGAAACATGCGGATTGTGTTGGGCTCTTCTCTAAAACCATCTTCATCGTTGAGCCACATCATCCAAACCAGTAGATTGTAAGCCAGAATACAGGTCTGGAATATGGCGGAGTTGGCCCAAAAATCCTGTGTCAAAATGCTTCCAGAGGCCATCTGTCCCTTACACCACTCAATCCAGTTTTCACTGGCCCCCCGTTGGCAATAATACCTGTGGACGTCCCAGGGACTCAGGTTCATATTTGTTACATAACAAAAATAATCATACTCAGTCTTTGTAACGGTGAAAAAAAAGCAACTAAATTTGCTCTCTATTACTTGACGTACGGCCACAAACCGGCGGGGGTGTTTCCACCTCTCACATTTGTATGTGAATTCGGTCTTCTCATAGCCAGGTCTATTTTTAACCTTGTGCCATTTCTGAGCTTCTAAAAGCTGAGTGAGTCCTCGCATCTTAACCTTGATTAAGTACAAAGCATGAGCCTCTTCTAAGTAGTCTAAAAGTTCTCCATTAAAAAAGGCGGAATCTGCACGTACAATAATTTTCCAGACTCTCCTTGGAAGCTTGGCAAAGCACTCTTGCATAAACTCTACACAACCATTGGCTGAATAAGCATCTCCGGCTCTAAACCAGTTGTGAAGACATTCCCGCGTCTCAGCAATAAAGCAAAGGAGCGGATGATATCCCCTTTGTCCTGGCTTCTTGGGGTTGTAACCCTTCTCGGCACCTTCCTGTTTCCCATACACCCCACGCACTGTAGAGTCCAAATCTAAAGTGATGCGGCTAAACCATTTTTTACCCCAAACCTTTTTGCGCACTTTTGTTTCTACATCGGAGAGCTCATTGCAATGTCGGGGATTAAACAACTTAAAAACCCGATTTATGGTAGTATAGTCAGGAAACCTTTCCCATTTAAAAAGCGACCTCAATGCTAAATCAGATCTTAGGATAAATACATGGCTCATATGCTTAGCCCCAGCTAACACTGCCATCATCAAAATCATGATAATGTCGGAAACCTTATACTGTGCGGTAGCTCCCCGCTTAATAGTAATGTGTTGCTCAAGCATCTTGGGAAGCTTCAGTTTGTCAGCAAACAGGCCCAGCAATACCAGTCCGGCGTTGCCCGTAAGATTTTTTTCAGTGAACTTAACATGGAATCTACGCATAGAATCAGTGCCTCCTTCATACTTCCTATTTGAAACACTTTATACCATTAATTCACTATATTGTCAAGCTAAACATTATCTTATGATGCAAATTTTAGGTCAATTTTTATTTTTTGATAAATTGGAGTGGAAAAAGGTTAAAAGTTAGTATAGAAAAAAAGAGAAATAAAAAATTACAGGAGATAACCAATGAATAAAACCAGCAAAATTTTTGTTGCTGGGGCAAGTGGGCTTGTAGGGAGTGCTATCGTAAGAAAACTCCTTGATAAGGGCTACAAGAATATACTCGGCTCTTACTTTTCGAGGAATCCAGAATCGTTATACAGTGGTTATGAGGAACATATTGAAAAAGGTTACATAAGGTTTCTACAGCTTGATTTAACTAATCAGGCAGAAGTAAAGAATTTTTTTGAGAAAGAAAGATCAGAATACGTCTTCTTGGCTGCGGCTAAAGTTGGTGGCATATGGGCCAACAATATTTACCGGGCAGATTTTATCTATCAAAACCTCCAGATTCAAAATAATATAATACATCAAAGTTATCTCCACGGCGTAAACAAACTTCTCTTCTTAGGTAGCACATGTATATATCCAAGAGATTGTCCCCAACCTATGAAAGAAGAATATCTCCTGACAGGGGAGCTTGAATATACCAACGAGCCCTATGCCATAGCCAAAATAGCAGGTATGAAGATGTGCGAAAGCTATAATCTGCAGTACGGAACGAATTTCATCTCGGTTATGCCCACAAACCTTTACGGTTTCAACGATAATTTTGATCTTGAAAAGTCTCACGTCCTCCCGGCCCTTGTTAGAAAAATACACCTGGCAAAGGCTCTTGAGAACAATAATTGGGAACTTATCAGAGAAAATTTAAGTAAGTTACCAATAGAAGGTGTGGAAGGTTCTAGATCTGAGGAGGATATATTAAAGGTTCTTGAAAAATACGGGATAAAGAAGATTAGTGACTCGACGGTTAAAGTGGAAGTTTGGGGAACCGGAAAACCGAAAAGAGAATTTCTCTGGTCAGAGGACATGGCAGATGCTTGTATCTTCTTGATGGAAAACATTGATTTTTGGGATATTGTTAGATTGATATATCCAGAGTTCCCTCCACTAAAAAATACTTCGTGTACGCCTATTTCGTTTGTAATGAAAGGGAAGGAGATACGGAATGTTCATCTTAATATTGGTACAGGTGAAGAAATAACAATACGAGATTTAGCCTATCTTATAAGAGATATTATAGGTTTTAAAGGTGAGATATACTTTAATACTTCAAAGCCCGATGGCACTCCCCGAAAAGTGACCGATGTCTCTAGACTGAATTCTCTTGGCTGGCACCACACAGTTCCTCTTGAGGAAGGAATAAAGAAACTTTACGCATGGTATATAAAAACGAGATGAAGCATCCACGCATATACGCATTTACTCATCCACTCCCTTCTTATAAAGAGAGAAAAAGGGGACATCCATGATAAGTATGTCAAGAGGGAAGACGGAGTTTTCCCACCACCCTCCCAGTAAACCTTCCTGGTGGCGTTTTTAGAGTATATTTTTTGCCAGTCTTTTTAATCCAGTACTTATGGCTAATTAATTATTAAGTGCACTTTTGGCACATTAATAGCCAGACATCCATTTGCTGCCTCAGGCAACATTTGTCCAGGACTTTACCTTTTATTGGACAAATGTTTTTTTGTTGCCATCGCAGAAGATTAAGTTTGGGTAAAACCTGCCGGCCTCTAAACAGACGATAGGTATATCTCCGTTTTACCGGATCATACAGTCCCTTTCGAGAGGTCCGGCAGGAAGACTGTAAAAAAATATTACTTTATGTGCATTAATAAAGGAAAAAGGTGACGGAAAAAGGTGACAGGCGAATAATGCTTGACTTTCAAAGTTCAACGTTCAATGTTCAATGTTTCAAAAATGTAAAACCTAGAATCTAAAACTTTGAACCTAGAACATAGAACAAAAACCCCTTTTTTCCGAAATCAGCCCCAGACCACAGATAACAGACACTTCCATAAGGAGATTTGTTATGCCAAGGATAGCGAGGTTTTTAAAAGAAGATGAGCCTACTGTATATCATGAAATATCCAGAACAGCTTTGGAGGGTTTGCCATTTAGAGATGAAGACAAAGAATATATGCTTGAGCTTATAAAGAAATGGAGCAAGATATTTTTTGTGGATGTGTTGGGATTTGCCATAATGGGAAATCATTTTCATCTTGTAGTTAGGACGTATCCTGAGTCTGATGTGTCTGATAAGGATGTGAGGGAGCGGTATAAGAGATTGTATGGAGCAAAAGAAATTGGTTCTGGATTTGAATTTGAGAGTTTCCCAATGTCTCAGGAAAGATGTCGCCTTAGTGAGATAAGAAAGGGGGTTCTTTTCTTGAGCTCCTATCTTATCATCCTTCCCCCTAGGGGGAAGGGAAAATTTTAACCTGGGCGAAAAGGAGTCTTTTATTATGTTTTATCCTGAAGATGTTAAAGAAAGTGTGCTTAAGCAAATTTTAACCACTTCAAAAACAGTTGCTGCTATTGCAAGAGAGAATAATATCCCCTATAGTACAGTGATGACATGGAAAATTAACGCTCAAAAAGGAAAAACAATGAATAAAAAATTTTCAGCTGAAGAAAAACTTAATTTACTTTTTCAATGTGCCTCAATGAGTGAGATTGAGGTGTCCAGGTTTTGTAGGGAAAAAGGCATATATCCGAGTACATTGGAGAAATGGAAACAGGCCTGTCTGGAAAATATTGATAACCGTTCTAATAAGGAATTCAAGAAAAAAGAGAAAAGATTAAAACAGAAGATTTGCAAGTTAGAAAGGGAAATACGGCGAAAGGACAAGACTATAGCAGAGACAACGGCTTTATTGGTGCTTAAAAAAAAATGGGAAAATTTCTTGGAGGAGCAAGAGGACGAAAGATAGAGTTACAACAAAAAGAATATGCTTACAAAGCTATAACACAAGCCAAAAAAGAGGGGTGTAGTTTGAAAAAAGCATGTGATCTTATTGGGATTTCAATAAGGACTTACCAACGATGGAAGAGTGCAGGGACTTTGGAAGATAAGAGAAAAGATGTCCCCAGGAAGCCAGCTAACAAGTTGTCTGAGCAAGAAAGAAAAAAGATCTTATCTATTTGTAATTCAGAGACCTTCAAAGAGTTATCCCCCAATAAGATTGTACCCATGTTAGCTGACAGAGGGCAATATATTGCATCAGAAAGTACTTTTTACCGTGTACTCAGAGAAGCAGGTCAATTGACACACAGGCAAAGGTCTAAACCCAAGACATATTCCAAACCTAAACATTATAGAGCTTCAGGGCCGAATCAGATTTGGAGTTGGGATATCACTTATCTTCCTACATTAATCCAAGGCATGTTTTTTTATTTATACATGTACATAGATATTTATAGCCGTAAGATAGTAGGATGGGAGGTATATTCAGAACAAAAAAGTGACTTGGCAACAAAAGTACTAAATAGAGCTTTGCTTTGTGAAAATATTACAGGACAAGGGCTTGTGATTCATTCAGACAATGGTAAGCCTATGAAAGGCTCAAGCATGTTAGCTACTATGCAGAATTTAGGGATAGTGCCATCTTTTAGTCGCCCTCATGTTAGTGATGATAATCCATACATAGAGTCCCTTTTTAAAACAGTAAAATATTGTCCTGAGTATCCATGTAGATTTTCTAGTCTGGAAGAAGCCAGGAATTGGTGTCTTGAATTTGTTAATTGGTATAATTTTAAACATTATCACAGCAAAATTAAGTTTGTTACGCCTGAGCAGAGACACTTAGGCTTGGATATTGAGATTTTAGCCAAGCGTAAAGAGGTATACAAAAAAGCCCGTTCTAAACATCCAGAGCGGTGGTCTGGAAACATCCGGAATTGGGATCCTATTTTAAGTGTTGATCTCAATCCAGGAACTAAACAACATCTTAAAAAGGTTGCTTGATGGGAAAAAATAAAATAACTTTTGGTGACATCTTTACTGACATTCACCGGTTTTAAGAAGAAGTTATGCAGTTTGTCGTGGTATGTGAAGGAGATAAAACAGGGATTTAGCAGGTATTTTAATAAGAAGTATAATCGGCGAGGGACGTTGTGGGGAGAGCGTTTTAAGAGTTTGATTGTAGAAGACGGTCTTACTCTTGTTAATTTACTTGCGTATGTTGATTTAAATGCAGTTCGAGCTGGTATAGTAAAAAGGCCAGAAGAATACAGGTGGTGTTCTTTGGGCTATCATATCCAGTCAGGAAATAGAAATGATTTATTAGGTGTTGATTTTGGAATGAAGGAGTGGAATGAGTTTGATGAGCATGAGATAGTGAGGAAATATCGTGAATTTGTATATGAGACAGGGGCAATAGATGCAGGCAAGGGGGCAGTGATTTCAGAGGAAATAGTGGAAGAAGAGAGGAAGAAAGGTTTCAGGTTGAAAAAGGCAGAAATTTTCAGGTATAGATGCAGGTATTTTACAGATGCGGGGGTACTTGGAAGTAATACCAATTGCTCATGGTAAAGTCATATTTGAAAGAGACTGAAATGCATTCATAATCCAATTCCAGCATGTTAATCTTTTCACTTTATCAGGATACGATGCAAGGTTTTTAAGCACTTCTTCGACAGCACGTTTTTTAGCTTCCAGGTCAGAATAAATCTTTCCCTCTACTTGGCGACGCACTTCTTCAAATACTCTCTCAGCAGGGTTCAGCTCTGGAGAATAAGGCGGCTGTTGAATCAAGGTTAAACCTACTTCCTTTACAGGCTGTGAATTATGGCTCCTGGCTCTGTCCCATATAACTGCTTCTATCTTTTTATCTTGCCATCTTTGAACTGCTTTGGCTACATCCTCTCCTTTCATACTCTCTATCCAACACCACTCAAGACCACCTCCCATAACATCTACCCCTAAGGCCAGATATGTCCACTTGTAATCAATTTGTACTTTTTGCTCTACCTTTACCCCTCTTGGTGCCCACACTTTCCTTACCTGTCCTCGAAGCCCTATCCGCATCTCATCTGCCCATACAACTTTCTTCTCCCCTGTTATCCCATACTCCCTAAGAGCTGAAGCAAGCCCCCTTTTTTCCACTCCTTTTGTGCCTCGGCACAGGCTTTTTCTGCTTTCGGCCTTGGAACTTTCTTCTTGATACCAAGCCGAACAAACAACGATCGCATCCCCCAGTAGCTGTATTTGACTTTGAACTCTTTCGCTACCCACTCTACAGCATCTTGTATCGTTTTAAAGACTCTTTCTGCTGCCTTAGCTTTCAATTGCTCCTTTTGCTCTGCACTCAACCAGCATTCTCTCCCCTGTCGCCCTCCTTTCTTTCGTCGCCTCACTTCTTCTATACCCCCTGCCCTATACCATGCTATCCAACGTCGAAGCGTTCGTTCATGTATACCTAAAACTTTTTTCACCTCTGCTACTGAATACCCTTTCCTCAAAAGCCAAAATGCATGCAATCGAGAACGTATCTCAACATCTTGTTCTCTTTTATACAATTCCAATAATTCCTTTTCCCCCTCTCGCCATTCTATATTCATCCTCTTAGACATCACTAACCCTCTCATCTGAAACTGGAGGCCTTTTATTTTATAATATGTCTTTTCCAAAGGCAAATGATATAAGAATTTTGTGCAGAGAGTTTTTTGGGAGATGAAAGATTTGTTGGGTTCAAAAAAGGATAGAAAGTTTGTGCCAGTACTTAGGGATTTTGGGGTGTATTCGCTCAAGAGGTTGCAGGGAAGCAGTGGATAGTGAATCGTGATTTGTGATTCGTGAATATGGAAGAGAGGGATTATTATATCCGCCTATATTTACTGATAGTTAACACATAAATATAATCAATCGAATTACTAATCTCAAATCATTGATTACTCCAAAGATAGAGGTGTTTAATTTAATATTTTCTGAGGTTGCAAAAAATTTAATTTGAGTTTAGAGCAGGATTTAAGGAGACTATATAAGGGGAATTTAAATGCAATATGATATAGCGTCAAAGGTGATATTGACTCATTGCAGGAATATGGTGTTGCGTCAGTTATGTGGATTAAATATAAAGGATGCAGAGTTAATAGAAGTGCGTCCCCAGGAGACAGCATCAGTCAGGAGATCAGATTTTGTTTTAAGGGCCTTTTTTGAGGATGGAACAGAGAAGCTAGTGTTATTAGAATTAATAACCCAGTGGAAAAGCTATTTGCCATTGAGGACATTAGAGACGAGATGTCGTCATATTTTAGAAGAAGGTCTTGAGATAGAGACAATAATGATAGAGTTAAAGAGATGTTACGGAGTGGTAGATTATTATCATGACAATGAGGTGGATTTTAGGTATAAGGTGATAAAATTATATGAGGTTGAAGCAAGAGAAGTGGTTAAAAAGGGTCTTAGATGTCTGTATCCATTTGTTCCTTTGATGAAAGGGGGCGAAGAATTAATAGAAGAAGCAGAGAGAGGGATTTATGAGAGTGAAGAGAGCAGGGAGTATAAGTCAGATTTATTAACAGGTATGGCCATATTGAGTGGCTTAATATCCAAAGAGATACCCCTTAAGTTGATTAAGAGGAGGAGGGATATAATGATAGAATCAGCAGCATATGAAATAATAAAAAAAGAGGGTTTTGAAGAAGGAATCCAACAAGGAATCCAACAAGGGATTCAGCAAGGGATTCGACAAGGGATTCAGCAAGGGATTCAGCAAGGGATTCAACAAGGATTATTGTTAGATGCCCAGGAAATGTTATTAGATGCCTTAGAAGAGCGTTTTGGGATCATACCTCGCTCTATTGCAAAAAAGATCAAGGAAATAGATAGTAGAGAGGTGGTAAAAGGTTTGTTTAAGGTAGCTATGCGAGTTAATTCATTGGAAGAATTTGAAAATAAATTAAAAATTGCTTTAACATAAGTTTTTTTCTGAAAAGTGTTTTATTAACTATTTTTTTGAAATAGGAGGGGATTTATGAAGAAGCTAATTTATTTGTTTTTAATTTTCTTTTTTATAGAAAAAAAGGGACATCCATGATAAGTATGTCAAGAGGGAAGACGGAGTTTTCCCAGCACCCTCCCAGTAAACCTTCCTGGTGGCGTTTTTAGAGTATATTTTTTGCCAGTCTTTTTAATCTAGTACTTATGGACAAAAAAGGGGACGGGCGAATAATGCTTGACTTTAAAAGTTCAACGTTCAACGTTCTATGTTCTATGTTTCAAAAATGTAAAACCTAGAACCTAAAACTTTGAACCTAGAACATTGAACAAAAAACCTTTTTCCCCAAATCAGTTACAGACCACAGATAACAGACACTTCCATAAGGAGTTTTGTTATGCCAAGGATAGCAAGGTTTTTAAGAGAAGATGAGCCTACTGTATATCATGTAATATCCAGAACAGCTTTGGAGGGTTTGCCATTTAAAGATGAAGACAAAGAATATATGCTTGAGCTTATAAAAAAATGGAGCAAGATATTTTTTGTGGATGTTTTGGGTTTTGTCATAATGGGAAATCATTTTCATCTTGTAGTTAGGACGTATCCTGAGTCTGATGTGTGTGATGAAGATGTAAGGGAGCGGTATAAGAGATTGTATGGGACAAAAGAGATTGGTTCTGGAATTGAATTTGAGAGGTTTAATAAGAAATATGGGAGGCGGGGGACATTGTGGGGGGATAGATTTAAGAGTTTGATATTAGAAGATGGACTGACTTTGGTAAACTTATTGGCGTATGTGGATTTGAATGCAGTTCGAGCTGGTATAGTAAAAAGGCCAGAAGAATACAGGTAGTGTTCCTTGGGATATCATATTCAGTCTGGTAATAAAGATAATTTATTAAGTGTTGATTTTGGAATGAAGGAGGAGAAGAATGGTTTGAAGAGGCACTAAATTATCCAGGTATTGAACTTATATCACTTTCGCCAAAGATAGCTATTGAATCGACGAGACTTCCTGGAAATTTTCACAAAGATCCTGCAGATCAAATAATAGTTGCGACTGCCCGTATATATAATTGTCCTTTAGTTACTTTAGACAAGAAAATTTTGGATTATCCTTATGTGAAGACGATCTAAATTTATGGGGCAGCAATTTCCGATACTTATATATTTAAACAGGTGAATAATGCTTGACTTTATTATCTTGTAATTATTAAAAAAATATCCTTCCTTCCTAATTCCGAATGTGGTTGTTACTTTTATTTTATACTTTTGAACTTATAATCATGGACAAAAATGTGACATCTGAGGTGCTCCCCAAAGATCAAGACAAAAATTTTAAAGAGTTAGTATAGCGTTTTGCTATAGCTTTCCTTTTTCTCATTTTTTGTTAAAATATCAAAAAATGAGATGTTTTTTTGATATTTTTCCTTGAAAAAAGGAAAAATATCTTTTAAATTTTCCTTATGAAAAAGAAAGATATTCTAAAATCAATCATAGTTGAATTTCACTCTTGGGATTTACCTGTGGTTATTGAGAGAAAAATTGAACTGCCTTTGAACTCAAACAAGATTATATCTGTTGTTGGGCCTCGAAGGTCGGGGAAAACTTATCTTTTATTTAAAACCATTCAAAAACTCTTCCACGCAGGAGTAGATAAAAAGAGATGTATATATATCAATTTTGAAGATGAGAGGATTGATGTAAAAAAAGAAGATTTAGATTTGATATTGCAAGCCTATAGGGAATTATATCCTGAAATAGATTTGAAAAAAAACTATTTCTTTTTTGATGAGGTACAAAATGTTGATGGCTGGGAAAAGTTTATTAGGAGAATATATGATACAATAACAAAAAATATATTTATAACAGGGTCAAATTCAAAGCTGCTAGGAGATGAAATTGCAACATCTTTGAGAGGAAGGACATTAAAATACAGGGTTAATCCCTTAACATTTGATGAGTTTATAAGATTTAAGAATGTTGAGTTTGACTGTAAAGTTGATTTTTACAACAGCAAAAAAAAGGCCGTGTTGTTTAAATTGTTTGAAGAGTTTTTGGTGTATGGAGGATTTCCTGAGATTGCTTTAATGGAGAAAGAATTAAAACTTCTTTCTTTACAAGAATATTTCAATGTTATGATATATAGGGATATAGTAGAAAGATACAGTATAAAAGAACCTTTTGTTCTAAAGTATTTTATAAAAAGATTGGCCGAGAATGTGACCAATGCATTATCTGTAAATAAGATATACAATGAACTAAAATCTCAGGGAATAAAGATTAGCAAAAACACTCTGTATGATTATCTAGAGTATATGGACACGTGTTTTTTGATTGGATTAGTTAAAAAACATTATGGTTCTGTAATAAAATCTGAGTTAGGAGAAAAAAAAGTCTATTTTATAGATAATGGTTTGCTAAATTCTATAAGAGCTTTTGACAAAAGCAATTTTGGATCTTTATTGGAAAATTTGGTATGGCATGAACTGCTGGTGCAAGGTAAAAAAATTACCTTTTTTAAAGAAAAAAGGGAATGCGACTTTGTTGTTGATGATAGAATAATTATTCAGGTTTGTTATGACCTTACAGACAGCAAAACAAAGAAAAGAGAAATTAATGGTCTAATAGGATGTTGCAAGTATTTTAATTTAAAGAAAGGTTTTATTATAACCTTTGATGATGAGGAAGAATTAGTTGAACAACATATTAGGATTTATGTGGTCCCAGCATATAAATTTCTTCTTTCTAAGGAATGGATTTATTAGGCGGATTCTGAGAAGGACAATAGGAAAAAGAAAAAGGGGACATCCATGATAAGTATGTCAAGAGGGAAGACGGAGTTTTCCCTGCACCCTCCCAGTAAACTTTCCAGGTGGCGTTTTTAGAGTATATTTTTTTGCCAGTCTTTTTAATCCAGTACTTATGGCTAATTAATTATTAAGTGCACTTTTGGCACATTAATAGCCAGACATCCATTTGCTGCCTCAGGCAACATTTGTCCAGGACTTTACCTTTTATGGACAGAAAAAGGGACAGGCGAATAATGCTTGACTTTAAAAGTTCAACGTTCAACGTTCTATGTTCAATGTTTCAAAAATGTAAAACCTAGAACCTAAAACTTTGAACCTAGAACATAGAACAAAAAACCTTTTTCCCCAAATCAGTTACAGACCACAGATAACAGGTCACAGACACTTATATAAAAGAGGAAAAAGGGGACATGCAAATAATACACATTTCAAGGGAAAAGCATATTTTTTAAACATCAACTATATATTTTTGAGTTAGGCTAATCAACGATAGACATCTTTCCTATGACCAACTTTAACAATCAGAACAATCAACTGATTATTTTTGATTTTTGCAAGTATTCTATAATTTCCCACTCTATATCGCCAAAATTCTCTTAACTCTCCTTTCAAAGGCTTTCCTATAGCTCTTGGATCTTTGGCTACTTGTTTTTTCAAAAAATCAAAAATCTTTTTTACGTCCTGGGCGGGAATTTTTCGCAATTGTTTCTCTGTTTTAGGGATGAACTTAATCTTCCAGGCCAAGTTTTTTCTCCATTTCTTCAATGGATACAGCCTGTTCTCCGCTTCTTAAAAATTCTTCATATTCAGTTTCAGCAAGATAAGCATCTTCCATATCCTCAATTACTCTTTCCAGAGCTTCTCGGATAAAATAACTTATGGGCCTTTTAGTGGCTTGAGCAAGCCTGGAGAGCCTAAAATTTAATTGATCAGGGAGTCTAACAGTAGTTACACTCATTTTTTAACCTCTTTTTATTTTTGTATTAAAAGTGTTACTCATCTCATTTAATTTGTCAACATCCATTAATTTGACGCAGCAATTCTCGGTGAGGGGTAGATGTAGTGCTCCCTTCCAGGGTGGACATATTTTAACCCATTTTAAAGTAGAGGTCATTAAGCAGCCTCCTGGTAATAATTTTGATAAAACTTCTGCTCAAAGCCAAATAGAAAAAAATAACTTAAGGGGGTTGACAAACATTACAGTATGATATTACAAGAAGGACACAGGTATCCTGCCCTGGGGGCAGGATATCTTCTAATTTCCACTTATTTGCTTGTCAAAATGCCCTTTTCCCAAAAATCAATCGCGGATGTTGGGAACTCTTTTTAACTCTTCGCTACATTTGTTTAGCTTCTTATTAAAGGAGAATATTTCCATCTTTTTACTGTAAGCACACAATAAACAGTCTACAAAATCAATATTGATAGTTTTGAATAGATGAATAGCGGTTATGGTTACATCTTTGTCCTGTACCTTTATGTTTTTATTACTTAAAAATTCTTCTAAAACTTCTACAACCTGCTCTTTTTCTACCTTATAGAATTTTATAAGCACATAAATTACTTCTGCTAAAATGGATTGGAGGACATAGGCTATTTTCTCACCAGAAAAAACAGCTTCAAAAAAGTTGTTTGCAAGAGAATAAAGCGCTTCGCTATCTTTTAGCAGGTATCTCAGAATTATATTAGCGTCTATTGCTATTGTGTTTTTCTTTGATTGCATTGATAAAAGCTTCCTTTTCCATTTTTATTATTTCTTCTATAGATTTGCCCTTTATGGCATATTTATGGAAAATACCTCCAAGTTTTCTATACGGCTCTATAATTACTTTACCTCCTTCCATTTTTATCTTTACAATATCAGTGTTAAGTTTTTTCCTAAATTTAGCTGGTATAGTTACCTGACCTTTCTTTGTAATCTTTACTGTAAGCATGTCTTACCTCTTTAACATGTATTACTTAATTGTAAAGTAATACATTTATTATAAATATTTATTATAAATAGAAAAAGGGGACAGGCGAATAATGCTTGACTTTTCTCGTTCAACGTTTTATCTTCAAAAAAACTTAGAACATTAAAGAAGAATTTTTTTCCCGAGATCTGCCACAGATACCAGGTAACAGACACTTACCTAAGGAGTTTTGTTATGCCAAGGATAGCGAGGTTTTTAAAAGAAGATGAGCCTACTGTATATCATGTAATATCCAGAACAGCTTTGGAGGGTTTGCCATTTAGAGATGAAGACAAAGAATATATGCTTAAGCTTATAAAGAAATGGAGCAAGATATTTTTTGTGGATGTGTTGGGATTTGCCATAATGGGAAATCATTTTCATCTTGTAGTTAGGACGTATCCTGAGTCTGATGTGTGTGATAAGGATGTGAGGGAGCGGTATAAGAGATTGTATGGAGCAAAAGAAGTTGGTTCTGGAACCAACTTTGAGAGTTTTAAGAAGAAGTTATGCAGCTTGTCGTGGTATGTGAAGGAGATAAAACAGGGATTTAGCAGGTATTATAATAAGAAGTATAATCGGCGAGGGACCTTGTGGGGAGAGCGTTTTAAGAGTTTGATTGTAGAAGACGGTCTTACCCTTGTTAATTTACTTGCGTATGTTGATTTAAATGCAGTTCGAGCTGGTATAGTAAAAAGGCCAGAAGAATACAGATGGTGTTCCTTGGGATATCATATTCAGTTTGGTAATAAAGATAATTTAGTAAGTGTTGATTTTGGAATGAAGGAATGGAATGAGTTGGATGAGAAAGAGATAGTGAAGAAATACAGGGAATTTGTATATGAGACAGGGGCAATAGATGCAGGCAAGGGGGCAGTCATAGATGAGGAGATAATAGATGCAGAGAGAAAGAAGAATTTTCAGTTAAGACTTCGAGAATTATTCAGATATAGATGCCGTTATTTTACAGATGCAGGGGTGCTTGGGAGTAAGAGATTTTAGGAGAAAGTTTTTGAGGAGATAAAGGGCCTATTGGGTTCAAAAAGACACCGGAAATTTGTGCAAGTGATTAGGGATTTTGAGGTATATTCACTTAAGCGGTTGCAGGGAAGTGGGGGATAGTAAATCGTGATTTGTGATTCGTGAATAGAGAAGAGGGAAAAAGGGGACATGCAAATAATGCACAATGCCTATTAGAAGCAAAGCGAATTATTTTCTGGCGGTAGCAGCAATGGAGTTACCTGGAGCTTCGGCCTCTGCCAAGATACAAATGTTTTATCAATAGCTTATCACGCTAAGGCTTGACCCTATAATATTGACCGTGTAGTATTGTGTGTAGTATAAGAGCGGTGCGAGGTTACTAAAGGACAGCATAAATTGAGTAAATATTAAGGAAGAGGAGTATACCATATGATGGTAAAAATTATGTATAAAGATGATTTGGTAAGTTTCAATTTACCTAAAAGTTTTCTTAAAGATGCTACAATAAGAAAATTTTTAAAATATGTCCGAGCGTTGGAAATAGTAGATAAATCAACAGCCTCCGAGGAAGAAATAGAAGAGATATCTAAAAGTGTTAAAGAAGCTGGTAAAAAAGAAGTGGAGAGATTATTAAATGAAAAATAGAATAGTTGTTGATGCTAATATTTTGTTTTCTGCCCTATTGAAGAAAGGAAATCCTTACATAAAAGTTTTGATGAATGCAAATTGTAAATTCTTTGGGCCAACATTTGTTTTTATAGAGCTTTTTAAACATAAAGAGAAAATACAGAAATATTCTTCTCTTTCAGAAGAAGAACTTTTAGAGCTTTTAGGAATCGTTTTAGACCAAATAGAATTTATCTCTCTAAAGGAAATAGACAAACGAATACTTAAACAAAGCTATGAGCTTGCTATAATTGATCCATTAGATGCTCCTTTTGTAGCTTTATCTTTATTTTTAGATGCTAAGCTTTGGACAGGAGATAAAAAACTATGTAGATATTTAGAATGTAAAGGATTTGACATTTGCATAGGAACACAGGAATTATTACAATCTTTGTATGTTTAATTAGTAATGAGCTGGGGGTCAGGTCTTGATTTTTGAATTATTACATAGCCTTATGGCCAAACCGCTAATATTTATTATTCTACAGTAAGTAAAGAGACAAGGGTAATTTCAAAAGCTGAGAGCTATTTTGGTTCTGTATCATGCATCTCAGCTGCCTTAATTTGCATTTTATTATACTTTTAGATAGCATAAATGAAGATTGTTAACTGATTAAAATGACTTAAAGGACTATTTTTATGTCTGGCTATCTTCCATATGAAATAGCAAAGGAAAAAAAGGGGACAGGCGAATAATGCTTAACTTTTCCCGTTCAACGTTTTATCTTCAAAAAATCTTAGAACCTTAAAGAAGGAATTCTTTTTCCCGAAATTTGCCACAGATAACAGGTCCCAGACACTTACATAAGGAGTTTTGTTATGCCAAGGATAGCGAGGTTTTTAAAAGAAGATAAACCTACAGTATATCATGTAATATCCAGAACAGCTTTGGAGGGTTTGCCATTTAGAGATGAAGACAAAGAATATATGCTTGAGCTTATAAAGAAATGGAGCAAGATATTTTTTGTGGATGTGTTGGGATTTGCCATAATGGGCAACCATTTTCATCTTGTAGTTAGGATGTATCCTGAGTCTGATGTGTCTGATGAAGATGTAAGGGAGAGGTATAATAGATTGTATGGGACAAAAGAGATTGGTTCTGGAGTTGAATTTGAGAGGTTTAAGAAGAAGTTATGCAGTTTGTCGTGGTATGTGAAGGAGATAAAACAGGGATTTAGCAGGTATTATAATAAGAAGTATAATCGGCGAGGGACCTTGTGGGGAGAGCGTTTTAAGAGTTTGATTGTAGAAGACGGTCTTACCCTTGTTAATTTACTTGCGTATGTTGATTTAAATGCAGTTCGAGCTGGTATAGTAAAAAGGCCAGAAGAATACAGATGGTGTTCCTTGGGATATCATATTCAGTTTGGTAATAAAGATAATTTAGTAAGTGTTGATTTTGGAATGAAGGAATGGAATGAGTTGGATGAGAAAGAGATAGTGAAGAAATACAGGGAATTTGTATATGAGACAGGGGCAATAGATGCAGGCAAGGGGGCAGTCATAGATGAGGAGATAATAGATGCAGAGAGAAAGAAGAATTTTCAGTTAAGACTTCGAGAATTATTCAGATATAGATGCCGTTATTTTACAGATGCAGGGGTGCTTGGGAGTAAGAGATTTTAGGAGAAAGTTTTTGAGGAGATAAAGGGCCTATTGGGTTCAAAAAGACACCGGAAATTTGTGCAAGTGATTAGGGATTTTGAGGTATATTCACTTAAGCGGTTGCAGGGAAGTGGGGGATAGTAAATCGTGATTTGTGATTCGTGAATAGAGAAGAGAGGGATTATTATATCCGCCTATGTTTACTGATAGTTAACACATCAATAACCAATCGAATTACGGATTTCAAATCATTGATTATTCTAAAGATAGGGGTGTTTAATTTATAGTTATCCGCACAATTTCATATAATATGGGGTGCCCTTTAAAAATTTTTCTATCCAACTTTTAGCAAAACTTAGTTTTTTACATAACCTATTCCATGCTTCTGATATAACCTCCTCCATCTCTTTTATATCTTTTACAAAAACTAATGAAAGCACTCTTTTTATACTTTTCCAGATATACTCAATAGGATTTAACTCTGGTGAATAAGGGGGAAGATAGACTAGATAAATATCTAACTCAGATGCCTTCTCTCTTACTACTTTACTCTTATGGGATGAAAAATTATCTATTATTGCTACTATCGCTTTATATTTCTTATTTACTTCTCTTATCTTTTCTAAAAACTTAGCTATTGATAAGCCTTTTGAATCTTCTAAAAATGATTTTACACTTTCTCCTTTTATAGCATAAAAACCTATTGTGTTTGTCTTGAACTTTGTTGTATTTTTTATAATTCTTGTCTTCTCAAAACTCCATACCCTTACTGTATTGGCGGTGTTCTGCGGACTTGTTTCATCTATAAAACCTATTGCTATCTCCTCTTCTTTAAATCCTTTCTCCTTTAACAGAGAAAAAGTAAGTTGAAGTTGATTCTCTAATATCTTCTCTCCATCTTTTGGTTTCCTATAATCCATCGGATATGGTTTAGAAAAATGCATCTTAAGCTTATCTCTCAATATCCTTACTACATGGTCTTGGGAGTATTCTATATCAAAAGTATCTTTTATCAATGCCCTTACTTCTTTTGTAGTCCAATAAGCTCTCTTTTTAAGTAATTCCTTAAGCTTTTTTAAATCTTCCTCTGATAGCCTACTTGGCCTTCCTCCCCCTTTTCCTCTTCCTTTACCTTTTATCCCTTTATAACCCTCTTGGTTCCATTCCCTTATCCATAAGTATCCTGTCGATTGGGCTATCCCACAACCGCTACACGCCTTTTCAAAATCTATCCCTTCTCTTATAAGATTTAGAAAAATAAGTTTTACCAAAATATTGTCTTTCTTCTCACCCTTTATAGTTATCCGCACAATTTCATATAATATGGGGTGCCCTTTAAAAATTTTTCTATCCAACTTTTAGCAAAACTTAGTTTTTTACATAACCTATTCCATGCTTCTGATATAACCTCCTCCATCTCTTTTATATCTTTTACAAAAACTAATGAAAGCACTCTTTTTATACTTTTCCAGATATACTCAATAGGATTTAACTCTGGTGAATAAGGGGGAAGATAGACTAGATAAATATCTAACTCAGATGCCTTCTCTCTTACTACTTTACTCTTATGGGATGAAAAATTATCTATTATTGCTACTATCGCTTTATATTTCTTATTTACTTCTCTTATCTTTTCTAAAAACTTAGCTATTGATAAGCCTTTTGAATCTTCTAAAAATGATTTTACACTTTCTCCTTTTATAGCATAAAAACCTATTGTGTTTGTCTTGAACTTTGTTGTATTTTTTATAATTCTTGTCTTCTCAAAACTCCATACCCTTACTGTATTGGCGGTGTTCTGCGGACTTGTTTCATCTATAAAACCTATTGCTATCTCCTCTTCTTTAAATCCTTTCTCCTTTAACAGAGAAAAAGTAAGTTGAAGTTGATTCTCTAATATCTTCTCTCCATCTTTTGGTTTCCTATAATCCATCGGATATGGTTTAGAAAAATGCATCTTAAGCTTATCTCTCAATATCCTTACTACATGGTCTTGGGAGTATTCTATATCAAAAGTATCTTTTATCAATGCCCTTACTTCTTTTGTAGTCCAATAAGCTCTCTTTTTAAGTAATTCCTTAAGCTTTTTTAAATCTTCCTCTGATAGCCTATTTGGCCTTCCTCCCCCTTTTCCTCTTCCTTTACCTTTTATCCCTTTATAACCCTCTTGGTTCCATTCCCTTATCCATAAGTATCCTGTCGATTGGGCTATCCCACAACCGCTACACGCCTTTTCAAAATCTATCCCTTCTCTTATAAGATTTAGAAAAATAAGTTTTACCAAAATATTGTCTTTCTTCTCACCCTTTAATTTTTCCTTTAGCTCTTCTGCATTTTTAACCTTAATACGTTCCCCTTTCATAAATATTCATTATATCAAATCGTTCCTATTATATCAAGTTCTGAAGGATACTATAATACTTTTTGAGGTTGCAAAAAATTTAATTTGAGTTTAGAGCAGGATTTAAGAAGGGTATATAAGGGGAATTTAAATGCAATATGATATAGCGTCAAAGGTGATATTGACCCATTGCAGGAATATGGTGTTGCGTCAGTTATGTGGATTAAATGTAAAGGATGCAGAGTTAATAGAAGTGCGTCCCCAGGAGACAGCATCGGTCAGGAGGTCAGATTTTGTTTTAAGGGCCTTTTTTGAGGATGGAACAGAGAAGCTAGTGTTATTAGAATTAATAACGCAGTGGAAAAGCTATTTGCCAGTGAGGACATTAGAGACGAGATGTCGTCATATTTTAGAAGAAGGTCTTGAGATAGAGACAATAATGATAGAGTTAAAGAGATGTTACGGGGTGGTAGATTATTATCATGACAATGAGGTAGATTTTAGGTATAAGGTAATAAAATTATATGAGGTTGAAGCAAGAGAAGTGGTTAAAAAGGGGTTTAGATGTCTGTATCCATTTGTTCCTTTGATGAAAGGGGGCGAAGAATTAATAGAAGAAGCGGAGAGGGGGATTTATGAGAGTGAAGAGAGCAGGGAGTATAAGTCAGATTTATTAACAGGTATGGCCATATTAAGTGGTTTAATATCCAAAGAGATACCCCTTAAGTTGATTAAGAGGAGGAGGGATATAATGATAGAGTCAGCAGCATATGAAATAATAAAAAAAGAGGGTTTTGAAGAAGGAATTCAACAAGGGATTCAGCAAGGATTATTGTTAGATGCCCAGGAAATGTTGTTAGATGCCTTAGAAGAGCGTTTTGGGATCATACCTCGCTCTATTGCAAAAAAGATCAAGGAAATCGATAGTAGAGATGTGGTAAAAGGTTTGTTTAAGGTAGCTATGCGAGTTAATTCATTGGAAGAATTTGAAAATAAATTAAAAATTGCTTTAACATAAGTTTTTTCTGAAAAGTGTTTCATTAACTATTTTTTTGAAATAGGAGGGGATTTATGAAGAAGCTAATTTATTTGTTTTTAATTTTCTTTTTTATGAGAAAAAAAGGGACAGGCGAATAATGCTTGACTTTAAAAGTTCAACGTTCTATGTTTCAAAAATGTAAAACCTAGAACCTAAAACTTTGAACCTAGAACATTGAACAAAAAACCTTTTTCCCCAAATCAGTTACAGACCACAGATAACAGACACTTACATAAGGAGTTTTGTTATGCCAAGGATAGCGAGGTTTTTAAAAGAAGATAAACCTACAGTATATCATGTAATATCCAGAACAGCTTTGGAGGGTTTGCCATTTAGAGATGAAGACAAAGAATATATGCTTGAGCTTATAAAGAAATGGAGCAAAATATTTTTTGTGGATGTGTTGGGATTTGCCATAATGGGCAACCATTTTCATCTTGTAGTTAGGATGTATCCTGAGTCTGATGTGTTTGATGAAGATGTAAGAGAGCGGTATAAGAGATTGTATGGGACAAAAGAAATTGGTTCTGAAATTGAATTTGAGAGGTTTAAGAAGAAGTTATGCAGTTTGTCGTGGTATGTGAAGGAGATAAAACAGGGATTTAGCAGGTATTTTAATAAGAAGTATAATCGGCGAGGGACCTTGTGGGGAGAGCGTTTTAAGAGTTTGATTGTAGAAGACGGTCTTACCCTAGTAAACTTACTTGCGTATGTTGATTTAAATGCAGTTCGAGCTGGGATTGTAAAAAGGCCAGAGGAATACAGGTGGTGTTCCTTGGGTTATCATATTCAGTCAGACAACAAGGATAATTTATTAAGTGTGGATTTTGGTATGAAGGAATGGAATGAATTGGATGAGAAGGAAATAGTGAGGAAATACCGTGAATTTGTGTATGAGACAGGAGCGATAGATGCTGGTAAGGGGGCAGCAATTTCAAAAGAAATAGTGGAAGAAGAGAGAAAAAAAGGTTATAGATTAAAAACCACAGAGGTTTTTAGGTATAGATGTAGGTATTTTACAGATGCGGGGGTATTGGGTAGCAAGAGATTTCTCCAGGAAATTTTTGTTCAGATAAAAGATTTGCTTGGTTGCAAGCGAGAGCGTCAGTTTGTGCCCATAATTGGGGAGTTAAATGTGTATTCTTTAAAGAGGTTGCAAAATATTTAGTAGTTGAGGGTTAGAAGGCTGATGGGAGCAAAAGGGATGAGTTTAAGGGTTGAACGGTGCGGATGATTAGATAACACTCAGATAGATAATAGATCATAGACACCTTAAGAAAAAGGAGGAAAAGTATTGTGAAAGTTTATCGTACAGAAATAACTGTTTCTGAGAAAGGAGTTGTTAAAATAAAAGGTGTGCCATTTAAGAAGGGTGAAAAAGTAAGGATTATTATTTTAGGTGATCGAGTAATAAAAAAAGAGAGGAGGGAATATTCTTTACGAGGCAAGCCTGTAAAATATGAAGCACCATTTGAAAGTGTAGCTCAAAATGAGTGGGAAGTGCTGCGATGATAATACTTGATACACATATATGGATTTGGTGGGTTCATCAGCCTGACTTACTTACACAAATACAAAGAGAAACTATAGCTGCTCAGGAATCAGAAATTATAGGAGTTAGCGCTATATCATGTTGGGAAATCGCTAAATTGGTAGAATATCAACGGCTAGCTCTCCCGTGTTCTTTAGAAGAATGGTTTGACGAGGCACTAAATTATCCAGGTATTGAACTTATATCACTTTCGCCAAAGATAGCTATTGAATCGACGAGACTTCCTGGAAATTTTCACAAAGATCCTGCAGATCAAATAATAGTTGCGACTGCCCGTATATATAATTGTCTTTTATAGTATCCTGCAGAATTCGATATAATTGAGACATTATGCCCTAGAATTCATAAACAGATAAAAGTAGATTAAGAGCGAGAAAGAGGGAAGTTTTATAAAAAAATTATAGATGAAAAATTTTTTTAAGAAAAACAATATGATAGACATTATATAAAGTTATAGGGATAACTATAGTTACTTTAGATAAGAAAATTTTGGATTATCCTTATGTGAAGACGATCTAAATTTGTCGATGCTTAAAAAATATATAACCTAAAATTTGCATCATAAGATAATGTTTAGCTTGACAATATAGTGAATTAATGGTATAAAGTGTTTCAAATAGGAAGTATGAAGGAGGCACTGATTCTATGCGTAGATTCCATGTTAAGTTCACTGAAAAAAATCTTACGGGCAACGCCGGACTGGTATTGCTGGGCCTGTTTGCTGACAAACTGAAGCTTCCCAAGATGCTTGAGCAACACATTACTATTAAGCGGGGAGCTACCGCACAGTATAAGGTTTCCGACATTATCATGATTTTGATGATGGCAGTGTTAGCTGGGGCTAAGCATATGAGCCATGTATTTATCCTAAGATCTGATTTAGCATTGAGGTCGCTTTTTAAATGGGAAAGGTTTCCTGACTATACTACCATAAATCGGGTTTTTAAGTTGTTTAATCCCCGACATTGCAATGAGCTCTCCGATGTAGAAACAAAAGTGCGCAAAAAGGTTTGGGGTAAAAAATGGTTTAGCCGCATCACTTTAGATTTGGACTCTACAGTGCGTGGGGTGTATGGGAAACAGGAAGGTGCCGAGAAGGGTTACAACCCCAAGAAGCCAGGACAAAGGGGATATCATCCGCTCCTTTGCTTTATTGCTGAGACGCGGGAATGTCTTCACAACTGGTTTAGAGCCGGAGATGCTTATTCAGCCAATGGTTGTGTAGAGTTTATGCAAGAGTGCTTTGCCAAGCTTCCAAGGAGAGTCTGGAAAATTATTGTACGTGCAGATTCCGCCTTTTTTAATGGAGAACTTTTAGACTACTTAGAAGAGGCTCATGCTTTGTACTTAATCAAGGTTAAGATGCGAGGACTCACTCAGCTTTTAGAAGCTCAGAAATGGCACAAGGTTAAAAATAGACCTGGCTATGAGAAGACCGAATTCACATACAAATGTGAGAGGTGGAAACACCCCCGCCGGTTTGTGGCCGTACGTCAAGTAATAGAGAGCAAATTTAGTTGCTTTTTTTTCAGCGTTACAAAGACTGAGTATGATTATTTTTGTTATGTAACAAATATGAACCTGAGTCCCTGGGACGTCCACAGGTATTATTGCCAACGGGGGGCCAGTGAAAACTGGATTGAGTGGTGTAAGGGACAGATGGCCTCTGGAAGCATTTTGACACAGGATTTTTGGGCCAACTCCGCCATATTCCAGACCTGTATTCTGGCTTACAATCTACTGGTTTGGATGATGTGGCTCAACGATGAAGATGGTTTTAGAGAAGAGCCCAACACAATCCGCATGTTTCTAATCCATGTTCCAGCTCGGCTGATGCATGCGGGACGACAATGGTTCCTTCGATTATCGAGGGATTATTTTTTCAAAGAACGTTGGATAAAGATAGAAAATTCCATCCGGTCATTACAATTTGCTTAATCTTTTTTTGAGAGTATCCTCCAAAATAGGATTTTGCGTAAGTCCATGTGCAGTGGTGTGCCTTTACACACCCGTAAAGAGTGCCACTGACCGCAGCTTCTACCTGAAAAAGCCTTCCAAGTCACAATGAGGGAGACATATCCTTTAACATAACAGCTCCATATCTAGGTATCTCTGTCCAGAACAATCAGTTGCTTACGATTGAACTGTAATTGCAGATTTTAGGGAAAATTTAATTTTTTTCTTGCAATTGTAGAACCTATCATTTATAATATTTTCTTTCACATTTATATAATAATAAAATTAAGGATAAAATCAATAGACGTTAACGGCTTCCATGAACCTACAATATCTCAAAATGGCGTATTTAAAGCCATTGAGTATCAAACAAACGAGAATTGGGTTCTACAAACCATAGATTTATAACATCCTAAAATTACTTGATAAGAGAATACAAACTATCACTTATCTCTGAAAGTCAAGTTAGATTTAGTTAACTCCTTCATTCTATAACTTTTGCCTAATATTTTTATTATATGAGAATGATGGACAATTCTATCTACAATAGCAGATGCAAGGACAGCATCGCCAAATATATTAGCCCATTCTTCAAAAGGTCGGTTAGTGGTGATTATAATAGATCCATTCTCATAACGTCTTCTAATAACTTCAAAGAATTCATCTACAGAATTTTGAGGTATTTTCTTAAATCCTATTTCATCAATTATGAGTAGGTCCATTTAAGTAGGTCTTTTAGGACAGCATAATAAGTACCATCTCCCCTAGCAGACATAAGCTTTGAAACAATATCATTGGCATGAACAAAATATGACTTTAGAACCCTGTTTTAGGGCCTCTATTTTCAATGCATTGGCAAGATGAGTTTTCCCCCCACTAGGATTACCCATAAAAATATTTTCCTGTATAAAACGGCAAGAAGCCAAATCAAGTATCTCTTTTTTATTTAATTCTGGTTGATATGTAAAATCGTAGGTTTCAATAGTTTTTGAAGTATCTAATTTGGATTTATTTAGTCTTTTATTATAAGAATTTGAACACCTGTTGGCATATTCATCTTCAATTAATAACTCAAGAAAATCTATATAACTTAATTGATTTTCTATGGCATACTTATTTCTAGATTCTAAAGTCTTAACAATACCGGAGAGTTTAAGATTTTGTATTTTCTTTTTTAATTGATTCATTTGAAAGGCCCCCACTAATTTCTATCATAATCTCTAAGATTATTACCATACCCGCCACCTATAGCAGATGTATCTATTTCAGCAGGAGTTTCAAATAACCCTTGTTCACAAATCTTCTTCACTGATTTAAAAGAGTAACAACCAAATTTATCTGCTCTAATGCATGCAGAATTTATTATGGAATCACTGTAATATCTACGTAAAGAAAGAACACCCTGAATAAGCCTATGATATTCATTAGGTTTGTGGCTCTTTAAATTCCTAAAAAAAGAAACAGCACCCATTCCTATCTAGCTACACTGTTGTTCATAATATTCTGAACTTTTTCGTTGTTTTCTCTTAGGTATATGTTCTTCTCTTGTTACAAAATTGCCAGTGCCTTTATCGATTGGATGGACTGCTATTTCATTATGTTCTCTATCATAGACCTTTAAAATATCTCTACCTGCTTTAATGGTTACTTCTTCACCTACATATTTATAAGGAACTGAGTAATAGTTATATCTGTATGAAACATGACCATATCTGTTGACTCGTCTCTTTTCTATTACATATGTTTCATATCTCTTTGCCGGAAGGCTTATCATAAAAGGCCTTTCTTTATTCTTAAATTCCTCTGCAGGTATCTTTCTCGTGGTGGTGTGAATTCTTTTATTGCAAGTGTTTTCCATCCATTCTCTGAGTTTCTTCCTGGCAGTTTCTAAATCTTTTGTTTCAAGAGATTTTAGAAAATTATTCTTTACATATTTAATTGCTGATTCAACCTTGCCTTTTTCTTTTGGTCTTTTTACTTTGCAAGTAATTGGACTACTACCATAATAAGAAAGCATGTTAGCATATTCATGCTGGATTTCAGGTTCATAAAAATTGGCTTTTAAAACACCAGATTTAAGATTATCTATCTTTACTATCTCAGGCACTGCTCCAAAGTATTCAAAAGCATTTATATGACACCTGATAAATGTAGGAACATTCTGGTTTGTTACCAATTCATAATAATCATATCTACTAAAGCTTAGCCTCATACAGAATATCCAGGTCTTGACCTTTTTCCCACCATAGTTAAAATAACCTGCATAGCCGAAGTCTACCTGGGCTTCTTTGCCCGGTGGGGAAACTATAGGGACATAAGTCTCTCTAGGGCCCTTTAGTTTCCTCACATATTTTTTCACCCCACTATATGAAATATCTACACCTTTTTCTGTTAGTTTCTGATGAATTAATACTCCTGAAAAACCCTTCTCAAGATAGCCAATAATCTCTTCTTTATAAGTGTCTAATTTACTTTTTCTCTTCATAACAGGAGTTTTTATTTCCCCATTTTTCACCCTATCTCGTATTTTGCGGACAGTCTTTCGGTCAATACCAAGATCTCTTGCTATTGCTGAAATACTCTTACCGTGCTCAAGCATTGTTTTTACAGTGTAATACATAGCTACCCCCTTCATCTTTATTTCACCTCCGAATAAAATATTTTCAGAGGTGATTATCATATCAGGTGGGGAATTTTAAGGGCCTTTTCCTGAGGAATTTATTTTACCTTTGACAATTTAACCTTGATTAAGCTCAAAGCATGAGCCTCTTCTAGCTAGTCTAAGAGTTCTCCATTTAAAGTTGCAAATTTTTCAGTATAATGTTTGTTTATGACCGCAAGATACTTCTAACGTGCAATTACTTTTTCTTATCCTAGGCAAATTTGAGATTTTTGGTAGTCGTAAAACTTGTTATTTAGTTAAATTTTTTTAAATACTCAAAAATCTTTTTTTCCAATTTTACTCCAAATCCAGGTAAAGATTTTATTCTTCCCTTTTCAGCATAATCTAAAAGCTCTTTTAGAGATGTTATGTTTAAACTTTCACACAGGGTTTTTATCTTTTTAATGCCTAATCCATGAATATTTAGCAATTTTAAAATATCTTTAGGATATTTTAGTCTCAATTTTTTTAATTTCGTAAGATCACCAGTTTTTACGATTTCAATTATTTTATTTTCTATATTTCTACCAATTCCTGAAAAGGCCTTAAGGTCTTTTCCTTGTTTAACCATTTCACATAAGTCTTCTCCAATCCCACGAATTACCTGGGCAGCATTTTTATATGCCCTTATTTTATAAATATCTCCTCCTTCTAATTCCAGATAGTTTGCAAGCTCTTCCAATTTATCTGCAATTTCTTCATTGGTTATGTTAAGACAGCCCATTTGTTCTTTAACTCCAAAGATCCTCTAAGACACCAGAGAGACCAAGAAGCTCTATTTTTTTCATCAAAAATTCAGATATAGTAGGTTTAACAGGACGCTTTATTAAAGACATAGAGGCTTCTGAAGGAAGTTTACACCCTTTTTTTTGATTACATCGAATACAAGCAGTTACTACATTGGTCCATGAAAAATCTCCGCCCCTAGATTTTGGAACAATATGATCAATGGTAGGCCTTGACTTGATTTTTTTTCCACAATACTGACAAATATAACCATCCCTTATAAATATATTTTTCTTTGATAAGGGCACACTCCGTCTATACAAACTTCTCACAAACTTAATTAGCCGAACCACAAGAGGTATTCTAATTTTATGGTTAAAACCATGTATTACTCTATTGGTATATTTTATTACCTCAACTTTCTTTTGGACCAGAAGTTTTACTGCCCTTTTCCAGTTAATTATGTTTAAATATGTATAATCTGCATTTAAAACTACAACTACCCCCATCATCTAACCCTCACTTTTTTTACATTACTATAAAGTATTGGTTAGGATGGAATATACATAACAGCATAAAGCCCTTTTTGTAAAGGGCTAGGTATTATTTACCACAATTTGGTGATTTTTGTCTCAGGATAATAAAATTTTAGGATTTTACGAAATTTATATCCCTGTTTTCCCATTTCAGCACTTCCCCATTGGGAATATCCAACACCATGTCCCCAACCCTTTCCTAAAAAGATAAATTTATTGCCTCTTTTTTCAATTGAAAATAATATTTCTGGAAGTCTAAGTGCCCTGCGCAAAATGGTCCAGGTCCTGTATTCTTTATTTACAGTATCAGAAACTATCTTGACACTGATAATTCTTCCTGAAGGACTTGTCTTTGTGGGCAAAATCTTCCTTAAATTACGCACAGGAACACCAATCCTTCTGAGTTTTTCTTCTACTTCAGATATAGAAAAACTCCTTTTCCAAGAGGACATTTTGCCTTTAAGTGACATGGGATCAGGGTGGGCCACAAGGTACCTTTTATTTAATTTAAATATATATCTTGCATCTGCAGTATATCCCCCACTGTTTGCAGTGTACATGGCTAAAATTGGTCTATTTTGTTCCATTAAAACCAATCCCCTGGTCTCATTAACAGCCTGTGTAGTCTTTTTTGTCTCTCTATCAACCCCTTTATAAGCCTGGTCCCCCTCATTATCCACTAAGTCATACTCCCAATTTTTTCTATGTAAAACCTGATAATAGGCATAGGTCCTGGAAGCCACAGCCTGGGCTTTTAGTGTTTCAATAGGCCAGGAAGGATAAGATTCTGATGGAACCACTCCCCATAGATATTTCTCAATATCAAGTATATTTAATACCATTAATTTAGACTTTTTTGGTTTTATAACAACCTTTCCTCGAACCCTTTTTGAATATTCACCAGATTTAATCCTGATGGGCGATTTTGCTTCTATCATAATCTCTCTTGCCCTTACACTTGCAGTATCAAATACTATACTTTGTTTTTCAATGGGCTTACCATCTACTTTCAAACCACATCCTACCAATTTAACAAGTCTCGCCTTTCTTAAAAGAAGTACTCTAACAAGGGGTGGCTTTTTTTCTATTGTTGGTTTCACAACAGGAGGAGGGGCTACAGCTTTTTTTGCCTGCTCCAATAAAACTTCTGCCTGAAACCTAAAACGTCCTTTAGGATATTTAGAAAGATATCGAGACAAAACAGTAGCAGCATCCTGATATTTTTTCATATCAAAAAGCAAAAGCCCTTTTCTATACAAGGCTATTTCCATGCCTTCAGGATAATTAGAGATAATCTTGTCGTAAATCTCCAATGCCTGATTTTCTGCATCCAAAAAAGTAGCAAGGAGATTTGCCTTATGCAAAAGAACCTTTAATTTAGTTTTTTTAAAAGGTGTTACATCAAAGGCAGTGTTATAGGCTTCAAGTGCGTCAAGATATTTTCCAACGTCTATTAAATAACTGGCATAATTAATATTCCACTGGGCTAGTCTCTCCTGTGCCAGAGTTTCATTACTAAAAGGAGATGATGCATAAATTCCATTATGAGCTATTAAAAACAATGGAAAGAACACTATAATTATATGCTTTAATGCACATCTCATTTATTACTCTCCTTGCTTTGTTTTTTTATTTTTTCATTAAAATGAAATTTTTTGGAAATAACACCTTTTTTTACCTGGCCAATTATTTCTATATTGTTTTTGTCAGGGTCTATTTTACCAGATCCATATAGATTCAAAAGAGAGGAGTTTAGGGTAACCTGTTTAATGTTAATTGTCTTTAATCCACCATTTAAAAATAACCCAAACTTATTAAATTCTAAACTATCTTCTAGTTTTGAGGGGTTTAATTTCACAAAGTTAAGTATATCTAATATAATAGTAATTTTCTTACTCAGGTTTGATAGTTTTAAAATTCTCCCATTATTCACATCAATATACGCATCAAAAAACAAATTTTCCTTTATTTCTTTAAGAGTATTACCTTGGAAATTTATATTTACCTGAATATCTGTATCGCCAGTTATATAAATTGGGGACTTTCTAATAAAGCAACCTAATAAATGATCTATTGGCATACCAACTGCCCGAATATCGAGTATGCCAGACATACCTTTGTCTAAAAGTTCTGCTCCACCAGAAAATGAAACATTGCAAAAATAACCAGTAAATCCAACAGAAGGGTGATCTTTTAACAAGATATCTCCTTTTAATAAGGATACTTCATATTCAAATTCATTTATTAAATACTGTAGTGAATCAAACTCAAGATGATAATGGGATGAAAATTCTTTGATAGCCTCAGGAATTTGAATTTTTATTTCTTTATTATTATCAGATTTTTGGGGAGATTTAATCTGTGTTTTGATTTTTTGTTTGCTATTAGCAATAAACTTTAGTTTTCTTGTAATAAGATCGAATCTATCAGACAAAAGCCTGGTCTGAGTTGAACCTATAGCATTTCCAGATGGAAAAATTATAGAATAATCAAAATGAACAACATCTGGATGATCCTTTTTTGCCCTAAGAGATGATATATTCATATCATCCTTTTCTAAATCAGTGATTGTCAAATCAAAAAAAGTATCTTTATATATACTTCTTAAGTTATAGGCTATATTTTCTAGAGGAATTTTTGTAGCAAATTTTAAATTTACATTTCCTTTTTGATTGACCTTAGCATTTAAAGTTCCATTTTTTAATTCAATCGTCTTATTACTTAGACATAGATCTGTTTTTAAATCTTTAATGAATGCTGATAAGTCATTATATTGAAAATTAGAGGAACATATTTTTATATTTGATTTAATATTAAATTTTTTATTTTCATAATTAATAATCACGTCATTTGCTTGGACATCCCCTGTAACATTTAAATTACCCTTAGATTGTTTTACAATTCCCTTCTTTATCTGAGCCACAATCTTTTGTGATGATAATTTCAATTTATTGTTATGAACATTTAAATCTATAGGACTAGAAATAACTTTCAATATTGAACCTGCATCTGTATGTATTAAAATTGCTCTTTTTGGGGCAACATTGCTAGTAAAGGAAACAACAGTAGAATTGTCTTTATGTTCAAGAAGTGCATTAATTGTTAAATTGAATGACAATTTTGGAATGGTTAAGGATTTTGTATTTAGGATGTCTATATTTTTTTTCAAAAATAGATTGTCCAAATCTACTAAAAGAGAACTTGATTTTACTTCTGTTTTATTAATAGAATAAATAAGATTGGTGGAATTGGTTAAAATAGATAGAATAAGAGGATTTTTTTTGTTTGTATAAATAATAACAGATACTGGATTGGCATCTATATCTGCGAGAAATTTAGTTAAATGAATCTTATTTGATTTTAGGCCATTAAGAGTGGCATGGAGGTCTTTTAAAGACAAAATTCCCTTTGCCTTTATATCATTTACTGGAAATATATATTTAATTTTTTTTAACTCACTTAATATATTTTTTCTTATATTTGGTAATGCCTTAAAAATAGCCTTTGTGATAGTTTCAAGATGTAACTTAATTTCTTTTGCATTTAAAATTAATAAATCGTTGTTTATATTTAAATCAATTTGTCTAATAAAAGTTTTACTTAAATTAACTTTTCCTATTTTAAGACTAATTAATTTCTTTTTTAAATTTCCCTTAAAAACTAAATCATTAATTGAAATATTTTGTTCAGCAAGATTAAGTCCGTTAATCTTCTTTATGTGTAAATTATATTCATCTCCTTTAATAACTACATCAACTCCTCTAAGATGTATTGTGCCTGATAGTTCTTTAGGTGGATTAAATTTCACTCCTATTTTTTCTAAAAGACAAAACAGTTGATAAACATCAGCTGAAATAGATTTTGAGCTAATAGAAGCATTAAATGGTATTTTACTTATAATATTTACATTAAAATCACCTTTAAATTTTACATTTAAAAGATTTATTTCTCCATTAAACTTAAGTCTATTTACATCAATGGGCAGAGCGAGATTTAATTTCCCTGAAAATTCCAGACCAAGACTTTTATTTGAACCTATTTTTTTGGTAGGAGATATATTGCTAAAAGTATTGGTTAGGGATGTTATAAAAAAAATAAATAAAATGATAATTAAAGTTCTATAACGAAATTTCATGCCCTTGAACTTTTTTTAACGTTAGAGGTCAGCGGCGAGCGGTTAGCGAGTCCGCTGAACCGACTTGTTGGACTTTAAGCATATATTAATTTTTCTTCTTTAGGTTGTGGAATTGGGTCCCCAAACTCTTTTGCTGTGTCAATCCAAAGGTTTATAGCGGTTTTTATATTTTGGATTGCCTCTTCATAACTATCTCCATGAGCCATACATCCTGGCAATTCAGGAACTTCAGCAATAAAAGCATTGTCTTCTTTACTCCAGTAAATTATAATTTCATATCTATAGGTCATTTTATATTTTCTCCGTTAGTTTATATTTAATTATTAAATTTCTTACCTGTTTTACTTGATATGGTTTTGCATGGCTACCATCTTTTTGGAGATTAATTTTTTCTATGATTCCTTCTTTTCTAAAAATATGATGACTTCCTCTTATTCTTTCTTCAAATCCTAATTTTTTCAGCAAATTACACAAGTCAATAAATTTTATTTTATTATCAGCTTGATCAGTTAATATTGTAAATATCAGCTTTTGATATTTTCCCATTATTTTTCTCTTTTTAAGTCTAACATGTTAATCAGGGCATCAAGGAATTATTATAAATCCTTGATGCCCAATGCCATAAAAATTATTTAAGTAGGAATACAACTCTTGCCTGATTTAGAAATTGAGTTTTTTCATTATTTACAAAAATAAGTGCAGAATCGTCTTTGTTTACTGCTACGTCAGTATTTTTTATTACCTTTATAGCCTTTATCTGGAGGGGATTTTTAGAACCCCAGGTCTTTAAAAGGGCGATTGCCTTGTCTTCGTTATTTGTAAAACCGCCACATCCCCTTTCAACCAGAACAGAGCTCACAATCTTTGATGGATCAAATATAATCTCACCCTTTTCATTTAAAATCCTATTAACCAGAGCTGGCCTAAACGGAAATTCCCTGACGTCCACAATCACTCCATCGTATGGCTTTTCAATCTTTGAAGGTGTGATGACCTCAGGTTTTTTCTGGCTTGGCTGTGTTTGTGTTTTAGGTTGTTCTATTACCTGAGGGATTAACTTTGGTTGATAGACTGGCTTTGGAGGTGGAAGCATTCCTTCCTGTTTTAAAAGAGGTAAAATAACGTCATAAAGACCACCGTGCCCTCTCAAATAAAGCCTTAAGCAAACTTCTGCATAGCCCCTATTTGGATAATATTTTTCTCCACATTTAATTGCACCTTTTAATACTCCTTGTACTGTGGTTTTAATATTATCACTCTGCAACATTCCATCCCTGACTGTAGTTGTACCGTATAGGGTAATTCCCTGAAGTACTTCTAATAGGTCCCTTTGAGCTACCACTGTTGCAGCTCTAACTGCCCTATACCTGCTCTGACCTTCTTCAGAAGTCCCTATTACCTGAATATATCCTTCGGAGAATACTTTAACAGGGTCTGTTACAGGCTGCCACTCTTCTGCCATGGCATTAAAACAGACAAAAATTAAAATCCCAAGAAATAATCCTAACTTTCTCATGACCTCCCTCCTTTAATAAATATTCATTATATTTCTTAACTTCATCAATGCCAAAATAAGATCAGCCCCTTCCACTGGATCGTTGGGTCTAAATTCACCAGATATATCAGGTTCCATAAGGCCCCTAGTAGTTACATTCATAACAGCATTAAACCAGGCATCTGTGGTTTTAACATCGGGAAATGGACTTTTTTCTGTGCCAAAATAAGCTGTAGCAATTGAATCATCACCTGTTAACTTAATTAGTAACTCCTCTAATGTGAATGCTAATTGCTTTCTTGTAATGGGTGCTGCGGGTTTAAACAAATATGCCTGCGTAGTTTTGTCAAATTCAGGCTGAAGTCCTCTTATATTCCATTTTATTACAGTGAGTATCTCTTCTTTAAAAGGAGAATTTAATACATCTGCGGGTATGTACGCAGCCTTAGGTAGCTTGGATTTTACAACTATTCTACCAGCCATAAATTTATCTAAATGCAGTTCATCAACTAAAAGTGCTGCAACATCACCTTTATTAACCTCAGGTTTTACAGCTATTTTCTTACCAACATCAGTTAAAGTATACTGACCCATGGCCCTGACTATTTTTTGAACCCTTTTAAGCATCTTATCCGCTTTATCATGCCATTTCCCTGGCTTAGAAGACAGTGTCTTGGAAAAGGCATCTTCTGCTTTTCTAAACTCATATCCCATATAATAAGCATAACCCATAAAATAGTGGACAGCAGCAATGGTCTGATAATATGGAAGTTTCTCTTCTTTTACATTGTCTAAACCAAGTGCATCCTCATAATGCTCCTCTGCGTCTTCCAGCCAGCCTTTTGGTTGTGCAGTGAAATAGACCCTTATAGCTGTTACATGATATATAAATTTTTCACTGTTATTTTCCGCTGCTTTTTTTGCCTTTTTTAGATATTCTAGTGCATTTTTTGCGTCTACTTCCCAATGACCTTTTGACTTCTGTGTATGGGCGTAAATTGCAAATATGAGGGCCTTTCCTGCCAACGCTGGAGTAAAATCTTTGTCTAAATAAATTGCCCTATCAAAATGGTTCCTTGCACCTTTTATGTCCTGTTTCTCTATAAGTTGCATCCCCATTAAATAATGATGAGTAGGATTGTCCTCTAAAGAGACCCCTTTGGGCTTTTTAGGACCGCAAGCATTTAAAAAAAATAGGATCACAATGGTAAAAATAAAAAATGATTTTTGCATAAAAACCCTCCTATTGTTTTAATTTTTTTTCCATGTCAATCATGGCTTTTAAATAACTTCTATACTTTGAGACTTGATACTCTTGAGCAATGGTATATCCCACTATCTCAAAATATGTTACAGGCAAAGCAATTAATTGTTTAACAATGTTTTTATACCTCCTTTCATAAAATTTTCTGTTTCTTTTTAAAAAAACACCTTTTTTTACGAGAAAAGGATAAGTCACAAAGGCTCTTGTAAGGTTCATCTTTTTCATCGTTGCCGCATCATTAATAATTTTGACTGTAAGATTCACAATAACAGACATGTTTTCAACAAAACTCCTATCAATATAATCTACTATTTCTTTTAATTTTTTTGCTTTTTTTACGTTTTCTCTACTAACATTTAAAGTGGATAATGCCTGTTTATATAATTTTTCCTGGAGGGTCTCCTTTGCTTTTAATCTTCTCATTAAATCCGATTTTTGTCTTTTAAGAGCTGCCTTTTCTGCACCACTTAAAGATTTATCCTGTAATTTTGCATTAACCGTCTCTAGGTCCGCCTTAACGATCATGGCTTCTTCATCTATTCTTTGAATCTTAAATCTAATTGAAGGAGGTAAAAGGGAATAAAATACCTCTTTAAATGTACCAAGTTGTTCGCCTTTAACTGCTCTAAAACAGCATTGCTCAATTGGAAGATCTGCCCAATTTTTTACTCCGCCACGCCTATAGAGATACCTTGTCAACATAAACTCAGTGGGTCTGTTAAAAAAGTCACATTTTTTCTTGTAATAAATGGAATATTTAATTTTTTTACAGATCCTGCTACCGTAAGAGGCATCGTTAAATTCTTTTTTAAAATAATGACAATCACAACCAAAGGGGACATATGAGAGAACTGATTTTGCGTGCTCAAATTCAATACCCAGATTTTCGCATCCTTTTATAAACATCCGAGAACCCATTGCACCTAATGCATTAAAGAATATATTCCCCTTAGACATAGACATAATACTCGCCGCATAAAGATCTAGGTTATAAACACGATAAAAAGAAAAGTCCTTTTTTAACAACTTCTTTAGACAGTTATTGTATTTTGTCCTATTTCTTTTTTCCTCCTGGGTTAGATAAATTGTGTGATAATAACTATTCAGAATTTCAGGCCAGCTGTCTTCATAAGATACTGGCATACGCTCAAGCATAACCTGGTTAAGCTTTACTATTGCGGCAAGTTCATTTGCCAGGGTAATATCTATTTCTGCCTCTATGAGAGGGTTTTTATTTTTTGCTCCCTCTACTCCAGCCATACTATTTGCAATATTACCTGCTGACATAAGACCACCAGTGGCACATCCACCTACAAAGAAAACCACTATTACTATTAATAATTTTCTAAGCACCATTAATAATCTCCTCCTCTCTCTAAGATTGCTGAATTAACTCAAAAATTAATAACCTGTAGGAGTCTTAAACTCTTCCAATAATTTCTTGGTCTTTTTTTGTCTCTTAGATGCAGAAAAAGCAGTATTTAATTCATAGGATACGTCTCCCATGGCCCTTTGAATGTCCATGTCTCCAGGTTTTAGCATAGCAGCCCTCCGATAATATTTAAGTGCTTTGGTTAAATACTGTTGCTGGGTATTTATATCATTGGCATTATTCCAAGCCATACATTCCAATGCTACCCCTGCATTGTAGAGCACATTACTATCTTTGCATGTGGGATTATCTACAATTGGTTTTAGAATTTCATATGCCCCTATGCAATTCCCCGCATTTATCATATCAGCTGCACTTTTGGCCATTCCGCTCATACCTTTAACTGGTCGGAGAATTGTTGACTTAACGGGGACAAATTGCCTCACTACTCGTCTAACAGCTTCTTTAATAAGCCTTTCCTTCACCTTCAAAACAGAAGGCAGTTTATCCTTCCTGTATGCAGGCTGAACATAAGTCTTTTCTATTAAAATTGGATCAGCTGTAGAACATTCAAGCATTCCAGCTTGTCTCACTGAAAAGTTTGCCTGAAATACACCATGGCGCCTTACCACGCCACCTTGACTTTTTGTAGTGACATAGAAGTTTACAACCCTGATACTGAGATCTGGATATTCACCTTCCATTGAAGATACAACAACTGGATTTATAAACCTTGTTTCTCCAAGTACTGCTCTGGAAAATTGGGCTATTAAATATTTGTCTTTTTTAGATACATTTCCGCTAATAGTGTCCGCTCCCACATACATATAGGAGATGCCACTGTCCCCTCCAGAAGAGCACACAAGCCCCTCTTTTACTGTATTCGGGCGATATACATTTACCAATGCCCCCCTAGAACTTACATTAGTGGTTGCACATCCGGTGACAAAAAGAAAAATTAATATAAAAGCAGGCCCTATTTTTTTCATGATTAATACCCTCCTCCTGCACCAGAATAACTTCCTTCAAATATGACCCTTGCGCCTGAGACCTCTGCTGGAATTAAACCAAGGGTTTTTTTCTTGAAACTTTTCCTTAAGATTCGTCTGACTGAGGTTGGATCAGCTTCACTAAAGATTTCCACTTCCATGTAACTTCCTGTCTGTCTTGAAATCCTGTATCTCCAACCCAGTTCCTCTAATACATCTTCAACTTTATCTTGTTGATTTATACTTATATTTCTGAGAATTAACATAACGAATTTGGCCCTTGCACCGCTAAAACGACTCACTATTTTACCAATTAGACGATCTACTACTCTTGGACCTATTTTTATAGCTACCCTTGCAATGCCATCCTGTAGCCCATATTCTCCACCTCTAGTGATGGTCTTGCCCCTATCTTGAACATTAGCAAAAAGCTCTCCTGTTGTACAATCATATGCCTTTAAAGTAAGTGTAGCATATATAATATAATATCCATCACTGGTAGGTCTTTTCCCTGCATCAAAACTAACAATAACTACTGCATCTCCAGTCTCCTGTCTTGCAATATTTATTGCAGTTTCTTCATCAATAACCATTTCAGCAGCACGTCCCCTAATTCTCTTTAACTGGGAAGGCAAAAATACTCTAAATCCCTTACCAGACAATCTGTCCTCAATTAAATCCATTACAGATTGAACTGCTTTTGAGCTATAAGGCAGATCCAATCCTGTCCTTGGTTTATACAACACAATCACTTTTCTTTCATCAAACTTGGTTTCTTGAAATGTTCGTTGAAATCGAGGATCCTCCATAAACTGGCTTATAGCGTTTTTTAATTTAAAGTCATCTAAAACAACACTTAATTTAACCTTATAAACATCAGTTACTGGATCTTTACCTTCTGCGATCACATTATAACTCTTAACATAGCCGGCACTTGCCGATGTAATCCGATCATAAATCAATTTTCCTTGGGAGACATTGGATGTTGAAGTGACTAGAGAGCCAAGAGCCTCTTCTACTGCAGCCCTGATACCATTATTAATAGCACCCTGTCTTGTTTGTCCTTCACCTATAGCAACAATAGTCCTACCTAAAAGGGGTGAACTAAATAATAAAAAGACCAACACTCCCATCAATACAAATTTACTCTTCATAAGCCTATCCTCCTTTTACTTTTTAAGGATTAAAAAATACCTTCATTGACTGCAATGTAGGATTATTTGGATTTAATTTAAGCCCTTTTTCCAGCAATTTTTTTGCTTTTTCCTTTTTGTTAATCTGGAGAAAATACCTTATTCCTATTTGATAGATACGTGTTTCATAGGGATATTTTTCTATAGCCTTATTTATAACCATTTCAATTGATGGATCCTGAATCATTGAAAGAGAATATATGTAATAGATATATATAGTCGCATTAGAATAAATTGGAACCACTTTTTTAAAGACCTCCACTGCTTTGCCATAATTTCCCTTATTTAAAAAAGAAATCGCTTTTTCTGCCTTGTTTTTTGCATCCTTAATCAACTCTGCCATGGTGATTTCTTTTCCAGAGGGGTATGGATCTGACAAAAATGACAATACCTCAACATTTCCTTTAAGGCGAAATTCTGAAGGGTTGTTTGAACCTAAGAAATTTGACTTTATTTTTATTGGCGATTTTGTCTCTATGTTTACTTTATTATCAATAAAGTTACTATATTTTATATCAACATCTCCTTTATTTATTTTTAAGGCTAACTTATTTCTTTCAAAGTTACAATTAGTTATTTTTACCTTGCCATCCTTTACTATAATGGCCGCATGAAGTTCTCTAAATGTTGAATTTGAAATTTTAGCCTGACTTATTGAATCTATTATAATTCCAAAATTCTGTTTTAAAACATATAAATTGTCAACAACAATCTTTCCTTTTACATAAATATTAGAAATACCTTTGCTTTTAAGAGTAAATATTGTCAATTTTCCTGTTTCATCCACCAAGATTTTCTTCGTACTGTTTGTATCATTTGAATGGATAAAACTTGATTTTATAGTTAAATTTCCTTGAACCTTTAAAGTAGAGTTATTCCTGAATTCAATATCCACATTGGGCCCTATCACAACATTTGAGCCAAAGGGAATAGTGCTTGTTCCATTTATAAAATATTTCCCTTTTGTTATATTTGCTACAACTATATCTGGCAATTTTTGTTCAATGAAAATTGGGAGGGAAAGAGGTCCAATTTGAACCGGTTTTGACTTATTTCCCACTTTATCCACACTTATAATCCTATAAAAGTAATCCTCACCAATTTTTACACTACTATCTGTCCACGAAAAATCTGATACTTCTGCCTTTTTTTTGTAACCAGATAAAGGCATATTACTCCTATAAATCTCAAATTTAGTTGTATCAGTATCAGTGGTAGTCCATTTAAGAACTAGGGAATCCTTATTAATAACACATGATAGGTCTTTAATCTTTTTGGGAGGAATACCATCAATCCTGACAAATGGAGGAGATTCAATCCAATCACGTCGCTCACCCTGCTCATTTTCAAGATGGACATAAATTATACCCTTTTTTAAGAAATCTCCTTCATGCACTATATACATTCCCTTGTAAATTCCATTTTGGACCTCTGCCATAGGCACCTTTTTAATAAGAGGGACGATATCAAAATAGGCCTTACCTCCAGGTGTACCTTCTAATCCAACCATAATCTTATCACCCATCTTAAAAGTTGAATTAGATACATTTGTCACCACTCTGAGGATTTTAGGTTTTTTGGCAGCAGTAGAAAAGGTTGGTATTAAACTGGATATCTTAAATGCCCAATCAAAAATTACATTTTTTATATTTACGTCTCCTTCACTACTAACAACTGAAGATACTACTGTAGCAATAGCTCCTAATGGATCCGTTGCTATGGACAATTTTTTTCTCGTTGCAGTTTCACGCCAACAACCCAATTTTTTCTGTTGAGTATATAAACAAATCTCCCCATCCATTTTGTAATATTGTGCAAAGGCAATATTAAAACTTGAAAGTCTATATACACTAATTCTCAATATTCCATCAAGATCTGGATTCTTTTTTAAAATTTTTTTTAGTTCTTTATAATTAGGGCTTTTGGAAAAATTAATCTCCCCCTTTAACCTAGATATAATATACCCTTTGCCTGACATATAATTTTTAATCACATTTTTGACCATACCCAAGGCTGATAGTTCTATCCTTTTTTTAGACATTGGTATTGGACCAATTATGGCAATCTTTCTGGGTAGTTCTTTTTCAGGAATAAAAAAAACATTTTGATTTGCACAAAATCCAATGGATAGAGATACAAAGGAAAATAAGACAATTAAAATGACAGATGAAATCTTCATAATTGGTCCCCTTTTCCAAATTATTTCATTGAAAATAAACTACTTGAATAAAATTCATTGAAAATGATGTCCATCACACTTTTTTAGTGTTGACAATCATAACAGAGTTTTGTAGCTCCAAAATCAGGTCACAATTTTTTTAACAAAATATAGTAGGTGGTGCAATGAAAAAACTAATACTCGCTGTTTTAATATCTATTATGATTTTTAGCTTTATTGAGACACTTTTTGCAGAAACTTGTAATAACTCAACGCTAAAAACTATAAATAAACATCTTCCTCAGCCCTTACCTCCAGGAACAAAAATAATATCCCAAAAAGAAGTCAATGGCATGTGTCAAACAATTTTAGAATTTAGAGGGAGAGACATCCCTTTTTATTCAACTGAGGACTTTGTTATCGTAGGACAGATGTTTAAAAACAAAAAAAACATCCCAGCAGAGGAATTGGAGTCAATAGTAAAAGATTTATTTTTGGAACACAAAAAACAATTAGATAAACTTTCTGTGTTTAACTACTCTCCTTCAAACAAAAAAACAGAACATACAATATATTTTTTCACAGACCCACTCTGTCCCTATTGCCACAGGGCTATTAAAGAAATTAAAGAACTCGCAAAAAATACTAATTCAAAGATAAAAATTATTTTATATTCTGTCCATACCCCTCAGGGAGATAGGGAAATTGAGAAGGTAATCTGCAGTAATATGGACTTAGATAGTTATATAACCACTAATTTTCCCATAAAAAAACAAATCAAAACATGTGATAGGGCGAAAAAGCTAATACAGGATATTAGTAAATTGGCAAGAGATTTAAAAATAAACTCTGTTCCAACTTTTTTCTTAGAAGACGGTACCAAGATCGTTGGAGCAAATATCTCAAGAATTAAAAGAGCAATTATATTGAATGATAAGAAAAATTAAAGTACATACTACTTATATTATTTTGTACGATTTCTTCAACTACTTTTAACCCACTGTGGGTTAAAAGTAGTTGATATTGTAAATATTACAGATTTAAGATTTATTTTTTAATTTATCTGCAATATTAACACCCAAATCTCTACACATTTTAACAGTAAGTAAATCTTCTTCCACACCTTTTTTCCATTTAATCTTCTCTCCATCCAATGCTTTAAACATCGCTCCCATGACACCTACGTTATATATACTTTTTTTGGGTAATCTTGGCTGGACAACAATAAGGCCGTGATGAAGTAAATAACTTTCTAAAATCCACTGAGTAATTTCCTGACCTCCATTTCTTAAACCTGCATGGGTCACTATAGCACCTAATTTTCCCTCTAAGAGATTCTCACACATATGCATCCACCGTGTCCTATCCATAAATATTTTTAATTTGCTGGTAACATTTCCAAAATATACAGGAGATCCTATAATTATGGCATCGGATTCTAACATCTTTTGTGCAATTATTCCCATATCATCATCTTTAATACTACATTCTGGCCTTATCAGACACTTGTTACAAGCTTTACATAATTTTATATTGTAATCCATTAATTCTATTAATTCAGTATCTATCCCTGCAGCTTTTATTGGTTCTAAAACCATATTTAACATCTTTGCGGTATTTTTTCCCTTTCTATGACTTCCATTAATAGCCAATACTTTCATAGATAATTCTCCCTTTTTGTTATACCATAGTGAGGCCACCACTTACACTTAAAACCTGTCCAGTTATAAAATTGGCTTCATCTGAGGCCAAGAACAAAACAGCATATGCAATGTCCTCTGGTTTCCCCATGCGCCTTAAAGGTATTATTTTTGCCATTGCATCAAAGATCTTTTTGTTTCTATCGCTGTCTTGTTTCATCTCATCCACCAAAGGTGTTTCTGTAGGACCAGGACATACTACATTGACTGTAATTTTATGTCTAGCAAATTCCCTTGCCATGGTCTTACTAAAGGAAATAACCGCTCCTTTTGTTCCTGAATAAACTGCCTCTCCACTACTTCCAACCCTTCCTGCATCAGAACTAATGGAAATAATTCTACCTCCACCTTTATTAATCATATCAGGGGCAACACAATAGACACAATTTAACACACCTTTATAATTTATGGAGATAATCTTATCCCAAAGATCTGGGGTGGTTTCGAGAAAGGGCTGCATCTTATCCCAACCAGCATTGTTGATAAGTATATCTATTTGACCAAATGAATCATGGACAATATTAACCATTTCTTTGACTGAAGATAGTTCTGAAACATCTGTTTTTATAGCTATTGCACTACCTCCATTATCTTTGATTTCTCTTTCACATTCTCTGGCCTCCTCTATTCTTATATCTGCAAGAGCTACTTTAGCACCCTGTTTTGCCAAAATAGTGGCAATGGCCTTTCCTATGCCTCTTCCTGCGCCAGTTACAATTGCTATTTTGTCTTTTAACTCAAACATATCTTTCCCCCTTATTTTACATATTTCCAGAAATCCGGCTCTCTTTTTTCCATAAATGCCTTACTTCCTTCAGCAGATTCCTCAGTTCCATAATATAGACTCAGTCCACCTACCCCAAGTTCTGTGATGCCTGACAAACCTTCGGTATCAGCAAGAAATGTATATTTTAACATCTTCAAAGATGTGGGACTCTTTTTTAATAATTCACTGCAGAGAAGGTCAATTTCTTCATCTAACTTTTCCTGGGGAACCACTTTATTGACAAGTCCCATTTCCAATGCCTCTTTGGCACTATATAGCTTACACAAAAACCATATCTCTTTAGCTCGTTTCATTCCAACATTTCGCCATAGTTCCCCTGTCCCAAAACCAGGATCAAAACTTCCAACCCGAGGTCCAGCCTGTCCAAGTTTTGCATTTTCTGAAGCAACTGATAAATCACAATTAACCTGCCATACATGTCCACCACCAACTGCATAACCATTTACCCTAGCTATAACAGGCTTTGGAATATGTCTTATAAGAAAGGATACTATCTGCCAGCCCACTTCTAAAGGAAGTTCTGCAATGGTCCCTTTAATATCTTCAGCACTATATCCTTTGTATCCCCCTACATCTCTAATACTCTGATCTCCACCCGTGCAAAATGCCTTGTCTCCGGCTCCAGTAAATACAACTACCCCTATATCTTTATCTGTCCAGGCCAAAATAAATGCCTTTGACAGTTCATACAAGGTAATAGGGGTGCATGCATTGTATTTCTGAGGTCTATTAATAATGATCCATGCAACCTTTCCTCTTTTTTCATAGATTACGTCGTTAAATTTGGCCATTTTCTCCCTCCCTAGGTTTTTGTCTTAATTGATTTTTTTATTAATCACCTATTATTTTATCAGCAATTATATTTTTTTGGATCTTGGATGTTCCTTGGAGTATGGTAAAGGCCCTTACATCCCTGTACATCCTCTCAACAGGATATTCTTTTATATAGCCATATCCACCATGGATTTGAAGGGCTGTATCTACCACCCTATTTGCCATTTCAGAAAGATATAGTTTTGCTATAGATGCTTCTTTAGAATAGTTTTCTCCTCTGTCTTTTTTTAGAGCAGCATTGAGCAGGAGGAATTTTCCTGCTTCAATATCCACAGCCATGTCTGAAATCATCCATCTAAGTCCTTGATTCTTACATATGGGTCTATTAAATTGAACCCTTTGTTTTGAATATTTAACAGCAAGCTCAAATGCTGCCAGGGCTATGCCATAAGATATTGCCCCATTTCCAATACGACCAAAGTCCATGGCTGAGAGCGCAATTTTTTCTCCTTGATTTTCTTGTCCCAGTAAATTTTGCGGGGGCACTTTTAGATTATCAAAAATTATTTCAGTAATATCGCAGGCCCTAAGCCCCATTTTGTCTGCACTTTCACCCTGTAAAAAACCTTCCATATCCCTTGTTACTATAAAGGCTGTGATGTTATTTCCCTTAGTTTTTGCAAACACTATAAAAACATAAGAATTTGCTCCACCTGCAATCCATCTCTTTTTCCCATTTAAAATATAGTAATCTCCTCTTTTTTTGGCAGTAGTGGAAATAGCATGTATGTCTGACCCAGCACCTTCTTCAGATAGGGCAAAGGACCCTATATACTCTCCTCTGGCCAGTTTGTTTAAATATTTTTGTTTTTGTTCCTTAGTCCCATATCTTGATATGAGTTCACAAACCTGGGAATTATGGATAGAGGTTATCAGAGCTGTTGAGGCACATGCTGAAGCAATTTCAGAGAGTGCCAGGACATATGATACAGTGTCAAGTTCCATGCCACCATATTCTTCTGAAACAACCATTCCCAGAAATCCAAGGTCTGCCATGAGTTTCAAACTTTCTTTGGGATAGATTGAATTTTCGTCTCTTTCCATGGCCTTGGGTAAAAGCTCTTTTTTTGCAAATTCCCTTGCACTTTTTTGAATGAGTAGCTGTTCCTTTGTATAAGAAAAGTCCATTCTATTCTCTCCCTGTTGTTGGCAGGCTAAATTAATCAAAAATTCCTTCAAATATTCCTGCTATGCCAAGTCCTCCACCGCCACAAATACATTCAAGACCATACTTTGCCTTTCGCCTTTTCATTTCATAAATAAGGGAAACAAGTACCCTTGTTCCAGTACAGGCTATTGGATGTCCTAAAGAAATCCCGCTACCATTTACATTTATACGAGGATAATCCTTTTCACTTAATCCCATCATTTTTATATCAGCCAGCACTTGCGCTGCAAAGGCCTCCTGGATTTCTATAAGATCCATGTCACTTAAAGATAGCCCGCTATTTTTTAAAACACTCTTTGTGGCTTCAGGCACTGCCTCATAAGTATAACGTGGGTCAGAGGCAGCCAGGGAAATAGAGACAACCTTGACAATAGGCTTTATATTTAATTTTTTTGCCTTTTCCACAGACATTAGTACAACAGCTGCAGCACCATCATTTTCTGAAGAGGAATTTCCAGCAGTGCATACACCTCCTAGAACTGGTCTTAATTTTTTCAATTTTTCTAATGAAGTATCCCATCTAGGAGTCTCATCTACTTGAACAAGGGAAACTTCCCCCTTTTTTCCTTTTATTTGAACAGGCACTACTTCTTCCTGAAATTTTCCTGTATCCCATGCAGAAGTAGCCTTTTTATGGCTTTCATATGCCCACATGTCACACTCTTCTCTGCTTATATTTTCTTTTTTAGCTGCAGTCTCAGCCCAGCTCATCATTGAAACTAAAGTGCCATATCTATCTATTGGCTGTGACATAACTCGTGCACGTTGTATTCTATCAAATAATGGAATTCCCCAAATAGATAAGTCTCCATGACCTCTTGGCATATTACCTTTTCCACCTATTCCCCATTTAATATTACCAGGAAGGTAAAACTCAGCATTACTCATGCTCTCAACCCCGCCAGCAACAACAACATCAGCCTGATTTGTTTGTATTAAGGTGGCGCCTATACGAATCACATCAAGTCCTGTGCAACATCGCCTGTCAATGGTAATGCCAGGGATATTATCAGGCCAACCTGCAGTCAAAAGGGACATACGGGCAATATTTACATATTCACCGTTTTGATAAGACTGACCCATTATTACCTCATCAACCTCCTCTGGAGAAATCCCTATTTTTTCAATAACCCTATTTAGCACAAGTGCTCCCAGAACATATGCTTCAACATCCTTTAATATTCCTCCATATCTCCCGATTGGAGTCCTTGCCCCAGTTACAATTACCACATCTCTCATCAAGTCCTCCTTAATTTTAACTCCTTAATAATCAGCCACTCCAATCTTATTGCCATCTTCATCGTAGATATACCATCCCCTTCTGGTTTTTCTCCCAAGGTGTCCAAGTCTTACTTTGCGTCTTAAAATCTCTGGAGGATACCATTTTGGGTCCTTGGTTTCTTCATAAATAGCCATAAGCGCCCCATGGGTAACATCTAAACCCACCATATCTCCTGTTTCAAATATGCCCATTTTGCGACCAGCAGCAAGTTTTAGTCCCTTGTCTATATCTTCAACAGTGCAAATACCAGCTTCCACCAATCTCATTGCCTCCATGGTTGAAGGAAAATTGATACGATTTATTATAAATCCTGGAATATCTTTTTTAACCAATATTGGCTCTTTTCCCAGGGTTCTTACAAATTCTTCTCCAAACTTAAAGGTCTCTTCACTTGTTGTCATGGCCTTAACTACTTCCACTGCTTGCATCATAGGAACAGGACTGAAGAAATGGAGTCCCAGCACTTTTTCTCTGCGATTTGTGACTGCTGCAAGTTCTGTAACTGAAATTGCACTGGTATTTGTGGCTATTATGGTCTCTTTGGGAGCTATTTTATCTATTTTTTCAAAGACCTCTTTTTTCAGATCAAGTTTTTCAAAAACTGCTTCAATTACAAGATCTGCTTGGGCCGCAGCATCGTATGAAGTAACTGGATTTATTCTTTGAATAATTGTTTCTACTGGCTCAGTTAATTTTCCTTTTTCTTTGAACTTTGACACTGACCAATGAATATTTTTCATGGCTCTATCAAGGGCATCTTTAGAGATATCACACATATAAACACTGTATCCACTTTGAGCACAGACCTGAGTAATACCACTTCCCATTAGTCCTGCTCCTACTACAAAGATATTTTTTATACCAGAAACCATAGCTTCTCCCCCTCCTTATTTAATTATATTCTTTTAAAATTTCCCTTGCTATGACCAATTTTTGGATCTCACTTGTTCCTTCATAGATCCTGGTTAAACGGACATCTCTGTAAAATCGTTCTACAGGAGAACCCTTAATATATCCCTCTCCACCATGGATTTCTAAGGCAATCCTAGCCGCCTTATTTGCCAGCTCTGTGCAAAACAACTTCACCATTGAAGCCTCTTTAATAATAGAGGTACCAAGTTTATCTCTTAACCAGGCAGCATGATATACCATTTGCCTAGCTGCATAAATTTCTGTTGCCAGCTCTGCCAGCATAAATTGAATCCCTTGAAAATTTGCAATTGGTTGTCCAAATTGGTGTCTCTGCTTGGCAAATTTAACTGAGAGTTCCAGTAGCTTTTGAGCAGCACCCATCATGCAAGCACCCATTGTGAGCCTTCCCCTATCAAGCACCTTCATGGCAGTTTTAAAGCCATATCCGATCATTTTCTCTCCTCCAATCACGTTTTCCCTTGGCACAATACAATTATCAAATATGAGCTCTGCAGTATTGGATCCTCTAAGTCCCATCTTTTTTTCCAACTTTCCCACCTTAAAGCCAGGAAAGGTCCTTTCAACAATAAAGGCAGTTATGCCACCTTTTGCCCTTTTCTTGGGATCAGTTACAGCAAAGACCGTTGCAACATCTGCTATGTCTCCATTTGTGATAAAAATTTTTGATCCATTAAGTACAAAGTAATCCCCTTTAAGCTCAGCCCTGGTCTTTATATTAGCCGCATCTGATCCAGCTTCTGGTTCAGTTAAGGCAAAACAAGCTGTCCATTCACCAGAGGCAAATTTGGGCAAATATTTTCTTTTTTGTTCTTCTGTTCCGTCTATCAAGATCCCCTGGGAACCTATGCCATTATTTGTGCCAATCCTGGTCCGAAAACATGCATTGGTTTTAGAAATTTCTTCATAGATGAGACACTCCCCTAAAGTGCCATAACCAAGTCCCCCATATTCCTTTGGGATAGAAATACCAAAGAGTCCCATCTCTCTCATCTTTTGAACAATTTCTTCTGGTATCCTATTTTCCCTCTCCACCTGAAAACTTATTGGTTCTAGCTCTTGTTCCACAAACCTTTTAACTTTGTCTTTTATTTTTTGTAAGTTCTCTGGTAACTCAAAATCCACTTTGACCTCCTAAGTCATGGCTAGTTATGCTATTTATTTTTTAAAAGCCCATTTAAAAAAAGTTTTTTCCACTGATTAGAGATCTCCTTGGGAGATTTTTCTCCTTTTGGACAGTACCATCTAATTGTCCAGTTTACACATCCGAGAAGTGCAAAACCAATAATCTTTTCATCAATATCTTCCCTAAAATAGCCTAGTTTTTTTCCTGAAGCCAAAATATTTCTCACATGGTATTCATATTTATCTCTCAAGGCCACTACATGGGCCCAAAAGCCTTTTGCATTGAATCTGTTTATTTCTCTCAAGCTAACTGTAAAGAGTTCTAAATTTTCGCATATTAGAGTAATATGGGAATCAATAATTCTCTCCAACTTTTCAACAGGAGATATGTCTGCCCTATCTATCTCTTCAATAGAACTTATAAGTCTATTCATGGTGATATCTACAATCTCTTTAAGGATATCTTCCTTTGAAGAGATGTAGTGATAGAGGGACGGCTTTTGTATGCCCATTTGTTTTGCAATATCCTGCATTGAAGTGGTGCGATACCCCTTTTCCATGAAAAGTTTAGTGGCAATTTTAATCAGTTCCTCCCGTCTACTTCCATCTTTTCTCATCTGTTAGTCTCCCTAACGTTAGTTAGAATATTTATCACAAAAAAATTAGTGAGAGTCAAGGAGGAAATTTTTTGAAAAATCCTTGAAAACAGGGGATTTTAGATAATAGTCAATTGAAATTTATTTTAAAGTATGCTAATTGCAAATTAATCATCTAGAAAAGACTATAAAATTAGTGAAATTTTTTTAATTATTAATGAGGATTAGGGGGAGTTATGAGGATATTAGAAACAGGTAAAGTAGTAGATCCCATTTATCTTTTGGGAACAAAAGAATCCAATGTGTATTTATTAGATGGAGGTGATGAAGCAGCTATTTTGGGTGGAGGAATGATATATATTGCTCCTGATGTTATAAAACAAATAGAAAATTTTCACATTAATCCCAAAAGGATAAAAAAGGCAATTATATTGCATTCCCACTTTGACCACGTTGGTATCCTACCCTATCTAAAGAAAAAGTGGCAATGGATAGAGATTATTGGTTCAAACAAGGCAAAGGAACTTCTTTCAAAGGATAAGGTTATCTCATCTATTCAATCTATGAATGAAATGATCTTGGAAAAACAAAATATGAAACAAAAGGCAAAGGAACTGGGGCTGAATTTTCCAAAACTGGAGGTTGATAAGGTAGTGTCAGAGGGAGATACCATCAAAGTTGGGAGTTTTAGTCTTAAAGTCATGGAGGTTCCAGGTCATTCTTCTTGCTCAATTGCCCTTTATGAGCCAAATTTAAAGGCCCTGTTTGCATCAGATGCAGGTGGAATACCCATGGGAGATGATGTGTTTACCGCAGCCAACTCTAATTTTGAGGAGTATATGGATAGTTTATTGAGAATGAGTAAATTAGATATAGACATTTTCTTAGCAGAACATTATGGGGCCATCACAGGTAAAGATGCAAAAAAATTTCTCGAAAAGTCCATTGAATCTGCAAAGCAAACCAGAATACTTTTAGAAGACATCTATAAAAAATATAAAGATATATCTGTGGCTACAGAGGAGGCAGTCAATGAGCTTATGCCGAAAAAGGATCAAGATTTTTTGCCAAGAGAAGTAATTTCAATTGTAGTTGGACAGATGCTAAGATATATTGGGAAGACCAGGAGTGGGAGGTCTAATTAGTGATTTCTGAATCCCTCTGACAATTAATAAATTACCCTTACGAGGGTATTGGAATTTTTTAAATTAAGATAGAAATAATTGACGAGATTCCTATTTAAGGTTAAGAGCTGAACATCAATTATTGTCCTGGAATAAAGGGTGAGGGGATATTTATGTCTAAAAAGACAAAGGGATTTGATAAATATTTAAATTTTATAAGAAATATAGGGATAATAGCCCATATTGATGCAGGAAAAACAACTCTTACTGAGAGGATTTTATATTATACCAAAAGGATTCACAAAATGGGTGAAGTCCATGAAGGGACTGCTACAATGGATTATATGCCAGAAGAGCAAGAACGAGGGATCACCATTACATCTGCCTGTACTTCCTGTCACTGGCAGGACAAACAGATAAATATTATAGACACCCCAGGTCATGTGGATTTTACAATAGAGGTTGAAAGGGCACTGAGGGTATTAGATGGGGCAGTTGGTATTTTTTGTGCCGTGGGTGGGGTAGAACCCCAGAGTGAGACTGTGTGGAAACAGTCAGAAAAATACCATGTTCCCAAAATAGCCTTTGTAAACAAAATGGATAGAATTGGAGCTGATTTTGAGAATGTCCTTTTTGAAATGAAGAAAAAATTAGGGGCAAATCCAGTTGCAGTGCAAATACCCTGGGGAGCTGGTCCAGATTTTGAGGGGATTATAGATTTAATTGAAATGAAATTTTTATGGTTTGATCCCTCAACCGAGGGTGAAAAATATGAAAAAAGAGAACTTACTAGTGAACAGAGAGAAAAGGCAGAGCTCTGGCGAGACAAACTCATTGAAAGTATATCAGAGATAGATGAATCACTTTTGGAAAAATATTTATCTGAAGAAGAATTCTCTACTTCAGAAATAAAACAAGGACTAAAAAAAGGGACTATTGAGCTCAAGCTAACGCCAGTATTTGCTGGTTCAGCCCTGAAAAATATTGGAGTTCAGCCAGTATTAGATGGGATTTGTGATTTTTTACCTTCTCCCTTAGAAGTAAAACAAATAGAAGGAATTGACCCAGATACAAAGAAAAAAAAGGTATTTCCTGTATCTTCTAAGGCTCCATTTTCAGCCCTTGTTTTTAAAATCACCATGGAATCAGGAAGACAGATGTCCCTTTTTAGGGTCTATTCTGGCACAGTAAAACCAGGTGAGACGGTTTTCAATGCAACCCAGAAGATAAAACAGAGGATTGCCAGATTATTTACCTTGCATGCAGATAGAAAAGAACGCATTGACATGGCCAGGGCTGGGGAAATTGTTGGAGCAGCAGGACTCAAAGATGTAAAGACTGGAGACACCCTTTGCTTTGAAGATAACAAGATAATCCTTGAAAGGATAAGTGATTACAAATCAGTTATATCCATTGCCCTTGAGCCAAAAAATACAGCGGAAGGAGAAAAGTTAAGAGAGGCCTTGAATAAAATGTTAAAAGAAGATCCCACCCTTTTTATGGAGGAGGACCAGGAAACTGGCCAGATAATATTGTCTGGTATGGGGGAGCTCCATCTGGAAGTTGTTCAGGACAGGCTCAAAAGAGAACATAATGTGGAGTTCAGGGCAGGCAATCCCCAGGTAGTTTACAGGGAAACCATCTCCAAACCTGCCACTGCTAAAGAAGAATTCTTAAAGGAACTTGGAGATGAGATGCACTATGGCTATGTTGAGTTAAAGGTAGAACCAATAGATAGACAGAAGGACAATAAGCTTATATTTGAGGTGGATACAGAAGCTATTCCAGAAAAATTTGTTGTTGCAACAGAAACAGCAATTAAAGATGGGTTACAGAGCGGTGTATTAAAAGGTAGCCCTGTTCAAGGTGTCAAAGTAAGTGTGTTATCTCTCGGCATTTTAAAAGAAGAGTCTTCAGAAATTGGTTATCATATGGCTGCTGGTAGTTGCCTTAAAAAGGCCCTTGACAAGGCTGGGCCTCTTTTAATGGAACCAATTATGTCAGTGGAAATATATGTACCTGAAGAGTTTGTTGGAGATGTTATATCCCTTATAGGTATGAAGGGTGGAAAGATTGAAAATATGTTTGAGAGGGGAACAGATAAGGTCGTCCATGCCCTGGCTCCACTTAGAAAACTATTTGGATTTTCAACTGATCTTAGATCTGCTACCCAGGGCAGGGCTAATTTTATAATGAAATTTGAGAAATTTGATGTACTGGAATAATTTTAAAACCAGCGCTAAGAGAGATGGTTTTATTCATAAGAAGAGTCTGGGACAAAACTTTTTAAAAGACCCTAATGTCTTGAAAAAGATAATCAGTATAATATCTCCAAGGGAGTCTGATAAAATATTAGAAATAGGCCCAGGCCAGGGAGCTTTAACAAAACACCTTATAAAAAACTGTTCTTATATTCTCACAATAGAAAAAGACTTGGAGCTCGGCTTTTTCATAAAAAAAAATTTTTTAGTAGATGTCTTAATAATGGACGCACTTGATCTTTGTTGGTCTAAAGTAAATGGAAAGTTTAATAAAATTGTGGGGAATTTACCTTATAATATAGCCACTACCCTTATCTTTGAGATGGTCTCTAATTTGCCAGATGTTGAAAAGATTGTGTTCACAGTGCAAAAGGAAGTAGCTGAAAAAATAGGTGCTAAAGTTGGCCAGAAAAAATATAATGTCCTATCTGTCTGGATACAGACATTTTGTGACGTAAAACTGGAATTTCAAATAAATCCAGGATGTTTTTTCCCTCGTCCAAAGGTTATGTCACAGGTAATTGTCTTAACTCCTAAAAAGATTTTTCTAGACAAAAAAACAAAAATAGGGTTAATAAGAACTTTAAAAATATGCTTCAAAAGTCCTAGAAAACAACTTAAAAATTTATTAAAAATTTATTGGAACGAGAAAGTCCAAGAATTTTTTGAAAAACAAAGCTTAAACAAAAGTATGCGCCCCAATATGTTAAGCTCCGAAGATTACGTAGAGCTCTCAAAGGTAATTTTTTAAATCGGTACTTGTAACTACCAATTTCTCCTTGAAAATTAAGGGATAATAGCTTGACAGAACTTTTTGATTAATATTAATATGCATCCCCTATAAAAGAAATTGAGCATAGAGTTTAGATTTAAGAAAAATTTTTAGGTAGATCCAAATATTAACAGTAAATGTCCAAACAATTAAAGGTAAAGGAGGAAAATATAATGACAAAGGCAGATCTTATTGCAAAAGTTGCTGAGTTGGCAGAAATGAAAAAATCAGAAGCAGAAAAGGCAGTTGCTGCTTGCCTTGATGCAATCAAAGAAATTTTACAGAGCGATCAAAAACTAACAATTACGGGATTTGGCACCTTTGAAGTGGTCCAGAGAAAAGAAAGAAAGGGAAGAAATCCTCAAACTGGTGAAGAAATGATTATTCCCGCAACAAAGGTTGTTAAATTTAAACCAGGAAAACTTTTAAAAGAAGCAGTAAAATAATAAAACATGATATAAGAGGATGAAGTTATGCTTCATGGTGAAACAATCCATTCAATGTTACCTCAGGATTTGCCATGGTGGAGACCAGACCATGCAATATTTTTTGGAATAGTCTATATTATATTAGTGGTTATTGGTTCAGGAGTGGGACTGGTAACCTTAAAATCATTGCTACAAGTATTAAAGGAAAAATATAAGTAACCTGACAAATTCTTTTGAGGAATCAATCGAAAAAAAAGGAGGTGAGAAAAAAATTCGCCTCCTTTTTTTTTCTTGCAAAAAAATATTTTTTTTTTTAAATTTATTTTTCTTTATGTTATTTTTTTGAAAGGGGGTGAGCTTAGTGCCAGGAGTTTTTTTAAATGATGGCGAAAATTTTGAGATTGCCATAAAGAAATTCAAAAAACAGTGTGAAAAGGCTGGAATCCTTTCAGAGTTAAAAAAGAGACAGCATTATGAAAAACCCAGTGTTAAGAGGAAAAAGAAAGAAGCTGCTGCTAGAAAAAGGCTTATGAAAAAGCTCAGAAAGGCTGGACTGATCTAGTTCTATTTTGAAAAAAAAATAGGGAAATGGTGGTGTATGGCCATTTCCTTGTTTTGATTTCCTACCAAACAAGAAGATTAACTTCCTAAGTAAACCTATAAATCCCTTAAAGTTGTATTGAAATGGAAAAAAATACCCTTGAGTTATTAGATTTTAACCTTGTTTTAAGATTGGTTTCAGATTTTTGTGTTTCAGAGACCGGCAAAAAAAAGGCACTCTCCATAATTCCCTCTGGGAATTTAGAGGATGTTAAAAGAAACTATCAAGCCTTAATCAAGGCTTTTGATTATAAAGATGAGATAATAGGACTTTCACTGGATTTCCCTTCCCTGGATGGAATATTTTCCCATGTAAATTCAGGTAAGATCCTGGATGAAGATGGTTTTTGGGCCATTTTAATTTTTTTGAGAAAGGCAGGTCAGATAAGAGATTTTATTGATAAGCTGGACCAAGAATCTAGAATTATTTTATTTAACACCTTTGAATCATTACCCTGGCCAGGTAAGTTATCTCAGGCAATAAATAGGTGCCTTGACCAAAATGGTCAGATAAAAGATCATGCCAGTCCTAATTTGGCTTCAATAAGAGGTGAAATAAGAAAGATTCAACGCCAGTGCACAAAAAAAATAAATGAATTTATTACTGAAAAAAGTATTTCAGATATGCTACAAGATGAATATCTCACTATTTCCTCAGATAGATATGTAATTGCACTTAAATCTAATTTTAAAGGCAGGATAAAGGGAATAGTTCACGACTATTCCCAGAGTGGTGAGACCTGTTATTTTGAACCCCTGTTCTTGATAGAGTTAAATAATAAACTGCAGGAACTAAGAAAGTCAGAAAGGGAAGAAATAAATAGGGTCTTAAAATACTTGACCTCCCTTTTAATAGAGGAAAAGGATAAGCTTTTAAACTTGCATGATATAATGGTAGATGTTGATATATTCAGGGCAAAGGTGCTTTTTGCAGAAAAAATCAAAGGAAATCCAGTTCACGTGGGGGATAGGCGTGTTTTCTTAAAAGATGCAAGGCATCCAATTTTATTTGTAGAACATGGCCATAAGATTGAACCTGTTGACATAATTTTAGAAGAAGACCAAAGGGCCCTTATTTTGACTGGAGGAAATTCTGGGGGTAAGACTGTTTCTCTAAAAACTTTAGGCCTTTGTTCATTGATGGCCTACAGTGGACTTCCTGTACCCTGCGCTGAAGGAACCACCCTTCCTTTTTGGAAGGATATATTTGTATTTTTAGGGGATGAACAATCCCTGCAAGAAAATTTAAGTACCTTCACTGCCCAAATCAAGAAAATTAGAGATATCTGGCCAAAAGTAGGAGAATCAACCTTAGTTTTACTAGACGAATTTGGTGCTGGTACTGACCCTTCCCAGGGTGCTGCTTTGGCTCAAGCTGTTTTAGATTGTCTGCTTGACAAAGGGGCCTGGATTTTTTCAGTTACCCATTTCCCCTCACTTAAGGCGTATGCTTTAAATCACCCTAATGTTAGGGCTGCAACAGTGCTATTTGACCCAAAAACCAAAAAACCCTTATACAAAATAGCCTATGATCAGATTGGAACATCACAGGCCCTGGATGTGGCTAAAGAATTTGGAATGCCTGATGAGATTTTGATGAGGGCTAGAGAATATCTCTTAATAGATGATGAAAAGACCAATGCAGTTATAGAAAAACTAAATGATCTTGCAGTAAAAAGAGAAGAAGAATTAAAGAAGTTACGACAAAAGGCCCTAGCCCTTGAAAATGAAAAAAAGAAATTAAGGGAAAAATATGAAAAGAATATAAGTAAACTCGTAGATGAGATAAGCAGAGCAATAAAAGAAATAGTCACCTCTTACAGGGAACAGAAAATACAGAGAAAAATGGCCTTGAAAAAATTAAAGGAATACAAAAAAACACTGCAAAAAGAAATATCATTGAGTTCTTCTTCTGAAAAAGTTGATTTAAAGGACATTAAAATAGGATCTGAATTAAAGTATATTCCCTGGTCAAAAAAAGGGAAGGTTGAACAGATAAATAAAAGAGAGTCTAAAATAAAATTGAATATCTCTGGTGTTAGTATCTGGGTAAATTGTGATGAAGTTGCTTTACTTAAATCTCAAGATAAAAAAATGGCTGAGCCTAAGGTAAATATTACACTGGATATAGATAAATCATCCTTTGCAGTGCTAGATATCAGGGGAAAAAGAGTTGATGAAGCAGAGACAATGATTATTCAATTTTTAGACAGGGCCATTTATAGAGGTCTTAAAAATGTTGAAATTATTCATGGGAGAGGTGAAGGTATTTTAAGGGCTAAGGTCAGGGAAATCCTGCGAGATTTCCCGAATGTGGAGTCCTTTTGTTTTGCCCCAGAAGATAGAGGAGGAGATGGGGTTACAATAGTTACTTTAAGGTAGCTTAAAACTCAAACTCCATAAGTTTCAGATGAATAGAGAAGTTATTCAGGAAATCAAAGATAGACTGGATATTATATCCATTGTGGAACGATATGTCCCTTTGCAGAAGGTAGGGTCCAGATTTAGAGGGCCATGTCCTTTTCATCAAGAGACAAAGCCTTCTTTTTACGTGGATCCAAATTTAGGATTTTATCACTGTTTTGGCTGTAATGCATCTGGAGATATAATTGATTTTTATTGCAAAATAAATGGATTGGAATTTTATGATGGTTTAGTTGAGTTGGCCAAAGAGGCTGGAGTAAATCTTGATTTAAAGAAAAGTAAGTCTTTTGTGCCTTCAAAAAGGAAAATCCTTTATGAGATAAATAGTATTTGTTTAGATTTTTTTAGAAAATCCCTTAAAAAAAGTTCTGATGCAATAAATTATCTCAAAGATAGAAATATCTCCCAGGAGTTAATTAATGAGTTTAAAATAGGGTATGCACCTGACATGTGGGAGTCTTTAAAAAATTACCTTATAAAAAAAGGATATGCCTTGAGTTCTTGTGTTGATGCTGGGGTAGTTGTAAAGAATGAGAAGAATAGGATCTATGATAGGTTTAGAGGCAGAATTATTTTTCCAATACTTGATATTTTAGGTAGATGCATTGGGTTTGGTGGTCGTATAATAGGGGAGGGAGAACCAAAATATCTAAATACTAGTGAAAACGAGATTTTTAAAAAGGGTGAAAATTTGTATGGTTTTTATCAGGCAAGAAGAGAGATTACCCTAAAAAAAAGTGTTATCTTGACCGAAGGGTATATTGATGTGATAAGATTACACCAGTATGGATATAAAAATTCCTGTGGGGTACTAGGCACAGCCCTTACTGAGATTCATGTAAAAAAATTATCCAGGTTCTGTCCTAAAGTGATATTGATTTTTGATGGAGACCAGGCAGGGCAAAAGGCAGCATTTAAAAGTGCCCAGCTCTTTCTAGCCCATGGTACCAAGGTAGATGTGGTAGAACTTCCAGAGGGTGAAGATATTGATACTTATCTACAAAAATATGAAAACACAGGTCTTGACAAATTGTTAAAAAACGCAAAAGAAGGTCTTGCCTTTTGCGCCAAAATGATTAAATTTTCATCTTCACCAAAGGAAATTATTAATTGGTGTAGGGAGTTTTTAAATTCCCTTGAAGATCCAGCACTGAGATCTTTTTATCTTCCCACTTTATCCAGAGAATTTGGAATCCCTGAAGCTGAGCTAATTAGAAAAAATATAGACCATGGCACTAGACATAAGATAGTACCGCAACAAAAAGTTTTATCTATTGGAGATAGGGAAGTTTTGCGTTTTGCTATCTGTTTTCCAGAATATCTGGAAGATTTAAGGGCACTAGATGTAGGCGATTATCTAAAAAGTAATTTTTCAAAGTCCCTGTGGGAAAAGCTTAACAATTGCTCTCCTGAGGAAATTTTATATAATTTAGACGATAAAGAGCGATCTTTTTACATTGAGTCCCTTTTCTTCAAAGAAAGAAATGAAGATTTTGAGAAACTTTGGACAGATTTAAAGGGATTTTTGAGTAAAAAGCAGAGGGAAAAAAAGTTAAATGAGCTAAAAAAGCAGCTTATGCGTGCTCAAATGGAACAAAATAGTGAAAAAATAAATTATTATTTTTCTCAAATAAATGAGCTTTTAAAGAACAGAGGATGATGAGTGGGTGGATGGGTGGATGGGTATATGGGTGGATGAGTGGATGCGTATATGTGTGGATGTGTATATAAGTCAGAATATCTGTATAATCAGATTAACTCATAACCCATTAACCCATAAACCCATAAACACATTAACCCATAAATTTTAATCAAAAGGGGGGCGGATGAAAAGCATAAAAGAAATTCAGCATATCAAGGCCCTGATTTCTAAAGGCAAAGAAAAAGGCTTTTTGACCTTTCAAGAATTAAACGATGCTCTCCCTTCGGATATTAATGAGCCAGAGCAAATTGAAGAGATTATTAATCTTTTCGAACAGCTTGAGATTTCTATAATCGATGAACAGACCAATAAAAAAATAGAAGTGATAAAAGATGTTGAATTAGATTTTGAAGAATTTGAGGTTGAGGAGGAAAAAGATTTGGCAGAGCCTTCAAGAAGTAGTGATCCTGTTAGAATGTATTTACATGAGATGGGACTTGTACCCCTTTTAGATAGAGAGGGAGAGGTAAGGATTGCAAAGAAGATAGAACAGGGAGAACTGGAGGTTCTATATTCTATTGCTGAGGTTCCTGTTGCAGTTGAGTATTTAATAAAAGTAGGAGAAGAATTGAAAAAAGGACAGATAAAATTAAAGGACGTGGTGAAGACAATAGAAGAAGATAACCCAACTGAAGAGGAAATGAACCAGAGAGAAAGGGTAATTTCCCTGCTTGAAGAAATTAAACAGATATATAAAAAGAAAAAACACCTTTATAAAAAGTTGGAAGACCTGTGTGTGGTAAATAAAAGGACCCGGGCCCTGGCGCAGAAATTTTTAGATTTAAAAATGGAGATAGTTGAAAGGCTAAGAGCAATAAAACTAGAGAAAAAGCTTGTGGATCAAGTTATAGAGCATGTTGAAGATTACGTCAGGCAGATGAATAATTGCAGACGAGATTATTCTGCCTACATTATTTCTGTTGGGAAGACACAGGCTGAAATAGAAGAATTGTTTGATAAATTAGATAGGCGAGAGATTAAGCCAATAGTTGCTGCTGAACAGCTCAATATGACTATTGAAGAACTCTTTTCCTTTAAAGAAATGCTAACAGCCAAGGTAGAAATTCTCAGAAGATTAGAGGAAAATTGTTGTCACGATATTAATGAGTTAGAGGATATCCTCTGGCGAATGAAGTATGGAAATGAGTATGCCATAAAGGCAAAACAGGAGTTGATCAGGGCAAATTTGCGTCTTGTTGTGAGTATAGCCAAAAAATATACTAATAGAGGACTACAATTTTTAGACTTAATTCAGGAAGGAAATATTGGTCTAATGAAGGCAGTAGATAAATTTGAATACCAGCGTGGATACAAGTTCTCCACATATGCTACTTGGTGGATAAGACAGGCAATCACAAGGGCAATTGCAGATCAGGCAAGGACGATAAGGATCCCTGTGCATATGATAGAGACTATAAACAAACTTATTCGTACCTCAAGATACCTTGTTCAGGAACTTGGCAGAGAGCCTCTTCCTGAAGAGATTGCCGAGAGAATGGACTATCCCCTGGAAAAGGTTAAAAAAGTACTCAGGATTGCCAAAGAGCCTATTTCCCTTGAAACTCCAATTGGAGATGAAGAAGATTCCAACTTAGGAGATTTTATTGAAGACAAAAAAGCAGTCGCACCAGCGGAAAAGGTTGTCCATTCAAAATTAGAGGAACAGATAAATAAAATCTTATCAGAGTTGACGCCAAGAGAAGAACAGGTTATTCGAAAGAGATTTGGTATTGGGGAAAAGTCGGATCATACCTTAGAAGAGGTAGGAAAACTTTTTAATGTAACAAGAGAGAGGATAAGACAGATAGAGGCAAAGGCGCTCAGAAAATTAAAACATCCCTCTAGGAGCCAAATTTTAAAGGCATATTATGATTTATAATTTTAAAGGTTTTGTGAACAAAATTAAGGGATAAGGAGATGTTGAGGATTCAACCTTCAAGGTTCAAGTTTTTATCTTGGTATATCTCCTTATCCCTTTTTGTTATTTTTTTGTTTATTTTTATTTGGTTTATAAAAAAAAGTTTTTCAGAGAGAAGGCCCACTCAATGGAAAGTTAAAGTAGAGTGGGTGGTTGATGGAGATACCTTTATTATCAAGGGGCATCAATTTGTGCGTTTAAAGGGCATAGATGCTCCAGAAATTGCACATAAAAAAGGTGAAAGGAACCAGTACTTTGCAAAGGAGGCCTTAAAAAGGCTCATACAATTAATTAAAAAAAGATATGTAATAATAAAAAAATATGGTTTAACAAAGGATAGATATGGTAGATATCTTGCTTATGTCTACCTTCCAGATGGTAGATTTGTAAATCTGATCATGATAAAAGAGGGGTATGCATTTTATTTCCCTCACCATGATTTAGAAAGAAAAATTGCTAGAAGATTTTTAAATGCACAAAGGATGGCCATGGACCAAAGAAGGGGATTCTGGAGTAGGATTTTATCAATGCATGGTGCGAATAAAAGATATATTGGGAATAAAAAAGAGCTTAGGTTCCATACCCTTGTGTGTCCATTGGGTAGAAAGATATATTGGAAAAGTAGGGTATATTTTTCATCTTTATATGAAGCCTTTTACAAGGGATATGCCCCCTGCAGAATATGTACACCATGGCCAAAGGAGTAAGTAAAATAAAAAAATGGCAAGAAAAGAACCACCCCCAAAACAAGAAGAAGGCGCACCAGAGTGGTTGACTACATTTTCTGATCTGATGTCCCTTCTTTTGACTTTTTTTGTGTTACTTTTGTCCTTTGCCAACATGGATATCCAGAAATTTCAGGATATGCTTGGATCCATAAAAGATGCCTTTGGAGTCCAGGTAAAAAGGCAGCAAGCTGATTATGTAGCTTTTTCACCATCAAAATATGAAAGCAAAGTAAAGCTAACAAAACAGGATAAAGACATACTTGGAATGGTTTTAACTGTAAAGTCCTTATTAACCGATGTTCAACAACAGACGCCAATGGATATTTCTTCTGAAGATAATGGTGTATTGATTAGGGTTCAAAGTGATGTGATATTTAAGAAGGGGACAGCCAAACTTCTCCCTTCTTCCAAGAAGGTTTTAGATTCCATAATAAAATTACTCAAAAAAAACGACTGGATGGTGGCTATCAGAGGACATACTGATGATATTGAAGCAAAAAATTCTAAATATTCTTCAGCGTGGGAACTATCAACAGCTCGGGCAGCTGCAGTGCTTAGATATCTTCTTGAAAAAGGTAAATTTAACCCCCGGAGATTTAAAGCTGAAGGATATGCTGATACACTTCCAATAGTTCCCAATATATCAGAAAAAAATAGACAAAAAAATAGAAGAGTTGAGTTTTATTTCTACCGTCCTAACGTGTAATCTTACTTTTTCTCCCTCAAAGCTGGGACTAAAAATTTGAGGCAAATAATTTCTATTTTTCAAAACAATTATGCCCCTTATTTAAACTACCTTCTATTCCTCTCCTGACAATATTTGACTTCTCTATCTCAAGCTCTTATAATCTTTTATTATGAAACAGGATGAAGCCTTTAAGGCGGTGGCTTCACTTTTCTTTGGAAAAGAGCTTGCCCTGCATGTAGAGACAGATTTTGAGCTATTTAATATCCCAAAAAGGCTAGATATACTCGTTATCAAAGGAGCTTATCGGCCTCAGGAGCTGGAATTTTTCTCTTATTTTAAAAATCACAATTTAATTTCTTTTAAATCCATTACTGATAGATTCAAAATAGACCATTTTCTCGAAGGACTTTTTTATGTCCCTGCATACATGAGCAGGTCAGAGGTCCATGATTTTGATGAAATTACTTTTAGTCTTATCTCTGCTTATTCTAATAAAAAAATTATCAGGGACTACAAATTAGAAAAATTAGAGCCTGGAATATACACATACAGATATCTAGAAGCAGAGAACAGATTTATATTTTTAAGTGAAATTAAATTAAAAGATCAATTTGATTTATTATTACTCATGCTCTTTGCTGGCAGGAGAAAACTAAGTGAGGCGTTAAAGTATGTTTTAAACTTCAGTAAATTAAGCAGTAGGTGGCTAACATATTTTAAATTTCTCTTATTCTCCAGCCAGAGGGATGATTTAAAAGAAATAGCCACAAGAGAAGAGTTTAAAAAGACAATAGGAGGCATGAACATGAGTATAACAGAGACCCTGGCAGAAAATTTGACATATTTAAAATCTCTGGGGTTTAATGTGAAGACCTTTGAAGATTATAAAGAAGAAGGATTTGAATTAGGCAGACAAAAAGGAATTGAAAAAGGTATTGAAATTGGAAAGCAAAAAGCCCTTAAAGAAGTACTTGTAGAAACTTTAGAAGCCCGATTCGATAATATTGATCTTAACATCTTAAAACAAATTCAAAAATTAAATGATCTAACTATTCTTAAGCTTTTAATCAGAAGGGCCCAAAAGGTAAAAAATATTAAAGAATTTGAAGAAATACTGAAAAATTTTGTGAAAAAATAAACCTCAGCTCGGGTAGCAGCGGTCCTTACATATCTTCTTGAAAAAGGTAAGTTTAATTCAAGGAGATTTAAAGCTGAAGGATATGCTGATACTCTTCCAATAGTTCCCAATATATCAGAAAAAAATAGAAGAGTTGAGTTTTATTTTTACCGTTCTAACGTGTAATCTTACTTTTTCTCCCTCAAAGCTGGAGCTAAAAATGCAAGGAGTTTTTCTTTGGTTATTGCTGGATGTTCACCATTTGCAATGGAAACTATCCCTTCAATAATAATCTCCATATAAAGGGTCTCTTCCTTTGACCTTTCTTCTAATTTTTTTGCAATAGGAATAAATGCAACATTTGCCAGGACCGCTCCATAAAATGTAGTGAGCAATGCCACTGCCATTGCTGGTCCTATGGATGAGGGATCGTCCAGAGTCTGTAACATTTGAACAAGACCAATAAGTGTACCGATCATTCCAAATGCAGGGGACATGGATCCCATTGATTTAAATATATCTTGACCTGTAGTGTGCCTTTGTTGCATAAATGCAAGTTCTATCTCCAGAACAGATCTTACTACTTCGCTGTTATTTCCATCAGCAACTAAAATACATCCTTTTTTTAAGAATTCAATGTCAGTACTTGCCTTTTCCAGGGCTACCAGCCCGTCCTTTCTTGCCACTTCTGCTAAAGAGGTAATTTGAGAAATTATTTCATTTGCGTTTATAGGTTTAGCAAAAAAGGCCTTCATAGCGACTTTAATGGCTCCAAATACAGTGCCCATAGGAAACATAATAAAGGTAACCGATAATGTTCCACCAATAACAATAAATATAGAAGGGAGGTCTATAAAAGCCCCCAGACTTCCACCAATAAAAATAGAACCAATAATAAGTCCAAATCCTGCAAGAAGTCCTATCAAGGTCCCTATATCCATAATGGCTCTCCACTATTAAAAATACACCACTATTTTGCTATCCTATTTAATGATTAAAATTTTGTCCGATTTAACATTAATCACAATCATTTATTTTTAATTCCACGTTCAATAAATATAAGCAGTACGATTACTAATATTCCTTCAATTTTTCGAATTTTGAAATATTTACTTCACCATCTTTAAAATAAAAAGTAGTTCCTTTAATAAACTCGTCCACTTTATAATATGCAGGTCCAATGGATATTTCTATTCCCGGATTAATTTTACCACGTACAATGACGCGACACTTATTTAAATTTTTTGACCTGATGGAAGATGCTATGCGGTTTAAATGTTTTGTAAGTACCTTGATTTTTTTTCTAATTTCCTGAATTTCTACCACTATTTGAGGGTCATCCTTTGATTTCCTCTTTAATTCTAAAAATTCCAGTCTATTATGGAGTTTCTCTAATCTCATCTCCAAATTTGAAAACTTATACATATCAACGGGATCATATCCCAAGACCAAAATTGTTGGCACATTAAAACCACCACCGAGTTCTCCTTCTATCAAAATCTTCTCACCGCAATAAACATTTCCCCCAATTAATTTATCACCTACTTTTATATTCTTACCTACGTATACGTTTGAATGAAGACAGTGTTTATCAATTATTATTGATCTCTTGGCTAATAAAATTCCATTTTCACAATATCGACAGTGAATATTATATTCTGCAATTAGAATCGCCTTATTTTCACCCTTTATTCCACCTTCTACAGAAATGGATTTAAGGGCCTTTATTTTTGCTCCTTCTACAATGCCTTTAACTAAAATAGAATTTCCCTGCACTTCAAATCCATTTTTTACATCCCCATGAACTATCACATTATTTACAAAATATATATTTCCCGTGCGAAAATCTACATTACCCCTTACATTCAAAAGGTTTTTTACTGAAATATTGCCATGTTCGTCATAATAAACATATCCATTGACTAAAGATATAAGTTGATTTGGATTTTTTGGGTTTACAGCACAATTGGAGCCAATAGGGAACTTCTTCTCCTTGTAAATAAATCTCTCATCATATTTATCCACTTCTTCAGGTGAGATTTTTTCAAATTCAGCAATAACTTGATTCCTAATAACATTTTGAACATAACCGAGATTATAAAAATCCATTTTACCATCTTTTTTCTCCTTTGGTTTTAGTTCTCTATAGTTAAAATCCGGATCAAAAAAGTGACGCAGATAATACATAAATTATCCCCTTGCCAAATAGATATCTACGGATCCTTGATCCAACAATTATCCCAAGAAATATCCCCAATTCATTAGCACAAATATCCATAATTGAAAATTCCCTGAAAGGCACAAAAAACTGCATACATTCTAAAATGATACCTGCCATTAAACTTACAAGGGACAAAAAAGTTGCTTTTGTAATATTAATTGAATATATAAAAGGCAAAAGTGACAGCAAAAAATACATCCCTGTATGGTAAAATTTGTCAGATTGCTCAAACTCATATGGTGGTGTTACTCCAGAAGACAAAGAGAGCCATATATCTAAGCCTAAAAGTAGCACCCATAAGATAGCCAAAATCATCTGAATTCTGTTAATTCCTTTGACTGCCATATAATATTTCACCTATATTTCTTACAATTTTAGTTATGATTTCAACATTACTTAATGTTGTTTAAAACTGGATATTGCAAAAACTAAATAATTTTTTATTCTTAAATAAAGGGGTTAGTCAATGGATAATAAGGAGAAATTGTCATTTTTGGTGTTACATGGGTTTGGAGGATCTCCATTTGAGGTTGAACCACTAGTTAATATGTTAAAGGAAGATGGTTTTAAAAATATCATTTGTCCCACCTTGCCTGGGCATTGTAAAGACATTGATGCCTTTAAAAAAACAGGGTTTAAAGATTGGGCCTTGGAGGCAGAAAAAAGGTTTCTAGCTCTTTTTCATAAGGGGCTTAAACCTATAGTAATTGGTCTTTCTATGGGTGGAAGTATAGGAATGTATCTAGCCCAAAGATACCCTGTCCCTGCACTCATTACAATAGCTTCTCCTGTTTATCTATATAAATTTTTTCCTTTTGAAGGTGCATCTAAATTACTACCTTTAATTGGAATTTTGCGATTTATAATACCAGTTGTAAAAGTACCGAAAGCAACTAAAGAGGCCAGAGAAATAGCACCATTTAAAGGGTATGATGGATTTTTTGCCTTAAATCCCTTATACAGCTTTATAAAGGCATTAAAAAATATAAGATATAATCTTCCACTCATCAGTTGTCCAATACTTGTTTTACATTCACCTCATGATATAGTGGTTCCAGTTTCTAATGCGTGGGAAATAATAACAAAAGTGAGATCTGATATAAGAAAATTAGAACTGTATCCAATTATGGAACAAATAACTACTAGACACATCCTCACCACACACAAAGAAACCAAAGAAAAAGTAAAAAAGTCAATTTCGTCTTTTATTTATGAAGTAAATCAAATATGAATTATATCCAGATAACTAATCATAATGATCAGGAAAAAATTAATGAGTGGTCATTGGTCTTAAGTGCATTTGGTATTGATCATATTGTACAAAAAAGTGAAAAGGGATTTTATTTAGAGGTAAAATTCAAAGATAAAGAACGAGCTATTAGAGAAATTTTAGAATTTGAGCAAGAACAAAAGGAGGAATTTAAAGAACAAAGCCATAAAGATTCAAAAGATATCAAGCCTGGATACAGTATAGAAAGCTCTATTTGGATATTATTTCTTATTTTTTTATTTCACATAACATCAAAAAATGTTTCTTTACCATTAGAACAACATGGTTGTGCCAATAGTTGGGCAATTTACAAAGGAGAATGGTGGAGGCTTATAACAAGCCTAACCCTCCATAAAAATATCCCTCATGTCTTATCTAATATATTTTGGGAAGGAGTATTCATCTACTTTCTTTTAAAAGAAATTCCCCCATCTATTGCCTGGGCATTGATATTTCTTGGTGGGGCTTTAGGGAATTTGTTAAATTATTTTTTTTATCCCTTAAGCCATATTAGCCTTGGTTTCTCCACCTGTGTATTTGCAACAATCGGAATATCTATTGCCATCAGAGGTATTCAAAATCCAAAAGATATTGGACTATATGCCATGAGTGGATTGGGACTATTTGCCATGCTAGGAATTGGTGCCCAGGGTGTGGATGTAGGGAGCCATTTCTTTGGACTCATTACAGGGTTTATAATTGGCGCTGTTTTTCAACTATTAAAATTAAATACCACAAAGAAGATTGAAAAATATCTATTTTTTTTATTGTTTTTAATAATAGCTATATCTTGGGGACTGGCTATATTTTGGGGTAAAAATTACCCATAAACGCAATAATATTGCATCAACTTAAATTTTACTTTGCTCCTCTTAAACTATAATCTGGCATAGGATGTTTTAATATATAATTGTACAAGGCTGAGAAGATATTTTTCTTTATTCTTTTGTCCTTACACCAGATTTGTTCAAAAAATTCCATTATTTTAGATCTTGATGTATTCTTTGCTGATGGACATGGATTTTCTATAACTGGGATATCAAGTTCCTTTGCCAGTTTTATAATTTTTTGCTTTTCAATTAAAAGGAGAGGACGAATAAGATAAAATTCACCTTTAAAAAAAATCTCTTTGGGATACAAGGTCTCAACTCGGCCTCCATAAAATAGATTCATGAAAAAAGTACTCACCAAATCGTCACCCGTATGTCCTAGGGCAAGATGAGTTAATTTAAATTCCTTTACCAGCTCAAACAGCCTTTTTCTTCTTCGCCAGGCACAAAAAAAACAAGGAGAATTTGATCTATTTTCATCACTATGGGCCTTTAAACCAAAATCACTTACAAAAAAATAACCTGAGATGCCTAACTCTTTTACCCATGAGACAAGATGAATGTGATTATTTCTGTCAAATCCTGGATTAATATGAAGGGCCATGAGCTCAATCTCAAAAGGGAGCTTCCTTTTTATCAAAGTTAAAATCTTGAGTAAAACTCCACTATCAACTCCCCCAGAGATAGCAACTCCAATCCTTGCCCCTGAAAAAAGCATATCTGCAGAGGCCATTAATTTTGATGTTTTTGAAATACATGATTTTTGAATATATGAAATCTTCCCCACTTAAGAAATTCCTCCTGGTGAAACTCTTGTGTATTGACTAGGGGACAAACTATGTTTATAGCTAATAAACAGCCTCTCGAATGCTTCCCAATGAAATATTTCATAATATAAAAAAGGGAGATATTTACCTAATAAAATCAAGGAGATTGACATGGCAAGAATTACAGTAGAAGATGCACTTAAAAAGGTCAACAATAGGTTTGTTATTGCACACATGGCGATGAGAAGGGTTAAAATGTATCATCAAGGCTATAAACCCCTTATAGAATGTAATAACACAGAGATAGTAACTGCCTTAAGAGAAATTGCTGCTGGAAAAGTAAAACTCAAAAAACCCATAAAAGAGGCAGGTATAGAGGTATAAGAAACAATGAAAAGAGATTATTACGAAGTACTAGGGGTATCTAGAACAGCAACCACAGAAGAGATAAAAAAGGCATATAGAAAACTCGCCTTCCAATACCATCCAGATAGAAATCCTGACGATCCAGAGGCAGAACAAAAATTTAAGGAAGTAAGTGAGGCCTATCAGGTTTTAAGTGACCCGCAGAAGAGGGCCACATACGATAGATTTGGCCATGAAGGCTTAAATAACTTTGGTTACAATAATTTCAGGTCAAGTAGAGACATTTTTGAAGAATTTTTTTCCTCATTTAATGATATGTTTGATGGTTTTTTTGGCTTTGGTCGAGGTGAAAGGAGCAGTGCTAGAAGAGGAGCAGATTTAAGATATGATTTGACAATATCATTTGAACAAGCTGCCCTAGGTGCCCAAGTGGAAATAGAAATTCCTAAGGAAGAGGACTGTCCTGAATGTTCAGGTTCAGGGATTGAGCCAGGTTATTCAGCAGAAACTTGTTCATATTGTGGAGGGAGGGGAGAGGTCTTTCAACGCCACGGCTTTTTCAGAATCTCAACTACCTGTCCGCAATGTGGTGGCATGGGTAGTATAAATAGACATCCATGTAAACGGTGCCGTGGTCAAGGAAGAATTATAAACAACAAAAAAATAACTGTAAACATCCCTCCTGGCGTGGATAATGGCACCAGGCTTAGACTCAGAGGCGAAGGGGAAGGCGGAAGTTTTGGCGGACCTGCTGGTGATCTTTACGTGATACTAACTGTTGAACCCCATGATACTTTTAAGAGACAGGGGCAGGATTTGATAGTTCCAATAGAGATCTCCTTTGTACAGGCTGCGCTGGGTACAAAAATAGAAATTCCTACCTTGGAGGAGCCTGTAAAGGTTGAAATACCAAAAGGGACACAGCCAGGGGATGTACTCAGGTTAAGAGGTCTTGGAATCCCTTATGTAGGTCAAAAAAAACGAGGAGATTTGCTTGTTGAAGTCAATGTAAAGACTCCTACTAATCTTACAAAAAGACAAATAGAACTCTTAAAAGAATTTGAGAGAATTGAGAAGAAAAAGACAAAAAATAAGGTAAAAAATTTTTTTAAAAGGGCCATGGGAGGATAAATGGAGCGAAAGTTAACTCATGTGTTGGATGATGGCTCTATAACAATGGTGGATGTATCAAAAAAAAAAGATACACCAAGAAAAGCCATATATGAAATTGTTATAAACCTATCAGAAGCTACCTATAATCTCTTAAAAAAAAATAGTCTCCCCAAAGGCGATGTGTTAAATACTGCCAAAGTAGCTGGAATCCTTGCTGCCAAAAATACCCCTTACTTAATACCCCTTGCCCATCCTCTCCCCTTGACTTATCTAGACGTTAGATTCTACCTAAATGACCAGGAATTTTCCGTCAGAATAGAAGCAGAAGCAAGGACTACTGCAAAAACAGGAGTGGAAATAGAAGCAATGGTAGCAGCCCACATTGCTGCCATAACAATCTATGATATGTGCAAAGCAGTTCAAAAGGATATTTTGATATCAGAAGGAAAATTAGTATATAAAAGTGGTGGAAAAAGTGGAGAATATATCTCTAATGCTGGGTAAATTAATCAAGGGCCAGATGAGTCCTTAAATACTATCCTAAATTCCCAAAAAATAGTTATTTTTTTAATCAGGAACTTGATATGAAAAGAGAGAAACAAATTACCCCTCTTAGTCAAATAAGAAATTTTAGCATAATAGCCCATATTGACCATGGAAAATCCACTCTTGCTGATAGGATTTTGGAGATAACAAAATTGGTATCACAAAGGGAGCTTAGGGAACAATTTTTAGATCGTCTGGACTTAGAAAGGGAAAGGGGAATTACTATAAAATCTCAAACAGTCAGGATCCCTTACACCCACACAGATAATCAAAAATATATTTTAAACCTAATAGATACACCAGGACATGTGGATTTTAATTATGAAGTCTCAAGGAGCCTGGCTGCATGCGAATGTGCTGTTTTACTTGTTGATGCAACCCAGGGAGTAGAGGCCCAAACTCTAGCAAATGTATATCTGGCATTAGAGCATGATTTAGAGATAATACCTATTTTAAATAAAATTGATCTACCAAGTGCAGAGCCTGATAGGGTAATTCAAGAGATTGAAGAGGCCATTGGGCTGGATTGTTCTGATATAATAATGGTTAGTGCCAAAACAGGGGAAAATGTAGATAAATTAATTGATGCTATTATAAAAAAATGTCCTTCTCCAAAAGGCGATATAAACGCACCATTAAAGGCCCTGATCTTTGATTCATGGTATGATTCCTATCTTGGAGTAGGGGTGTTGTTTCGTATTTTTGACGGTTATTTAGAAAAGAGCCAAGAGATTCAAATGTTTTCAACTAAAAAGAAATATGAAATTGTGCAACTTGGGGTTTATTCGCCAAATCCAAAAGAAGTCAATTTTTTAGGGCCTGGAGAAGTAGGTTTTTTATTTGCAAATATTAAGGAAATCAAAGACGCACGGGTAGGTGATACAATAACCTGGGCAAATAATCCCACTAAAAAGCCCTGTCCTGGATTTAAACGAGCTCTACCAATGGTCTTTTGTGGATTGTATCCAACTGAACCAGCAAAATTTGAACTTCTAAAAAAATCCTTGGAAAAATTGCAATTAAACGATTCTGCCTTTGTATTTGAACCTGAAACATCTACTGCCCTTGGCTTTGGTTTTAGGTGTGGCTTTTTGGGATTGCTCCACATGGACATTATTCAGGAGAGGCTTGAGAGGGAATTTAAGGCAGAGCTAATTGCCACTGCCCCCTCTGTTGTATATGAGGTCAAAACTACTGATGGAAAGGTCTTTAAAATTGATAATCCCAGCAAGATGCCTCCCCCTGGGAAAATTGCTGAAATCAAAGAACCTTTTGTAAGGATGGATATCCATGTACCCCATGAATATGTAGGGAATGTGCTCTCCCTTTGCGAAGAAAAAAGAGGAGTTCAAAAGGATATTAGATACCTGTCATCTTCCAGGGTAATTGTTACCTATGAGCTCCCCTTTGTTGAAATTGTATATGACTTCTTTGACAAACTAAAATCTTATACCAGGGGATATGCATCTCTTGATTATGAATTTATAGGATTTTATCCTGGTGATATGGTGAAGTTAGATATTCTTATAAACGGCGAGCCAGTGGATGCCCTATCAACCATTGTTCACAGGGAAAATGCCCATAGGATTGGAAGGGAACTTGCCCTTAAATTAAAAAGGATCATTCCAAGACAATTATTTGAAGTAATAATTCAGGCAAGCATAGGGACAAGAATTGTTGCAAGGGAGAGGATCCCGCCTTTTAGAAAAAATGTTACAGCTAAGTGTTATGGAGGAGATATTACCAGAAAAAGAAAACTCTTGGAAAAACAAAAACAGGGCAAAAAGAGAATGAAAAAAATGGGTAACATTGAAATCCCACAAGAGGCATTTTTGGCAGTGCTTAAAAAGGATTAAGTGATTATGGAATATTTCAATAAATTAATTGTGGAGGCATGGAATGAATACTTTGGCGATTAGAATGGAGATTCCTCAAATTGTAACAGTCTCAGTCACTGATGATACCTTAACGGTTGAATTGAGTGATGGCCGGACAGTATTGGTCCCCACTACATGGTATCCTCGGTTAGTTCATGCTACACCAGAAGAAAGGCAAGGGTGGAGACTTATTGGCAATGGACATGGAATTCACTGGGAATCTCTTGATGAAGACATTAGCATTGAAAACCTGCTGGCAGGAAAACCATCTGGGGAGAGTCAAAATTCTTTTCAACAATGGCTTAATAAGAGGATAAAACAACCTTAAACAACAAATAACTACTAATAACCATGAATAACTATTAATTACAATTAATTATGACAAAAACTTTTTTCACACACAGATAACTCACACTGAACACTTAATATTAAGGAGTGATTTTTTAAAATGAAAAAATCTTTTAGTGAAATCGTAAAGGAATATGTAGAAGCTTTAGTTATTGCATTTATACTGGCCTTTTTTATCAGAGCATTTATAATTCAGGCATTTAAAATACCTTCTGGTTCTATGATACCAACATTGCAAATAGGAGATCACTTACTGGTAAATAAATTCATATACGGAATAAAACTTCCCTTTATTGATAAGGAAATAATCCCTGTGTCTAAGCCTAAGTTTGGGGATGTTATTGTTTTTAAATTCCCCCTTGATGAATCCAAAGACTTTATTAAGAGGGTAATTGGGGTGCCTGGAGATGTAATTGAAATAAAGGATAAAGTGGTATATAGAAATGGCAGAAGGCTAAATGAGCCATATACAATACACACGTCTTATTCAATCATAAGAGAGAGATTTCCAATGGATAAATGGCCTCCAAAGAGGTTTGATCCTAGGCTTAGAGACAACTTTGGACCTATAAAAGTCCCTGCACACAAATATTTTGTTATGGGAGACAACAGGGATGAATCATATGATTCAAGGTTCTGGGGCTTTGTAAAGGAAAATAAAATTTTGGGAAGGGCGTGGATTATCTATTGGTCATGGCAGGGTATAACCAACATCAGATGGAATAGGATGTTTAAGATAATTCACTAACACAGAAAAACTTGTAAGTGGTTTTAATATGCTTGCTAAGGTAAAAAGTGCACTTTTAATTGGTATAGAGGCCCAGCCTGTAATTTTAGAGATAGACATAACAAGGTCTGGTATTCCCTGTTTTAGAATGGTTGGGCTGGCTGAGGGTGCTGTTAAGGAAAGCAAGGAGAGGGTGTTTACTGCGTTAAAAAATTGTGGCTTCAAAATTCCAGCCTCAAGGATTACTGTAAATCTAGCACCTGCAGATATAAAAAAACAGGGTAGTGCCTATGATCTACCACTTGCAATAGGGATCTTGTGTGCCCTTGAAAAAATTGAACCTCCTTCTTTAAATGATACCCTGTTCATAGGAGAGTTATCTTTAAATGGCGAGCTAAAGCCTGTTTATGGAGCACTCTCAATTGCAATGATGGCAAAAGAGACTAGAATAAAAAGAATAATCCTGCCAGAGAAAAATGCAAAAGAGGCAAGTGTTGTAGATGGCATTGATTGTGTAGCTGCTGGTTCACTTTTGGAATGCGTAGAGCTCCTAACAGGCCAAAAACAGGTCCTGCCCGTAAAAATAGACATAAAGAGTCTCTGGTCTCAAAGGGAAAAATTTTTAATAGATTTTGATGAAGTAAAAGGACAAAACCACGCCAAAAGGGCTATTGAAATAGCTGCAGCAGGCTCACACAATATCCTGTTTATTGGCCCACCTGGAAGCGGGAAGACAATGCTTGCCCAGAGGATACCTACTGTACTCCCTCCCCTGGAATTTAATGAAGCATTGGAAGTTACAAGGATTTATAGCGTTGCAGGATTGTTAGATAACCAAGGCCTCATAGTGAGACGTCCATTTAGGGCCCCTCACCACACAATCTCTGATGCAGGACTAATAGGCGGAGGTAGATATCCTTCACCTGGCGAGGTATCTTTGGCTAGTAAAGGAGTCCTTTTTTTAGATGAATTACCAGAATTTAAAAAACACGTACTTGAGGTCTTGCGACAACCCTTAGAAGATGGAAAAGTGACAATATCAAGGGCTTCTATGTCTTTAACATATCCAGCTGATTTTATGTTAGTTGCTGCAATGAATCCCTGTCCATGCGGCTATTTTGGCGATAAAAAACACACCTGTATATGTACACCTACCCAGATCCAGAGATATAGGTCAAAGATTTCTGGTCCACTCTTAGATAGAATAGACCTACACGTAGAAGTTGGGCCTGTGCCTTATGAAGACTTAAAACAAAATGTAAGTGGTGTATCCTCTAAAGTGATGAGGGAAAGGATTTTATGGGCAAGGGATGTGCAACAAAAAAGATATAGAGACTTACCCTTTTCAACCAATAGTAAACTATATGGTAAATGGCTAAATCAATTCTGCTCACTTGGTGAAAAAGAACATGAATTTTTGCAAAATGCAGTAGAAAAATTGGGATTATCTGCAAGGGCATATACCAGGGTCCTTCGCATAGCAAGGACAATTGCAGATTTAGATAAAAAAGAAAAAATAGAAATAAACCACTTAGCTGAGGCTATTGGGTATAGGAGTTTGGATAGGAATTTTATGGTTTGATTTTTATTTTTTGCAAACATACTTTGAGAGGAAAATTCCAATTCTCTATGAAATATCTCAAAGGAATTTTATAGGTTTTTTAAAAAGCTAGGCAAGAATAAAATTTAAAATTTTTTCCATGTCTAAACTATTTTTTAAAACTTCTGCAAGATGGTTTAATCCTTGTTCAACATTGTAGCTAAATTGAGGAGTTTTAAGTGGAAGAAGACCTTTTTTTGTCCTGAGCTGGTCAATAATCCACCGTCTAAAAATATCATCATCAAATATTCCATGAAGATAACTTCCCCACACCTTAAGGTCCTTTGTCCCATATCCAATTTCATCACCTCTTTTATTTTTTACAACACACATAAGTTTATCTGGAACGCTGCAAAAGGTCTTCCCATGGTGGATCTCATAACCTGTTAATTTTAAACCAACTGGTATATATACAGCATCTGTTTGAATCAATGTTTTTTCCTTGGCTAATTCTGTTATAACAGGAAGAAATCCCAATCCATCTGTATAAACCTGGGACGACTCAATGTTGTGGGGATCGCAAATTTTTTCTCCAATTATCTGAAATCCACCGCAAATACCTATAAGTTGTGTCTTTTGATTCTCTATAATATACTTAATGGTTTCAGCTATTGAAGATTTTTTTAAATATTCATTGTCTTTGATTACATTTTTACTTCCAGGAATAATAATTAAATCAAATTCATTTCTTAATAATTCTAATTTATCTTTTATTATATATATTGATACATCTGGTTCAAACAAAAAAGGATCTAAGTCAGTAAAATTTGATATATGAGGCAAATCAATACAAGCTATTTTAATAGGAGCATTTTCCCTTTTTTTTATCTTATCCCATCCTATTTTAAATGATACTGAATCTTCTTCAGGAAGGCCTAGATTTCTAATATAGGGAACTATTCCAAAAAAAGGTTTACCTGTGTAATTTTCTATAACATCAATTGCAGAATCTAACAGGGATGCATCTCCTCTAAATTTATTTATAATAAATCCTTTGATTAAATTTTGTTCCCATTTATCAAGTAGATCCATGGTTCCAATAAAAGAAGCAAATACTCCTCCTCTATCTATATCCCCAACTAAGAGAGTATTTGCCTTTGCATATTTAGCCATTTGCATATTAGTAATATCGTGTGATTTTAAGTTTATTTCAGCAGGACTGCCTGCTCCTTCTAATACTATAACATCAAACTCAGATGCAAGTGAATCATAGGCATGTCTCACTACATCTAAAAGTTTCCTTTTGTATTCAAAATAATCCTTAACATCCATATTTGCTATTGGCTTTCCCAAAACAATTACCTGAGAGCCAGTGTCTGAAGAAGGTTTTAAAAGAACGGGGTTCATTCTTACGTCTGGATCTAATCTACATGCCTGAGCCTGCAAGACCTGGGCCCTTCCCATCTCACCACCATCTTTGGTAACATAGGAATTTAATGACATATTTTGGGCCTTAAATGGGGCTACTTTAAAACCTTCATTATATAATATCCTGCATAATCCCGCAGCTAAAATGGATTTTCCAGCATTTGAACCTGTCCCAACAAACATAATTGCAGGGGTATTTGTGGAAGAATATGGCCCCATAGGATAAAATTTTTTATCTGTTTTTTTATTGAAAAATATTTCTTTTAAACACTCTATTAAATATGAATTCTCCTCCTTGCTTTTTACTGCAATCCTAAAAAATTTATTGTTCAGCCCTCTATAATTTGAACAATCCCTGATAATTATATTTTTTTTTAGTAAAAGATCCTTTAAAAAAGACACATCTATATTTTTTGAAGTAATTTTTACTAAAATAAAATTTACATCAGATTCAAAGGGGCATAATCCTGGGATCTGTTTTAATTCATTGATGATGAATTTATATTGTTCTGATACATATTTTCTAGTTTGATAAATATAATCCTTTTCTTGAAAAATATTTATACCTACTCTATAAGCAATGGAATTTACTGACCATGGAGGTAAATGCTCTTTTATCTTTTCTATTATAGCCTCATCTGCTATCATAAGTCCTAGTCTAATTCCAGGAATAGCGAAAAATTTTGTAAGAGACAAGAGCACAATTACATTTTTAGGTCGTCTTAGATATATTCTATCACTTGCATCCACAAAGTCAGCAAAAGCTTCATCAATTACAAAAATTGAATTTGGATTGGAAATCGCTATTTCTCTTATTGACTCTGGATTAAAAATTTTACCAGTTGGATTATTTGGCTGTCCTATAAATACTATAGATGGAATGTCTAAAAATGAAGATAATTTGTCAAAATCTAATTTGAATTTATCTTGTTCTTTAAGATAATAAAAATCAATTGGTATGCCATTTAATATACATATCTTTTCATAATCAACATATGATGGAACTACTATTACTGCCTTTTTTTTATTTACTATTCTGGGAATGAGATATAAAAGTTCTGTGGAACCATTGCCAAATACTATTTCTTTTTCACTAACTCCATAAAAATTACTTGCACTATTTAGTAGTTCTTTAGGTGGTGTTTCTGGATAGTGAATAATATAATGGGTTGCTTCTCTAATAGCACGAATTACTGATATAGGAGGTCCGAGTGGGTTAATATTGGCAGAAAAATCTATGAGTTCATCTGCAGATTTTCCACATTCTCTGGCAATTTGGTGTAAATTACCGCCATGCTGAAAGTTCTTCACAAAAACTCCTTGTTTTAATCTTATTTTTTGGGCTTAGTTCTCCACCTATTGTGTATCCAATACCATTGTTCAGGATATTTTAAGACCATCTCTTCCACTGCTTTTGTATAAAATTCACAAATGGCTTTAACTTTTTCTTTTAATGTCCCTTTGCATTTTTTAGTATCAAGGTAAGGCAAAAAATAGAGTTTATAGCCTTTTGCTCCTCCTCTTACCAAAAATACAGGGAGTACAATTGCTCTTGTTCTTACAGCCATTAATGCAGGTCCAAAATTTACTGCTGCAACTTCTCCCAAAAAAGGAAGAAATACAGCTTTCCTCCACCCACAGTTGTGGTCAACTAAAAAGGCACTCATACCATTTTTTTTTAAAACTTTTACAATACGGGGAACAGAATTGTCCCTGGGAACTATCTCATGTTTATATTTTCCCCTAAGCCTTTTAACAATTGCGCTGATCACTGGATCATTTGGTTCTCTAATGACTATTTGCGTGGGTATATCATGAAACAATAGAGACATTATTCCAGACAACAATTCCCATGCACCAAGATGTGCCGTTGCAGCTACCACAGGTCTTTTTAATCTTTTGATTTCTTTCAAAATAAACTCGTTTTTTATTTCCACAAAATCACTTAAAAATCTATAGTCCATTTTTAGATTGAAAAAGATTTCGACAAATGCCTGTCCTGTATGCAGAAAATTTTTTTTTGCAATATAAATGGCCTCTTTTTTGTTTTTATTAAGATGCTTTTCAACACTTGTTATTGCCCTTTTTCTTCTAAAAGGCAAAAATGTCCACATCAATGTACCTAGTGTACGTCCCAGAAATGATATTTGTTTTAAATTGAGTTTATGAAGAGATTGTGTCAATGTCTCAAAAAAAATTTCTTTGATCATAATAAAACCTTATATTCTCTTCTCTACAAGAGAATAAATTATATCCAGTGTTTGTAATAAGGCTCCTTTATTCTTATCCAGAACTATTTTTGCATTTTCTACAATACAGGTTCTTGTTTGTTCATCTTGAAAAAGCTTTAAAATTTCCTTTTCCAAAGCCAATTTATCTTTGGCAACAACTATTGCATTGTTTTCTTTAAATACATCCACAATTTCCTGAAAATTAAAATAATTTGGGCCAATAACCACAGGAATACCAATGGCTGCAGGCTCTAACACATTATGACCGCCTATTTTTTCCAGAGAGCCGCCTACAAATGCCACGTCTGACATTGCATAATACATCATCATCTCTCCCATGGAATCACCAAGATAAACATCAAAATCGCCTGAAGGAACCAAATCCCAAGATCTTCTGTGCACGATTAAGCCATAAGATTTACATAGATCATTTATTAAGTTAAATCTTTCTGGATGTCTTGGAACTAGTATCAATTTGAAATTATTACTTTTTCTTTTAAGGTTAATATATATTTCAAGTAGTACTTTTTCTTCATCTCCGTGGGTTGATGCACCTATAAGGATTTTATATTCTTTTAGATATTTTTGTTTTAATTCTCTTCCTATTTTAACTTTATCCTGTGGAATAGGAATATCAAATTTTATATTACCAAAGATTTTAACATTTTCTGATGGTGCTCCAATATTAATAAATCTTTTGGCATATTCTTCATTTTGTACCAGTATATAACTACACTTGCCTAAAATTTCAGACATAAAAAATTTAATTTTTAAATAATTTTTATAGGACCAAGGAGATATTCTTCCATTTACTATAATAATGGGAACGTTATTTTTATGTAAATTACAGAATAAATTTGGCCATATTTCCGTTTCCATTACAATAAAGCAAACTGGGTTAATATGGTTAATATATCTCTTTACAAATTTGTTTAGGTCATATGGTAAATAAGAATGGAACATATTGGACTTTAAATTTTTTTTTACAATATTTGATCCAGTTGGTGTAGTTGTAGTTATAACAATAGGGATTTGGGGAAATTTTTCTCTTAGTTTAAAACAAATAGGCAATGATGTTTGCGCCTCGCCAACAGATACTGAATGGAGCCAAATTGAGTTTTTAAGTTGGGGAAAACTAACTAGCCCAAATCGTTCAGAAATTCTTTCCCTATATTCTCTAAGTCTAAAACTCTTATAAAATATCCTTGCCAGAGCAAAGGGCAGGGAGCCATAAACAAGTATATTGTAAAAAGACTTCATAATCTCTCCATTTTAACCTGTTGTTTGGGGAAATAATTTATAAAAAAAAATTGGTCAAGTTTCTAGAACATAAATTACATTATCATGTATCTTTCAATGAATTTGTTCTAATTTTTAACAAGATCTGTTTTTGGTGCTAATTTGTTGATAGCTTGTTGTGATGGGACCTGGATTATTAAAACTTCCTCTACTTGAGAGAGATTGGCATATGGTTTTAAAAAGACCTTTTTAAATAATGAAGTAGGTTCATTTTTTATTGAAGAAACTGCACCAACAGGAATACCTTTTGGGAAAATTCCTCCAAGACCAGATGTAACAAACTCTTCTCCAACAGCGAGATGTGCTGTAATGGGGACATATTTAACCTCAATTTTTTCTTCATTTCCCAGACCTTGAACAATCCCTTTGACCCTGTGAACAGCGGATATAACAGGAATTCTAGAATTGGTATCAGATATGAGCAGGACTGTAGAAAAATGCAAGGATGTGTTTAAAATTCGCCCCACAAGTCCTTCAGGCACTATTACAGGTAAGTCTTTTTTAATGCCTTGCTTTGTCCCCACATCTATAAGAATACAATTTAGAAATTCTGAGTCAACCTGTTTGTATAAAAGCAGCCTGGCTCCTATAAATTTCCACCTTTTTTTTTGTGTAAATTTAAGGAGTTTTCTTATCCTTTCCCACTCTCGTACTTTTATTTTTAAAGAGATGTTTTCTAATTCCAATTTTTTAATTTTTTTTTCCAATATCTTATTTTCTTCTCTGACCCTTCTTAGGTCTATGTAATTATACCAGAACTCTTTAATCTCCTGCTGTATTTTTTTACCTGGAAGGAGAATCATTCCCACTATATTTAATCCCCATTGTTTAGAAATCCAATCCAAATGATGGGTCTTTATATTCCATGTAAAAAGACCTAAATATAAAAGGGTCAAAAGGGCAATCCAACACATTAGTGTTTTTAAATTCTTCATAAGAATTTTTTATCTATAAATCTTTTCATATTAGTTGATTGTGCCCAATAGGGATTTAATTTTTGATGACTATTCTATTGTTACTTCTTTTAACATATTTAAGTTATCCAGAACCATTCCTGAACCCATAACCACAGCGGTTAAAGGATCATCCACTATTGTTATAGGAAGCTGGGTTTCTTCCATAAGTAGTTTATTTATGCCCCGCAAAAGTGCACCACCACCTGTTAAAACAATCCCTCTATCCACTATATCTGCTGCAAGTTCAGGGGGGGTTTGTTCCAGTGTAATTCTCACTGCTTGAACTATGGAATTTACATCCTCAGAAATTGCTTCTCTGATCTCTGGGGTAGATACCTCAACGTGTTGAGGGATGCCTGAGACCAAGTCTCTACCCTTTACAATGATTTTTTCAGAGTCATATTCTCCAGGATAGGCTGAACCAATCTGCTTTTTTATCCTCTCTGCTATACCAAGTCCAATTAACATGTTATATTTCCGTTTAATGTAGTGGAGTATGGCTTCATCCATTTTATCTCCACCAACTCTCACAGACTTACTATATACAATGCCAGCAAGGGAAATTACAGCTACTTCAGTGGTACCACCTCCAATGTCAACAACCATATTTGCTGTGGGTTCAGTTATTGGGAGTTTTGCCCCAATAGCCGCTGCCATGGGTTCTTCAATCAAATATACTTCCCTTGCACCAGCGCTTTGAGCAGATTCCTTTACTGCTCGCATTTCCACCTGTGTAATTCCAGTTGGAACACAGATCACAATCCTTGGTCTAACCAATCGTCTGCTATTGTGTACCTGGGAAATAAAATATCTGAGCATGGCCTCGGTTATTTCAAAATCTGCAATAACCCCATCTTTCATGGGCCTGATGGCAACTATATTACCAGGTGTTCTGCCCAACATCCTTTTTGCCTGATCTCCAACAGCTACTACCCTGTTATTACCCCTTTTGTCCTTTTTAACAGCTACAACAGAAGGTTCATTGACAACAACCCCTTTACCCTTTACATACACAAGGGTATTGGCTGTGCCTAAATCAATTGCCAGGTCATTTGAAAAAACGCCCAATATTTTATCAAATATTTTGCTCATATGCATATTCTCTCAATTTTTTTTTAATTATGGATAGAATAGAAACCCTATATTTTTCATATTTAAAAATCAAATTAATAACTCACAAAGACCTTATCTTAAAAATTTTTTTATCTCCAATTAAAAAAAAGAGCCCCTTAGAACCAGACATAAAATCCAAAGCTGGAGAATTAGCCCAAGAATTTTTTACACACTATTTTATTAAAAAAGAAGATCCTCCACCTATAGTCCCTTTAAATTGGAATATTGTTACCCCATTTCAAAAAAAGGTATTTATTACATTAATCAAACACACAAAGTTTGGACAATCCATAACCTATCAGAAACTTGCCCACTTAATTGATCTTAAAAATGGACAAAGGGCAATTGGCAGGGCATTAAATAAAAATCCCTGGCCAATAGTAATACCCTGTCACAGAGTGATAAAAAAGAACAATTATATAGGTGGTTTTTCATCTGGTAAACAAGTAAAAAAGATATTACTTTTACATGAACAAATTCACTTTTTTGATGACTCAATCTAATTCCTCTGGACCTTCCAAAATCCCCACTATGGAAATTCCATACTCATTGGCCAGAGAAATTGCTCTATCTTTTTCGAAAAAAAGGCTCTTTTCAGCTTCTATAGCAAGGATGCTGGCTCCTGCTTTTTTCATGATTTCTATTGTCTTAACTCCCACGCTGGGCTGGTCAACCACAGCACTCTGATTAGGTTTAAAAACTTTAATGACTACTAACTCTCCTTTTACCAGTGACCCTGCCCTTTGTATAGTATCATTAGTCCCTTCCATTGCCTCTACAGCAACAACCATTTTATTTTTTACTACTATTGTCTGACCTATGTCCATTTCTCCAAGCTTTTTTGCAATAGGCCATCCATATTTTATACTTTCTTTTTCTCTTTTATTCGGCTTTCTCTTTGTCAAAATTCCCTTTGGGGTCTTAAGAGAAGGAACATAATTTGTAGGTGGAATAACAGAAAAACCTTCCTCTACAAGTTCATCTATCACAGCTTGAAGTAGTGTATTGTCTGAATGAGCTCTGAGTTTTAAAAGCAATTTAGCAGCTCTAAAGTCTGGTCTGATGTTTAATGCTTTGGGTTTATTTATGGCCCCTGCAAATATTATTTCTTTTACGTTATTCTTTTTGAAAAAATTTATAAGCTTTCCAAACTGTCCTAGATGTATCCACAAAACATTCTCAGAAATAGCCGATATTTCTTCCCTTGTATGACCTGTTATTGCCACTATATAGGGCTCATTTCCTGTATCTTTCACTCCTTGTGACACTAAAAAAGGAAAATCTCCTTCTCCAGCTATTATTCCAACTCTATTTAACATAACTTTATTCTATTATTTTATTTTTTTTGGTGGAACTATCCCTCTTTTACTATTTTTCACAAAATTCACAAGTTCCATAATCATATCATGGTTTCCAAACTCAACCTGAATTTTTTCAATGGCCTCATCTTTTTTAAGTCCCTCTCTCCACAAGATTTTATAGGCCCTTTTTAGCTTACTGATATCTTCTTTAGAGAATCCTCTCCTTCTAAGTCCGACCAAATTAAGACCATGCATGCTCCCTCTCTCGCCTGCAATCAAAGTAAAAGGAGGAACATCCTGGGCAACACCTGTTAATCCTCCAATATAGGCATATTTTCCTATTCTCACAAATTGATGTATTGCACTTAGCCCTCCTAAAACAGCTCCTTTTTCAATTATAACATGTCCTGCTAAAGAAGCTGCGTTAGCCATTATCACCTCATCTTCCAGAATACAATCGTGGGCAACATGGGCATAGGCCATAATCAGACATCTAGATCCTATTTTTGTGACGCCTCCACCATGTTTTGTCCCTCTATTTAAAGTAACATATTCTCTAATACAATTATCATTTCCAATAATTAAATAACTCTCTTCCCCTTTAAATTTCAAGTCCTGAGGCGGACCACCAATACACGCATAGGAATGAATATGATTATTCCTTCCCATTTTAGTAAATCTTTTAATCTGGGCAAATGGCTCTATTCTGCAACCATCTCCAATTTCTACCTCTGATTCTATAACCACATAAGGACCAATATAAACATTATCTCCAATAGTTGCATCTTTATCCACAATTGCTGTTTTATGAATCTCTGTGGCCATTTATTTCCCCCTATCAACCAATGCTGCTGTGAGGATTCCATCAGTTGTGAGTTTATCTTCAACCCATGCCTCGGCCTTCATTTTCCACATATTCATCTTATGTTTTAAATAAAATGCCTTTAAAATGAGCTGGTCTCCTGGGTAAACAGGTTTTCTAAATCTCACCTTCTCTATGCCTGTAAATAAAAAGAGCTTTCCCTCTGGCAGGTTTTCCATGCTATATATTGTCAATAATCCCCCAGCCTGGGCCATAGCCTCAACAATAAGTACACCTGGCATTACTGGATAATCAGGAAAGTGTCCCTGAAAATATGGCTCATTTATTGTCACATTCTTAATCGCAACTAAAGATTTTCCTTTCTCAAACTCAAGTACCCTATCAACCAATAAAAAAGGAAATCTATGGGGCAGTAATTCTAAAATTTTTCTTATATCCATAAATTTATCCATAATCTATCTATCCTGATTACCTGTTAACTGTTTTTCAAGAATATCTAATTTTTTCTTTAACTGTTTGAATTCTTTATATATTTCAGGAAGCTTAGAAATAACAGAACATGTTCGTAAAAAACGATTGTGTTCCATTATAGGTGAGCCACTGTATATACCTTTTTTCTTTATATCTTTAGGAACGCCGGATTTTGCACCAATAATAACTCCATCTGCAATATTTAAGTGACCAACTACTCCCACCTGTCCTGCCAGTATTACATTTTTTCCAATATTAGTTGAGCCAGCTATACCAACCTGGGCCACTAAAACAGAGTTTGCACCAATCTTTACATTATGACCAATTTGAACCAGATTATCTATTTTGGTTCCTTTACCTATTTTTGTCTCACCTAAGGCTGCTCTATCCACTGTTGAATTGGACCCTATTTCTACATCGTCCTCAATTACCACTTTACCAATTTGAGGGAACTTTTCCCTGCCCTCATCTCCCATTGCAAATCCAAAACCATCAGAACCAATTACCACTCCAGGATGTAGAATCACTCTATTTCCTATCTCACATCCTCCCATTATCACCACATTTGGATATATTGTGCATTTATTACCAATAGATACATCTTCTCCTATATAAACCCCTGAGAAAATTTTGGTTTTTTTGCCAATTTTTGCCCTTGGACCAATATACACATAAGGATAAATAACCACATCTTCAGCTATTTTTGCATCTTCATGAATATAGGAAAGCTCACTGATTCCTGAAAATTCTCCCTGCTCCTTTGCAAATAAAGACACAACCTTTGCAAAATCAAGATATGGATTGTCGCTTATAATACAATTTTTTACTTCACTGGCATAAGAAGGTTCTAATATAACCGCTCCTGCTCTTGTAGATTTTAGATATTTCGCATATTTAGGATTAGCTAGAAATGATATTTCTCCTTCTTTTGCATCCATTAATGTATTACAACCACATATTTCCACATCTTTGCCAATAAATTCTCTCTTTAAAAAAGCACCAAGTTCGCTTAATCTATATTTCATGTATCTATCCATCCATGTTATTTTTTCTTTTTTCTAGTTCTCCATGCCTTATTGAATTCAACTATTACTTCTTTGGTAATATCTACTGTGGGACTATTATAAACTACCCCACTATTTCTCTTATCTATTATCAAAGTAAAATTCTTTTCTTTGCCATATTTTTCCAATACTTTTTCTAGTTCTTTTACAATAGGTTCCCTCAACTGACGCTCTTTAATACGCATCTTTTGCTGATATGTGGAATATAAAGTCTTAAACTCCTGCACCTTTTGTTTGTATTCCAATTCCTTATCTATTTGAGCTTCTTGAGTTAACATAAGTCTTTGTTTTTCAAGTTGAGCCCTCAGCTTATCTATTGCTTGCTTTTTCTTATCCAGTTTATCTTTTAAACTTTTAAATTCAGCCTGTAGTTTAGCGATTGCAGCTTTACCTGCCTCACATTTTTCAAGTACTGCCTGTAGATCAACCACTCCAATTTTTATATTTTCAGATAAAACTACATTTGGCCAAATAAAATACATGATCAAAATACAAAATAAAAACTTTTTCATAATTGTCCTCCTGTTTGTTATTTATTAAAAAAATGTTCCAACAGAAAATTCAAACTTTCCCTGATTGTCCTTTAGATCATCCAAGGGATACCCATATTCCAACCTTAAGGGGCCCATTGGAGAATTCCATCTTATACCAAATCCAACACTTTTATATAGATCCAAATCATACATCTCGTTTTTATCCCAAACATTTCCTGCGTCAAAGAAAACAAGCCCTATAAGTCCAATATCCTCCTTTACTGGAAAGGTTAATTCCCAATTTGTAAAATACATCTTATAACCTCCTATATCATTACCTGCACTATCATAACAGGAAATATCTCTATAATCATAGCCCCTTACACTGTTTAATCCCCCCAGATAATATCTCTCAAAATCAGGGACATCATCTCCGGTATTTTTAAATAGCCACCCCATTTCAAAGTGAAGATTAAAAGTAAGTTTCCAGAATACATTTTTATGATAGCCAAACTCATATTCGAATTTTATAAAATTGTCATCTCCACCAAGTATACCACCTGAATATTCGAGGGATATCTTGTTCAAACTCCCTTTTGTAGGATTAAAAATTCTATTAGTTGAGTCTCTAACCAGTGCAGCATAAACAGAATTCGCCCAGTTCTTTCCCTCTATGTCTTCTATTTCATCACTCACAAACTCGTCAAGGTCATAGACCTTATATTTTTCCGTGGAAAAATTCCAATAAATTCTAGAAAATCTTCCAACTGAATATCCAAATCTCAAGGAGCAGCCAGTCCTGCTTAATGTGTAGTCATCATATTCCCTTTCTGTATTGAAAAGATCTGTCCCAATACCTAGCGGTCCATCATATAAATTCGGGTTCCAGAAACTCAAAGAATAATATGAAGAAGAGCTACCAAAGCTGCCTTGAAAAGATAGTTGATATCCCCTCCCAAAAAGATTTCTCTCAGTTATTTTGCCTGTAAAAAATACACTATCTATACTTGAATAACCTGCGCCTGCACTAAAAAAACCTGTGCTTTTCTCTTTGACTTTTACCTTAAGATCCAGCTCATCCTGTTTTTTTGTTGGCACTGTCTCTATATTTACCTCATCAAAGTAGTCCAGTTTAGTTAACATTTCCTTTGAAAAATCTATCTTTTTGGCGCTAAATTTGTCTCCATCTGAAATAGCAAGATATCTCCTTATTACATTTTCTCTGGTCTTGGTATTTCCCTCTACTTCAACCCTGTTGATAAATACCAGCTGCCTCTTAATTATATCAAAAATAACATCTACCTTTTTTTGTTCTAATTTTCTGGAAATATTCACATTAACCTCTGCAAAGGCATATCCATAATCTGCATAAAATTTTCTAATGGCTTCTGAATCATCCCTGAGGACTGATCTATCAAAATATTTATCTTTTTTCTTTAATTCATCAAGTTTTATAAGGTTTAAGAGTTCTTTTCTGGGTACAATTAAGTCTCCTTGAAATTTTATATCACCAATTTTATATCTGGTACCTTCGATTACTGTATAAGTAATATAAATCCCATGTTTTTTAAATTCTACCTGTGGTTGTCCTACTTTTACGTCTATAAACCCCCTATTTGCATAGAGTGCCTCTATTGCAGCAACATCTCTATCTAAGAGCTCCTCTTTAAAGATACCGCTCCCTGTTAGCCATGAAAACCATCCCCTGGTTTTTAAGGCCAGGACATCCTTTACATCATCTTCATCTAATTGTTTAACTCCTTTAATAGTAATTTTTTTAATATAAAGTTTATTACCCTCTTGAATATGTAAGATAAGCTCAGCCCTTCCAAGGGATATCTCTTTTACATCATAGGATATTCTAACGTTATAATAACCCTCCTTTTTATATAATTCTCTAATTTTCTCTAGATCTGAACTTAGCACCTTTAAATTTAAAAGCCCTTTAGGTTTGGTATCCATTACTTCTAAAATATCATCTTTATCAATATTTTTGGCTCCTTTTATCTTAATTCTTCCTATAATAGGCTTTTCTTTTACAATAAAAGTAATTATTTTACCCTCTGCTGTATCTTGAACATCCACAGAAATGTCGTCAAAGTATCCAGTTTTATATAATCTTTTTAAATCTTCATCTATTGTCTTTAAATCAAATACACTACCTTTAGTTGCTTTTAACCTCATTAAAACAACATCAGAACCCAACACTTTATTCCCTTTAACCCTTATATCCTTTATTACCATTTTGTGAAAAACAGCTTCTTTTACTTGCTTTGCCAGCAATGACAGAGCTGACATTAACTCTAAAATGGAATTTTTTGATATGGAAATTGTTCTAGTACCACCCAATTCATATGGGTCAATGACCATAGCATCAATGCTAAACCCTTCTCCTATTTGAGTAAAACTTCCATATAAACCAAAATCTGCTCCAGCCAGGATTGTGAGATCTTTAACTATGCTTGAATCTAACTCAGTAATTCCCTGCTCTTGAAGTAAAGCCGTAGTATCTTCCAGGGGAAAAACAGAAAAACCTCTTTTTTCCAGCTCTTTTTTTATGAGTTTTGGGAGGTCTTCAATTAAATAAGAATATTTGGGTGATCCATTGTATCCAAAGGGCAGGACTAGGATAGTTTTTGTTTTGCAATGTCCAAAGGAGGTAAAAAAAACACTCAAAACTATAAAAAAGACAAAGACTTTCCTCATTGAATTTTCCCGTGTTTAAGTTTTAATATCCGGTCCATTAGCTTGGCAAGTTCCATGTTATGGGTCACCAATATTATTGTAAGACCCATCTCTCGATTTAAGTTTTTTAATATTTCTCCCACCTTTGCAGCATTTTTTCTATCTAAATTACCTGTTGGCTCATCAGCAAGGATTACTTCAGGCTCTCCTATCAGTGATCTGGCAAGGGCAACAAGCTGCCTCTCACCACCAGATAAGGTATTAACCATCTGCTTTTTCTTGTGTTCCATACCAACTAGACCAAGTACAAAAAGGGCTCGTTCAAATGCCTTTTTTTTCTTAATCCCCCTTATAATCAGGGGCATGGCAACGTTTTCCAGCACATTGAGTTCAGCAAGGAGGTGGTGGAATTGGAACACAAAACCAACATATTTGTTTCTAAATAAGGCCATTTGAGCATCATCCATTGATGTCAAATCCTTGTCTTTAAAAAAAACCCTTCCATAACTTGGTCTATCTAATCCTCCAAGTATGTGCAACAAAGTACTTTTTCCAGAACCTGAGGCACCCACAATAGCAACACTTTCGCCTTTTTTTATATTTAAATTTATTCCCTTTAAAATACTTAATCTTTCATTGGGTAATTCAATATCCTTTGTCACACCCTCTACCTTATATAACTCTTTATTCATACCTCAGCACCTGTGCTGGTTCTACATTTGCGGCCTGAGATGCTGGATAAAGGGTAGCTAAAAAACATAGTAACATTGCTACAATCCCTATAGTGGCTAGATCTATGAAAGTGTATTCAACTGGAAGGTAATCTAAATAATAAACATCCTGGGGCAATTTTATGAATTGATATTTTTCAATAAGGTATCCAAGCCCTAGTCCAAATATATATCCAATAGTGGTACCAACAAACCCAATTAAGCTTCCCAATAACACAAAAATCCTTTTGATTTCTCTCTTTGTTGCTCCCATTGACATCAAGATAGCTATATCCTTTTTCCTCTCCATAACAAGCATAAAAAGGGTTGTAATTATACTAAAGGACCCTACTAAGACAATCATCGCCAAAATTATGCCCATTGCAAATTTCTCAAGTTTAAGGGCGGAAAACAAATTTTTATTCAAATCAATCCATGTTTGAATAAAATAGGTAGGACCAAGGATTTTTCTGAGGTGCTTGGCTATATCTGGTGCCTTATAAATATCATACAAACTTACCTCAATCCCTGATACTACATCTTTTTTAAATCCCATTAATTTTTGGGCAGAAGATATATTTGTATAAATCAGAGAAGAGTCATATTCATACATGCCAGTATCAAAGATTCCGACCACTTTGAAGACCTTGATTTTTGGAATAAATCCAAAAGAAGAAGTTCCCCCAGTGGGACTCAAGATATTTAAAAAACTTCCCCTTCCCAATCCCAGTTTAAAGGCAAGTTCTTTTCCAATAATAAGTGGAGGAATAGATGAAGAGGACAAATCATCTATAGATCCCAAAACCAAATCTTTATCTAACCTCAACACCTTTTTTGCCAAATAAGGATCAATACCTCTTAAAACAACCCCTTTAACGCCCTTTTGGGAACTCACCATTACTTCACTATACAAAAAGGGCATAACTCCTTTTACACTCTGAACCTTCTTTATCTTCTCATATACCTTTTGATAATCTGCAATTGGACCTTCCAAACTGGTTATGATCAGCTGGGCATTCACCCCCAAAATCTTATCCTGAAGATTATTGGAAAACCCATTCATCACACCTAAGACAACAATTAAAGCAGCTACTCCTAGTGCAATACCTGCAATAGAAAAAACAGATATAACAGAGATAAAACTGTGTTTTCTTCTACTCAAAAGATATCTGGTAGCAACAAAAAACTCAAAGGATGACATAAGCTACTTATCTTTTTCTGGCTTAAGCAAAGGGAATAATATAACTTCCCTTATGGATGGAGAATCTGTAAACAACATAACGAGCCTGTCAATTCCAATACCTTCACCAGCAGCTGGGGGCATCCCATATTCTAAGGCACGGACATAGTCCTGGTCCATAAAATGTGCCTCTTCTTCTCCTTTGGCCTTTTCTTTTACCTGTTCTTCAAATCTCCTTTTTTGATCCCTGGGATCGTTTAATTCAGAAAAAGCATTTGCCATCTCCCTTCCTGCAATAAAGAGCTCAAACCTGTCTGTAATTGATGGGTCTTTGTCATTGCGTCTGGATAGGGGGGAGACTTCAGTTGGGTAGTGATAAATAAAGTGAGGCTGTATTAACTTTGGCTCAACCAAAAGATCAAAGAGTTTTGTTTGAATCTTTCCAAGACTATCATACTCCTTTACATTCTCTCCAAGTTCCAGTACTAGATTTTTTGCATTTTTAATGTCTTGATACTGTTTCTTGGAAAGCCCGCCTATTTTCTCCAATGATTCATAAAAACTGAGTTTGTTCCATGGAGGAGTTAAATCTATTTCTTTACCCTGATAATTTATTTTCAAGGACCCCAAAATCTCTTGAGCTAGATATGAAAACATATCTTCTGTAATCTTGATTAAATCATTGTAGTCAGCATAGGCCATGTAGAATTCCAGCATTGTGAACTCAGGATTGTGCTGGGTAGATATTCCTTCATTTCTAAAATTTCTATTGAGCTCATAGACCTTCTCAAATCCACCCACCAACAATCTTTTTAGGTACAGTTCAGGTGCTATTCTTAAAAAAAGTTTCATTCCCAAGGCATTATGATAAGTCTCAAAGGGTTTTGCAGTAGCACCACCTGGAATAATCTGCATCATAGGGGTCTCAACTTCCATAAACCCCCTTTGATCTAAATATTGTCTAATTAATTTTAATATCATGGTCCTGGTCCTAAAGATATCTCTCACCTTTGGATTGACTATTAAGTCAACATATCTCTGTCTGTATCTCGCCTCCACATCTTTTAGGCCGTGAAATTTTTCAGGAAGAGGACGAAGAGACTTGGTCACCAGCTCAAAATCACTTACATTTAGAGTAAGTTCTCCTGTCTTTGTTAAAAAAGGCCTTCCTCTAAGTCCAATTATATCGCCAATATCCAGTTTTTTGAAAAATTTATATTTATCAATGCCAAGCTCTTTTTGTTGCAAAAATATCTGAATTTTATCAGTTCCATCCTGTATATGTGCAAAAGTTGCCTTGCCAAAGGATCTTATGGCCATTAACCTTCCGGCTATTACACTTTCTTCTTTAACCTTTTCCAGCTCTTCCTTTGAAAGAAACTTATACTTTTCTTTGATTTCCAGGATATCCTGTTTTTTTCTAAATGTGTTTGGAAAGAGATTTACTCCTTGTTTCTCTAACTTTTCTGCCTTTTCAAATCTCTGTTTTATTAAGTTACTTTTGCTATTTCGCCCGCTCAAGTTTCACTCCTTAAGAAATATTTCTGGGAACTGTGGCACTTGCCTTATCCCTGTTACCAACTAGCTACTTTCCTTAAAATTGATTCCTTTAATATTTTCTCTTTGCCCTTGTACCCTTAAACAAAAAATTCAACAATCAAAGTTTAATAAGTTAAAAAGATTCTCCAGTCAAGGAATTTGAAAGGTCCAAAGGAATCCGAAAAGAAATTTGGTTAACAAGGATCATATACAAGACATAAAACTATTAAAAGATGCCTTGCTTTATAGACATAAAAATGTTATATAAAAACTTAAGCATTGCAATTTTGCTAAAAATAAAAAAATCAGAGACAAAAAATTGAGAGGAGGACTAAATTATGATTGAGAAAACAGGGCAATTAATGAATTCCCTTTTATTTGGATTTTATGATAAAGATAAAGATAACAGTGACTTACTAAATAAAGTAGTGTTTGATGTAGCTACAACGAGTTTTCAAGAAATTAGTCTTGCGGCAAAACAAATTAGTTCAATTTACACAGAACTTAGTAAAAGTGAAGGAGAAGAAGTACTCTCAGGATTTCGAGAATTTATCCAACAAATGGCATTAAATTATGATACAAAAACCAGTTCTTTTACTGCTCTCTTATGGAAAGATATGTTACAACATGGAAATAAACAGGCCCTTTCTTCTCTTTTTGAAAATTATTCTTTTCTTCAGGAAAATGATAGAGAACTTGGCAATTTATTAATGAATCTATCGGTTTCTACATATGAAAAATTTGGATACAATACTGCTTCTAGTTATATTTCTTCTGTAAACAAAATTTTTGAGGTGGGAAGAGAAAGTGATAATTTAAAAGGTACCTTGAAAGATTTTTTGTCTACCTGGAAAGACATCTCTAATTTAGAGGATCTTTCTCTAAGACAAAGACAGAATAGTTTAGAAAATTTCGCTACAACCATAAAAAATAGTAATTCATTGGAGGATATTCAAAATTCCATAAAAAATTACAAAAATAATCTTGCATAATCTTGTTTGTGTTAGAATTATCAACTCCAGCTTGAAATTTCTTTAGGAAGTTTAAGAAATAAACATTCTTATTAATCCTACGAAAAATTTACAGAAAATTTGTAACCATCAAAATCTTTAGATATTTTCTTTCCCATGAAGGCTACTCCGCAACAAACCATTGCTGAAGAGTTTTATCAGGTGTCTCTTCCTGTTTTAGAAAGTTTTCCAAAATTCAGTCCTCCCCTTAATCTCTATTATTTTAATGAAAAGGTCAATGACCTTCAATTATACGTAAAAAAAGGAAAGAGACTTTCCAAAGAAGAACAGGAAGAATTATTTAATTTATGTAAGCAAGGTAATATATTTGTGGCAAGATCTGATTTTCCTGTTTATTCTGAACATATAAGTAAACAACTTGATCTCATTTTACAGGACACAAACCTGCATGAATCAGAGGTTGCAGAAATACTCTGGAGTGGGATACCTGAAAATCTTAAACTCTTTTATCTCCAGCCAGTAAAGTTGGTATTGAACAACATATTACCCAATATCATGGTAATTGGCGAATATCTTAAAAATGATCCCCACAAAATAGTAAGATTAATAAGTAGAGTTAGACCCTCTGATGAATTATGGGTTCAGGCTACAAATGTCCTGGTTATAGGTCTTGGAACTTATTTAAGAGGTTATGAAGGAGAAATTGAAGATAAATTTTTATATTCCCTTGTGATAGGGTTGTCTATGGTGTATGTAGGCAAGAGCAAACTCCCTCTTCACCTCCTTAACAAAAAGAATTTAACAATGGAGGAAGAGAAACAGTATAAACAATATCCTTTACTTGGAGCTAAGATATTAAATAATCATGGAGTTAGGCAAAAAATCGCCCTTCAATGCGTTCTGGAACATTGCGAACGTTTAGATGGTTCTGGATTTCCCCAGAAACTCTCTGGAAATGAGATAAGTGTGCCAGGAAGAATAGCAGCTATAGGGGCATCTTTTAATGAAATGTTGTGCACATATAAAGAAATAAATCCTGAAATAATAAAAAAAATAGCACGATCCTTATCTCAACAACCAGAAAAATTTGATTCAAAACTTGTAAATAGCCTTCTAACAATACTTATACGACTTTGACAAAAGTCCTTGTTTTTTATTAGTTAAGGAGTCTCATGGAATCATTAGTAATCGCTCTTGTGGATCTGACTAATATTGCCCACAACCTACGAGAGGTTAAAAAAATTATATCTTCAAATACTGAGATAATGGCAGTTGTTAAAGCAAATGGTTATGGACATGGAGCTGCTGAAGTGGCAAAGGTTGTTTTACGGGAGGGGGCATCATACCTTGGGGTTGCAAGATTGGAGGAGGCCCTAGACTTAAGGAAAAAAGGAATTTTTCAAGATATACTCATATTTGGATACATCTCCCCTTCAGATTTAGAAATTGTTAAAAAATATAACTTCATAGTTTCAATATTTGATAAAACCCAGGCAACAGAATACATTAAGAAATGCAAAGAATTAGGGTGTAGAATGCGCATCCATATAAAAGTAGACACTGGAATGGGAAGGGTTGGATATGTATTGTCAGATAAAGACCAAAAAAAGCAGGCTATTTCAGATATAAAAGAACTTTTAAAGGTTGATGAATTTTCTGTTGAAGGAATCTATACCCATTTTGCCAGGGCTGATGAACAAGACCTTTCATATTCAAAAATGCAACTTGGTTTGTTTAAAGAATTAATAAATGAATTATCTGAAAGAGTTAATAAAAAAATTAAATATCATGCAGCAAATAGTGCCGCTATTATCCAACTTCCTGATTCCCATTTAGATATAGTTCGTCCAGGTATTATGCTTTATGGACTTTATCCTTCTAGGTATTTAAAAGATAGTACATATGTACAACTCAAACCAGCAATGAGTTTAATTAGCAGGATTGTTCAAATAAAAAAGGTTACATCTGGATTTAAAGTGAGTTATGGATCTACCTATATAACGAAGAGAAGAGCACGCCTTGCTACTGTACCAGTTGGTTATGCAGACGGTTATCCACGGTTATTATCAAATAGAGGTTATGTGCTTATTAATGGTAAGTTTGCCAAAATAGCTGGAAGGATTTGCATGGACCAGTTTTTAGTGGATATAACAGACGTAGATGCTGCAGTTGGGGATAAAGTGGTCCTTTTTGGGAAGTATAATTCTTTTGAATTGAGTGTGGATGAGGTGGCGGAGCTGGCACAAACTATTAATTATGAAATAGTTTCTCAAATTTCCTCCAGGGTAAAGCGTGTGTATATTGGAGATTTTTGATTTGAATAAAAATGTAAAAAATATTTTTGTTTTAACCATTTCTACAATAAAGCTCTTTAAGTGAGGATGTTTATTATGAAAAAAGCCTATAAAGAGGCGCTCAAATTTCTTTATTCACTTCAAAAATTTGGTATAAAATTTGGCTTATCAAAAACAGAAAATTTGTTGGAAAGGCTAAATACACCGCAAAGGGAGTTAAAATTTATTCATATAGCAGGTACAAATGGTAAAGGATCTGTTGCCAATTATTTAAATTTTATCCTCATGAATGCAGGATACAGAGTAGGACTATATACATCACCTCATCTTGTTTCTTTTACTGAGAGGATGAGGATAAATGGGAAAAATATTTCTAAAAGAGATGTAGTACATTATACGAAATTAATTAAAGAGGTCATAAATCAAAGTGAACCCCCCACTTTTTTTGAGGCTGTAACTGCAATGGCCATTAAGTACTTTGCAGATAAAAAGGTTGATATTGTAATACTTGAAACAGGCATGGGGGGAAGACTTGATGCTACAAATATTATTAATCCAATTTTGACTATTATAACTAATGTATCTTTAGAACATCAAGAATTTTTGGGAAATACAATAGAGGATATTACAAAAGAAAAAGCAGGAATTATAAAAGAAAAAATTCCTCTTGTAACAGGAATTACACAAGAGGAGGCCATTCAATTTATTCAGAATATTTGTAAGAAAAAAAATGTTAAAATGTATTTGTTGGAAAAGGACTTCTTTTGTGAAGAAAAGAATGGAATTTACAATTATTTTGGTTTAAAGCAACAATACAAAGGCCTTAAAAATGGACTTATGGGGATTTATCAAAAAAATAATCTGGCTATTTCCCTGGCATCTGTAGAACTTTTAAATAATATGGAATTTTGTATTAAAGATAAACATGTAATTGATGGAGTAAAAGAAACATTTTGGCCTGGTAGAATGCATATAATTTCTGAGAGACCAATTATCTTATTAGATGGAGCTCATAATTTAGCAGCGATGTATGGACTTAAAGGGTCCCTTAAAAATATAAAATATAATAAACTTATATTGATTATTGGAATTATGCAGGATAAAGACATTAAAGATATTTTAGATATAATTGTGCCAGTGGCAGATTTGACTATTTATACCCGTCCAGAATATTACAGAGCCATGGATCCTTTTAAACTAAAAGAACAATATCCAAAAAAACATAATTATGAAGTTCTAAATAGTTTAGAGTCGGCTATTTTAAGGGCAAAGGAGATGGCAATGGATAATGATATGATCCTTATTACTGGCTCACTCTTTACGGTTGGTGAGGCTTTGACTATATTAGATCCTGTCAACTATCCTATAGAAGAGGTGTAAAATCAATAAGAATTCGGCTCAGGGACTTATGGATAAAAACATTACATCAGAACAAGTTACTATAAGTCAAATAGAAAAGTTAAAAAAGAGGAACAAAGAGCTTGAACTCCTATTAATGGAGTATGAAAGGGCCATAGATGCAAGTTCAAGTTATAAGACATTGATGGAGGTGGCCCAGGATTTGATAGAATTAAAAAAGGCCCAAAATGAACTCAAAAAAGAGAGGGATTATTTTAAAAATGTTCTTGATAATTCAGCCGATGCAATCGGTATAGTAGATGTTAAAGGGAGGTTTATTAGATGGAATAAAAGAGCTGAGGAGCTATTTGGTTATAGTTTTGAAGAATTAAAGGGAAAATCATCTTTTGATCTCTATGAAGATAAGGAGACCTTAAACAGGATGTTAACAGAGCTTAGATCAAATGGGTATGTAAGGGACTTTGAGATCAATGTAAAGACAAAAAGTGGAAAAATTTTACCCATGGGGATGTCCATTAGCGTGCTTAAAGAAAGGGGAAAAGTAATTGGCAGTGTATGCGTGGCAAGGGATCTAACGCAAATAAAACAGGCACAAAGGGAGTTAGAAAAAAGCAAGGAAGCTGCAGAGGCGGCAAGTAGGGCAAAATCTGAGTTTTTAGCAAATATTTCCCATGAGATCAGGACTCCTATGAACGCCATATTGGGGTTTACTGAAACCCTACTCAGCGAAACAGTAAATGAGAGGCACAGAAGATTTTTGGAAACAATACTGGCCAGTGGAAGAAACCTTTTGGCCTTAATTGATGATATTTTGGATCTCTCTAAGATTGAAGCAGGTAAACTTAAATTGCAACCAGAACCCATTAACATAAAGAATGTAGTCTATGAAATACGCTCTATTTTTTTGGATAGGGCAGAGAAAAAGGGGTTGGAATTTAAAGTTGAGATTGATCCCAATGTTTCAGATACACTTATTTTAGACGAAGTACGTATAAGACAAATACTTATGAATTTAATCAGCAATGCCATAAAATTTACAGACTCTGGTTATGTAGGAATTAGCCTGACTCAGAAATATAAAAGCCATGGCAAAGCAGATATTGTAATTAAGGTAAAAGATACAGGAATTGGAATACCTAAATCTCAACATGAAGTAATTTTTGAAAATTTTAGACAACAGGATAATCAACAGACAAAGAAGTATGGTGGAACTGGACTTGGACTTGCTATTACAAAAAAGCTAGTTGAACTCATGGGTGGTGAAATTAGTGTGGATAGCGATGAGGGAAAGGGTAGTGTGTTTCAGGTTTATTTAAAGGATGTGGAAATTGGCACTACTTCTTTTACTACATCTTCTTTAAATATACAGACTGAAAGTTGTAATATAAGATTTGCCGGAGGGACTATATTAGTTATTGACGATGTTTTTTACAATATTGAGGTTATAAAGAATTTTTTAGAAGGTACAGGTCTGTTTGTTACAGGGGTAACAAATTCAAAGACTGCATATGAGATGCTTCAATATACAGATTTTGATGTAATATTGATGGATATTCGCATGCCTGAGTTGGATGGCATTTCCCTGACTAAAAAATTGAGACAAAAAGAAAGATTTAAAAATATTCCAATAATAGCTGTAACAGCAATATCCATTAAAGATAAATTGGATGAGATAAATAAACTTTTTGATGATTACCTCTTAAAACCTATTCAAAAGTCCAGATTAATAGAGATACTTAAAAAATTTTTAAAAGTCCAGGATAATAATGTTAAAACCTATTGGTCAGAAGAAATTAATAATATTCCCGACTCTTTTATAGAAGAGATAAAGCGAAATTTTGGGCAAAAAATAGCAAGTATTGATGGGGTTATAGAGTTTAGTGATATATGTGAATTGGCTTTGAAATGGAATGAAGTTGCAGAAAAATATAAAGTTAAAGGGGCTAAAGATGTAGGTCAGTCGCTTATAAATGCTATAAATACCTGTGATATAGTAAGAATAAAAGATATATTGAAAAAAATGAAGAAATTAATAAAAATATGATGAGAGATAAATTATTGCTGGACAAATCAAAGTTAATTTTAATAGTAGATGACAATGTGCATAATCTGCAGGTGCTGGGCAATATTTTACTTAGTGCGGGTTATAATATAGCTGTTGCAGAGAAAGGAAAGGATGTTTTGGTTTTTGTTAAAAATAGAATACCAAATTTAATACTCATGGATATTGTTATGCCAGAGATGAATGGAATTGAGGTGTGTCAGAGATTGAAAAATGACCCTAAAACCAGAGATATTCCTATTATTTTCATAAGTGTTCATAAAGATACCATTGAGAAAATAAAGGCCTTTAGGGCCGGAGGGGTGGACTATATAACAAAGCCCTTTCAAAAAGAGGAGGTATTGGCAAGAGTAAGAGTCCATTTAGAACTACAAAGGGTTAGACAAAAATTAAAAAAAATTAATCTCGAACTGGAAACAAGGATACGTCAGCGGACAAAAGAATTAATTGATACTAATAAAAAATTAGAAGAAATGAATGTTGCCTTGAAGATACTTTTGGAAAAAAAGCAAGAACATAATGAGAATTTTGGAAGGCGAATAATCTTTAATGTAAAACATATTTTAGAACCTTATTTGGATAAATTAAGGCAAACAAGACTCACAAAAGAACAAAGGGAATTAATTAAAATAATTGAACAAAATTTAAATGAGATAATATCACCATACCAGAGGACATTGAGTCAGAAATATGGACTCACTCCCACTGAATTGCAAATTGTGGATCTAATTAGATCCGGGAAGCCAACTAAGGAAATTGCTGAGATTTTGGGACTGTCTAAAAGGACTGTTGATACCCATAGACACAATATAAGAAAAAAACTCGGAATCCTCAATAAAAATATAAACTTGAACATTTATCTTTCTGCCCTTGAAATGGAAGGTAATTAATACGTATATTACCTAAGTATTATATACAAGTTTTTCCAGTATTGCCTTGAAGGAAAATTTTAATTAATGTTTCAAACAAAAAGGGGTATTTTTTATTAACCAAAACCTTATGGAGGTTTGTTATGTCGGTAGATGCTACAGTTGAATCCTTTAAAGGCCATAGGTTGGCAGGATGGCTTGATTGGCTACAGATGTTAACAGGTTTAACTTTAGTGTGTTTTTTATTTGCCCATATGTTGTTTGTTGGTACCGTCCTTTTAGGGGCAAAGTCCTTTGATTTTGTTGCTGCTTTTTTTGAGAGATGTTATCTTGCACAGGTGGGTGGCCCAATTCTTTTTTTCCTTTTTTTGCTCCATGGCTTTCTTGGTGCTAGAAAGATGCCCTTTAGGACCAAGGAGCAGAAGTTGATTCTTCGACATGCCAAGATGATGCACCATAGGGATACCTGGTTTTGGGTAATTCAGGCTGCAACAGGTGCTATTTTGCTGGTTATTGCCTCTATTCACATGTGGACAGTGTTGTCAGATCTTCCAATTACTGCAGCCAAAGGAGCTCAGGAACTTGAGAAGGGTCTGTGGATACTCTTTTACCTCCTTTTAATTGTTGTGGGAGCACTTCATGGTTGTATAGGGCTCTACAGGATAGGAGTTAAGTGGGGAGTAGTTACAAGGGCAAAGAGGATGAAAGCACTTAAGTGTATATATTATTTAATTGGTGTGTATGTTGTGGTGGAATTATTAAATTTACTTAGGTTTTATTTTCTTTAAAGTCTAACCTAAAAAAGCTTAAGCGGGGTAAGAAAGATGCAGACCTTTTATACAGATATGTTGTGTATTGGAGGGGGTCTTGCTGGAGAAAGGGTTGCCATAGAGGCAGCTTCAGCAGGATTCAATTGTATATTGTTGAGTTTGGTTCCTCCCAGGAGGTCCCATTCTTGTGCTGCCCAGGGAGGAATGCAGGCAGCGCTTGGGAATTGCGCAATGGGAGAAGGAGATTCTCCAGATATCCATTTTGAAGATACAGTAAAGGGCTCGGACTGGGGATGTGATCAAGAGGTAGCCAGGCTTTTTGTAGACACAGCTCCAATTGTGATGAGAGAGCTTGCTTTTTGGGGGGTGCCATGGAACAGAGTGGTTCCAGGGCCAGCTGTTTATTTTAAAGGGGGCCAAAAATTTGAAGTTTATGAAAAAGAAGAAAAAGCCGGACTTATTACAGCGCGTGCCTTTGGAGGTACTGCCAAGTGGAGGACCTGTTATACTGCAGATGGGACAGGTCATTGTGTTTTATATACCATGGACTGTAAGGCCCTGGAAGTTGGAGTGGAAGTACATGACAGGGTAGAGGCTTTGTCTTTAATTCACGATGGGGAGAATTGTTTTGGTGTAGTTGCAAGGTGCCTTAGGACTGGGGAACTGCTTGTATATTTTGCAAAGGCAGTTTTAATTGCAACTGGTGGATACGGACGTCTTTACAAACATACTACCAATGCAGTGATAAATCAGGGTACAGGTCTTGTATTGGCCCTTGATACTGGAATCGTGCCCCTTGGAAATATGGAGGCAGTTCAGTTCCACCCAACAGGGATTGTTCCAACAGATATTTTGGTGACTGAAGGATGCAGGGGTGATGGAGGAACACTTTTAGATAAAAATGAATATAGATTTATGCCTGATTATGAGCCTGAAAAGGCCGAGCTTGCTTCTAGAGATGTTGTATCAAGACGCATGACTGAACACATAAGAAAGGGTTTTGGTGTGAAAAGTCCTTATGGAGACCATTTGTGGCTTGATATTAGACATCTTGGGGAAAAGCACATTACTACAAAATTAAGGGAAGTATATGATATTTGTATGAATTTTCTTGGAATCAATCCAATATATGAGTTAATTCCTGTAAGACCTACCCAGCATTATAGTATGGGTGGAGTACGTACAAACAAAGACGGTGCTGCATATGGATTAAAAGGACTTTTTGCTGCAGGTGAGGCAGCTTGTTGGGATCTGCATGGATTTAATAGACTTGGTGGAAATTCTCTGGCTGAAACAGTTGTAGCTGGGAAGATTGTAGGAGAAAAGGTAGTTGAATTCTTAAAAGGGTATGAAGTTGATATAAAAACCTCATATGCTACTGCAGAGGTCAAAAAGCAGAAAGAGCGTATTGAAAAATTGAAAAAATCTACAGGTGGTGAGAATGTGTATAAACTACGTGATGAGATGCAGGATATAATGATGGAAAAGGTTGGTATATTTAGAAATGAGAAGGATTTACAGGAGGCTGTGGACTCTCTTAGAACATTGCTTGATAGGAGTAAGAAGTTGTCCATTGTATCTAATGGAATTGGTGCAAATCCAGAACTTGCTGAAGCGCTTAGACTTCCAGGAATGATTAAAGTGGCCCTTTGTATTGCCTATGGAGCTTTGCAGAGAAAAGAGAGCCGGGGAGCCCATTATCGTGAAGATTATCCATATAGAAATGATAAAGAGTGGTTAAATAGGACATTGGCTACATGGAAAGAAGGGGATGATTTGCCCACCTTGAATTATGAACCTGCTTCAAAGGTATTTCATCTCCCACCAGGTGATAGAGGTTATGGAGAAGGGAAAGTAATTCCATCAGATAGTGACGATAAATCAGGTGATAATAAATAAGTAAACCCAAAAAAATAATAAAAAAGAGAGAGGAGACCATGAGTAGAACACTCCATTTTGAAATATTTCGTTACAATCCAATGGATCCTGACTCAAAACCACATATGCAGACATATTATCTTGAAGAAAAGGACAATATGACATTGTTTTTGGCTTTAAATGAAATAAGAGAGACACAGGATCCATCTCTTCAATTTGATTTTGTATGTAGAGCAGCTGTTTGTGGTTCCTGTGCAATGGTTATAAATGGACGACCTGGGCTTGCTTGTAAGACAAAAACCAGGGATTTACCAGAAAAGATTGTGCTTCATCCACTTCCTGTTTTTAAATTGATTGGAGACCTTTCTGTAGATACAGGTACATGGTTTAGAGGAGTTGCCAAAAAGATAGAGGCATGGGTGCACACAACCAAGACCTTTGATCCAAATGCACTTGAAGAGAGAATGGATAATGATTTAGCCAATGAGATATTTGAACTAGATAGATGTATTGAATGTGGATGCTGTATTGCAGCATGTGGAACTGCCAGGATGCGGGAGGACTTTCTTGGGGCTGCCACTATTAATAAAATAGCCAGATTCTACATAGATCCAAGGGACGAGAGGACAGATGAAGAATATTATGAAGTAATTGGGACAGATGAAGGAGTTTTTGGGTGCATGGGCCTACTTGGCTGTGAAGACGTATGTCCCAAACAAATTCCCCTCCAGGATCAACTGGGGATTATGAGAAGGAAGATGGCTATTGCATCCCTGGGCGGGAAGGTTGGAAAGTTATTTTCTGTATTTTCTAAGAAAAAGAAATAGTGGGGTTAATTATGAGAGTTATTAAATCTGAGGATATATATACTAAAATGAAGCAAGTTGTGTTAGAGACTGGATACATCCTGCCCAGAGATGTAGAAGAGGCCCTTAAGAAGGCTTATGAAAAGGAGACTTCAGAACGAGCAAAGGAAGTTTTGGCTCAAATCCTTGAAAATTCAAAGCTAGCCAGGGAAACTAAACTGCCTCTTTGCCAGGATACAGGTACTGCGATATTTTTTGTGATAATGGGAGATAAAGTTAGAGTAGAGGGAGAACATATTTCGGACGTCTTGACTAGGGCCATGGTAGATGCATATAGAGAAGGATATTTTAGAAAATCCGTTTGCGATCCATTTACCAGAAAAAATACTGGTGATAATAGTCCACCAATTATTCATTACAATTTTGTCAAAGGTGATGTATTTAAAATATTATTTATGGCAAAAGGTAGTGGAAGTGAGAATATGTCCATAAGTAAAATGTTACCTCCAGCGGCTGGATGGGAAGGGATTAAAGAGTTCGTTGTAAATCGGGTGGCTGAGGTCTGTCCAAATCCTTGTCCTCCAATCATTGTGGGCGTTGGTATTGGTGGTACTTTTGACTTTACTACAATTCTGGCAAAAAGGGCACTCTTTAGGCCACTTGATCAAAGACATCCAGATAAAGATATAGCTCGAAAAGAACATGAACTGCTTGAGGAAATAAACAGTTTAGGAATTGGTCCAATGGGGTTGGGTGGTAAAACTACAGCTTTGGGTGTTAAAATCAATGTAATGAAATGTCACATTGCCTCTTTGCCTGTTGCTGTAAATATCCAATGCCACTCTGCAAGGTATAGGGAGGTGGCTTTTTAAGTAAAACATTTTGATTAGATGATATTAAATTATTAAATAAAGTAAAGAGGTTTATGTAGATATTAACCTAAGGACGAGAGGTAAAATATTAATGAAAATTTATAAATTACATCCGCCTTTAAAAGAAGAAGATATTTTAAAATTAAGGGCGGGAGATAAAGTCTTGTTGTCTGGAACCATTTATACGGCAAGAGACACTGCTCACAAGCGAATGATAGAAACGATTAACAGAGGAGAGGAGTTACCATTCCCAATAGAAGGGGCAGTCATCTATTATGTTGGGCCAACGCCTGCCCCACCTGGAAGACCGATAGGTTCAGCAGGTCCAACTACAAGTTATAGGATGGATAAGTACGCCCCCACATTATACAAATTAGGGCTTAAAGCATCTATTGGAAAGGGGAAACGTTCTGAAGAAGTGAAAAAGGCCTTACAAGAATATAAGGGTGTTTTTTTAGGGGCAATTGGAGGTATTGGTGCATTGTTATCGCTGAGAATAAAAAAGGCCAAGGTTATCGCCTATGAAGATTTAGGTCCAGAGGCTATAAGAGAACTTGTAGTTGAAGATTTTCCGACTTTTGTGGTATATGATGTTTATGGCGGCGATATTTACGTTAAACCAAAACTTTGATCAAAAGGAGTTATTTTCCTATGGATAAAAAGAAAAAAATCGTAGCAGCAATTTCTGCTGCTATCTGTGTGTACCTTGAGCAAGAGGCTATGGCATTATCCCAGATGGGACTGACACAGGGTGCCATGGTTCAACCGCAAATGACTCGTCCAATTACCAGTCCTTGGTCTCTTGCTGGAAGAATGAGCGTTATGGAAAGACGTTTTAATTGGCAATATCGTTTATGTAAATTTTAATTTAAGGAGTATGTTATGGTGGAAAAACATGGAGTGCTTCGGGCTGGTACCTTAGAAGAGAAGATAAAAGTTGATAATCCGCTAAAAATCCAGGACCTTACTATGAGGGATGGACACCAGTCCCTTTTTGCCACTAGGGGAAGAACTGAAGATTTTATTCCCATTGCAGAAGAGATGGATAAATGTGGATTTTATTCAATGGAGGTATGGGGGGGTGCCACTTTTGATACTTGTCACAGATTTCTGGGTGAGGATCCGTGGGAAAGGATCAGGACATTGAAAAAATACATAAAAAAGACTCCTTTTTCCATGCTACTTAGAGGACAAAATCTCGTGGGCTACCGAAATTATCCCGATGATGTAGCTGAGGCCTTTGTTGAGAGATGCTGTGTCAATGGAATAGATATATTTCGGGTCTTTGATGCATTAAATGATTTTAGAAATTTTAAAACTGCAGTTAAAGTAATCAAAAAAAATGGAAAACATTTTCAGGGTAGTATTTGTTATTCTTTGACTGAACAGAGAATGGGAGGACCAGTTTATAATCTTCAATATTACCTGGACAAAGCCAAAGAATTAGAGGATATGGGGGCTGATACCATTTGTATTAAAGACATGGCTGGTCTACTTGCCCCCTATGATGCATATGTTTTGATTAAGGCATTAAAAGAGAACGTTAAAGTCCCAATTCATCTCCACAGCCATTTTACTTCTGGTATGGCTGACATGACCATGCTCAAGGCCATTGAAGCTGGCGTAGATATAATTGATACCTGTCTATCTCCCTGGGCATACAGGACATCACATCCAGCTATTGAACCTATTGTAGTTGCTTTAAAAGGGACTAATAGAGATACAGGCCTTGACCTAAAACAATTGATTAAGTGTGCAAAATACTTTGAAGAAATTTCACCAAAATATAAGCACCTCTTAGACGACAGGATGTCTGTAATAGATGTTAATGTACTTTTACATCAAACACCAGGTGGTATGTTGTCAAATCTTGTAAATCAACTCAGGGAAATGGATGCAATTGATAAATTAGAGGATGTGTTTAAGGAACTTCCAAGGGTGAGAAAAGAGCTTGGTCAGGTTCCTCTGGTAACACCCACCTCTCAGATAGTTGGAATTCAGACTGTAAATAATGTACTTTTTGATACTCCTGATGAGAGATATAAAATGATTACTGTTGAGGTGAAAGATCTCTGTTATGGACTTTATGGGAAAACACCAGCACCTATTGATCCTGAGGTTCAAAAGAAGGCACTGAAGGGATATCCAAAGGGAGAAACTCCTTTTAGTGGCCGTCCTGCTGATATCCTTGAGCCAGAGCTGGAAAAGGCCAAGAAGGAGATTGGAGATCTGGCAAAAGATATTGATGATCTCCTTATATATGCCTTATATCCAGTGACTGGTAAAAAGTTTCTCAGGATAAAATATGGGCTTGAAGAGATGCCCGATGAGATGAAACCAAAGACAATGGAAGATGTAAAAAAAGAACAAGAACTTATAGAAAAGGCAAAAAGGGGGTTATTAGTGGAAAAAAAAGAGAAAAAAGCACCAGAAAAAAGTGCTAATATCAGGACATTTAATGTATTTGTGGATGATGAATACTTTAAGGTAGAAGTGGACCCAGCTGATGGTCAGCCATTAATAACACAGATAACACCAATGCCCGGCATGATGCCTGGTATGGTTCCACCTCAACCACCACCACAACCATCAGTACAACCAGCACCTTCACCAGAAGTGTCTCCAGCTCCAAAGAAAGAAGAACCAAAAGAAGGGCCAAAGGAAGAGAAAAAGGTAGAAGCACCAGTATCAGGCACACCAGTGGAGGCTCCAATGCCTGGAATTATTATTAGGCTCGAGAAAAATGTAGGGGACAGGGTTGAAGAAGGTGATGTGCTTCTTATATTGGAGGCAATGAAAATGGAAAATTCTATTACTTCACCAACATCTGGAGTGGTTAAAGATATAAAGGTAAAAGAAGGAGAAAATGTGTCTAAGGGTCAGGTATTGGTAGTTATTGGGTAATAAAAAAAGCAAGGAATGTGTATTTTATGTTTAAAAGAAAGAAAATTACAATAATTGGTGGGGGTAATGTAGGTGCTACAGCAGCGCACTGGGCTGCTAGCAAAGAACTTGGAGATGTGTGTTTATTAGATATAATTGAAGGATTGCCCCAGGGAAAAGGGCTTGATTTGAGAGAGGCCTCTCCAATAGAAGGCTTTGATTCAGACATAATTGGAACCAATGACTATCGTGACACAGCAGATTCTGATATTGTTATAATCACTGCTGGTCTTGCAAGAAAGCCAGGAATGAGTCGCGATGACCTGCTGACAAAAAATACCCAAATAGTAAAAAGTGTTACAGAGCAGGTAGCAAAATATTCACCAAATGCAGTAATCATCGTAGTTTCTAATCCACTAGATGCAATGGTATATGTAGCCCACAAAGTAAGTGGTTTTCCTTCAAATAGGGTGATTGGCATGGCTGGTGTTCTGGATTCAGCCAGGTTCAGGACATTTATTGCTATGGAACTTGATGTTTCAGTTGAAGATGTGACAGCCTTTGTGCTGGGTGGACATGGAGATCAAATGGTTCCTTTACCTAGATATTCCACTGTTGCAGGCATTCCTATAACTAAACTTCTGCCAAAGGAAAAAATAGATGCACTGGTTGAAAGGACCAGAAAGGGGGGCGGAGAGATCGTGTCCTTGCTAAAAACAGGAAGTGCCTTTTTTGCACCATCTGCTGCTGCGGTGCAAATGGCTGAGTCTATTTTAAAAGACAAAAAACGTATTCTTCCCTGTGCTGCCTATTGTGATAAAGAATATAATGTTGGTGGCTACTTTGTGGGTGTTCCTGTAAAATTGGGAGGAAATGGTGTAGAAGAAGTTATAGAAATAGAACTACTACCAGAAGAAGAAGAGGCTTTTAAAAAATCTGTTCAGGCAGTGAAAGATTTGGTGGCAAAGATTAACCTTTAAAAAAATGGATCTATTTGAGATGGGTCTTAAAAAATAATTGAAAGTGGGGGCTTATATGGGGGATAAAAAGGTCTACAGGGTTTTAATTGGAAAGCCAGGACTGGATGGTCACGATAGGGGGGCAAAGTGTATTGCCAGGGCACTAAGAGATAATGGATTTGAAGTGATTTATACTGGTATTAGACGTACACCAGAAGAGATTGCTATGGCAGCGGTTGAAGAAGATGTGGACGTGGTTGGGCTTTCATCATTATCAGGAGCTCATATGGAATTGTTTTCAGAAGTTGTGGAGGCCTTAAAAAAATACGGGGCAACAGATACTCCAGTTATTGGTGGTGGAATAATACCTGAAAGCGATATTGAAGAGTTAAAAAAGAGAGGAATTAAGAAGGTATTTACTCCAGGTACTCCGATGGAAGAAATAATTAAAACCTTTAGAGAATTATGTGAAAATAAAAATAATGAAGGTCAGGAAGCGGAAGTTACGTAACAAATAATGATTTTCTCTGTTATTTAAAGACTTCATTTGAATAATTTATTTGTTTTTCAAAGGGGTGGCTGGAGGTTCTGTTTATCTATGTGCCCGAGCATAGACTTGAGATAAAAGTATGAATTAGGCAGTGATAAAATCTGAAATGAGAAAATAAAAATTTGTTTTGAAAGGGGTAGAATATGTCAAATCATCCAAAATATAAAGAATGGGAAGAAAAGGTTTTATCTAAGGTCCTGGCAAGATTTCCTGAGAGGAAAAAAGAGTTTAAAACTGTGGGAGGGCTTGATCTTCCACGTATTGCCCTTCCCACAGAAATAGATGATGAATATTTAGAAAAATTAGGGTTTCCGGGTCAATATCCCTATACCAGAGGCGTTCAACCGACCATGTATCGCTCCAGACTCTGGACAATGAGACAATATGCTGGTTTTGCCACTGCAAAGGAAACCAATGAAAGATATAAATATCTCTTAGAACAGGGACAGACAGGGCTTTCTGTTGCATTTGATCTCCCAACTCAGATAGGTTACGACTCAGACCATCCTATGAGTAAGGGCGAAGTGGGAAAGGTTGGGGTAGCCATTGATTCTCTCGCTGATATGGAAATTTTATTTGATCAGATCCCTTTGGACAAGGTATCTACTTCTATGACCATAAATGCTCCAGCTTCTATTCTCCTTGCTATGTATGTAGCTGTTGGAGAAAAACAAGGGGTGCCCAGGGAAAAGCTAAGAGGTACTATTCAAAATGATATCTTAAAAGAATATGTGGCAAGAGGAACTTACATTTTTCCACCCAAGCCATCACTTAGGATTATAACAAACATATTTGAATGGTGCACAAAAAATACGCCCCTTTTTAATACAATTTCCATCTCAGGTTACCATATTAGAGAAGCAGGTGCAACAGCTGTTCAGGAAGTGGCTTTTACTCTAGCTAATGGATGTGCCTATGTTAAAACCGCTATTGACGCAGGATTAGATGTAAATGTTTTTGGAAAAAGACTTTCATTCTTCTTTAATGCAACCACTGACATAATTGAGGAAGTTGCCAAGTTCAGGGCTGCAAGACGTATGTGGGCAAAGCTCATGAAAGAGAGGTTTGGAGCAACAGACTCCAGGGCATGCATGCTAAGATTTCACACCCAGACGGCTGGACATACTTTAACGGCGCAACAGATTGACAATAACGTGGTTAGAGTAGCTTTACAGGCCCTTGCTGCAGTACTTGGTGGAACACAATCCTTACATACAAATTCCAAGGATGAGGCCCTCACCTTACCAACAGAAGATTCTGTTAGAACTGCCCTTAGAACCCAGCAGATTATTGCCTATGAATCTGGTGTGGCGAATTCAATAGACGTGTTGGGTGGTTCCTATTTAGTAGAATATTTGACTGATAAAATAGAAGAAGAGGCCTTTTCATTGATTCAGAAAATTGATGATATGGGTGGTGTAATACCTGCAATAGAGGCAGGATTTATTCAGAGACAGATTGAAGATTCAGCCTATGAGTATCAAAAGCAAATAGAAACAAAGGAAAGAATTGTTGTTGGAGTTAATGAATTTCAATCCAAAGACACTGTTAAAGTTCCAATATTAAAAATAGATAAAGAAGTTGAAAGACGCCAGGTAGAAAGAGTCAAAAAGGTTAGGGAACAGAGGGATAATTCTAAGGTAGAAGCATCTTTAAATAGATTAAAAGAGGCTGCAAGGGGCGACGAAAATCTAATGGATCCAATACTTGAAGCAGTAAAACAATATGCCACCATTGGCGAAATTTGTGATGTTTTAAGAGGAGTTTTTGGAGAATATAGGGATTAGCAGGATTTAAAAATAAAAAAAACAAAAGGAGTTTATATGGCCCTGACTACTGAAGAGAAGATAAAAAAACTCAAGGAATTGGAAAAAGAAGTGCTGAAGATGGGGGGAGAGAAGGCCATAAAAAAACACAAAGAACAGGGAAAACTTACTGCAAGGGAGAGATTAAATCTATTATTTGATAATGGGACATTTCAAGAAGTAGATATGTTTGTAAAACACAGGTGTTCATATTTTGGCATGGAAAAAGTGAATATACCTGCAGATGGAGTGGTAACTGGTTTTGGTTTAGTAAATGGAAGACCTGTTTGTGCCTTTTCTCAAGACTTCACTTCAAGGGCTGGAAGCTTAGGTGAAATGCACGCTAAGAAGATTTGTAAAGTGATGGATCTGGCATTGAAGGTGGGGGTTCCTGTTGTTGGTTTTAATGATTCAGGAGGAGCAAGGATTCAGGAAGGAGTCGATGCTCTATCTGGTTATGGACAGATATTTTTTAGAAATGCAAATGCATCAGGTGTTATTCCTCAGATTTCAGCTATTATGGGAACAACTGCTGGTGGGGCAGTATATTCCCCTGCAATGACGGATTTTATTTTTATGGTTAAAAAGACCAGCTTTATGTTCATCACAGGTCCTCAGGTGATTAAGTCAGTTACAGGAGAAGATGTGAGTTTTGAAGACCTTGGTGGAGCTGTTGTTCACAATCAAAAAAGTGGAGTTGCCCATTTTGCCTGCGAATCAGATGAAGATGCTATCATGAAGATAAAAAAATTATTGTCATACCTGCCGCTTAATAATATGGAAGATCCCCCTTATGAAACTCCCTCAGATGCTCCTAATAGGGAGGCACCTGAGCTGGATAAAATTATTCCAGACAACCCCAATCAACCTTATGATATTAAGGACGTAATAAGGGCTATAGTGGACAATGGCGAATTTTTTGAACCCCATGAATATTATGCGCCTAATATTGTAGTTTGTTTTGCCAGATTAAATGGACATTCCATAGGGATTATAGCAAATCAACCCAAAGTTTATGCGGGATGTCTGGATATTAATGCCTCAGATAAGGCGACCAGATTTATCAGGTTTTGTGATGCCTTTAATATTCCATTATTAACAATAGCTGATGTGCCAGGTTACCTTCCTGGTACAGATCAGGAATGGGGAGGGATAATCAGACACGGTGCAAAACTACTCTGGTGTTATTCAGAGGCAACAGTGCCAAAGATGTTACTTATTACAAGAAAATCATATGGTGGGGCATATCTTGCCATGTGTTCTAAGGATTTGGGGGCTGATGTAGTTTATGCATGGCCTACAGCTGAAATAGCAGTCATGGGTGCTGAAGGTGCTGCAAATATTATTTATAGAAAAGAGATCAAGTCTGCAGAAAATCCTGAAGAAAAGAGAAAAGAAAAGATTGCTGAATATGAAGAACTTTTTGCAAATCCCTACAGGGCAGCTGAGAGGGGTTATATTGATGCAGTGATTCAACCAAGGGCCACAAGGCCAAAACTCGTGGCTGCTTTAGAAATTTTAAAGAGCAAGAGGGAGGCTAGAGCACCAAAGAAACATGGTAATATCCCAGTATAAAATAAAAGGAGTTTAAGTTATGATAAAAAAAATAGATCATATTGGAATAGCAGTTAAATCTTTGGATGAAGCTGTAAAGTTTTACGAAGAAACTCTTGGAATTAAATGCGAAAAAATAGAAGAGGTCCCAACGCAAAAGGTCAAGACCGCCTTTTTTGATGTTGGAGGTGTTCATTTAGAATTACTTGAACCAACTACACAGGATAGCCCTATTGCGCAATTTTTGCAGAGAAATGGGGAAGGTGTCCACCACATAGCATATTTTTGTGATGACATTGTGGCACAACTCGCCAAGGCAAAAGAAACAGGGTGTAAGCTCATAAATGAAGAACCAGTGCCTGGTGCTGGTGGGAAAAAGGTGGCATTTTTACATCCAAAATCAACTCATGGCGTACTAACTGAATTTTGTACCAAGTAGATGTTATTGTGGTAGAAGTTAAGGAGTTCCCAATAATTTTAATATTTAGCTAAGAAAAATTTGAAGGGTGGATATCTATGAAAATACATGAGTATCAAGCAAAAGAAATTTTTAAAAAATATAACATACCTGTGCCTAGGGGAAAGGTGGCATTTACAAAACAAGAAATATTAGATGCTGCCAATGAACTGGGGAATTATCCAGTTGTAATAAAGGCACAGGTTCATGCTGGTGGAAGAGGAAAGGCCGGTGGAGTGAAGTTGGCCAAATCCTCTGAGGAAGTATCTCAAATAGCTGAATCCATGTTAAATATGGTCTTAGTTACCCACCAGACTGGACCAGAGGGCAAAGTGGTTAGAAAGGTCTTAGTGGAAAAAGGATTAAATATTGAAAAAGAGTATTACATGGCAGTTGTGATGGATCGCTCTACCGAGAAGATCGTGATAATGGCAAGTGAAGCTGGTGGTATGGATATAGAAGAGGTGGCAGAAAAGAGTCCGGAAAAAATAATCAAGGTCTTTATTGATCCATTGATTGGAATAAGCAGCCACAATTTGAGGAATATTGTCTTTGGATTAAATATAGATAAAGAGCTACAAAAGCCTCTTATGTCCATAACAAAATCCCTATATTCTATATTTGTAGACCTTGATTGTTCTCTTGTTGAGATAAATCCCCTTGTATTAACTAAAGAAGGTAAGTGGATAGCATTAGATGCAAAGATAAATTTTGATGATAACGGTCTATTCAGGCATAAAGATATAATGGAACTAAGGGATATAGATGAAGAGGATCCACTGGAGGTTGAGGCTTCAAAATACGGCTTAAATTATATTAAATTAGATGGAAATGTAGGTAATATTGTAAATGGAGCTGGTCTTGCCATGGCCACCATGGATTTGATTAAGAGGGCCGGGGCTGAACCAGCAAATTTTTTAGATGTTGGTGGTGGTGCAAGTGCTGAGATGGTGGAAAATGGATTTAAGATCTTGCTTAGTGATAAAAATGTAAAGGCAATACTTATAAATATATTTGGCGGAATTTTAAGGTGTGATGTACTGGCAGAAGGAGTGGTTGCAGCAGCCAAAAAAGTAGGGGTAAATGTTCCAGTTGTGGTAAGAATGGAAGGTACCAATGCTGAGAGAGGACGGGAAATTTTATTAGGTTCTGGGTTAAATTTAAAGACTGCAAAAGACTTAAAAGAGGCTGCAAAGATGATTGCAGAGTTAGTATAAGGAGTAGGCCATGAGTATATTTGTAAACAAAAATACGAAGGTAGTTGTTCAGGGAATAACAGGAAAAGAAGGTAGTTTTCATGCAAGACAATGCATCAGCTATGGAACAAAAGTAGTGGCCGGTGTGACACCAGGAAAGGGCGGAATGAAGATGGATGATGTCCCTGTCTTCAACACTGTTGTTGAGGCAAAAGAGAAAACTGGTGCAAATTGTTCTTTAATATTTGTTCCTCCTGCCTTTGCAGCAGATGCCATTTTGGAGGCTATAGATGCTGGAATGGAAGTAATTGTTGCAATTACTGAAGGTATTCCAGCCTTAGATATGCTTCGGGTGAAAAATTATCTAAGAGGTAAAAATTGTAGGTTAATTGGTCCAAATTGTCCGGGCATAATAACTCCTGGTGAGTGTAAGATCGGGATTATGCCAGGCCATATTCATAAACCAGGTGGGCCAATTGGGGTTGTTTCCAGGTCAGGAACACTTACCTATGAAGTTGTTTACCAGTTAACCCAAATGGATATTGGTCAAACAACCTGTCTTGGTATAGGAGGAGATCCAATAATAGGCACAAATTTTATAGATGCATTGGCTGCCTTTGAGCAAGATGAAGATACAAAGGGCGTGGTTATGGTGGGAGAGATCGGAGGAGATGCAGAAGAGAGGGCTGCTGAATTTATAAAAAATAATATGACCAAGCCTGTGGTGGGATTTATAGCTGGACTTACAGCTCCTCCTGGAAGGAGAATGGGACATGCAGGGGCAATCATTAGTGGTAAAAAAGGTACTGCCTCAGCAAAGATTGCTGCGCTAAAAGAAGCAGGGATTGCTGTATGTGAAGATTTAGGATCCTTTGGTGAATTTGCCAAAGATGTTTTCGGGTTATAGATTTTAATATCAACCATTTGTCTGGCTCCCATAAAAGGAGCCAGATAAATAATTAAAAGTACAGCATGGATTTCATGCTGTTAAAAGACGATACAGTTCCCAAGATAATATTTTGGGTGATGAGCGTTTCTCTGCATAATTATATATAATATTGTGTTCCCTTTAAAAATTTTTCTATTCAGCTTTTAGCAAAACTTATCCCATGTTTTTAATATAACCTTGTTCATTTCATTCACATTTCTTACAAAAACTAATGAAAGCAATTTTTTAGCTTTTTAATATATACTCAGTAATTCTCGGTGAGTTTGTAAAGCTATGATTTAGAAGGGGATACGAAAAAAGTTATAATTTTTTTTCGTAAAATATATAAAAAATAACCAAAAAGAAATCTTATACCTATTGCTTGAAAAAATAAAGCCCTAAAATCAAATTATTTCTCACCAAGAATGGCTGTTTGCCGATAATTTTTCTTGACTAGAGATTGACAGAGGATTATAGTATCCTTCAGAACTTGATATAATAGGAACGATTTGATATAATGAATATTTATGAAAGGGGAACGTATTAAGGTTAAAAATGCAGAAGAGCTAAAGGAAAAATTAAAGGGTGAGAAGAAAGACAATATTTTGGTAAAACTTATTTTTCTAAATCTTATAAGAGAAGGGATAGATTTTGAAAAGGCGTGTAGCGGTTGTGGGATAGCCCAATCGACAGGATACTTATGGATAAGGGAATGGAACCAAGAGGGTTATAAAGGGATAAAAGGTAAAGGAAGAGGAAAAGGGGGAGGAAGGCCAAATAGGCTATCAGAGGAAGATTTAAAAAAGCTTAAGGAATTACTTAAAAAGAGAGCTTATTGGACTACAAAAGAAGTAAGGGCATTGATAAAAGATACTTTTGATATAGAATACTCCCAAGACCATGTAGTAAGGATATTGAGAGATAAGCTTAAGATGCATTTTTCTAAACCATATCCGATGGATTATAGGAAACCAAAAGATGGAGAGAAGATATTAGAGAATCAACTTCAACTTACTTTTTCTCTGTTAAAGGAGAAAGGATTTAAAGAAGAGGAGATAGCAATAGGTTTTATAGATGAAACAAGTCCGCAGAACACCGCCAATACAGTAAGGGTATGGAGTTTTGAGAAGACAAGAATTATAAAAAATACAACAAAGTTCAAGACAAACACAATAGGTTTTTATGCTATAAAAGGAGAAAGTGTAAAATCATTTTTAGAAGATTCAAAAGGCTTATCAATAGCTAAGTTTTTAGAAAAGATAAGAGAAGTAAATAAGAAATATAAAGCGATAGTAGCAATAATAGATAATTTTTCATCCCATAAGAGTAAAGTAGTAAGAGAGAAGGCATCTGAGTTAGATATTTATCTAGTCTATCTTCCCCCTTATTCACCAGAGTTAAATCCTATTGAGTATATCTGGAAAAGTATAAAAAGAGTGCTTTCATTAGTTTTTGTAAAAGATATAAAAGAGATGGAGGAGGTTATATCAGAAGCATGGAATAGGTTATGTAAAAAACTAAGTTTTGCTAAAAGTTGGATAGAAAAATTTTTAAAGGGCACCCCATATTATATGAAATTGTGCGGATAACTATAAACTTCTTTATTAAGTAGGAACAGATAAGGATTTATTGTAATTTTTTAACAAAGGAGGTTTTACATGAAAAGGATTATCTTATTTCTCTTTTTGTTAGGGGTAGGGTGTGTAGCGGTTATAGTCCCAGAAGTTAAAGCTTCTCAGGAGCAACTTAACGTTCAAGATTTAGTTTTTAAAGGAAATTTTATGTTTAATCTTGACGGTACTTATTCAGTGGGCGGAATTCAGTTTCCTTTACATGTTATGGCTGATTTAGAGGTGTCTAGTGACACAGACGAACTAGGGGAATTGTTTCTATATGGACAAAAGAATTTTCCTTCAGGCGAATGGGATGGCACATTTTTTGGACATTGGTCGTTTATCCCCTCAGATCATACTAATTATGAGATAGGATTTTTTTCGGATTTGGAGAAACAAGATTCAAGTGTTAAATTTACTCTAATAGGTTTTAATGAAGCGATTGGAATATCTGAGGAGATATCAGGGATAATAGGTGAACTCCAGGAGGGACAATTTGCGGGAAATCCTGTTCCAATTCCTACTACTATCCTTTTGTTAAGTAGTGGTTTATTAGGTGTTGTGGGATTGAGGCAAAAAGGAATTATAGTGCGAAAGTAAAAGTACAGTGTTTAATAAAATAAATGAGGGGAATAATGAATTTTTTGATTATGAGTTATTAAAGTTAATACCTATGGGAGGGAGAGCGTATACAAAAATTTAATGTATAGAAGTTTAAAGTTTAAAACTTAATGCAGGGGCATATTTTGCAGAAGAGGAAATTATAAGCTAAAAGGGGTTAAACTTACTAATTATGATTTCTCGAGATTACCTTTTACTGAGGATTTCGACTTTAGTAGGGGAGACGAAGTTTCTGTTTAGATGAACAACTCCGTTTTCAAGATGTCCATTCAAGATGTCGCAGCTATCTAGACTCCTATGTCCCTGTTTTATTCATCTTTGACAGGGATTTAATGGAATTATAGATATGAGGCGGAATTCCAAGGCTAGTTTAGAAATTGTTTTTACAACGTAATACATATTTTTCCTTCATCTTTAATGCAAGTTAGAATAAAACATTTCCAGATTAATCCCTTGAGATTTACAAATAACAAAATAATTTTTTTACAAAAAAGAACCAGGAGTTGGAGGGTCGTCGCTCCCAGAATTTGTCTGGGGGAGGAAAGTCCGGGCTCCACAGGGCAGGACGCTGGGTAACGCCCAGAGGGAGTGATCCCTGGATTAGTGCCACAGAAAACAGACCGCCGAGCACCTAACTTCCTATCCAACTAACAAAAATAATTTAGTTAGCTGTTCTTTATAAAAGGGAAAAAAAACAAATTTAGGTGCTCGGTAAGGGTGAAAGGGTGAGGTAAGAGCTCACCAGCTGCTGTGGTGACACAGCAGGCTAGGTAAACCCCGTCCGGAGCAAGACCAAATAGGAAGGCATTTTGGACTGGCCCGGTCCACGCCTTCGGGTGGGTCGCTTGAGGCAGGGAGCAATCCCTGTCCCAGATGAATGACGACCTAAAACAGAACCCGGCTTACTCCCAACTCCTGGAATTAATATGCAGGTTGACTATATGAAAATTTTACTAATATCTTTACCTATTCTGGCTATAGTTATTTCACTAGTTGCTTTATGGAAAGGATTTCTTTCAAAATCCCTTAACAAATCTAGAGTCTTATATGTAAATGACCAAGACCTAGAGGATGATTTTGATGATGTGATAGATTATGATGAAGAAGAGAATGAAGAAGAAAATGACGATAACACCGAGGCAGATAGTGACTTTGACTCTGAGGATGATGATTAAATATTATTCTTATTTTATATACCCTTGTTCTTCTAAATATAAAATAATCTGTTGAGCTGCTTCTTGGGGTGTTAGTTCAGTTGTGTCTATTGTAATTTCTGGATTCTTGGGCGGGATATATGGATCATCAACTCCTGTAAAATTCTTTATAAGTCCCTTTTTTGCCTTCTCATACATCCCTTTTCTGTCCCTTTGCATGCACACATCAAATGGAGTTGCAACATAGACCTCTATATATCCACCATATCTGCTAATAAGTTCTCTATTATATCTTCGTGATTCTTCATAAGGTGCAATTGGCGCACAAATAGCTATTCCTCCATTTTTGGTGATCTCGCTGGCAACAAAACCAATTCTACGCACGTTTATCTCCCTGTGCTCCTTTGAATAGGATAGTTCTGAAGAAAGATATTTTCTCACAATATCCCCATCCAAAAGGGTCACTGGCCTATCTCTTAGTTCCATGAACTTAACGTATAATATTTTTGCAATAGTAGATTTTCCAGCACCTGGAAGACCTGTTAAAAAAACAGTAAAACCCTGTTTATGTCTGGGAGGATAAGTGCGTTTTAACTCCTGGACAACTTCTTTAAAGGAAAACCATTCTGGGATTTCTAAATCGTATTCCAGTCTGCGCCTTAATTCTGCAGAAGAAAGTCTCTTAACCTTCATGCCTTCTCTAACTTCACTTTCAGGAATATATCTACCCTCATCTTCAAAATATACCATTGGGGTAAGAGGCACCATTTTTATACCTATTTCATCCTCATATCCTTTAACTTTTTCCTGTGCAGCACCCATTGGATAGAATAATTTTTTGTTGTCACTTGAATGCATAAATGGATCTGCATGATCTGGTGCAACTAAAAAATGGGTACATCCATAATTTTTTCTAATTATTGCCTGAAGCACTGCTTCTTTTGGCCCTGCCTTTCTACTAGCAAAGGGAAGTAGCGCCAATGTTATTATATTTTTTGGAAAATGTTTGACAAATGCCTGGTAACATCTGATCATTGTAAAGTGGTCTAAGTCCCTGGGGTCTGGTATGCCTACAACAGGATTTAAAAAAATAGAAGCATTTACCTCCCTTGCTGCCTTTAAAATCATTTCTTTGTGTGCACAATGTAAGGCCTTTTCTGTATGAAAACCAATTACATTTCTCCATCCCATTGAAGAAAAAAATCTGTGCACCTCTGAGGGCGGTTTTCTAAGTTCTACAAAATCGTAGTGAATAGGCAGAGAAATCCCCTCAAGCCTTCCACCTAAATAATATTCATGGGTTTCATGATATAAAGAGAAGACTGATGGATGTTTATTCTCATCTTCTGTGCCATATATCTTTTTTGCTTCATATCTTTTGTCAGGACGATATATATCCTCTACATAAAAGATTGCCAATAAAAATCCCTCTCCATCGAGTAAAGCCAATGGTTCTCCAACTGAAATTTTATCAACCACTTTTTTGGGTACATCTAAATAAATGGGTATTGGCCACACAGTACCATCACTAAGTCTTTCATTCTCCAAGACTGAAACATATTCTTTTTCATTTAAAAATCCCTCTAAGGGATAAAATGCCCTGTTTAAAAGTAGTTCTAAATCACAGAGTTGCCTTTCATTTAAACTATAAGTGGGATATTTTAAAGACTCTTTCTTTAATTCCTCTACACGACGAAAATGTACCAGCAAGCTCTCAGAATATTCATTCTTCATTTTTCTTCCTCTTATTTTTTACTTTTATCTTTTCAACTACTTTTTTGTAATAAATCTGCTCTAATTCAAGATAAACAGGAGTCTTTCTCTTCATATTTATTTTTGATACAATTAGATTTAATTTCTGGACCTTTTTATATACTTCCTGTTCATCCTCACAATTTTCTAACATTGAATATATATTCTCTATCTCTTTTCTCTGTTCTATCTCTGGATGAGTGTATCCAGCATTTTTTAGGATTCTATATGCAAGTCTATATTCAGGGGGAATGTGTGAATCATCATCTAATTTAATGGGTTTACCTTTACCAGGGAGTGAGTTAAACTCACCCTTTTCCATGGCCTCTTTTATTTTTTTTTCGGCAATCATTTCTAAAATTGCAAAATAATTGTCTGCCATAATAATTTGTAACACTATATCTTTGTTTCATCCTATTTTTTCTCTGACCACTTTCTGTTACATACTGTTACATATTCAACTCATCGCAATCTTTAATTTCTCTTCGAATTCTTCCAATGAATTAACTCGCATAGTTACCTTAAACAAACCTTTTATCACCTCTCTACTATCGATTTCCTTGATCTTTTTTGCAATAGAGCGAGGTATAATTCCAAAACGCTCTTCTAAAGCTTCTAACAACATTTCCTGGGCATCTAATAATAATCCTTGTTGAATTCCTTGTTGAATTCCTTGTTGAATTCCTTGCTGAATTCCTTCTTGGATTCCATGTTGGACCCCTTCTTCAAAACCCTCTTTTTTTATTATTTCATATGCAGCTGATTCTATCATTATATCTCTCCTCCTCTTAATCAACTTAAGGGGTATATCTTTGGATATTAAGCCACTTAATATGGCCATGCCTGTTAATAAATCTGACTTATACTCCATGCTCTCTTCACTCTCATAAATCCCCCTCTCTGCTTCTTCTATTAATTCTTCGCCCCCTTTCATCAAAGGAACAAATGGATACAGACATCTAAGACCCTTTTTAACTACTTCTCTCGCTTCAACCTCATATAATTTTATTACCTTATACTTGAAATCTACTTCATTGTCATGATAATAATCTACCATTCCGTAACATCTCTTTAACTCTATCATTATTGTCTCTATCTCAAGACCTTCTTCTAAAATATGACGACATCTCGTCTCTAAAGTCCTTAATGGCAAATAGCTTTTCCATTGGGTTATTAATTCTAATAACACCAGCTTTTCTGTTCCATCCTCAAAAAAGGCCCTTAAAACAAAATCTGATCTCCTGACTGATGCTGTCTCCTGGGGACGCACATCTATTAACTCTGCATCCCTTATATTTAATCCACATAACTCACGTAACACCGTATTCCTGCAATGGGTTAATATCACCTTTGACGCTATATCATATTGCATTTAAATTCACCTTATATAGCTTTCTTAAATTTTGCTTTAAACTCAAATTAAATTTTTTGCAACCTCAGAATCTATTAAATAAAACACCTCTATCTTTAGAGTAATCAATGATTTGAGATTCGTAATTCGATTGGTTATAGTCAAGCATTATTCGCCCGTCCCCAATTTTCCCTACAAAACCTGGACACCTCAATCTCACTCATTGAGGCACATTGAAAAAGTAAATTAAGTTTTTTTTCAGCTGAAAATTTTTTATTCATGGTCTTTCCTTTTTGAGCATTAATTTTCCATGTCATCGGGGATATTATTCTCTCTTGCAATAGCAACAACTGTTTTTGAAGTGGTTAAAATTTGCTTAAGCACACTTTCTTTAACATCTTCAGGATAAAACATAGTAAAAGACTCCTTTTCGCGCCGGTTAAAATTTCCCCTTCCCCCTAGGGGGAAGGATGATAAGATAAGAGCCCAAGAAAAAAAAACCTTTCTTATCTCACTAAGGCGACATCTTTCCTGAGACATTGGGGTCTTCTATATAAATTTCTTGATAGTTTTTTATCTCTGATATACAAATCTTTCTTTACAACTTTACTCTATAAAAATTTAGGGGCCTTTTATGAGAGTGTTTAGACTTTGTGTAGGACTTTTAAAAGGTGTCATGGATGTCAAAGGTCTGTCTTTGAAAAGGCAAATTAAAAAGGATCTATATATAGACTTAGATGATGTGAGATTGATCAAAGTGTATACAATAGTTGGTCTAGAGGAAAAATATGTAGATGAAATAATTGATAAAGGCATATTACACGATCCTGTTATAAACTTGGCTTCTACTAAACCCCTTGCAAAGGGATTTGATTGGATAATTGAGGTGGGATTTAGACCTGGTGTTACTGACAATGAAGGCAGGGTTGCCAAGGAAGCAATAAAAAATGGTCTTGGTATTGAAGATAGAGATGATTTGGCTGTGTATTATTCAACTCAATATTTGATTTGCGGAAAATTAGAGAAAAAACAAGTAGAGCACATAGCAAAAGACCTTTTGTGCAATGAATTAATTGAAGAGTTTAGAATAAAATCAAAATATGAATGGAAAGATTCTCCTGGATTTGATATCAAAATCCCTAAAGTTACAGGCGAATCATCTGATAAAGTTGAAGTGATAAAAATAAGTGAAATGGATGATGATGAGCTCATGAAATTGAGCAGACAGAGGGTTTTAGCCCTGAGTTTAGAAGAGATGCAGGTTATAAAAAATTACTACTCACAGGAGGATGTTAGGGCTTACAGGAAAAAAATTGGTCTTGCACAAGATCCAACAGATGTAGAAATAGAGGCCATAGCCCAGACATGGTCTGAACACTGCAAACACAAGATCTTTAATGCAAAAATTGAATATATTGAAAAAAATACCCATAAGAGACGAATAATTAACAGCCTATTTAAGACATATATTCAAAAGTCCACAGAGATATTGAGAAAGAGAATGGGAGATAAAGATTTTTGTCTGTCTGTTTTTAAAGACAATGCTGGAGTCATTAAATTTGATGAAGATTACAGTGTATGTATTAAGGTAGAGACCCATAATAGCCCATCAGCTCTGGACCCTTACGGAGGTGCATTAACCGGTATTGTTGGCGTAAATAGGGATCCAATGGGGACTGGTCTTGGTGCAAACTTGCTTTGCAATACAGATGTATTTTGTTTTGCCTCTCCATTTTATGATAAACCCCTTCCACCTAGACTGCTCCACCCAAGAAGGGTTTTAGAGGGAGTTAGAAAAGGGGTTGAAGATGGAGGAAATCAGTCCGGGATTCCCACAGTAAATGGAGGACTTATTTTTGATGAAAGATATCTTGGAAAGCCCCTTGTGTTTTGCGGAACAGTTGGAATTATGCCAAGGCTTATAAATGGTAGGCCATCCCATGAAAAAAGGGCAGAAAAAGGTGACCTTGCTGTTATGGTAGGGGGACGTGTGGGTAAGGATGGGATACATGGGGCAACTTTTTCTTCAGAGGCCTTACACGAAGGTTCTCCAGCAACTGCAGTGCAAATTGGCGATCCAATAACCCAAAAAAAGATGTATGATTTTTTGATGAAGGCAAGGGATTTGGGTCTTTATAATGCGATTACTGATAACGGCGCCGGAGGGCTTTCTTCCTCAATGGGTGAGATGGCACAGGATTGTGGAGGGTGTGAGATTGATCTTAAAAAGGTCCCTCTAAAATACGATGGACTCGTTCCCTGGGAGATACTCTTATCTGAAGCACAGGAAAGGATGAGTGTGGCTGTTCCAAAACAAAATATAGACAAATTTTTACAACTTGCAAAAGAGATGGATGTTGAGGCCACAATTTTAGGTGAATTTAATGATTCAGGCTATTTTAGGGTAAGGTATGGGGAAAAAATAGTGGCAGAGCTTGATATGGAGTTTTTCCATGAAGGTGTGCCTCAAATGAAATTAAAGGCAATATGGGATCCCCCTTCCCAAAAGCCATTTATTGTGCCTGATGAGGCAAAGGAAAATCCAAAACAGATTTTGCGGAATATGCTCTCCAGGCTCAATATTTGTTCAAGGGAATATGTGATCCGTCAATATGACCATGAGGTGCAAGGAGGGAGTACAATAAAACCACTGGTTGGTGAATTTTTAGATGGCCCATCAGATGCAGCAGTTATCAGGCCCATTTTGACAAAGGATAGGGGGTTGGTTGTATCTAATGGTATATGTCCACGCTACAGTGATTTAGATACATATTGGATGATGGCCTGTGCAATTGACGAGGCAATTAGAAATGCAATTTCTGTTGGGGCAAATCCCTATCATATGGCTGGGGTGGATAATTTTTGCTGGTGCGATCCTGTTCAGTCTGAAAAGACCCCTGATGGCCATTATAAACTTGCTCAACTTGTCAGGGCAAATATGGCACTTGCACATTTTTGTATGGGCTTTGGTGTGCCCTGTATTTCTGGCAAGGACTCCATGAAAAATGATTATGTAATGGGAAATATTAAAATCTCTATTCCTCCAACAGTGCTGTTTTCATTAATTAGCGTAATTCCTGATGTATATAGATGTGTTACCTCTGATTTCAAAGAACCAGGAGAATGCATCTATATTCTTGGTGTTACAAAGGATGAAATGGGCTCTTCAGAATTTGCTTTAGAAATGAACATAAAATCAGGGTATGTCCCACAGGTGGATTTGCTTTCAGCAAGAAATCGTTACAAAAAGATGTATGAGGCAATCCAAATGGGGATTATTTCATCTTGCCACGATATATCTGATGGAGGGCTAGGAGTTTGCGTATGTGAAATGGCAATTGGCGGTGATTTAGGGGCAGTTATCGATATAGATGCGGTGCCTTGTTGTCCCGCTCAAATGGAATTTGAAAAAATCATGTATTCAGAGTCTCCATCAAGGTTTGTTGTTGGAGTACCAAAAGATAAGAAAGATGAATTTGAGGCATTGTTTAAAGGGGATTTTTGTTCATATATTGGTGAAGTTACAAAACAAAAGCAAGTAGTGTTTAAATATAAAGGTAAAGAGATAATAAGGGATAGTGTTGATAAAATGAGATATTTTTGGAAAAAGACCCTGAATTTTTAGAATATAAGAGAAATATGTTGGAGGGGGAGGTATAAAATATGTCAGAAATAGTTAAATTAGGCAGGAGATGTCAACTTATTATTCCAAAGAACATAAGAGAACAAGTAAATATAGATGAGGGAGATAATATTATTATTGATGTAGTAGATGGTACTATACTACTTAGACCTGCTCCCAAAAAAATGGGAGAGCTCTCTGGAATCTCAAAGGGATTATACGAAAAAAAAGTATCTAAACCCAAAAAGAACTTCATGAGAGGAATACCAAAAATATTTTTAGACACAAATATAATTATTTATTTTTTTGAAAAAGATGAATATTTTTATGATAAAGTTCTTCCTATTTTTAAAGACGCAGAACAAGATCAGGCAAGGTTATTTTCTTCTTCTCTCTCTTATATGGAAATTGAGATGAAATACAATTTCCTTTTTAAAAGACTTTTTAAAGTAATAGATATAGATACAAAAGTAGCAAGATTAGCTGCAACTATTAGAGACAAATATAAAACAAATACTTCTGATTCTATACAAATCGCCTGTGCCATACATGCAGGATGTAATAGATTTGTTACTTCTGATAAAAAATTTAAAGGTGTGGAAGGAATTGACGTGTTAATAATTGAATAAGAGATAAAACAGGTAGACAAGGTATTTTTTAGGCTAAATATATGACACATTTTATCTTTTTTGCTTTAACATCTTTTATTTTGGGTGCTTGTCTTGGTAGCTTTTACAATGTCTGTATCTATAGATACATTGCTGGAGAATCTATAGTTGCTCCTAGATCACATTGTCCAAAATGTTCCCATGTGCTTTCATGGTGGGAGAATATCCCTATAATTAGTTATTTGATTTTAAGGGGTAGATGTTTAAAATGCGGTGAGAAAATTTCTATTAAATATCTCGTTGTTGAGTTGATATCAGCTATATGGGCCTTGGGTATTTATTTGAAGTTTGGTTTTTCAATTCCATTTTTTATTTTCCTACTATTTGGAGGTATTTTTATAATACTTAGCTTTATTGATTTAGAGATCTTTATCCTCCCAGACGAGCTAACCCTACCTGGAAGTATCTTAGCTTTTTTAAGTGCTCCATTAATTGGAGTATCTTTTAAATTGTCCTTTTGGGGTGCAGTTTTTGGTGGGGGATTTTTTTTCTTGATTCAGCAGGGATACAAACTAATTAGAGGCAGAGAAGGGCTTGGCACAGGTGATATAAAACTCATGTTTATGATTGGAGCGTTACTAGGTATTACAGCAATTCCTTTTGTAGTGTTTGTTGGTTCAATTATGGGACTTTTGGGTGGCCTTTATTATCTAAAAAAGCAAAATCAAACCACGCAAAATCCAATTCCCTTTGGGCCTTTTTTGTGTTTAGCAGCTTGTTTGTATATGCTCATTGGTAAAGAGGTTATTTTATGTTATTTAGGGATGTTAAGTAAATAAATCCAATAACTATATCTAAAAAGATATTAAGAAAAATTGAGGTGAGAAAGATGGGATATAGATTTTTAAATGAATACTCAGAAGATCAGTTAAGAGAGATTCAATTAAAAGGGCTTAAATGGACAGTAGAGCATGTGTATAATGGTAGTGAATTTTATAGAAAAAGACTAAAAGAACACGGAATTTCGCCTGAAGATATCAAATCTTTAGATGATTTAAAGCATCTTCCATTTACAACAGCAGAGGATTTGAGGGAAAATTATCCTTTTCCTTTTTTATCAGTTCCCATGAAGGATGTTATAAGGATACATGCATCCTCAGGCACAACTGGAAAAAGAAAAATTTTGGCCTATACAAAAAATGACGTGGAAGTATGGAAAATGATGATGGCCAGGTGCTTTGAGATAGCTGGTCTCACTGAAGAAGATAGGATTCAGATTGCAGTTGGATATGGACTCTGGACAGCAGGGGTTGGATTTCAGCTTGGATGTGAACATTTTGGGGCAACTGCGTTGCCAATTGGTCCTGGGAATTTGGAGATACATTTGCAATTTTTGCAGGATTTAAAACCCACATGTCTTTGTTCAACTGCCTCTATGGCACTTTTGCTTTCTGAGGAAGTGAAAAAAATGGGGCTTAAGCCTGAAGATATTTCTTTAAAAAAGGCCATATTTGGTGCTGAGCCACATACCCCTAAGATGAGAAAGAGGATAGAACAGATCCTTGGACTAGAAGAGTCCTTTGATATTCCAGGGATGACAGAATTGTATGGCCCAGGCACCGGCCTGGAGTGCTCAGCACACTGTGGAATTCACTATTTTGCAGATATCTTTATCTTGGAGATAATTGACCCAAAGACCCTTAAGCCTGTAGAAGATGGAGAGATTGGAGAGATGGTGGTGACTAGTTTAAAAAAAGAAGCTGCTCCTTTAATTAGATACAGAACAAGGGATTTATCCAGAAAGATTCCAGGCCTGTGTCCATGTGGCTTAAGGCTTCCAAGGCACGACAAGATTGTTGGACGATCAGATGATATGATTATTTTTAGAGGGGTAAATATATATCCAACTCAAATTGCAGAAATTTTGGAAAAGATTCCAGAGGTTAGCAGTGAATATCAAATAGAGTTATATAGAAAAGAGGGACTGGATCATATGAAATTAAAGGTGGAGCGGGCTGAATATGCGTCAAAGGACATGGATGAAAATCTTAAGAAGACAATTAGTAATTTTTTAAGAAAGAAGTTATTAGTGAGGATTGAAGTTGAAGTTGTTGACCTTGGAAAACTGCCTCGTACCTTTGCAAAATCAAAAAGAGTTATTGATATCAGAGAGTGATTGCTGCTTAGGCGAGATCTTTTTAAAAGGTAGTTTTTTGAATCTGAAAGAAGGAGAGAAAACATCTAAAATGATCTAATTTGTCCCTCACCGAGAATTGCTGAAGGGGTTGTTTTTTTCTTGACATATGGGAAAATACGAAGTAGAAAGACTCGTTTTTACAATTAGTTGTTTTTCTGTCCACAAAATTTTAGATTGTAATTTAAAAAGTTTTAATTATAGTTAAAAGTGATAGATATATTTGTGTTTTGTGCTTAGGCTTTAAATTAACATCATAAGTTAAAAGAGAGAAAATGACACATCTTTATGAGGTGTGAATCTTTTTGTAGATGGAGTATTTTTTATGGAAAATAAAAAAAATATACTTAGGCAGGGGGTGTCTTGCATGGGTTTAACCTTTAACTTTTACTAGGTACAGGTGGTGGCCATGGTTGTAGGAAGACATATCATTGCAGAATTATATGGAGTCAAAAAGGACCTCATTTCCAATGAGGACATGGTAAGGGAAATCTTAGAAGAAGTTACAGAAAAGGCAAAGTTCAATAAGATAGGCTCTATGTACAAACAATTTCAACCTTACGGAGTGACTGGTGTGATTCTTGTAGAAGAATCACACGTATCCATACATACCTGGCCAGAATATGAATTAGTTAATTTAGATGTATTTACCTGTGGAGATGTATCAAAGGTAGATAAGGCCTTTGAGCTATTTTTAGAAAAATTCAAGCCCACATCATATAAGCATCAGGTAATTGATAGGGGTTAAAATGGATAGATTTAAAAATCAGGTGCTACAAATTTGTAGCAGAGGTGATATTTCCATCTATGAATTAATTGAAAGACAGGACTTGTCTCTAAAAGAATTTTTTCAAAGAATTAGGGAATTAGAGCGAGAAGGCATAATAGAAATTGAGGGAGGAAAAGTTAAGCTGACCTCAAAATGTTCTGACCCATACAGTAATCTTAGTTCAATAGACGATGTTAAATGTGTTTGTTGTGATAAAACAGGAGTAGAAATCAAAGGATATTTTAAAGAACTTTTAGAGAAATGGAAAAAATTAACTAAAGGCCGACCTGAGGCAATTGAGATTTTTGATCAGGGTTTTATATCCCCAGAAGGGGTGATCAGAAGGGTTGCATATATTTATGAGAGGGGAGATCTTTTAGATGCAGAAATTTTCATAATGGGTGACGATGACTTGCTCTCCTTAGCCCTTGCAGTCACAGGGCTCCCAAAAAGGGTCCAGGTCGTTGAGATAGATGAAAGACTGGTAAGTTTTATAAATAAGGTAGCTGAAAATATGAACCTGCCTTTAAGAGCAGATGTCTTTGATGCCCAACAGGCACTTCCAGATAAATATAAAGAAAAATTTGATGTATTTATAACAGATCCAGTTGAGACCATTCCAGGGTTTACCCTTTTTATATCTAGGGCTACGTCGTCATTAAAGGGCATTGGATGTGCAGGATATTTAGGGCTTACTACCATTGAAGCATCTAAGAAAAAGTGGTTTGAAATTGAAAAAAGGTTTTTGGAAATGGGATTTGTCATAACAGATATTAGACGAAGATTTAGCGTTTATCCTCTTGGTGACATAAGTTTTTCCAGATATCAAGAAAAATGTCAGGTCTATAAAGAGATAGGGGTTAGGGCTGACAGGGATTGGTATACCTCATCTTTTATAAGACTTGAAGCTGTTAAACAACCAAAACCCCTAGTGGTAGGTACACAAATTATAGATGAAAAAGTATATAAAGACGACGAGAGTCTGGCAACTCCTTATTAAAAAGATATTTTTATTGAAAGATTAAGACAAAAGGCAACCTGAGGGGTTGCCTTTTGTCTTTTTTTAGGAATTAAAAGAAGCCATTGAGAAAACATTAGTTCTTCTTCCTAAACTAAACACCTTTCTAAATATAAACTTTCTGCTTTATTTTTTATTTTCATTGCTATTTTTTTATAGAATTGGTAAACTAAGCATGAATGAATTTCAGACGAGCTATTATCTATTTATCTTCACTGTGAGCTAGAAATCCATCTCCTATGAGAATTTTTTTAATAAAAATGGAGGTGGAAAATGAAAAATATTGAAGAAAATATCTTGATTGTAGAAGATGAAGTGGCAATGTCAGAGATCCTTGAACTGTTGTTGGAAGACTATGGACTTGAGTGTGAAATTGCTACAACCGGGGAAGAAGGATTGCAGCTTCTGAAAATGAAAAAATTTAAGGTTGTTTTGGTGGATTTAAGACTGCCCGGTATAAATGGCCTTCAGTTTATTCAAAGGGCACATGAATTGCAGCCAGAAATTTCTTTTATAATTATAACTGGTTCCATTGAATTCAATGGAAAAGAGATTGCTCATATTGACAAAGTTAGTAAAAGGATATTTTATAAGCCTGTTTCAAATGTATCAGACTTGATAGAGGAAATTCTATTTTTGCTACAATGAAAAAAAAGACAAAAAAATTTTACTGGATTACGTTGTTTATTATTGTAATTTTTGTAAAGTTAGGCTTTGCCCAGAAGCTAAAACTTTTATTTTTTCACAGACCACCATATTATATTTATGATAAGGATGGTGTGAAGGGGATCATTTTAAAGAGAGCAATTTATGTTTTAAGACAAGCAAAAGTTGAGTTTGAACTAGAACTTTCAACACCAAATAGGATTATTGAATCTTTTAAAAGAGGACATCAAAACATATGTTCGCCTGGATGGTTTAAGACAAAAGAGAGGACCAGATGGGCAAAATTTTCAGTTCCAATATATCAAAACAAACCCATTGTACTTTTGACAGGAAAATGGAATCAGGGATTGACTAAATTTCACTACCTTTCTCAAATATTTAGGATGAGATCATATACCTGGGGAAGAATTAAAAATTTTTCATATGGAGAAGAAATTGACAGATATCAAGAGGAATTTAAACCAAGAGTAATTAATATTGATGGAGAGCAATTGAATTTGATACATATGTTAAAATATAAAAGATTTTCCTATATGCTCATTTCTCCTGAAGAAATAGAGTTTTTGATTGCTTCAGCAGGATACAATAAAAAGGATTTTGTTATTATACATTTAAAAGATGTGAAAAAAGGAAATAAAAGATATTTGATGTTTTCAAAAGATGTTTCAGATCGTTTAATAAAAAAAATTAATGAATTTATTTTAAAATTTCAATAAATATATTATGAATTTTATGAAAAAGAAAAGTATTATAAATATCTTAAGATTTCATTTAATTCTAAATATTTTACTTATTTCATCAATATTCTTGTTTATAAGTTATTATATATTTCAATCAAATTCCAAAAAAATTTTTTTATTACGTAAAAATAATATAGTTGAAAATATAAAAACTGCTTATATATATCCCCTATGGAAATTAGATAAAAAAGAAATTGAAATGTTATCAAATAGTTATATACAAAATGATTTAATAGCCGGGATTGAGGTTGTAGCAATGCCATATAAATCAATATTATTTAAATCTCAAAGAGAGACTCAAATAGATTTAGAAAATATTCGTATCCCTATTTTGCATGAAAATAAAGAAATTGGATATGTAGCTATTACTTTTGATAATCGGATAGGCTTTAATTATATCGAAAATTTTTTATTTGCTGATAGTTCATTAGTATTATTTATTATAATTTTTATCTATTTTTCTACATACTTGATTTTAAAAAATAAGTTAGAAGCACCAATATCAGCTTTAACAAATGCAATTTCAAAGGTAAAGGAGGGGCAATATAACTATCTTTTTCCATCTATGGAGTTTGTTGAATTTAAATCAATGTTCGATAAAGTGAGGGATTTGGGGATAAAGATAAAGCAAAGGGAAGAGGAATTAAAACAAAGTGAAGAGAAATTTAGGAATTTGGCAGAAAATGCCCCTATAGGTATCTTAATTTGTCAAGGAGAGAGGTTTGTGTACTGTAATAGGGCCATTACTGAAATTTTTGGATATACTAGAGAAGAGATTATGTCGAATAAGTTTTGGGAGATCCTACCTTTGGATCGCCAAGAGATAGTAAGAGAGAAAGGAATGTTAAGACAACAAGGATCAATTGATGTTCCTATTAGTTATGAGTTTGAGATATTTACAAAAGATAGTGAAAAAAAATTTGTGAATCTAAGCGATTCAGTGATTGATTATGAAGGGAAGCCTGCTGTAATGGTCATTGTTCAGGATGTTACTGAAGAGAAAAGAATTCAAATGGAACTAGAGAAACTCAGAAATATGCTTCAAAATATAATAAATTCAATGCCTTCTAAGTTGATTACAGTTGATAGAGACTTTAAAGTAGTGTATTGGAATAAATATTTTGAAAGCCTTTTAGGGGAAAAACAATCAAAAGATTTAAGAAACAAAAATCTATTTGATGTTATAGAAATAGAAGATGAATTAAAAAATAAATTGAAGAAAGCTATTTTGGCAAAAGATATCCAGTCTTATTTAAGAAGATCTGAAGATAAGGATGGATTTGAAAAAATTGAAATTGTGATTATATTTCCATTGCAGTCTAATGGTGTAGATGGTGCAGTAATAAAAATAGATGATATTACAGATCAAATAAAATTTGAAGAGATGTTGATACATTCAGAAAAGATGATAACAATAGGTAATATGGCATCTGGAATAGCTCATGAAATAAATAATCCTTTAGCTATCATTATGCAGGCATGCGATGTATGTATAAATAGACTAGAAGATACGTCTAAAAATAGAGAAATAGCAAACCAAATAGGTATTGAATTCGATTATCTTAAAAAATATATTCAAGATAGAAAAATAGATAAAATGCTTTTTAATATAAAAGAAGCAACAATGAGAGCATCTGCTATTATAAAAGGGCTTTTAACTTTTACTCAGGAACCGCTAGGTTTTGTTGATAATGTAGATTTAAGAGAGGTTATGGAAAAGGCTCTTGCAATGGCGTATAATGATTATAGTTTAAAGAAAAAGTATGATGTCAAAAAAATAAAAATAAAAAAGAACTATGGAGAGGTGCCAAAGATTTCTTGTGACCCCATAAAGATACAACAGGTTTTTTTAAACATTATAAAAAATTCTGCTCAAGCAATGGCAGGCAGGCAAGAATCTGAAATTACAATTACAATTTCTGAAGATAAGGATGACTTAGTGAAAACCTCTATAAAAGACAATGGGCCTGGTATTCCTAGAAATATGATGGGGAATATATTTGATCCATTTTACACCACAAAACAAGTGGGAGAAGGTCCTGGATTGGGTTTATATATTTCCTATTTTATAGTTACTAAACAACACAATGGGAAAATTTTTGTGGATTCAGCACCGGAAAAAGGAACAGAGGTGGTTATTTATTTACCTGTTTCCCCTCCTCAAAAAAAACTACAACATCCTATACTCCCCAATGATAAAACTTCTCTTTGACAAGGAATAGAAGCTTATTTTATATGTAAATTTTCTAAATTAAATTAATGGGTAAGGGGTTAGAAAAATGCGTATAGCCTTTGTGTCAACTTATCCGCCAATTGAATGTGGTATCGCCACTTATACAAGTTTTTTAACTGAGGCATTAAGGGCCAAGGAAGTAGATGTTTATATTATATCTCACTATGGTGGCCAGGGTAAAAATGTTTTTAGTTGTTTTGACTATGAAGATAGAGATCTATCCTATAAAATATTTGACATGATAATCAGACTCTCACCAGACCTTGTCCACGTACAACATGAGTTCAATCTTTTTGGTAGGCAATATGGAGTTTCCATTGTCCCTCTTTATTTACAACTCAAGATGACCAACATCCCCTGTGTTACAACTCTTCATACTATTTATGAAAAAAATATTTTTGAACACAAGATTTTATTTTCCTGTTTTTTTAATTATTCAGATCAGCTGATAGTCCATGAAAAGTTTCAAAAACAGGCCCTAGTTGAGGAGTTAAATTTAGCAGAAGGGCTCGAAGAAAAAATTTCAGTTATTCCCCATGGTGCTAGAGAGTTAAATAATATTCCTGATGCAAAAAGGAAGTTGGGTATAGATGAAAATACAAAAATAGTTTTAATGATAGGGTACTTTAGTCCATATAAAAATTTTGAGAAAATTCTTGATCTATGGCCAGAGATTGTAAAGGAATATGATGGAAAGGTCATTTTAATAATTGCTGGGAAATTAAGGACTATAGCCTATCTGGATTACAGAAATCTCTTGTTCGAAAGAATTAATTCCTCCCCAGCTAAAGAACATATAAAGGTAATAAGAGGGCAGATTTCTCCGGATTCCTTTGATATTATTATGTCAGCAGCTGATATCGTGGTCTTGCCCTATAAAAAGATATCCCAGAGCGGAATCTTTGCCCATTGTATGGCCTTTGGAAAACCTGTTGTAACTTCTTTTAATAAGACCATGGAAGCTATTTTCTCAAAATATAAAGCAGGTCTTATGTCTAAGGAAAAAGAGGAATATGTGGAGAATATTTTACGCTTGTTAAAAGATGAAAAACTTTATAAAGAACTTTCCCGCAATGCAAAGGTGTATGTAAAAGAAAGGATTTCTTGGTCACTCGTGGCTGACAAACACATCTCTATTTACAGAAAATTAATAGAGCCCTCTATATTAAATGTCTCTACTATATGGATGGATTAATTTTGGATATTTGACCAGGAGGAGCCATGAAGAAAAAATACCAGTTGGAGATAATCAAAAGACATCCTTTAAATCCTATAATCACAAGAGAGGATGTACCCTATCATTGTAATACAGTTTTTAATGCGGCGGCCTGCAAATTTAAAGAGGAATATTTACTTTTATTACGCATTGAAGATTTTGAGGGAAAAAGCCATTTGACCTTGGCCAGATCCCATGATGGTTTAGATTTTAAGGTTGATAAAAAACCATGGATAGTGCCATCAAAAGATCCTTATTTTGAACCTTATGAGAGGTTTGGCATTGAAGACCCAAGAATTACTCAGATAGATAAGAAATTTTATATAACATACACAGCTTATGGTCCCTATGGAGTTAGGATAGGTATTGGAGTAACTGAAGATTTTGAAAAATTTGAAAGAATTAGTCTTGCCACTGATGTTGATAATAAAGATGGAGTGCTCTTTCCAAAAAAGATAAAAGGCAAATATGTCATGATAACAAGACCTGCTGGTCGTGGGGGAAAGATGAATCTCATGTGGATTACTTATTCTCCTGATCTGATTCATTGGGGGGAAAGTAAGGTCCTTATGTTTTTTACTCCAGGTGCCTGGAGTGCTTTTAAAATGGGTGCCTCTACACCACCAATTTTTACTGAAAAGGGCTGGCTAGTATTTTTCCATGGAGTTAAAGTTGCAGGAGGAGGCCTTATTTATAGAGTAGGTGTCATGCTCCTTGATCTGGATGAGCCCCATAAGATTGTTGGATATACTCCCTATTATATCTTTGGTCCCCATGAAACCTATGAAAGGGTAGGAGATGTCCCAAATGTAGTATTCCCTTGTGGAACAGTGTTAGAAGACAACGGGGAATTAAAGATATATTATGGAGCCGCAGATACCTGTATAGCTCTTGCAACTGCACATATTGATGACCTGCTTAAAAGTTGTATAAAAACACCACGGGAGTATAAAAAACCATAAATAAATGGCACTTTTTCTTATTTTTCTAAGCCCAATAATTTTTTAAAGACAATCCAATTTATATGTTCTTTAATGAAATTAAAGCCATAATTTAGTTTTTGTTCATCTCGTAATTTAATGGTTTCAAGGATAAAGTCCATTTTCTTGGCAACAGTGTATGTATCATCTTTAACTACAAGTATTGGTATCTTTAAATCTTTAGCTCTACTTAAGATAATGTCTGTGGGATAAATATTACCTGTTAAGATAAGGCATTTACATTTTCCCTCTAAAGCTACCAATTGTAGGTCTGATCTATCTCCACCTACAATTACAGCTGGATTTCTTTTCTTTTGATAGTGATACATAAAATTTTCTATCTGCATGGTGCCTATTATAAAATCAATTACAAGTTCATTTAATTTGCTTTGACCAGATATAATATTTGCCCTAAGTCTTTTAGCTAATTCTTTAATTGTTATTGAATATAAAAATGGATCTTTAGGAATTACCCCTAAAACATTAATGTCCTTTTTATTTAATAAGGGTACAAGTAAATTATCCACTGTATCCATAATGCGTTCAGGAACAGAATTTAAGATACAACCAATGAGTTTGTCTCCCAAAAGTTCTTTTGCACTTACCAAATAATCATAGTTAAATTCCTTGAAAAACCTATCAATTAATATGACCTTTGCCTCCAGCGCATTTGCCACATCTATGCCTGCAATATTGCAGTATTTTCCTGTATGTAAAAAACTTCCAGAACCGCATACAAGCATTAGATCGTTGTTTTTTTTGAGTTTTTCATATGAATTTAAAATTTTTCCCATGAAATCAGGACATCCTTTCTTGAACACTGAAAGCTGTAGATCTCTAGTTACCAAAACAGGCGTAAGCAGCTCAGGATCATTATTTAATCCCAAAATTTTTTGTATGAAAAGTGCATCCTGGTCTATTACCTTGTTTTCATTTTCTGTGATTGGGGATGTCCCAATGGGCTTTAAAAATCCCACCTTAAAACCCAACTTTTGGAAATAACGGCCAATAGTTAATGTAATTAAGGTCTTGCCCGCATATCCAGATGTGGAACCAATATAAAGTGTTATCATCCTAAGCTCCTTTATTTTAATTTTTCCTTTGCAAAAGAATACCAAATTGATTAAAAAAAGCCAAGTAAGGAAAGTACAGAAGGCATATTATCCTTAAATTTAGGAAAATAAGGAGAAATTAGATATGAGACCAATAGGGGTTGATGTGGGGTTTGGCTTTACAAAGGCAACAAATGGTGATGAATATGTGATTTTTAAATCAATTATTGGAGAATATACGGATATTCAGTTTGATTTTTTATTAGAAGATGACCAATTTGAGCAAAATCTCCAGGTAAAATTGGGAGATAATATGTTCTTTTTAGGAGAGCTGGCAGAAAAACAATCTCTGGTTAAACAGTACACCCTGGATCAGGATAAATTAGTGAGTGAATTTGTCAAAATTCTTGCTATATCTGGCGTAGGGATGCTCACCGATGAAGTAGAGACACTGAATGTAGTTACAGGACTGCCTGTTGGATATTACAGGAGAGATGCAAAAAAAATACAGGAAATATTAAGAGGATTTCATAAAATTGAATTCCTTTCCAATAAGAGTAAGGGGAGAGAAAAGAGACTAAATATAGCTAAAGTGAAGGTGGTACCCCAGCCCATGGGTTCAGTGTTTAACCTCTTATTTGATGAAAAGGGGAAGGTAACAAATAAAAAATTGGTTAGTCAAAAGATAGGAGTTGTGGATATTGGATTTAGGACCACGGATTTTGTTTTACTTGATCATTTGAGATATGTGGAGAGGGGAAGCACTACAACAGACAATGGCATGTCTAAATGTTTTGGTATAATTGCCAATAAACTGAGACAAAAAGCTGGTGTTAGTATTGAACTATACAGATTATATGAAGCAATTTTTTCTGGTTCTATAAAAATAAAGGGAAAAGAGTATAATATTGTCAATTTAAAAGAACGGGTCTATTCTCATTTTGCTTCCCAAATAGCCACAGATATAAACAGAGTGTGGGAGAATGATTGGGATATTGACCTTATTGTTTTAACTGGTGGAGGGGCTAAAGAGCTATTTAATTATATAAAACCCCTGGTTGAGGGAAATATTATTTTGGTGGAGAGCAAGTCTGATCCCCGTTTAAATAATGTAATGGGATATCTAAAGTACGGGATATATGATGCGAACAAGTTAAGAAAAGAATCTCCTGTTACTGAGGTAAAAGGACAAAAAGAGAAGGATGAGAAAGAAGAAGGGGAAAAATAGTCTATTCTTTTTAAATAATACCATAAGATTTTAGTTTTTTATGTAAATAGCTCCTCTCTAAACCAATTAATTCCGAGAGTCTGGAAACATTGCCGTTAACTTCTTTTAATTTTGATGTAAGATATTCTATTTCAAATTTTGATCTGGCTGTTTTGAAATCCATATCAAAGAAGGTAGTGTCATCTTGTTTATTTTTTAGTTTAGAATAATTTTTGTATTCCTCGGGTAGATCAGAAACATCCACTTCTTTTCCTGCATATAATATTAACATTCTTTCTGTAAAATTTTTAAGTTCCCTTACATTTCCTGGCCATGGATAATTAATCAATTTAGACATTGCAGATTTTGTAAATTGTATAGGTTGATATCCGTTTTCCTTACAAAATGACTCAATAAATTCTTTAATTAAAATAGGGATATCCTCTTTCCTGTCTTTTAAATCTGGAACATGAATTGGAAATACATTTAATCTGTAGTACAAATCTTCTCTAAAACGGCCTTCTTGAATCTCTTTTTTTAGATCTTTATTTGTTGCAACTATAACCCTTACATCCACCTCTATTGTCCTGTTGCTACCTATGCGTTCGAATTTTTGCTCTTGCAGGATTCTCAAGATCTTGGCCTGGGTCTTAAGGCTCATATCTCCAATTTCATCTAAAAAAAGGGTTCCCTTATGGGCCAGCTCAAATTTTCCTATATGGGTTTTGTGGGCTCCTGTAAAAGCACCTTTTTCATGTCCAAATAATTCGCTTTCTATTAGTTCTTCAGGAATGGCTGCGCAGTTTATAGCTATTAAAGGCCTTTTTGAACGTTTACTCTTTTTATGTATTGCCCTTGCAACTATTTCCTTTCCAGTTCCATTAGCGCCAGTTATAAGCACCCATGCGTCAGTTGGAGCAACTTTTTCTATTTGTTCCTTAACTTTTAATATTGCCTCACTTTTGCCCGTTAACTCATCTACGATATCTCTTTTTACTCTATATCTTAGTCTTTGGTTTTCAATGGTAAGTTCCTTAAATTCCAGGGCTTTTTTTGCTGCAACAACTACTTTTTCTAAAGAGAGAGGTTTTTCAATAAAATCAAAGGCACCCAGCTTTATTGTTTGAACAGCAGTTTCAATATTTCCATGTCCCGATATCATAATAACTGGAATATGTGGCACGTCCTTTTTCAAAATTTTCAAAACATCTACACCATCCATGCCAGTCAACCAGATATCTAAAAAAATTGCATCAGGCTCTGCTTTTGTCTTAATAAATTCCAATGCCTTTTCTCCACTTTCAAAACCAATACATTTGTAGCCTTCATCTTCTAAGATTCCTGAAAGGGAGATCCTGATGTCTTCTTCGTCGTCTATTATCAAAATAAAGGATTCCATGAAATCTCTCCCTTGCTTTAATTGCAAACTCAGGTTTAAACTTAATGACTAATTTTTCTAAACTGGCAGTATTATTTGAAAGCGACTTCCTTTACCTTTTTGAGAGTTTGCTGTGATTTCACCTCCATGCTCTTTTACAATAGCTCTAGCTATTGTGAGTCCAAGCCCAGTGCTCCCTTTTTTCATGGAAAAATATGGTTCAAATATCCTGGCTTTCTCTTTAGGGCTCAGTCCTGGACCATTGTCCTTTATTTCTATTACTACATTTGAAAAGTTTTTATCATAAGTACAATTAATTTCAATTTCCGGGTTTTGTTCTTTTTGCAGGGCCTCAACAGCGTTATTTAATAAATTAATAATTACTCTTTTTATAGCATTTGCATCAAAATTAAAAGCCGGGATTTTGGAATCAATATTTTTTTTCCACATTATCTGAGGATAACTGGTTGTATATAAGAGATAGATTTCATCTATTAAGGTTTGTAAATTGTTTTTAGTAGGGGTTATTTCAGGGAGCTTTGCAAATTCTGAGAATTCTTTAACCAGGGACTGAAGATGGTCAACCTGTCTAACTATTACTCTAACCCCCTCTTTAAATACAGGATCATCAATTAAATTAGAAAATTTTTTTTCTAATCTCTGGGCTGAGAGTTTTATTGGAGTTAAGGGATTTTTAATTTCATGGGCTATCCTCCTTGCAACCTCCTGCCAGGCAGCAAGTCTTTGCATCTTATCCAGTTCTGTTATGTCTTCAAATACTATGATTGTTCCAACTTGTTCATTTTCATGTCTTTTTAAACTAACTAAATTTAGTAAAAGTTTTCTTTCTTTTTTTTCCACTGAAATTGTTAGTTGAGTCTGGATTACTTTGTGTGGATATTTCTCTAATTTAAGAAGTAGGGAGGAGAATTTATCTTTACAATCTCTAGGTAATACGTCGAATAATCCTTTGCCTACTATATTCCCTTCTGGAATCTGTAAAATTTCCCGGGCGGATTTGTTTATGGTGTTAATTTTGAATTGGCTGTCTAAACTAATCACTCCTGATGTTATGGTATTTAGAACCGCTTCCATATACTGTCTTCTATGTTCTAATTCTTTGTTTTTTCTGGATAAAAGTTGATTTGTTTCATTTAATCGTCTTTGACTCCGTTTAAGCTCTTCAGCCATAAGATTGAATGATTTAACCAGGGAACCTAATTCATCTTCTGATTCATCTTCAATCCTCACCTCAAGATCTCCTAGGGCAATCCTTTTAGTCGCATAAGAGAGGGCCTGTATAGGGTATGAAATTTCCTTGGCCAGTTTTAGTCCAAACCAGATTGAACCAAAAATTATCAATAGGGTCATTACCCCTAAAAGGATATATAGGGATGTCTTAAGGGGTTTTTTTAAAGATTTAAGTTGATTATATTCATAAAATCCCTGGACTATTTTTTCCATTTTTTCAGTAATTGGATATTTTAATTTAATACCTAAAATTATAAAATCGTACTTTTTGACACTCCCCTTTTTTAAAGGAGCCACACCCAATACATAATCTAATCCTTCAAAGGAATATATGTTTATCCAAAACTCATTTTTCTTTTGTATGGATTCCCATTCTATTTTGTTTTTTAATTTATACCAGATTTTTTTCCAATCATTCTGTATAAATCCAATTTCCCTTTTGTCATTTCTTAAAATTAAGATCCCTATATTGTTTTGTTTAGCAAAATCACTAGTTAATTTAATTAATTTTTTTTCATTATATCTGCTGAAATGTATTTTGTTAAATTTATCTAAATTTGCTTTTAATTCATCCTGAATGTATTTATAATTTATTTTACCTATTTCAAGTGCTGTTTTTAAAGAATTATCTATTTGATTTCTAAACCAGTAATCAACAGAAGTCTGTACGAATTTTACAGAGATCAAAAACATTAATATAGTAGGTATAAAAGAAAGAGTTACAAATGAAAGAACCAATTTAATTCTTAATCTTGACCCACCTACATTTCTTTTTCTATCTAGGAATAATTTTACACTGTTTCGAGCAACTAAAAATAATATTACCAACAAAAGAATTATATTTAAATTAAATACAACAAAAAACAGATATGAATTCACTCCAAAAAATTTTAGTTCAATCCAACTAAATAATATAATTAATATTATTGAGACAAGTATAATCAAAAACTCAATTTTGATCTTTTTGGGAATATTTATGTATTTCATAATTAAATTTAGAATTTAAAATCAATATGGTATTCAGATGGCGGTGTTATATTAAAGTTCCAGAAAAAAAGTGTCTTTTCAATCCAGTAAGGAACCTTTTTTTTAAGGCCAAATTTAAGTATTAAATCATATTTTTCTTTTCCTGTAGGAGTTGTCCATATTGGTAGTTTGAGGGTTATAATCCTTATTTTCTCAAGTAGTTTATCCAAAGAATCAGTTGAGTAAATTTGTTTATTTTTTCTTCTTAGAGAAAATTTGTTATTTATGGGATTAAAACATATACTCCATTCCCGATCCCTGCTGAACACAGTTTTGTCAAAGAAGAACCTCACTTTTTTTTGAATTTCCACATGATAGGAGAACACAATCTGGAATTTATTGTGCTTGATTATTTTATGTAATTTTTTTGGGTCAATGATATCAAGGAATATCTGGATGCTGACGTTTTTATTACTCGTGTTTAAAATAACATTTTCTAAATTTATACTCTGGGGCAATGTCTTTGTTGCAAATATCAAAGATGCAAATAAAGTCAAAAATACTATTATTTGTTCAAATTTCAAATATTTTTTAAGCGAGATTTTAGTTGACATTATGTGTTTTTTCTTTTTGGAATTTTTTAGAAATATCTTCTGTTGAACTTGAGAATATAGAGTTTTTTTACATATGGCAAGACGCATAAAGTTTATTTTTGTAGGTAAGGTGAAGCAGGATTTTTGGAAAAAAGCGGAAAATTTTTATCTTCAGAGGATTGGCAATTTTTTTAATGTGGAATTAATAGTAGTCAAGGATTCTAAAAGGGGCAGAATAAAGGACAGGGTCAATTTTGAAGCTAAAGAAATCAAGAAAAAAATATTATCTTCTGACTTTGTTGTGTCATTAGATGAGAAGGGAAAGTTGCTTACTTCTACAGATTTTGCCAAAAAATTGACTATATGGACAGAGCTTCCAAATAAAATACCCTGTTTTGTTGTTGGGGGGCCATACGGGCTTTCTTGTGATATTAAGAAGAAGTCTGATTTTTTATTTAGCCTGAGTCCTCTTACCTTTACCCATGAAATGGCCAGGGTAATTCTTTTAGAACAGATATATAGGACCTACCAGATTTTAATAAACTCGTCCTATCATCACTAATTTGGTATTTTATTTGCTTATTCATTTGCATAAGTAAAAAATTCCTTATTGCGATTTTTTTAACAATACCCAATCAAGAGGGGTGAATATGAAATACATAAATCAACCCATTGGAAAGGTTATTGGTGTTGATTTTAATGATGAAGAGAAAAGCAAGATATTTAGTATTATCTCTCCTGAGGAAATCACCTTTGTTGAATCAAACAAAAAAGACCCTTTTGAGGGACTAATTGACAGTAATGAGGCTTATGTGATCTTGATTCCCTTTAGATATTGGGTAAGACTATCCAATACCAATAAAGAGAAGTCTTTAAAAAAGTTTTATATCAAAAAAATAGAGGGCTCTTTTTTAGGTGATAGAGATGTACTTGCAGAGTGTGTAGTAGCGATCTCTTCTAAATTGCTTAAAAAGGATAAGGAATTAAAAGGGGTTATAGATGAAGCAAAAGGGATATACAATTTTATTTCAAACTTAAAAAAAGAGATTTCCTTGTACAAAGAGCTTTATTTTAAAAAGGCAGAGCACTTGGAATTTTTAGATGTTTTTTTTAAAACAGTAATTCATGCCAAAAGTGTAAAGGAAATTATAGAAAAAGGTTTTTTAAAAATTAATGATTATTTTTCCGTGTATGACTTATGTCTTTTAATACCTTTGGAAAACAATACCTATAAATTCTATGTTACTAATAATGAAGATTTTTGGTCTAATTATGTAGAGAAAAAACTAAAATTAAAGAAAAATAGTTTAGACATAGAGTGCATAAGACTTGATGTCCAAGCAAGTAAACAAGCTGATATTGTGGATGTATCTCCCTCCCTGGAAAATTTTAAAGTTTTCCTTTCTATGGACACAAATCATATGGGATATGATGATTTTGCTGTATTAGAGATGGCCATAGACCATTTATGCTTGCTCATTCAACGTGGACTGGAATACGAAAAGTTGTCCTCATTTGCCTATGTAGACTTTCTAACTGGTGTAGGTAATCGTCATTATTTTGACGGAATAATTAGACAGGAAATAAAAAGACATGAGAGACTTGGTTCAAAATTCAGCGTGGTAATGATTGATATAGATCACTTCAAAAATATTAATGACAGATTTGGGCATGGTGCAGGAGATTTAGTATTAAATCAAGTGGCAAATATAATTAAAGAGAATGCAAGGGAAATTGACTATATAATCCGCTATGGGGGAGAGGAATTTCTTGTAATATTGCCCCATACCAATAAACAGAGTGCTCACAGATTTGCTGAAAGACTTAGGAAAACAATAGAAAATCATAATTTTATAATAGATAGGGGACAAAGAGTAAAAATTACTATTAGTATTGGAATTTCTGAATTTGATCCAAAGGCTGACAAAAATTTTGAAGAGGTTTTAAAGTCTGCTGATGCCGCCCTTTATAATTCAAAAGAAAAAGGAAGAAACAGGGTAAGTGTTATTTAAATCAACAGTGCCTGAGATAGAAACTCAGCTTAAAATTCCTTGACCTCCCTTTAAAGGAGTCTTAATGTCTCACCCAAGAAGGTAATCAGGGCTGAGGTGTATAGGGGTGAGACATACTAACAAAGAATATGCAATTGTGTGTTTGTCTGGAGGGCAGGATTCAGCAACCTGCCTTGCCTGGGCAAAAGAAAAATTTAAAAATATATTAAGTGTTTCTTTTATATATGGCCAAAGACATATAATTGAAGTTGAGTGTGCGAGAAAACTTTCCCAGCTTGCTGGGTGTGTCAAACACTTTGAGATAAAATTAGACCAACTTTTTTCCCAGATAACTGAAAGTAATCTTATAAAAAATCAAGGGGATTTAAATAGGCCCTTTGATTTGGATAAAGACCTTCCAGCTTCATTTGTCCCTTTTAGAAACTTATTTTTTATCTCCTCTGCAGCTTCCATTGCATATATTTATGGCATAAAGAATATAGTAGTTGGTGTATCTCAGACAGATTTTAGTGGCTATCCTGACTGTAGAAATACTTTTATTAAGTCTTTAAACGCCACATTGGAGCTCGCAGTTGACTCTTCTTTTGAAATACATACTCCTCTTATGTATTTATCAAAAAAAGACACAGTTTTACTCATGAAAGAGCTTGGAAAATTGGATTGGTATAAATACACCCACACCTGTTATGAGGGTCTAAGACCTGCATGTGGCAAATGTCCAGCATGTAAACTAAGACTCAAAGGATTTAAAGAGGCCAATATCAAAGATCCTATTGAGTATAGAAGATAGAATTAAAGGAGGGAAGACTATGGATGAGTTAGATGAATTTTGTCAAGGACTTCAGATTGATATAGATAAAAAAGTAGAAGAGGCCTATGGAAAAAAGATAGCTGAGATATGGAAAAATTTAAAATACTTTAATGTATTAGAAAAAGGTGATGGTATTGGCAAACTTACCGGGAGTTGTGGAGATAGTGTGGAAATTTTAATAAAAGTCAAAAAGGGAAAGATAGATGAGATTTCGTACTGGACAGACGGTTGTATCGCCACTGTGGTCTGTGGATCTCTTGTTTGCGACCTGGCACATGGGAAACCTTTGGAAGAGGCTGAAAAAATTTCTGGAGAAGATGTTCTAACACAACTTCCAGGATTGCCTGAGGATCACCATCATTGTGCATTTCTTGCAGCAAATACATTGCATGAGGCAATTGGTGATTATTATAGAAAAATCCAAAACCAGAGATAGTTTAAAGTTAAAGCATTTTAAAAAAGTTAGAGTGTATTAACTTTTTTCTTTACAAGGTGTTGTAACGGTCTTATATATTTTCTGCAGGGTTTATTTGAAGAGATCTTTAACAAGAGGAGGTGATGGGCATGAGTGAAAATAAGTGTGAAATGGAGAAAAAAGAGTGTGAGAGTTGTTCGAAAAAAGGTACTTGTGAAGAATTTAGAGATAAGAAATTAAAGCAAACACTTAACAGGATTAAACATAAAATAGTAATACTTTCAGGTAAAGGTGGAGTTGGAAAGAGCTCAATTGCAGCAAATATAGCTGTTGGATTATCTTTAAAGGGTAAAAAAGTAGGGCTGATGGATGTTGATGTGCATGGTCCATCTATTCCCCGTTTATTAAAATTGGATGGGGCAAGGCCTGAAGTTGGTGCAAGTGGAATGTATCCAATCCCATGGTCTAAAAATTTATCTGTAATTTCCCTGGGATTTTTACTTCCTTCCAAAGAAGATTCTGTGATCTGGAGAGGGCCCCTTAAGATGGGAGTTATAAAACAATTCATAGCGGATGTGGTTTGGGGAGTTTTAGATTATCTTGTAGTGGATTGTCCCCCTGGCACTGGGGATGAGCCCCTCTCTGTTATGCAGCTTATGGGAAAAGAGGCCCGGGCAGTTATAGTGACTACACCACAAGACGTGGCAGTTGATGATGTAAGGAGGTCAATTAATTTTTGTCGTCACACAGGAAATCCAATAATAGGTGTTATTGAAAATATGAGTGGCTTTGTATGTCCCCATTGTGGTAAAGAGGTTCATATCTTTAAATCAGGCGGAGGAGAGGCCTTAGCAAAGGAAGCAGGGGTTGAGTTTCTTGGAAAAATACCCCTAGATCCCAAATTAGTTGAGGCTGGAGATAGCGGCGAGGTTTTTATTAAATATCATCAAGACTCACCAGCAGCCAAGGCCCTTTTAAAGATATTAGAACCAATACTTAAATTGGATGAAAAATAGGGTTGGTAAAAATAAAATTTGATAAAAGGGACGAAAAGGCTCGTCCCTTTTTTTGTTTTTTTAACCATTAAATACGCATAAATATATGCATTTTGGGAGGGGAGGTGTAAATTATGTCCACAAAAATTACAATATTATGTGAAAACACAGCAGGCGCTATGTTTGGCCTCATTGGTGAGCATGGTTTTTCTGCCCTAATTGAAAAGGACGGAGAAAAAATTTTATTTGATACAGGTCAGGGTTTTACTTTAAAACACAATGCATCTATCCTAGGCGTTGATTTTAAAGAGATTAACAAGATAGTGATTTCTCATGGGCATTATGACCATACAGGTGGACTTATGGATGCTTTATATCCCCCAAGAGGGGCAAAGGTATATCTTCACCCTGATTGTTTTGGGGCAAAATATGCAGAACTTAATACTCCCAAAGGAACTGATTATATGTATATTGGGATTAAATTTAAAAAAGAGATATTAGAAGATTCTCTAAAGGCTGAATTTGTGTATTTAAAAGAATTTACAGAGATCTCAAAGGGAATTTATTTTTCAGGTGAGGTCCCAAAGGAAGAGAGGTTTGCCATAAAAGACACACGTCTTGTTGTAAGAACAGATGATGGTCAATATATTGAAGATCCATTTAACGACGATATAAGTTTACTTATTGAAACAGACAAAGGTCCTGTTGTATTACTTGGATGTGCCCACAGTGGGGTTGTAAATATTCTGAGATATTTTTCAAAAAAAACAGGATATAAAAAATTTTATGGGGTGATAGGCGGTACCCACCTTGGATTTTTCCCACCAGGGGAAGAATTAAACAATATTTTAGATGAGCTTGAGCGTTTTTCAGTTGAGCTTGTAGCAGTTTCCCATTGCACAGGTCCTGTTGCTGCTTCCCACTGCTATATGAAATTTAAAGAGAGATTTGAGTTTGCAAATGTTGGCTGGTCCAAGGAGTTTTGATTTTTTGAATAGTTTTTAGTGGCACTTTCCACAGGGCTCACTTCTGCCACAACAGGTCTTTCCCGTGGTTTCGAAATTACATTCTTTTTCCTGTCTTTTATAGGGTGGATGAGAGTTTGATCCCTTTAAAATAAAGCCCATTCCTCCGCTGATTAAACGTTTTACCGTGCCTCCACATTGGGGGCACTCACTTATTGGCTTATCAGACATTGATTGTTTTATCTCAAATCTATGTCCACAATTTATGCATTCATATTCATAAGTTGGCATAGGATTCCTCCTTTTTTTGATGAATCATTTTTTTAATCGCCCTTATCCTCATTAAGTGGTTGTGTCAATACATAAGAGCCAACTTGAACATTTGCATGATTTGCAATAACATTACATTTTGCCTTAAATAAGAAAAAGATATTGTGTTTTACATTGCTTAAGCTTTCAAAGTTGCCCTGACCCTTTGCAATAATTAAATCCGAGTTCCAGAATATATTTAAGAATTCTTGTTTACACTCTTCTAAAATGGTTCCTGGTGCATCTGCTCCATTGTCTATAACATTGACAATTTTGTCTAAATTGCAAAATTCAGCGTCATAGATAGTTGCATCATTTATAATAGGACCACCTCTAACTGCCAATGTAATTTTTTCAGGTCCAATTTCTTCAATAAATATTTTATCAAATACTATTTCGCCAGCATTATCTGCTAGATAAAGAATATTTTTTGAATTTTTTATTTGTTTTTTTAATAATTGAAAATCTCCTATAATAGGATGTGATACAACTTGAGAAATAGAGTTTTCTATTTCTTGTTCTGTAATATTATTTTTTACTCCAAGATCAATAACATTTCCTGCCATGGCAAGTCTCATAGCAGTATTAAGAGGATCTTGAGAATTCATTACCATTGATTTTAATTTTGGATATATCTTAATTGCCAATTTATTATGTCTGATTTTTATCTCTTTGTAAGGATCTGGATTATTGGTTATTTTTCTAATTAATGAATGGATGTGTTTTGCTGTATATGGGGGTGGTTTTGACATATCTATTTTGCTTAAACTTACAAGCACTTCTCTCATTAATTGCTCTTGAATTTTTTTATCTGCTCCAGTAATTTTTCCTACGTCAAGGGCATGACGAACAAAACATGGGATGCATTCTAAATAGGTCTTCATTTTTTTTCCTTAAAATTTTTAAATTAAAGGAACATAGCCAGCATATCTTGCCATCAAGTTGTGATTTTTAAAATAAGTTTTTATTTTTGACAAGTACAGAAAATTGGGGATAGCCATGATTGTAATGCTTCCCAAAAATCAAGACAAATTTTTAAGAAATTAAGATAAAGTTAATTATGTTAACTTTATATAATTTACTTTTTTTCGCTTCGGGCCTTGACAATCTTTTTCTGAACTGGTGACCAGGAGATCCTGGCTTTGGGGTTACACTGAAGAAAAAGTAGCATCTTCAATTACCCAATCTTATATTCAAGTATACCAGCTCAGAAAAAGACACGCCTTCGGTTGTCAAGGCTCCTTCGCTTAACTTTTTAAAGGGTTCCCTGAAGAAAAAGTAACTTTATATTTTTAAGCCGCTTTCTTATAATGTAATTTATAATATTCTTGTTCAAACTCCTCAGGACTCTTATATCCAAGAGTTGAATGTACATATAGTTTATTATAGTCTTTTTTTAACCACTTTGATATAGTCTCAGTTGCTTCTGTTAATGAAGTAAATTTATTTATCCAGATTACTTCTTCTTTAATTGTTCTTATTACTTTTTTAAGTATCTGCATTTCCTTTAGGATTATTATATGTTGTAAAAATTTGTTTTATATTCAATTGTTTTGTATATTGCATAAAAGATCTGGAAGTAGGTTGTGAGCCATTGTCACTAACAAGCAATAGACCTTTTTTCTGTTTACATTTATATTTTCTCTATTTTTAAGCCAGTATTAATCGTCTATATCCCCAAAAAGGATGATTGTTTTTTATCTCTTTGATTTTATTTACTAAATATAAATATTCCTTACTTTTCTTTTTGGGTCGACGTGTTTTTTTGTATGAATAATAAGTGCTTCTGGATATCCCCATAGCGTAATATGCATCTTTAACAGAAAAACTTATTTTTACCAGCTGTGAGATAGCTTCTATTTTCCCTTGAGAAGTTCCTCTTTTTTTTAGTATTTCGATGTAGACAGTTTATTTTCCATTTATTTTTTGTAGTTTTTCAATTTCAGCTTTTAGTTGAGCTTCTTTTTTGCTGGGAGCATCAAAAGCCAAGGCGTTTTTACCACCTTCTAAAAATTTCTCACACCATTCATAATACTGAGCTTGAGAAATTTGGTGCTCCCTACAGATTCGAGCCACAGATTTTTCCCCTTAATTCCCATTTATACAATGGCCAATTTTTCATCAGCACTCCATTTCCTTCTCTTCATAGAAAATCCCTCCCAAAGTTTGTTTCCAAGATTAAATTTCAACCCTTTTTCACCCCTTACTCAACTCCTAACTCTACCTTCAAAACGTGTCCAACTTTTTTGGGAGCAGTATAACTTTCAATACCGTCCTTTTTTCCATACTTTGCGAAAATATATATTATTTTTCTTGGATTACTCCTTAAACCCAACCTTCCCAAGTTCATCGAGAATTGGTGTTAACAATTTTGTAAATTTCAAAAAGTTGCTAGAGGAAATAAAACACTTTCTTGACACAAATTTTGTATATGATTAAATGTGTTATATGCAGAATATTGTTAATAGGGGCTACTCCATGGAAACATTAAATGACCGAGAATTAGAGGTTTTGTCAATAGTGGTCGAAGGATATATAGAGAGAGGTACTCCTGTTGGTTCCAGATATGTTGCCAAGAAATCTAAATTTAATTTAAGTCCCGCCACCATGCGAAATGTCATGGCTGATCTCACTGAAAAGGGTTTTTTAAAACAGCCCCATACCTCTGCTGGAAGGATTCCAACCAAAAAAGGTCTCAGGTTTTACTTAAACAATATTTTGAAGCCAGAGCCACTTTTGTATGAAAAAAAGAAAATAAAGGAATATTTTAATAGTGCAGTTGTATATGATTTTTCCCAAATTCTAGAAGGAGCAACAAAGTTTATATCAGATGAAACTGCACTTGTGGGTTTGGCTGTTTCTCCTGAAATCTCCTTTATGAAATGGAAACATATAGATTTTGTCTTAGTCAAACCAGGTCTTGTTATGGCTATTTTGGTATTTGAAGGGGGTATGGTTCACAGTAGACTAATTGCAGTGGAAGATTTGAAGATAAATTCCGATGACCTTGTTAAATTCAGCAATTTTTTAAATGAAAAATTTTCAGGTAAGCCCCTGTTTGAGGTAAAAAAACAGTTTTTAAAAGAAATGGAAGAGGCAAAAAAGAAATTTAATGAATTATATATAAATGCCTTGACCCTAGCTCAATATACCTGTGAGGCCGAAGATGAGCGGGAGATATTTGTCCAAGGTGCACATAGGGTTATTGGTAGTATAGATCCAAAAGATATAGAGAGGATGAAATCTCTATTAGAATATATAGAAAAAAGGTCTGAATTTTTAAAGATTTTAGATAAAATAGAGGAAGGAAAAGGAATTTTTATTCATTTTGGAAATGAACTTTTCGATCCTGACCTGGGTGAATGGTCAATAATTTCCTCCCCTTATGGTGCCTATGGTGAACCCTTAGGAATTATAGGTACCATTGGTCCCATCTACATGGAATATTCAAAATTAATCCCCATGGTTGACTATATGGCCAAAATGCTTAGTAAGATACTTGAGGCCAGGCTATAGTAGCCAACCTTCTCTTACTTAATTTCAAGTCTGATTTTTCAAAAAAATAATTTGTGGAGGTGTAGTGGATGAGTGATGAAAAAAAACAAGAACAGGTTTCTTGTGAGCAAGAAGAAAAAATTGAGGTAGAGCAAGAAAAACAAACCAAAGAAAAAGAAGAGGAGATAGATATAGAAAAATTAAAAGAACTCTGCAAAGAGAAAATTTGTCCTGAGTGTCCAGTAAAAAAAGAAATGGAACAGGAGATGCTCAGGGTAAAGGCTGATGCAGATAATTTTAGAAAGCGTATGGAAAGGGAAAAAGAGAATTTTTGTAAATATGCAACTGAAAAGGTCTTAGAAGATATAGTTCCAGTAATAGACAACCTTGAACTTGGACTCGAGCACGCAAAAAAAGTAGAGGCCTGTAAAGATATTGTTGAAGGCATAGAAATGACTTTAAATATTTTATTAAATACCCTAAAAAATCACGGGTTAGAACAGATTAAAACTGAAATTGGAGAACCCTTTGATCCAAATTATCATGAGGCCATGGCACAGCAGGAAAGGGAAGACATGGAACCTGGTATGGTCTCTACTGTTATGCAAAAAGGATACAAAATAAAGGATAGGGTACTTAGACCTGCAAAGGTCATGGTGAGCAAAAAACAGGAAAATAATAATTAAGCCCTTTACAAGCTTAAAAATAAGCTTATTTTTTATGTAAAGAAAATTTAGTAAGTTAGGAGGACAAAAAGATGGGAAAAATAATAGGAATAGATCTCGGAACAACAAATAGTTGTGTTTATGTAATGGAAGGGAAAGAGCCAAAATGTATTCCCAATCCTGAAGGTGGGAGGACCACTCCGTCTATTGTTGCATTTACTGATAAAGAGAGACTAGTTGGTGAATTAGCAAAGAGACAGGCAGTTACTAATCCAAAGAGGACTATCTTTGCCATAAAAAGACTTATGGGACGCAGTTATGATTCAGAAGAGGTGAAAAAATGGAAAGAAAGGTGTCCCTATAATATAGTTCCAGGTCCAAACAACGACGCATATGTTGAAATTGAAGGGAAAAAATATAGCCCTCCAGAGATCTCTGCAATGATTTTAAGAAAATTAAAAGAAGACGCAGAGAGTTATCTGGGCGAACCTGTAAAAGAAGCAGTTATAACGGTTCCTGCATATTTTAACGATGCCCAGAGGCAGGCAACAAAGGATGCAGGAAGAATTGCAGGACTTGAAGTAAAGAGGATAATTAATGAACCAACTGCTGCTTCCCTTGCATATGGATTTGATAAAAAAGTTAATCAAAAAATAGCTGTGTTTGACTTAGGTGGTGGTACCTTTGATATTTCAATTCTTGAAGTTGGTGATAATGTTGTTGAGGTAAAGGCCACAAACGGTGATACCTTCCTGGGTGGGGAAGACTTTGATCAGGCACTTTTAAATTACATAATTGAAGAGTTCAAGAAAGAGACAGGAATTGATTTGAGCAATGATACAATGGCCTTGCAAAGGCTTAAAGAGGCAGCAGAAAAGGCCAAAAAAGAGCTTTCAACTGCCCTGGAGACTGATATTAATCTACCATTTATAACTGCAGATCAGACTGGTCCAAAGCACTTGAATATGAAAATAAGTAGGGCAAAGTTAGAGGCTCTTACAGAACATCTCGTAGATAGGACTCTAGGACCATGTAAGCAGGCATTGGCAGATGCTGGACTTACAGTAAATGATATAGATGAAGTTATCTTAGTAGGTGGTATGACAAGGATGCCACTTGTACAGAAGAAAGTAAAAGAGTTCTTTGGAAAAGAGCCCCATAAAGGCGTAAATCCTGACGAAGTAGTTGCAATGGGTGCTGCTATTCAAGGTGGAATACTTTCTGGAGATGTAAAAGATGTATTGCTCCTGGACGTAACACCACTCTCTCTAGGTATTGAGACATTAGGTGGGGTATTTACTAAACTAATTGAGAAAAATACTACTATTCCAACAAGAAAGAGTCAGATATTTACAACTGCTGCTGATAACCAGACTTCAGTATCTATCCATGTACTGCAGGGAGAGAGGCCCCTTGCAAAGGATAATATGAGTCTGGGTAGGTTTGATTTAGTTGGAATTCCTCCTGCACCAAGGGGAGTTCCTCAGATTGAGGTTACCTTTGACATAGACGCCAATGGTATTGTGAATGTTTCTGCAAAGGACCTTGGCACAGGAAAAGAACAGTCTATCAGGATTCAGCCATCAAGTGGTCTATCAGAGGAAGAAATTCAAAGGATCATTAAAGAAGCAGAAGCCCATAAGGCAGAAGATGAAAAGAGAAAACGTTTGATTGATTTAAGAAATCAGGCAGATACCCTGATCTACACAACTGAAAAGTCCATGAGGGATCTTGGTGATAAAGTAGACAGTGCTCTTAAGGCTGAATTAGAGCAAAAGATAGAAGATCTAAAGAAAGTAATGGATGGCGAAGACGAACAGGCAATTAAAAATGCAATGGATGCCCTAACTCAGACATCTCACAGGTTGGCTGAGTTATTATATCAGCAACAACAAGCAGGAGCACAAGCAGGTGCAACAGGTTCAAGCGCTCAAGCAGGCGCATCAAGTGCACAAGCAGGTAATCCAAACCAGGATGATGATGTGGTAGATGCTGAATATACTGAGCAAAAATAAGTGTGCTTGACATAAACGTTCCCCCTCCTCTAATCTTGAGCCTGGGCTTAAAATATAGCCCAGGCTTTTTTATTTTAGTCTCTCAAGGCGACAGATTTGAAGATCAAGAGGTTTGCATGAGATATTATTTATTATTTTGTATTTTTCTTATTATTTTTATAGGTTGTGGCCCCAAAAAACAAATTAAGATGGTTCCAAAATCTCCATTGGAGATTGGAGATTATCTCTGGGAAAAAGGGGAGTATATATCTGCCTGTGAAAATTATGAAAAGGCCCTTTATAACTATCTTGTTCCCAAACAAAGGGAACTTACTTTGATACAGAGGATTATTAAGTGTTCTCTCCAGAGTAAAAATTTAGTTAAGGCCAAATTATATTTGGATAAATGGAAATCAATTGATCCAACCTACTTAAAGAAATGGCAATTCCATAAATACTACTTGACTTATTTAGATTTAAAAAATGAAAAACAAAAATATTACCAATATTTAATAGACTTAATCAAAATAGATCTCCCTTTAACTATTAGAAAAAACAGCTTTATCTTATTGGAACTCTCATATTTAAAAAACAAAGATATAAATAATGGAAGAGCTATTTTTGATAATTATTACAACACATTTAATTCAAGGGAACAATATGATATTTTAAATGATTTGTACAAGAGCATATTAGAGGAGAATATTGCAACAAAATATCGTTTAGAAAACCTAGATCCAGCAAAACTTCCAGATAGTTTAATAATGTGGGCAAAGATTTTGTGCCTTCTGTCTTCAAAAAAGATATCTTGGTCCAAATCTTATATGTTGCTTCAGAATATTTTAAACAAAAATTCCCTATTAAAAGAATTATTTCTAGATGAATTTAAAACTCTTATTGAAAAAAATGGAATTCCAAGGATAGAACTTGTTTTGGTCCTACCCTTTGATCCTTTATATGAGCAAGTCTCCTATGAGATTTTGACTGGGGTTGAGGCAGCTATTTATGAGATGGAAGGTATGGGAGTTGAAGCAAAAGTAGTTGTTTTAAATTCAAATGCAAGTGGGTGGATAGATAGATTAAAAGAGATTGCAAGTAAGGATTTAATTGTTGGCGGTTTTATTAAGCTGGAAACTTTTAATGAGATATTGAAAACAGACCTTCCAAAAAAAATTCATTTATTTGCATTTAGGTCTTATATTCCAAAGGAAGGCGTGGACGGTTTTAGATTTTTTCCATCCCATAAAGACCAGGTCACTGAGTTAATTAAGTTTTCTATGGATAAGCTCCAAATAGATTCTTTTGCTATTTTTTATCCAAGATCAGATTATGGCAGGAATTTGGGAGAAGAATTTTTTAATGAAGCTCGTTTACTTGGGGCTAAACTCACACAAATATCATGGTATGATCCTGAAAACACAAGGGATTGGCAAGAAAAAGTAGGTAATTTTTTGGATGTGCCAAAAGATCTATTTCAAGATAAGGACGATGAAAAGATAAAAGGGTTTAAACCAGATATAGATTTTTCTGCTGTGTTTATCCCAGATTCTTTTGAAAATTCCAGGATAATAATTCCTTACTTTTTTTATTATAATGCATCTGATTTATATTTTTTAGGGCCAGCTCTTTGGGGTAGCTTTAAACCAGAATTTACTCCCCTGGAAATATCCATGTTTAAAAGGGCATACTATCCATCTCCCTGGATAGAGGATAACAATAATAACCAGCTAATTAATTTGAAAAAAATAGTGTTTGATTTAAGTAAAAAGGATGTTAATTTCTGGATATGTCTTGGGTATGACTTTTTTAGGTATGCAGCATATCTTAAAGAACACCTAAAAAATGGACAACTTATTGATTCTATTTTAAATAACCCAGAATTTAAGTGGACAATTGGACCAATTAAGTGGGATGAAAAGGGAATTGCTTCTCAACATATGTTTGTTTTGAGGATATATTAAAAATTCTCTTGAGGTAAGGAGTATTGTATGAAGATATCAAAAGAACAGGTCAAAAACATAGCCTATTTAGCAAGACTACATCTAGATGAGAATAGATTGGAACTTTTTTCAAAACAACTGAGCCAGATATTGGATTACATGGAACAATTATCAGAAGTGGATACATCTGATGTAAAACCCATGTATTCACCAGTTGAACATCCTACTCCATATAGGGAAGATGAGGTCTATTCTGAATTTACAAGGGAAGATGTATTAAAAAATGCACCAGAGGAAGATGGGGAACACTTTATTGTACCAAAGGTAGTTAGCTAAAGAATGAGGAGATATATCTATGGATGTTAGAAAATATTCTGGAATCAAAATCAGAGATATGATTTTAAGTAGCGAGGTCAAGGTTGAAGAAGTTGTAAATGCATATTTAAAGAGGATTGAGGAGACTGAAGGAAAAATTGATGCCCTCCTTTACATAAATAAAGACCAGGCCCTTGAGAACGCAAGAGATATGGATAAAAATGGTCCTGATCCTTCTAAAAAACTCTGGGGAATACCAGTAATTATAAAGGATGTTTTGACAACTAAAGGCATTCCAACTACTTGTGCGTCAAAAATGTTGGAGAATTTTATTCCTTTTTATGATGCTGAGATAGTTAGGAGAATAAAAGAACAAGGGGGGATTATTATAGCAAAATCTAATATGGATGAATTTGCAATGGGGTCATCCACTGAAAATTCAGCATTTAAGCCAACAAAAAATCCATGGGACTTAGATAGGGTTCCAGGTGGCTCCAGTGGAGGGTCAGCAGCTTCTACTGCGGCATCTCAATCCCCTATTTCAATTGGAACTGATACTGGTGGGTCTATTAGACAACCTGCTGCATTTTGCGGAGTTGTTGGGCTAAAACCAACTTATGGCAGGGTATCTAGATTTGGGCTGATTGCCTATGGATCTTCTTTGGACCAGGCAGGTCCAATTACCAAGACAGTAAAAGACGCAGCCCTTATGCTTTCTGTGATTGCTGGAAAAGATAAAAAAGATTCCACATCATCTCCAAATCCAGTGCCAGATTATTTACAGGAGATGGAAAAATACAAGGACCTCAAGTCAATAAAGATTGGTCTGCCAAAGGAATATTGGCAACAAGGGCTAGATCCTGACATTCAAAAGAAATCAGAAGATTTTTTCAGGCTTTTAAAGGAATTAGGGGCAGAACTCATTGACATTTCCCTCCCCCATACCAAATATGCAGTTGCCACTTATTACATAATTGTAATGGCAGAAGCCAGTTCAAACCTCGCAAGATATGACGGAGTAAGATATGGATACAGGACAAAGGACGCAGAAGAATTAATTGATATGTATGTAAAAACACGTAGTGAAGGGTTTGGATTTGAAGTTCAAAGACGTATTATTTTAGGCACTTATGTTTTGTCTGCAGGATATTATGATGCCTATTATAAAAAGGCAGCTCAGGTAAGGAGATTAATTAGACAGGACTTTTTAGAGGCCTTTTCAAATTGTGATGTGATACTAACCCCAGTATCACCAACACTTCCCTTTAAATTAAAGGAAAAAATCCATGATCCTTTGACCATGTATCTCACAGATGTTTTTACAAATCCTCTGAATTTAAGTGGACTGCCTGGTATTTCCATTCCTGTGGGACTTGGAGATAACCTAAAACTTCCAGTTGGGCTTCAATTTATTGCTCCGCCATTTAGGGAAGACATTTTGTTTGGAATTGCTGACAGAGTTGAAGGAGAACTTGATCCTTTGCCCGAACCCTTTGGTCTAAAAAGTTAATGAATTATGAGTTGATGTTAGAATAATAAAAAAGGGAATATAATGGAAGAAATAGAAGTTTTAGAAGAAAAATTAATAGAAAAAATGCGGGAATTACCGCTACCCTATAAAAAGCAATTGATTGATTTTATAGAATATTTACAATTAAAAGCTCAAAAAAAAGAAACATTATATCTAAGTGAAAAGTCACTATCTAAAGATTGGCTTCTTCCAGAGGAAGATGAAGCATGGAAAGATTTATAAAAGGAGATGTGATAGTTATTCCTTTTCCTTTTTCTGATTTAACCGGAAGGAAAAGGAGGCCCGCATTAGTAATTTCAAACTTAGAAGGACAGGATTTGATTTTGTGTTAAATAACAAGCAAAAATGTAAGAGATAAGTATGCAATAGAATTAAAAGATGACAATTTTGCAATAGGTGGTTTAAGGCAAGAAAGTAATATAAGGCCTAATAAAATATTCACAGCAGATAAAGATATAATTTTATATAAAATAGGTAGTTTGAAGGGTTCCAAAGTTCAAGAGGTGATAGACAGGATTATAGAAATATTAAAATAATCAAACAAAACGGTTCAGCGGATTCGCTACTCGCTCGCCGCTGATTTCAGACTTTAGTATGAAAATTGGTGTAGCAGTAAGTGGGGGTATGGACAGTCTTTTTTGTTCTGTTTTGCTAAAGGAAAAAGGGTATGATGTAGTAGGTGTTTTTGGCATTTTTACAGAAGAATTAAGAAAAATTAAGGATAAAATTCAAGATAAATTTAAATCCCTTAATATTGAGTGTATATTTTTAGATCTAATAGATGAATTTAAAAAATATGTAGTAGATATTTTTGTAGATTATTATTTAAAAGGTTTTACGCCAAATCCATGTTGTATATGCAATAAATATATTAAATTTGGTGTACTTAAACAATGTGTAATGGACTTAGGATTTGATTATTTTGCAACAGGCCATTATGCTAAACTTATAAACCAAAATAGTCAAATTAGATTGTATAGGGGTATAGATAAAGCCAAAGATCAGAGTTATTTTTTGTCTTTGGTATCAAAAGATAGTTTTAAGGATGTTAAATTGCCCCTTGGTGGATATAAAAAAAATGAAATTAGAGAGAAGTTAAATAAAAAAAATATTACCCCAGCTATTACATCTGAGAGTCAGGAGATTTGTTTTATAAAAGGAAATTACAGAGATTTTTTAAAAAAAATGGGGAAGAACCTTCCAGGACCTGGTAAGATTATAGGGATATGGGGTGATGAATTGGGTATTCATAAAGGGCTTTTTAATTATACAATTGGCCAGAGACGTGGGCTTGGGATACCTTACTTAGAGCCTTTATATGTGATCCATAAGGACCTTGATCAAAATATTTTAGTTGTGGGTACAAAGAATGACCTTTTGCATAACAGGTGTGTTGTGGGTGATGTAAATTGCCTTGTTCCCATGGACAATTGGCCAGAAGAAATAGAGATTCAGGTAAATTATAACATGAAGCCAAAAAAGGCCTTTTGGGAGAAAAAAAATAAGATAATTCAAGTATTTTTTAAAGAGAAGATTCCAAGACCATCTCCAGGTCAGATATGTTGTTTTTATTCTGGAAATGTGGTCCTGGGGGGTGGAATAATCAGAAATGAAAGGTAAAGGTTTTTATATTTTGACCCTTGGTTGTAAGATCAATCAATATGAGTCAGAGGCAATCAGAGAAGCCTGGATTAAAAAAGGACTTTTTGAAGTTCATGATCCCCAAAAGGCAGATATTGTCTTGATAAATAGCTGTGCTGTAACTCATATGGCAATATCTGATACAAAAAAGTATGCAAGGAGATTTGCAAGACAAAACCCAGAATGTAAGATAATAGTAACAGGATGTGCCATTCCAAGATGGGAGAAAGAGATAAAAGCTATAGATGGAGTTAGACTTACAATTCCTCAAAGGGAAAAATTCCAGCTTTTGGGCTTTCCAGAAAACATAGGTGCAAAACAAGATGATTTCAGAGATAATTTTTCCTTGAAAATACAGGATTATTTCAGGGCAAGACCAATTATAAAGATACAAGATGGTTGTTCCCATTATTGTAAATATTGTATTGTGCCTTTAACACGTGGTCCTTCTAAGAGTAGAGATGTTCTATCTATTTTAGAAGAAGTAAAAACAATCTTAGATAGAGGTTTTAAAGAGATTATAATTAGTGGGATTAATTTAAAGGAGTTTAAAGGCGATTATTTAGGAGAAGAATTAGATCTATGGGATCTCATAGAAGTGGTTGCAACAAAGCTAGTTAGAAAATATAAAGGGGCACGCATTAGGATAAGTTCACTTGATCCATCTCTTTTAAATGATAGGGCTTTAGATGTAATTAGCAAATGTCCTGAAATTGCACCGCATTTGCACGTCTCAGTTCAGTCAGCAAGTAAAAAGATTTTGGAAAAAATGGGGAGGTCCCCTTATTCTCCAGATGATATTTTAAATTTTATGTATAAATTAAGAGAGATATGGCCAATTTTTGGACTTGGATGCGATGTGTTAGTTGGATTTCCTGGTGAAGATGATAAAGACTTTCTGGATACTTATAATTTTTGTAAAAAAATGTCCTTTACCTATGGTCATGTGTTTAAATATTCCAAAAGGCCAGATACCCCAGCTGCAAAATATCCATATCAAGTTCCAAAAGATATTAAACAAAAAAGAAGTTTTTTGTTAAGGAAACTTTTTTTAGAGAAAAAGAAAAATTTTTTAAAAAAACTTCTTTCTTTAGACCAGGTAAATATCATTGTTGAAGATACAGAAAAATTGGTGGGTATGAATGAATATTATATTATCTGTAAAATAAATAAAAAAAGTTTTTTACCCTTAAAAAAGGGAGACTTAATTAAAGCTGTACCTATGTCCCTTGATTTTGATAAATTAAATTTGGTTGTTAAGCAGATATAAAATGAGTGTACCCAAAAAACCAAAAGATGTCCTTTTAGTATTATCTATCTTAGGAAGCAAATGGGATCAATTTTGGCCCAGGGTGCAGGAAGATTTAAAAGAGGCCCTGGGAGAGATTGAATACATATCTCCTATGATTTTATTTACAGAGACCACCTATTATGACAGGGAACTTGGAACTCCCATATATAGGCGTATTCTGTCCTTTAAAGATCTTATTTCACCTGATAAGTTGGCTGATATAAAATTAACAACTAATGAGATAGAAAAGAAATATGCAAAACAAGATGGATCAAGGATCTTTAATTTAGATCCTGGTATTCTCTCTTTTGAGAGGTTCGTGCTTGCCACAGGAAAAGAATATACTCACAGGATTTATTTAAGAGAGGGTATCTGGGCTGACCTTACCCTGATCTTTCAAAAGGGCAGATGGCAAAGCCTTCCTTGGACATATCCAGATTATGCAAAGGAAGATCTTCAAAAGATCCTTTTGCTTTTAAGGGAGAATTATAAAAAAAAGTTAAAGGGAAATAGATGATTAAGTCAATGACTGGCTATGGTTCATATGAAATAAGCGATGAGATTTGTTTGCAGCATTGGGAGATAAAGAGCCTAAATTCAAAAAATTTAAATATAAGATTTAAAATACCTTCATTTTTGAGATCTGTAGAATATATCTTTTTAAGAGAAGTAAAAAAATTTGTGAGTAGAGGGAATATAGATATTTCTCTGGGGCTTAAAATATTTAGACAAGATCAAGTCCCATTTCAAATAAACGAGACACTGCTAGATGTCTTGTTTGGATTTTTAAAAAGCTATGCCAAGAAAAAGGGCGAGGTATTTGTCCCAGATTATAACAAGGTTCTTTCTATTCCTGGCCTATGGACTGAAGCTCCAGTAGATGCAGAATCTGAGCTGGTTGACAAATTGAAAAATGGTCTTAAAAAGGCCCTTTTATCCTGGAATAAATTCAGAGAAAGGGAAGGGCAAGACCTTGTGTTGGATCTTAAGTCTAGACTTAAGAGACTGGTTGATATTAAAAACAAAATAAGTCAAGCCACCAAAGGCCTGGTAAGTGAGAAGTTTGAACTCTTAAGACAGAGGATAGAAGAAATTTTAAAGGCAATAGATATTCAGGTGGAACAAGACAGACTTATGCAAGAGCTGGCAATTATGGCGGATAGATTAGACGTGTCAGAAGAGCTTGTCAGGCTAACATCCCATCTAAATGCCATGTTAGATCTGCTTAATTCTGAAGGATATGTTGGAAGACAATTGGATTTTCTCTGTCAAGAGAGCTTTAGAGAAATAAATACCCTGGGTAATAAGGCTCAATGCGCTAAAGTAAGTTCTTTTGTAGTTGAATTTAAGACAGAACTTGAAAGAATTAGAGAACAAATACAAAACTTAGAGTGATGTTATGGGGGAAAAACTTATAAATATAGGTTTTGGAAGCTATGTAGTTGCCTCTAGAATCGTGGGAATTTTTAATCCAAATTCTTCTCCAATGAGACGGTTAAAGGAAGAGGCAAGAGACGATCACAGACTTATTGATGCAACCCATGGAAGAAAGACAAGGTCTATTATTTTAACAGATTCAAACCATGTATTTTTGTCTTCCCTTCATCCTGAGACCATATCGCAGAGGGTAGCTTTAGAAAAAGGAGAGGGAGATGGAAAATAAGGGTATTGCCCTGATTATCAGTGGTCCATCTGGAGCTGGCAAAGGAACCCTTGTAAAGATGCTTATTGAAGAATTTCCAAACATCCAATTTTCAATCTCTTACACAACGAGAAAACCACGTGAAGGAGAAATTGATGGCATAGACTATGTATTTATCTCAAAGGAAGAATTTAAAAAACTAATAAAAGAAGATATGTTTGCTGAATGGGCAAATGTACATGGAAATTATTATGGGACTCCACGAAAGGAGATTGAAGAGAAATTAAATAAAGGTTTTGATGTTGTATTTGATGTTGATGTTCAGGGGGCCAAAAGTCTTAAACAAAGTTTGAGACAAGGTGTATTTGTCTTTATTTTACCACCTTCAATTGATGAACTTAAGAGAAGGTTGGTCAGAAGGGGTGGAGATGATCCCAAAACAATTGAAATAAGATTAAAAAATGCACAAAAAGAGATGGAAGCCATAGATGAATTTGAATATGTAATTTTAAATGATGATTTAAATAAAGCATATGATAATTTAAGATGTATATATTTATCAGCCAAATGTAGGGTGAGGAGATAATATGGATAATAAGTCAACGGAAGCACCTATAGAAAAAATTAAAGGCGTATTTTCTACCCAGACCGTAATGAAGATAGGAACAGGTACGACCCAGAGAAAGACTGTTCAAAAAAGTTATTGGTTTGTCAAGGAGTTAGATGATGGAAATGTGGAAATTCAAGCATTAAATAAGAATTATGTTCCTTCTGGCCCAAAGAAAGTAATTACTAAAGAAGAACTCCTTGAAAAATTTATCCCAGAGCCAGAATTTTATACATATGAAGTCTATCCAAGGATACGGGAGTTAAATAAGACCATTGCCAGGGCAGATAGACACAGGATGAGGGGAGAGACATACAGTGCAGAGTTTGAATATAAAAATGCCCTGAAAGTGGATGAAGAAAATATCAGGGCCAATTTTGGGCTTGGTTTAACATACCTTGATAGGGGAGATACAGAAAAGGCCCAAAATATTTTTGAAAGGTTGGTCAAGCTAGATGCAGCCTTTGAAAAAGAGCATAAACACCTGTTCAATGAATTTGGAATTAAACTCAGAAAAAATAAGATGTATAGACAGTGCCTTGAATATTATCAAAGGGCACTTGAACTTGCTCCAGAGGATGATCACCTTTTATATAACATAGCCAGGTGTTATTTTGAAATGAAGGATTATAGTAAATGTAAAGAATATCTGGAAAAATCATTAGAATTAAATCCAGACTTAGAAGAAGCAAGAAAGTTTATGGAGTTTTTAGAAAAAAAGGGATTGGTTTAAAAATGAGTATGTAATAAAAATTGTGTATATCCCTGTTGTGTTGAGTGTGATAAATAAGGTAAGATGAGTGATCAGTGTGAGTGGTCAGTATGGGATGTCAAGTTACAGATACAGATCACCCACACAGATCACAGACACTTATATAAGGAGTTTGATTTGTTGTATAAATGGAATATGAGTAGGCCCTTGTCTGATGAATTAAAGCTATTGGTACCCCAATTTTCTAAAAAATTACGGGTATCTAGATTAGTTGTGGAGTTTTTGTTAAAGAGGGGCATAAGAACCATTGAAGATATGAATATATTCTTAAATCCGCATTTGAGATATTTAAAACCCTTATCATCTCTTGGAGAGTTAGATAGTGCAGTAAAATTTATTGCACATTCATTGAAATCAGGGAAAAAGGTTGCAATTTGGGGTGATTATGATGTAGATGGCATAACATCTACTGCTATTTTGGTAGATTTACTTAGAAAGAAAGGTTTTTCTCCTATTTATTATATCCCAAATAGACTGGAAGAGGGATATGGGCTTAATTTAGAAGGGTTAAAAACATTGGTTGCACAAGGTGTTAATTTAATCATTACTGTAGATTGTGGAATAACAAATATTGAGGAAGTTAAGTGGATAAGAGGGCAAAATATAGATGTTGTAATTACTGATCATCACATGCCGGCAGATGAGTTGCCTCCTGCAAATTTTGTTATTAATCCAAAAATAAATAGCAATGCATATAAAAATTTGGCAGGAGTAGGCGTTGCTTTTTTGCTTGCAGCTGGATTAAATAATGAACTTCCTGAAAAAATAGATATTAGACAATATCTTGACCTTGTGGCCATGGGAACTATTGCAGATGTAGTGCCTTTAGATATAGATAATAGGATACTGGTTAAAAATGGTCTGTTAATGCTCTCTGAAACCAGGCGGCCTGGCATTGTAGCTCTTAAAGAGGAAAGTGGTCTTAAAGTAGGGGCAAAATTGGGAGCAGAAGAGGTTGGATTTATGCTTGCTCCAAGGATCAATGCTGCAGGTAGAATGGGGAATGGTAAGGATGGAGTGGAACTCCTTTTAACACAGGATATGAGTAGGGCAAAGGAAATAGCCAAAAAATTAGAGGGATACAATAGGGCAAGAAAAAAGGAAGAAGATAGGATTTTAAAGGATGCCCTAAAACAGGCAATGGAAAAGTCAGATAGGCCTGGCCTTGTTTTGTATGGCGATAATTGGCATGAAGGGGTTATAGGTATTGTTGCATCTAGGGTTTGTGAAAGATTTTATAAGCCAACATTTGTACTTACTGGTAAAAATGGAGACGTAAAGGGTTCAGGCAGATCTATACCTGAGGTAGATTTATATTTAACAATGAAGGAATGCAGAGATGCACTTTTAAGATTTGGAGGCCATCCACAGGCTGGTGGAATTTCTCTTAGCAAGGAACAAGTTCAATATTTTGAAGAATTGTTTGTTGAATGTATTGAGAAAATAACTAAGGGTATAGAATTAACTCCACATCTCATAGTAGATAGTTACTTGCCTTTGAAATATATAGATTATAACCTTATTAAGGAGTTGGAATTACTTGAGCCCTATGGACCAGACAATCCTGAACCAGTTTTCTGGACAAAGGATCTATTGGTCTTAAAACAAAAGTTAGTGGGAAAAGAGCATGTATTTTTAGAGGTTAGGGATGAGAGGGCAAAAAAGACCATGTGGGCAAAGGCGTGGAATATGGCGGATTTAATCCCGCAAGATCTTACTAATAAATATGTAAATATTGCCTTTTATCCCAGGATTAATACATATAATGGACTAATTGGCGTAGATCTTCAATTAAAGGATATTGATGTTGTGTAAAAAAAGGAGGTGAAACACATGGATATGCATAGGATTGTTCGAGGCGTGGCGGGTTTTATTATTATTTTAAGTCTTATTTTGGCTGTGAGCTATTCTTATTGGTGGCTGCTTTTGACCCTTTTTGTAGGGATAAATCTCTTTCAATCTGCTTTTACCAATACCTGCCCTCTTATGTGGCTTTTGAGGAAGTTTGGTTTAGATGAGAGTGAAAAATCAGTTAGTTAACTATCCTTGAGTGCCTTTTTATTTAGGGGACATAAGTCCCCTGTTATTATAAACTCTAATTTTAGACACTTTTTCTGCTTATTTTTAAAGGGCAAAAACTTGATTTTGAATGGTTAAAAACCTAGTGACGTATAGTTCCCTGTGATCGCTTACAAATAATCTAATTTGTTCTTTACTGAGAATCGCAACAATATGTGAACTCTATTTGACAAAAAAAATTTTTTTGTTTAGTAACAGGATAACATTTACTCTTTTATTTTTGGAAATATGTTTGAATTACTAGTCTACAACTCTGGTATTCAAGGAGAAAATTAGTTGAAAAAGGTATCAATTATCTGGTTTTCAAAGTCAAAAAATACATATAACAGGATTTCTCTCACAGAATCCAAAACTTATCTACTACTTTTTCTTCATCTTCTTATATATTCAGGCCTTATAATTCTAAGTGGACTATTAATTTATCAGCATTTTAAAATTTCTAATGCAAAAAAAGAAATTGCTTCTCTAAGCAACAAGATTGTAGTGATTACTACTACATTGAAAAAAGAGCAACAACGAGTTTTTGCACTGGAGCAAGACTTAAAACAAAAGATAAAAAAGATATCTTCCTTAGAGAAAAAGCTATCCACTGTTCAAGATGAACTTGCAGATATGGAAGAAATGGAAGATAAGATAAAAAATTTTCTGGGACTTGAAAGTGATAAAACAAATGCAGAGGATAAATTCTCCCACCAGGGTGGTTTTGAATACAACACATCACCAGAGAAAAAAAAACAGACCATTCTCTCAATTGAAGATCAAAATGCAACACACTTCAAAAAAATAAAAAACATCGTATCTTATTCAACAGACCTGAGAGAAAGCCTGGCGCAACTTGTGGATTATCTGGAAAAAAGACATAAAAAATTAAGGCACATGCCCTCTATTCTTCCTATTAAAGGAGATAAGTTCTGGATTTCATGTGGTTTTGGTTGGCGAACAAATCCATTCACCCAACAAAGGGAATTTCACGCTGCCATAGATATAGCTTCTGCCTGGAAAACACCAATTGTGGCTCCAGCAGACGGGATTGTAATAAAAGTTGGCAAAAATAGTATTGTGGGGAATTATGTAAGAATAAGACATACACCTCATATTATAACTTTATATGGACATTTATATAAAACAATTGTTAAAGAAGGAGATAAGGTAAAAAGGTGGGATGTAATTGGTTATATGGGAAATACAGGACATAGTACTGGAACACATCTTCATTACAAAATAGTAGTTGATGGTAGACCTGTAAATCCCAAATATTATATCTGGGATAGAAGATTAAAAAGTCTTGGGTTGAGGTAAAAAATGGCTTTTGCAAAGAAAAACAAAAAGGAGAGAATTGACTCAACTCCCACCTTAATAGGGGCAAAAAGTGTATTTGAGGGAAATTACAAAGGAGAAGATAACATCTGTATTGAAGGAACATTTAAAGGCATTATTGAATGTAGTGAAGATGTATATATAAATCATAGTGCCTTTATTGAAGGTGATATTTCAGGAAAAAATGTTGTTGTCCATGGAAAAGTTGTTGGAAATGTAATAGCCAAAGAAACCCTAATTATTGGAGAAAAAGGTAAAATAGTAGGAGATGTATCTACAAAGGTCTTTTCAGTAGATCGGGGTGGAATCTTGCATGGCAATTGTAATATGCAGGAAAAGATTAAAGATATTAAGAAGGATTCCCGCACCCGTAATTTATTTGAAAAATTTTCAATATTGACTGGTAAAAAATCTAACGAGATAAAAGAAAAAATAAATGATTTTGAAAAAAGTATATCAATTTCTGACAATAAATTAAATCCCTTAGATATGAGTATCAATAATGACGATGACTTAATTGAGGTAAAAGAATCCTCCACTGAGTCTTCTAATTAACTCATCTTATGCACTTAATAGATGTAGTATTATTAACTCCACCATTTAAAAAATATACATATAAAATTCCTTCCCTTCTGAAAAATTGTAACTTAGAACCAGGAATAAGGGTAATTGTACCTGTACAAAAAAGATATACCATGGGTATTATCATTAAATCCCATAATAAAAAACATGTGAATTTTAAAATAAAAGAATTAATCCTTCCCATTGATAAAAAGCCCCTTTTTTTAAAAGAACAGCTTGAAATCTTTGAAGATATTTCTGCTCACCTTTTAGTTGAGCTGGGACAGGTTATATCATCAGTAACACCTTCAAAATTAATGTCACTAAAATTATATTTTTTGGACAAAAAAGGAAATAAATTTAACATATTAGAATTTCTAAAAAAAGAACCCCACATTTTAAATGCATTTTTAGCAAAATGGATAAATGGAGATGTTAAAATAGTATCTCAATCAAAGGAAGATATAATAGTTGAACTTATATGTTCTCCTCCATGGCCAGTAAAAAAAAATGCAAAAACCCAGTTAGATATTTTGGAATATCTCTACACCCAGGGTCCTCAAAAAAAATCTCATATCATAGCTAAATTTGGGAAATATTCAGGAAATGTTTTAAGGTCTTTTTTAAACAAAGGTTTAATTCGATTTTCATCAAAAAATAGAGAATATTCCTCAAATTTACAATATGATTATTGTTCTTCTTATAATCTCACAAAAGAACAAAAAGAAGTTATCGATGTCTTAATACCCTATATAGAAAAAAACATTTTTAAAACAGTGCTGTTGCATGGTGTAACTGGTTGTGGTAAAACTCTAATATACATATATTTAATAAAAAAATCTTTGGAGTTAAATAAAAATAGTATAATTCTCCTTCCAGAAGTAGCTTTAGCTGAGAGTACATATCAGGAAATTAAACAATTTTTTTCAGGCACTAATATTTATTTTTATCATGGATATTTGTCCAACGGTGAGAGAGCAAAAATATTTAAAACATTATCACAAGCCACTACACCCTCCATTATAATTGGAACTCGCTCTGCCATATTTCTACCAGTGAAAAACATTGGAACAATTATTATAGATGAAGAACATGATTCCTCCTATAAGCAAGATGAAAGACTAAGATACCATGTAAGGGAAATTGCTTATCTTTTGGCCTATAAATTTAAGAGCCTCCTTGTTTTTGGATCTGCAACCCCAGATTTAAAGACATATTATGCAGCAATTAATCAAAAAATTGAGCTATTGAAAATGAAAAAAAGGGTCACAGGAAATCCCTTACCAGAGATAGATATTGTAAACTTAAATAAAAATCCTCCAACACATGGCCCATTTAGTGAAATAGTTTTTTCAGAAATAAAATCCACACTGGACAATGGGGATCAAGTAATAATCTTATTGAATAGACGAGGTTTTTCTCCTGTGGTTTTTTGCACTTCATGCAGAGAGGTGGTCAAGTGCCCAAATTGTTCTGTGTCTATGACATACCATAAAAAAATAGAAAGGCTGTTGTGTCACTATTGTGGAAAAGTTATGCCCTTTCCATGCAATTGTCCTGTTTGTGGAGCTGTTTCATATATTCCATTAGATGTTGGGACAGAACAGGTTGAAGAGTTTGTAAAGGAAAAATTTGGAAATAGCTATAAAATATTGCGACTTGATGCTGACTCTTACAGGCGTGAAAAAAAAGATGAAGACATATTAAAATCTTTCTCAGAAGGAAGATACCAGATTTTAGTTGGAACTCAGATGTGCAGCAAAGGACATAATTTCCCAGGTGTAACCCTGGTTGTAGTTGTGGATGGAGACATTGGACTAAACCTTCCTGACTATAGGGCAACAGAAAGAACCTTTCAACTCCTAGTACAGGTAGCAGGAAGGTCTGGCAGAGGACAAAAGCCAGGCAAGGTCTTTATCCAGACCAGAAATCCAAGTCACTATTGCTGGCAATATATAAAAAATAGTGACTATGAAGGGTTTATTCAACATGAGCTCAAAATTAGACAAAAGAGGAGATATCCACCCTTTGTCAAACTTGGTCTCTTGAGATTTCAAATTAGAGAAGATTACCAGCAACATCAAAGATTAATAGAAGAAATAAGAGATTTTATACATAAAATTAAAAGGACCTCTCTTACCGTATTAGGACCAGCACCTGCTCCAATTTTTATTTTAAATAAGAACAAAAGATATCAATGTCTTTTAAAAGCAGAAACTTATGCCCCTATCCGAGCATTTGCTGCTAAAATTTTTAAAAAATATTCAAACTACAAAAAAAGAATTAAAATCAATTTGGATCTCGATCCCTACCACATGTTATAGGTTATTTTTTGTGCAACCTTGTGATTAGTTTTTGATATTCTTCAGTATATTCTGGAACATCTTTTTCAACAAAAATGCCTCTAGGGATAAAATCTGGATTTTTCTCTAATTTTTTAGATCCTAACTGGGCTGTATTATCCCTGAAATATTTAAGCATATCCACTGGAGAGCCCATCTTATTTTTCCGTCCAAAGTAAGTGGGACACTGGGACAAAATCTCTACAACAGAAAAACCTCTATGTGATATGGCCTTTTTCAAATATTCTTTAATTTCATTAAAATGAAAAGTAGTTGTCCTGGCAACAAAACTAGCGCCAGCGGATAATGACAATTTGATGGTATCAAAGGCAGGATCTAAATTTGAAAATGGCGCACTAGTGGCCACTATATTTCTTCCTGAAAGAGGAGAAAACTGACCACCTGTCATACCATATATCCTGTTGTTCATTACTATTGCTGTTAGATCTATATTCCTTCTACAGGCATGGATAAAATGATTTCCGCCAATTGCAAGTGCATCTCCATCACCCATAGGGACAATAACATGTAACGATGGTCGGGCCATCTTTACTCCAGTTGCAAAGGCAATAGCCCTACCATGGAGGGTATGTAGAGAGTGAAAATTCACATAGCCAGAAATTCTTGATGAACACCCTATTCCAGACACCATAACAATTTCATTTTTAGGTATGCCAAGTTCAGCAACTGCTCTAAGTAAATTATTGAGAACTATACCATGCCCACATCCGGGACACCATAAGTGGGGAAAAAACCTCTTTCTAATATAATCTTTTACTGAGTAGCTCACTATACCCCCCTCCCTCGAATAAGTCTTGTAATGTTTTTTATATCAGTTGGTGTGATAAATTCTCCATCAACCCTATTTACAAGATACACTCTTTCTGGATGATCCACACTTTTTTTCACCTCATGAACAATCTGCCCCATATTAATCTCCACTACAAAGACAAAATCTGCATCTTTACACTTTTCCTTGACAACAAAGGCTGGAAATGGCCATAAGGTCTGAAGTTCAAAAAGTCCCCATTTTTGCCCTTTTCTTCTCATGGATCTTACTACATGAAGAGCTGTCCTTGCCGAGGATCCATAAGAGACCAATATAATATCGGCATCCTCTAAAAAATATTCCTTATATCTTGCTATTTCACTTACATTTGATTCTATTTTATCGACTATGTGATGCAAAAGTCCGTGGACAACTTTGGGATCGGTTGTGGGAAATCCCCACATATCATGAAATAGTCCTGTCACATTATATCTGTGTTTTCCTCCAAAGTCTGACATAGGTAACCGACCATCTTCTCTTGGCAAATAGGGATGATAATCAACTCCTTCGGGAAGAGAAGTCCTAAGGCGCTCAATCACTGGAATTTCCCCCTTTTCTGGAATAATTATTTTTTCCCTTAAGTGTGCAACAATCTCATCAAATAATAAAATTACAGGGGTCCTATAGGTCTCTGAAAAATTAAATGCCTCAACCGTGATTTTGAAGAGGTCTTGATGATTGGAGGCTGTAAGTACAATTATTGAATGGTCTCCATGTCGCCCCCATCTTGCTTGATACACATCTTGCTGGCCTCCTTGAGTTGGAAGACCAGTTGATGGGCCAAACCTTTGGACATCCACTATCACACATGGGATTTCAGCCATTATGGCAAATCCAAGACCTTCCTGCATTAGAGAAAAACCAGGGCCACTAGTTGCTGTCATTGACTTTTTTCCGGTCAAAGATGCCCCCACTATAGCACATATAGAGGCAATTTCATCCTCCATTTGCAAAAAACTTCCGCCTCTTAGGGGAAGTTCTCTTGCCATGTATTCTAGGATTTCAGATGAAGGAGTAATGGGATAGCCGGCAAAAAATTCAACTCCAGCATAAAGTGCGGCCTCTGCACAAACCTCATTGCCTTGAATAAATTTAAGCTGTTGCTTCTTCATCTTCTTTCTCCACTAAAACTTCTATTGCCAAATCTGGACACCTATATTCACAGGTCCTACAGCCTATACAGTCCTCAGCCCTAGCTACTACAACTTTTTCTTCTCTATCTATTTCTAAAACCTTTTTTGGACAAAATTCGACACAAATTCCGCATCCCTTACACCAATTTCTGTTAATAACATGCTTTATTTTCATATGCTATCCTTGATGTTTAATCAAAATTACCATGGAAAAAAGCATTGTCTCCACCATAATATATATCATTAAAATGTTCTCTAACTGGCAACAAAAAATATTCATTATCCCCTGTTTTTTTTAAACAGGTATGGCCTACAGTATAAATATAACCAACTACATCGAATTTCTTCCTCTGCCTAATAGTTAGAGCATACAAATAAGGTTGAAGGTATTCTATTCTACCCATTAATTCTTTGAACTCTGTTGGATCTTTTATCTTGTTAAAACATCTACTTAAGATAATCTTTTCTTTTATTTGCTTTTTTAAAAATAAAATGGCTGGTGGATTATAGACTGGTTCTGCGTAATAGATGTTATACTTTGCAAAGTCTTTTTTAAGCATTGAAATATCAATTTTTATACCAAGGGTAGATGGGGAAATCATCGAATGAGTTCTAAGGCTACATCCTATTAAGACGATAAAAGGGATAAATATAAAAAGGAGTCGTTTAGTCATTGTAAAGGCCCTATAACAAAAAATATACCCATTATCATTAATCAATTGTTTTTTACTTAGCAATTAAAATTTAAAATTAATCCCTTTTCCATAATTTTTGTAAAAAAAACCCAGGGTAATTTCCCTGGGTTTTTGCATCCTAAATTAAAAATAAAAAAACAATTATTAATTCAACTTATTTACCTGGCTAGACAATCTAGAAATCCTTCTTGCTGCATTTTTCCAATGTATTACTCCTTTTGATGCAGCCTTATCCAATAAAGAAGTAGCATTCCTGAGTGCTGTTTGAGCCCTTTCCTTATCTCTTGCTTCTATTGCCAGTCGAACATTTTTAATGGCTTTTTTCACCCTGCTTTTCATCGCCCTATTTCTTGCCCTTCTTTTCAGTGATTGTCTGTGTCTTTTTAGTGCTTGTTTTGTATTAGCCAAAGCAAAAACCTCCTTTTATTTCCATTTTTAAAATTGACAAAATTTCTATTTTAATTTTTCCCTCCTGTCAAGATTAAAAACTCTAACTCGGCAATTCAATGTCTAAAACAGATAAAAAATTGGTCGAAAAGAAAAAATTGAAGGTAAATTATTTGCAGATGGGTATACATAAGTGTACAATACACTAATTGATATGTTGAGATTTATTAGATTTTATTAATCTTTAATAAAATCACTTGCGAGTAAATATAGTAACCGAGGTTGTCCTGCCAAATTTAGTAAATTGATGGTTGGACTTTTAAAGGTTGTTATTCTTAAAGAGTCCTAAAAAACTACACTCTATCAAAAATCAAAGATTTGATCACTATTTAAAAGCAAAATCTGTTGTGTGTCAGAGTAATAATATTTCTACTACAGAATCTTCAACAATCCCTTCGCTCATATATGGTACTCTTACAAGGCCCTTTGCCTGAATCAGACTTTTGATAATACCTGATTTAGAAAAAATTGGCTGGGCCAACAACTCTCCTTTTCTTTTTATTAGCTTCACCCTGATATAATCTTCTCTACCTTTTTTAGATGGTATGTTGTGGGTTAATCTGGCCCTTGTCTTTGGAAAATAATTCTCAGAGAGATAGTCTTTCTCATTGGACAAAAAACGAATTAAAGGTGCAACTAAGATTTGCATAACTATCTGGGCAGAGGTCACTTGCCCTGGCAGGCCAACAACTGGAGTTTTGTCTATTGAAGCAAGAAGAGTTGGTTTTCCCGGCGATATAGCCACTCCATGACATAGTATCTCGCTGTTTTTAAAAGAAGTAATTGCCTGTTCTGTTAAATCTTTTACCCCAATAGAGCTCCCACCCGATATAAGTACCAGATGACAATTAGATAAGGCCTTTGAAATTGCTGAGATCAAAGCATCTCTATCATCTGGTATAATACCAAAAAATACAGGTTTTGCGTGATTTGTTTTTACAATGGATGAGATAACATAGGAATTTACATCCCTTATTTGACCTGGCAATAATTTTTTTGTATCAGGAGAAACCAATTCATTTCCCGTAGAAATAACCCCAACCCTTATAAAATCAAATACCCTACATTTGGTTACGCCAAATTCCATGAAAATCCCTATTTCCTGTGGTCTTATCCTTACTCCCTTTGTCACCAAAATATCATTTTTCTTAAAATCTTCACCTGTAAGGATCACGTTCTCAAAAGGAGATACACTCTTGCGAACCTCTATCTCATCTGGAGCCACTTCTTCTGTATATTCTACCATAACAACTGCATTGGCGCCACCTGGCATAGGTGCACCAGTCACGATTTTAGCACACTCACCGCTTTTTATGGAAAAATCTGGGATTTTGTCTATCTGAACATCGCCAATTACTTTTAAATATACAGGATTTGACTCAGAGGCCCCATAGGTATTCTCACTTAAAACTGCAAAACCATCCATACATGCCCTATCAAAAGGGGGAAAATCCTCGGGTGCTACAACATCCTCTGAAACTACCCTGTTGAGACTCTTTGCAGAATCAACTTCAATTTGAGTTTCAATGGGAGAAAAATTGTAAAATAAATCATAGAATTCTGAGACCTTGACAACTTTAAAAAACATGGCCCTATTTTGTTTTAATTTGTATGTTAATTTCGCCTTTGTGATACCCTTTTAAGTTTGATAAAAGACCTTCTATTGTTGATTTGACAATATTTTGCACAAAGGGATTTAAATTAAGGGGCACTCCATCCACTTCAACCTTTACTTCAGGAGTGTTCATGCTCATACATGATTGAACACTTTCTTGGTTTTTTAAGATTTTAATACCCATTTCTCTGCATGAATTATATCCACAGGCACCACAATCTATACCTGGCAAGAGAAATCCTTTGTTTAAAATCCATTCTAATAAATCTTCTTCTTTATCACTAAAATTTATTTTATCATCTTTGAATTTTAAATCCTTATTTCTGAGGTAAACTCCAATAGTCAATTCATCTGTGAGTTCAATATCCTTTTCATGGTTTGCCACGACAATTCTGGGCAAAAAGTCTATTTCTCCTCTTCCACCTTCAATCAAGATTATGTCCACATCCAGATAAGTGAGCACATCTAAAAAGCTCTTTTTTTTATTGAAAAATATTTGAGATGAGGAAGGTGAGATCCCGACTACCACATCTGCTTCATGTGATAATTTCTCAGTATCTGAATCCCTTTTATCAAGAGAGTGATGTGAATATTTTATACATCCTACTCTGAGTCCTCTGGATTTAAACATTGAGCACAAATTAACCATTAAATGGGTCTTTCCAGAATTTTTATAACCAATGATTTGAAGGGCCTTTTTATTAATCATACTTATTCCTCTAATTTTTTCCAGAAATTACATTTTTTATTTGGACAGGACAAAAACTTTCCCCTTTTTTTGCTCTGTTTTATTTCCAATATCTTAAAACCGCATTCAGGACAAATCTCATCATAAGGTGGATTCCATATGGCAAATTTACATTTGGGATATCTATTACAAGAATAAAACACCTTACCCCTTTTTGATGTCCTCTCAACTATTTCACCATCACACCCTTCAATAGGACACTTTATATGAGTAGAAAATGGTTCTGTATATTTACACTTAGGGTAATTTTTGCACGCAATAAATCTAGCTCCAGCCCTTGAAAATTTAACTACTAAATCCCCACCACATTTTGGACACTTGCCTACAACTTCAAGTTCACTTGGCTCTGTATCTACAATCTGTATATTTCCATTTTCATCCCTTCTAAAATTCTTAGTATTTTTGCACTCAGGATATGAACTACAGGCAAGAAATTCCCCATTTTTCCCAAATTTTATCACCATGGGAGATCCGCACTTATCACAAATAATATCAGTGGACTTACCTGTTTTTATCTCTTCCATTTCTTTTAGTGCCTTATCTAAAGCAGGGTAGAGATATTTGGCAAAATCCTTTAATAGAGAAATCCAGCTCAATTTTCCTTCTGCCACTTTATCTAAATTTAGCTCCATTTCTGCAGTAAATCCAGAGTCCATTAATTTAGGAAAGTGCTTAACCAGAAGGTCACTAACTACAGACCCAAGCTCTGTTGGCACAAAATATCTTTCTTCCATTTTGACATATTCCCGTTCTTTTAAGGTAGATACTACCTGGGCATAGGTAGATGGTCTTCCTATCCCATTTTCTTCCATTTTTTTGACCAGGGAGGCTTCAGTATAACGGGGTGGGGGAGAGGTGAATTTCTGTTCTTTTTCTATTTTTTGAAGAGGCAAAATTTCTCCTTTTTCTACTTCTGGTAAAATAAGCTCTTTTTTCATTCCATAGGAATACACCTTTAAGAATCCATCAAAAACTATTCTCTCGCCCTTTGCCCTCCACAGGGTATTTTGCGCCTTTATTGAGATCTCTGTATCCAATATCCTTGCACTTGCCATTTGAGAGGCAACAAATCTTTCCCATATCAGTTTATACACCATGTAATGGTCCTTAGATACACTATTTTTTATCATTTCAGGGGTAATAGTAACATCTACTGGTCTAATAGCCTCATGGGCATCCTGCGATGAGGACTTTGTCTTGTAATTTCTTATCCTTGGAGGTAAATATTCTTTACCAAAATTTTTTCCTATCCAATCCTTTGCCTGAAGTTGAGCCTCCTTTGCCACTCTGACTGAATCGGTTCTCATATAGGTGATAAGTGCCCTAACGCCAAGCTCTCCCAAATCCATCCCCTCATATAGGTGTTGGGCAATATTCATGACCTTTTTTGTTGAATAACCAAGCCGTGTATTACATTCCTGTTGCAAAGTTGAAGTAATAAATGGTGGCTTTGGAGACCTTGACCTTTCCTTTTCCTTTACTTCTACTACCTCAAACTTACTGGTTTTAAGTAATTTTTCTAACTCTAATGCCTTTTTTTCATTAGGAACATTGGCCTTTTTATTGTCTATTTTCCAGAGTTCAGCAACAAGAATATCGTGTTTTTTGGTCTTGAGATGGACTTTAAAAACCCAGTATTCCTTGGGTACAAAGGCCTGTCTTTCCTTTTCTCTGTCAACAATTAATCTAAGTGCAACTGATTGCACCCTACCTGCTGATATACCCCTTTTTACCTTTTTCCATAGTATTGGAGATATCTTATAACCAACCAATCTATCTAAAATCCTCCTGGCCTGCTGGGAATTAAATAGATCTTCATCTAGGTCCCTTAAGTTGTTTAAAGCACCTTTAATTGCACTTGCAGTTATTTCATTGAACTGCATTCGCTTAAAATTAGGGTTTACATCCTTAATTAATTCAGCAACATGCCATGCAATTGCTTCGCCTTCCCTATCTGGGTCTGGTGCCAATAATACATAGTTGGCTTTTTTTGCACTTTGTTGTAACTTCTTAACCAACGGTTCTTTTCCAGGGAGGATCACATATGTTGGCTTAAAATTATTTTTTTCATCCACCCCTAAAACATTGGTGGGGAGATCCCTTATGTGACCAAGGGTAGCCTCAACAAGGTATTTATTGCCTAAAATCTTTTTAATTGTTTTGACCTTGGCAGGTGATTCAACAATGATTAAATCTTTTTTCATAATAGTGAACGCTATACATGGAGTCAAAATTTTGCGCAAGTAAAATTTTTTTAACAAAGAATACAATTTTAATTTTAAGGAGAAATAAACAATGAATGAAAAGAGGGAACAAAAGGAATTTAGATGTGGTATTGTTGCACTTATAGGGCCTCCCAATGCTGGGAAATCCACTCTTCTAAATTCTTATTTAGGTCAAAAAGTTTCTATAGTAACGCCAAAACCACAGACCACAAGAAACAGAATAAATGGAATACTTCAAAGAGAGGATTGTCAGATTATTTTTTTAGATACGCCAGGTATTCATAAATCTAACCAGACCTTAAATAGATTTTTAGTTGAAACCGCATGGCAGGCAATAAATGGAACAGATGTGGTGCTTCTTATGATAGATGGTGCCAGATATGTTGACAAATTATCTCTATTAGAAAAGGAAATTACTCCTCTGATAGGTCCTCTTAAAAATCAACTTGATAAAACAATAATTGCAATTAATAAAATAGACAAAATTAAAAACAAAAACAAATTTTTGCCAATAATAGATTTTATGTCAAAACACTTTGAAGGGGTAGAGATATTTCTAATTTCTGCCCTAACAGGAGAAGGTTCTTTTGAACTTTTAGAAGAGATAAAAAAGCGTTTACCTGTTGGTCCTCCACTTTTTCCAGAAGACCAGATATCATCAGTGCCTTTAAGATTTATGGCAGCTGAGATTATAAGGGAAAAGTTGTTTTTAAAGCTCGAAAAAGAACTTCCCTATTCTGTGGCAGTGGAAATTGAGCATTGGGAAGAGGATGAAGAAAAAAATTTAATTAAAATCCATGCAGTAATTTATGTGGCAAAAAAGAATCATAAACAGATTGTCATAGGCCACAGAGGAAGTATGCTTAAGGAAATAGGTACCCTTGCAAGGAAGGAATTAGAAGCTATATTGGACTCTAAAGTGTATCTCCAACTCTGGGTAAAGGTAAGAGAAAGATGGAATGAAGATGAAAGATTTATAACATATCTTTATTCAGAGGAGTTTTAAAGTGACTAAGGAAAAATTGGCAGAAAATTTAAAAAGGGTTAGGGAAGAGGTGGAGATAGCTGCTAAAAAGGCTGGAACAAGGGCAGAAGATATTAAAATAGTAGCGGTTTCAAAAGTCCAGCCTGTTCAATACATAAAGTGGGCAGTGGAACTTGGACAACTTGATTTTGGCGAAAATTATATCCAAGAGGCCCTTGAAAAAATAGAGGAATTAAATAATCCTGATGTGAGATTCCATTTTATTGGAAGGTGTCAATCCAATAAAGCAAAGTATATCCCTGGAAGATTTGTTATGGTGCATTCAGTAGATTCTTTAAAATTCGCTAAAGAACTTGATAAAAGATGTCAAAAAAAAGACATAATGCAGGATATCCTTGTTCAGATAAATGTTGCTGAAGAGGAAACAAAAGGTGGAATCTTAATACAAGAGGCTGAAATTTTTATAACTGAACTATTAAATAATACAAAAAAATTAAATATTTTAGGTCTTACGTGTATACCGCCTTATTTTGAAAATCCTGAAAAAGTAAGACTCTATTTTAATAAACTGAGAAAACTAAAGGAAGAGCTTGAACAAAAATTGGATATAAAACTTCCCCATCTGTCAATGGGTATGAGTTCTGATTTTAAAGAGGCAATACTAGAAGGAGCTACAATAGTTCGTATTGGGACTAATATATTTGGACAAAGGAAATATTAAGAGGGGTTTAGATGGATCTAGCAACAGTTCTTGGAATTGTAATTGCATTTGGTCTTGTTATAGCATCATTAGTTATGGGTGGCAGTCCAGGGTCCTTTATTAATTTTCCCTCTGCTTTAATTGTTTTTGGAGGGACTATTGGCGCTACCCTTGTAAATTATCCTCTAAAAAACGTGATAGGTGTTATTGGTATTATTAAAAATACTTTTTTATACAAAGCAGAATCACCTTCAGCAATGATTGAGAGATTTTTAGAATATGCTCAAAAGGCAAGAAAAGAAGGAATTTTAGCCTTAGAGCCAATTTTAAAGGAAATAGATGATGATTATTTGAGAAAGGGGTTGCAACTCACAGTGGATGGAATGGAACCTGATGTGATCAGGGAAGTCCTGGAAACAGAGATAGCTTACCTTGATGAGAGGCACGAATTAGGGGCAGAAGTTGTGTCTACCATGGGTTCCTTTTCTCCAGCCATGGGCATGATAGGCACAGTTATAGGACTTATACAGATGCTTCAAACCATGAATGATCCAAGTACCATTGGTCCAGCCATGGCTGTAGCATTAATTACTACATTTTACGGGGCTATTTTAGCCAATTTAATATTTAATCCCATGGCAGGAAAACTTCGCGCCAGGCATAAAGAAGAAGTGCTTTTAAGAGAACTTATCTTAGAAGGGATTATATCTATATCAAAGGGCGAAAATCCAAGGATAATAGAAGAGAAATTAAATAGCTTTATTCCGCCAAAAGAAAGAAAAACCCAGGGATAAATATGGCCAAAAAAAAGAAAAAATCAAATGGCGGCGGTGGCGGTGAAGAAACCCCGCAATGGCTGGTAACTTTTTCTGATGTTATGACCTTGCTTCTTACCTTTTTTGTTCTCTTACTTAGCATGGCTTCTTTGCAGGATATAAAAAAAAAGCATCTAGCTATTGGTTCTTTGAGTAGTTCCTTTGGTGTTGGTAGAGAAAATATGAGCATTATTGGCAAAAATAGGGCTAAAGATATTAATCTGTTAGAGCCAGGAGTAATGGAAACAGAGGACTTAGAACCACTTAAAAACCTCATATGGGAAGATTTTTCAGAAGATCTAGATTTTAGAGAAAATAAATTTATCCAGATATTCTCAGTAAATGCAGAACTACTATTTAAAAAAGGTACAGCAGACTTAACCTCAGAGGGTGAAATTATATTACAAAAAATTGCACCAGTTTTAAAAACAGTAAAATATCCAGTTCTTGTAGCCGGGCACACATCTCTGTATGAAGTTGAACAAGAAACTCCCCAAACCAATAGTAAAAAATTGGCAGTAGATCCATCGTGGATTTTATCTATTAAAAGATGTATAAATGTATATAATTATCTAATTCAATCTGGTGTGCCTAAAGACAAATTAATAATTGAAGCCTATGGTAAATATCATCCCTTATATTCAAATGAGACTGCATTGGGCAGGAAAAAAAATAGACGAGTAGATTTTATTTTAGATAAAAGGTCTTATATTTTACACAATCCAAATAAAATGAGAGAATTTAAACAACTAAAAGAACTAAAAAAAGTAAAAGAGGTCTTAAAATATAAAGGTTTTGAATTTAATTTAAATAAACCCTAAGTATTTTATATTTTTTTAATAAATTATAGCAATAGAGGAGTAATTTTTATGCACATAAAGATAATAGCTACTATAGGTCCTAGTTCTTCTTCAAAAGAAGTATTAAGAGAAATGGTTTTAAGAGGAGTGAGCATATTTAGACTAAACTTTTCCCACGGTACACCAAAGGAATTTATGCCGATAATTGAAAAAATAAGGGAACTTGAAACAGAATTAAAGACCCCATTAACTATAATGGGGGATTTAAGTGGGCCAAAGATAAGAATAGGGGAGATAAAAAATTCTCCTCTATATCTTGGAAAGGGATATAAGGCAATTTTGGGCCTAGAATCTTTGAGAGCAAAATATGAAGACAGGGAAATTCCATTTTTAGGCGTAAAAATCAAAGAAGCTATTGAAGGATTAAAGGTTGGGATGAAGGCAATTTTGAGTGATGGAATTCCGGTTTTTAGAGTAGAAGAAGTCTTAGAACCAGATAGGGTCTATTTGTTAGAGGTGGAATCAGGAGGTAGTGTTTCTTCAAATAAAGGAATTAATTTCCCTGGTAAACACATATCCTTGCCTGCACTTACAGAAACAGACAAAAAGAATCTCCATGAGGCAATTGAACTTAATATAGATGCATTTGCATTATCTTTTGTTCAAAATAAACAAGATATCATTGATATAAAGAATGAGATAGATAAATATAATAAATTCATTCCAGTGATTGCAAAGTTAGAACGTGCCAATGGTGTTGAAAATTTGTTTGAGATACTTGACGTTGCAGATGGGGTAATGGTGGCCAGAGGAGACCTTGGACTTGAATGTCCTTTATCTTCTTTACCTATTATCCAGAAAAGGATAATTAATGCCTGTAACAAACAACATAAACCTGCAATAGTTGCCACTCAAATGCTACTTTCTATGGTGCATAATCCTTTGCCCACAAGGGCTGAAACAACAGATGTGGCAAATGCAATCATGGATGGAGCAGATTGTCTCATGTTATCCGATGAAACAGCTATAGGAAATTATCCTATTGAGGTCATAAATATTATTAAAGAGATTGGAGAAAATACAGAAAATTATATTTTTGAGCAACAAAAAGAACCATTAAAGCCTCATCATGAAACAGATCCTGGCTCCTATTTGGCTTATTCTGCATGTTTGCTGGCAAATTATACCAATGCAAAAGGTATAGCCTGTCATTCTACTTCAGGTAAAACAGCAAGACTCATTTCAAGTTGCAGGCCTAAACAGAAAATTTTTGCTCTTACCCCCCATATTGAAGTAATGAAATATCTAAATTTTATGAAAGGAGTTATTCCTATACGTTCTGATCCTAAGATTCCAAACCATTTAGATAGAGTTGAGAGTTTTGTCCAAAACTCTGAGTTGTTTAAACCAGGAGATAGAATCATAATAACATCTGGTCAACCAACGCCAGGACAATTAGAGAAACATACAAACCAGATAAAAATATATTTTAAGTAAACCAAGAGGAAAAGGGTGTATATAAGCGTAAATAAGCTTTTTTACTATGGAGATAGAGATGAAAGGAGTTCATGAATTATACGACAAAGAACATAATTTTCTAGGAGTTTTTGTGGAACCTGATGTATGGATTAAGATAAAAGAAGACTTAAAAAAAATATTACAAAAACATGGTTTGATTAGCAAAGAGCTTCAAATAGTGGAACCATTGGAAGATTGGGAACTTTTTAAAAAATGTTGGGATTTTAAATACCCATATGATTTTAGTGTAGAATGTAAAAATTGCGGTAATTATACTGAAAATTGGGAAATAGATGTGCCAAAAAAATTTTTTTTAACCGCTGCCAATGTGAGTGGGCTGGTTAGTTTTAGGTGTGGAATATGTGGAGCCAAAGTTGTTAAAAAACACTTTAAAGATAAAATTGTAATTGAATGTATTCCCAAAAAAGAGTAGTTATGCCAAAATTGGATCCTGCAAAAAAGTTAAAGGAACTTTATTTTTTAGATTAGTCCCTTTTGTTGAAGCTTTTTCATCCCTTACTCAATTCCTAATTTTACTTTCAAAAGGTGTCCAAATTTTTTGGGATAAATATATAGGTTTATAGCAAATTTGGCTTTATTTTTTTATTTGTATTTATTTTTTAGAGGAGTTATAATAAATCAGAATGTAAAAAAATACAAGGAGTTCCTTGTGAAGAGATTACCCATAGGGATACAGAGCTTTAGTGAGATAATAGAAGAGGGATATGTGTATGTTGATAAAACATATTTTGCCCACAAACTAATAAGGGGTGGAAAATATTATTTTCTTTCCCGTCCCCGTAGGTTTGGTAAGAGTTTGTTTTTGGATACCATAGCAGAGATATTTTTAGGTAATAAGGAGTTATTTAAGGGGCTTTATATTTATAACAAATATGATTTTGCTCCCCATCCTGTGATAAGGATAAGTTTTGGGAGTGGAGATTTTGCAGAAGAGGAGACAATATATAATCCTTATTGTAACTTCTTAAATCAAAGTGGAGGTGTTTCATGGCTATTAGATTTATAGATCAAATAGATATAAAAGGGAAAAGGGTTTTGGGGCGATTTGATTTTAATGTACCCCTAAAGCAGGGAGAAATTCAGGACGATTCCCGGATTAAGGCAGCACTGGATACTATAAAATATATTTTAGACACTGGTGGAAGACTTATTGCCTGCTCACACCTTGGGAAACCAAAGGGGAAAAGGGTTGATGAATTGTCTTTAAAGCCAGTTGCCCGCCGCCTAAAAGAACTTTTAGGCAAAGATGTCAAAATGGCTGATGATTGTATAGGGGATCAAGTGCTCTCTATGTCAAATGAATTAAAGGAGGGTGAAATCCTTTTGCTTGAAAATTTAAGATATTACAAAGGAGAGACAGAAAATGATCCTGAGTTTAGTAAGGAACTAGCCAAGCTGGCAGATGTTTATGTGAATGACGCCTTTGGAGTTGTACACAGAAAACATGCATCAGTAGTAGGCATTTGCGACTATGTAGAGGTTGTGTGTGGCGGCTTTTTAATTAAAAAAGAAGTTGAGTATTTGAATAATTATCTTGCAAAACCAGAACATCCCTTTGTACTTATTGCTGGAGGAGCTAAAGTATCCAGTAAATTAGGGCTGTTAAATAACCTCTTGGATAAGGTAGATACAATTTTAATAGGTGGAGCAATGGCAAATACATTTAGAAAGGCCCAGGGCTATCCAATTGGCAGTTCTATTTATGAAAAAGATTTGTTAGATGATGCCCTGAAAATAATAAATAAGGCAAAGGATAAAGGAGTGGCCTTTTATCTTCCTGTTGACTATGTCATGGGTAAAGATATAAATGATCAAGTTCCATTAGGAGTATTTCCCTATCAAAATGTGGATCCAGATGGGAAGATCTTTGATACTGGACCAGCAACTCACACCTTATATTCAGAGGTATTAAAGGACGCCAGGACAGTTGTATGGAACGGTCCAATGGGGGCGTTTGAAAACCCTACATTTTCTCAAGGCTCCTTTGGCATAGCCCAGAGTGTTGCTGCTGTATCAGGGACTACTATTGTTGGTGGGGGTGATACAGATAATCTCATTCATAAGTGTAAACTTCAAGATAAAATAACTTTTATCTCAACAGGTGGAGGATCTTTTTTGGAATTTTTAGAGGGTAAACAACTACCAGGTCTAAAGGCTCTTGGATTATACGATTAAAATAAGGAGAAATCTCTATGAAAAAATTAATGGCTGCTAATTGGAAGATGTATAAGACACAGGATGAAGCCAAAAACACAACAAAGAATCTTATTAATATTTTGGGAAAAGAGTTGGATGTGGATAGGGGTGTTTTGATATGTCCCCCCTATACATCATTAAAGGTTGTTGCAGAAGAGATAAAAGATATAAATTACATGTACTTAGGAGCACAAAATTTTTATCCGGCAAAAGAAGGCGCTTATACTGGTGAGATATCTCCTCAGATGTTATTGGATATTGGATGTTCATATGCACTTGTGGGTCATTCAGAAAGAAGACATATCTTTTTTGAAAGAGATGAGCTGTTAAAAGAAAAAGTAAAATACGGCCTTGAGGTGGGGTTAAACATAATATTTTGTATTGGGGAAAAAATAGAACAGAGAAAGGCAGGACAAGTGGGAGAGGTGTTAAAATCCCAGCTAAGTATATTAAAAGATTTAAATAAGATACCAGCTATAGAAAATCATCTTGTAATTGCCTATGAGCCAGTGTGGGCCATTGGTACTGGGGAAGTTGCAGGAGAAAAGGAAATCTTTGAGGCACATAAAATTGTGAGAGATGAGCTAAAAAATATTTATGGAGAAGTTGGGAACTCCATCAGGATTTTGTACGGTGGGAGTGTAAAGCCAGATAATGCATCAGATATAATTAGTATTGACAACGTGGATGGGGTCTTGGTAGGAGGAGCTAGTTTAAATGCTGATAGTTTTAGCAAAATAGTTACAGCTTAAAAGGCTATAAGGAGGATAAAGTTGGAGACTCTACTACTTACAATTCATTTTATTGCTTGTATTTTTCTGATTATTTTGATTTTACTTCAAAGGGGCGAAGAGGGAATGGGAGTTATATTTGGAGGCCCTAGCTCATCTTCCTTTTTTGGAAGTACAGGTGCTGGTGGTTTTTTGGTTAAAATGACCGTGATCTTTGCCATAGTGTTTTTTTGTACATCCATGGGATTTACAATTTATGACTCTTCTAAAAAGGTACAGACTCAGCATTCTGTTATTTTGGAAAAGCCCGTAAAGGTAAATAAAACTCCTGTAGCCCCAGAAAAAGATAAAAACAATACAAAAAAATAAAAAGAAAATTCTAGACAACTGAAAAAAAATTTTATATAGCTATATTGTTATTGATGCCGAGGTGGTGGAACTGGTAGACACGCTATCTTGAGGGGGTAGTGGGCATTTGCCCGTGAGGGTTCGAATCCCTCCCTCGGCATGAAGGACGGGCACTTTAAGTGCCTGTTTTTTTTATTGAAAAAATACCAACATAATTGCCGCTGCTACATAACTCACTATAAATGTCAAATAACTCTTTTTTATCCTTAAGGACAAAATCCCACCTATAAAAGATACAGTCCAAATAAGGGACCAGTTTATTTTTGTGCTGGTAGATAAAGGGATATAGTTGTGTAGTATGGTTATGGCTTTTGTTACAATGATGCAAGAGATAAAAAAAACAGTTATATTTATTAACAGTAGTTGCATAAGAGACTTAATAAGCCTTGGTCCAAGGGGGTAGGATGGAAGTGTAGTAATTTTTTTTGTTATTTTATCGTAGTCTTTGTTTTGTGCTATTCTGTGAAATCTTTCTAACCATTTTCCAATATGTGCAAAGGGGATGGTGATGAGAAGTAAGAGGTAAAATATATTTGGGTTAGTTATGGAAATGTTACTACTAATGGCAAGGGTCAAAAACAGGGGGAACTGCCTTTGTGGAGGGATATATGTCCCTGCAGGAAAAGAATCCATCCACAGGAGCTCAAAGAAGATTCCTGCTCCTAAGCAAAGTTCTATATCCTGGACAAAAAAAACAAATAGGAGTGATATTGTTATAGGTCGGTCAACTAGTCCTATAGGCAAAAGGAATCTGGTTAATGAAAAAAGGCCAAAAAAAAACTATAGAAAAATAGATTTATAAAATTTATTTCCATAACTCATCCACTGGTATTGAAATTGGATTGTTTGGCACACATCTAAAATCCAATGATATGCCTCTTTTATTTAAATATCTTAAGCAAGTAATATCCTCTTGACTTAAAAAAATGTGGTCACACACCTGTTTTTTTCCAGGTTTGTAGTGAAGATTTCCCAGATTCAGGGTATTGAATTTAAGTCCAATATCAAATGCCTTTTTTGCATCCTGACAAGTGGCAAAAAGGATAAATATTTGCCCGTTTTTTCTTTGTAAAATTTTTTTTATTGTTTTTAAAACCTCCTGTACACCACAAAAAAATACCTTCAAACTGGCTGGAATAGCAAGCTTTATAATTTCCTGTCTAATAGCATCGTTATTTAATTCATCATTTGCCACAACTACATATTTTGATTTAAAATAAGGTATCCAGGTCTCAATTACCTGTCCATGTATAAGTCTATTGTCTATTCTGACCCAGATGTTATTACCTTCCATTTGTAGAAACCTTCCTTTGGAGGACTTCTCCAGCAATCCTTATACCCTTTTTACCGGCAACTTTGGCCTCAGATGCAAGTTCTTTTAATTGAAGATTTCTAGATGAAAATATTTTAAGGAGCATAGGTAAATTTACCCCAGTAATTACCTCAAGGTTGTTTGTTTTTAAAAAGGAAAAACTTAGATTGCTTGGTGTGCCACCAAACATGTCTGTTAGGATTATGACCCCGTCTCCTTCATCTAATTCCTTCACACTAATCTGTATATCTCCAAGAATCTCTTCCATTGGCTTTGAAGTATCAATGGTAAGGGCTCTGGTTAGTTCTTGTTTGCCCATAATTAATTCTGCCACTTCAAGTAGTTTTTTCCCCAAATCAAGATGAGTAACTATAAGTACTCCCACCATATTATACCTCTAACATTAAATTAACTTATCCAAGGGCAAGGTGCCTATGTTCCAATTGGACATTGTAGTTTTTTTCTCTCAATTTTTGAGATATTATCTCTGATATAGCAACTGACCTATGAAATCCACCTGTGCATCCAAAGGCTATTGTGAGACGGTACCGACCTTCCTCAGAATATAAGGGTAACATAAATTCTAAAAAATCTTCCAGCTTATTCAAAAATGTCTTTGATTGTTCAAACTTTAAAATATATTTTTGAATTTTTTCTTCTCTGCCAGAAAGTGGCCTTAAATCATTTTCAAAATATGGATTTGGTAGAAATCTGAGATCAAAAACAATATCAGCCTCTTTTGGAATTCCATATTTATATCCAAATGAGATAATATTTATTCTGAAACCAACATTACTTTCCATTAAAAAATCAAAGCTGGATTGTATCTTTCTACGTAAGTCATGAATTGAAAAATTTGATGTGTCAATCACTAATTTGGATTCTTCTCTAAGGGCATTAAGTAGCTCTTTTTCCTCTTCTATTGCCTGTGTAAGGCCAATTTCTTTTGATTCTAATGGATGGGGTCTTCTTGTAGTTGCATATCTTTTAATTAAGATATCCTTGTCTGCTTCCAAAAAGATTATTTGAGGTTCAATATTATAAGACATAAGCCGGTTTTTTATCTCATCCCACTCAGAGAGATAATCCTTTTGTCTGACATCTACTCCCAGGGCAAGACCTCTGTACTTTCTTGGATTTTGTTCACTAAATAGCTCAGTTAGTCTGATAGTCATTGGTAGAGGTAAGCCATCCACTGTAAAGAAGCCCATATCCTCAAACACCTTTAGTGCTGTACTCTTTCCAGCTCCAGAAAGGCCACTTATAATGATCAGGGGAAGTTTTATCTCATTCATTTTTAATGTGCCCCCAAAAGATTCCAGATTCCATCCACTCCTTTTGCCTCCATAAAGGCTTGCCTAAATGCTGGGTCTTTCAGGATTCGTGATATATGTGCCAGGATTCTTAAGTGAAGTCCAGCCACATTTTCTGGGGCAAGTACCAGAAAGAATATATGACAGGGCTTTTTGTCCAATGCATCAAAGTCCACTCCCAGAAAACTCCTTCCAACAACAACAACGATTTTGTTTAGTTCCCGGAGTTTACCATGGGGGATGGCAACACCATCCCCAATACCCGTAGATCCTAACTGTTCTCTTTCAAGGAGTACTTTGTATGCGTTTTTTGTATTAAACTTTGGGAATTTATTCTCAAGTGGTCTTACTAATTCCTTTAATACTTCCTGTTTAGTAGTAGAGCTCAATTCTGGGAGGATGAGGTCTTTACTTAAATATTCCATTAATTCCATTTTAGCTCCCTTGCCTCTATATCTGTGGATCTATCAATCCAAAATCGCCATTCTTCTTTTTGTACAACACATTCACCCTTTTGGTATCAGAATTTATAAAAACCACAAAGTTATTATCGCTTCTCTGTAATTCTATTGCTGCGTCCTCTATTGAGATTGGTTTTGGGATATAATTATCTGACATAACGATATTAGGATAGCCTTCAGATACAGATTCTCTAATAGATTCACTTTTAAAAGTTTGTGATTTATTTAATTTACCTTTTCTTCTATCTTTTTCTTTATCCTTCATTTTTCTAAGTTGGGCGTCCATTTTATCCAGCACTTTATCAATTGATGCATACATATCTTGTGATTCTTCCTGAGCAGAAATATGAATATCATCTGCATTAAATACAACATCTATTTTTTGTCTATATTTATCAACTTCCATATTTACTTGAAGGTATGCACTATCTATTCTTTTTATATATTTTTCAAGTTTTCTAAAACGGTTTTCAGCGTATTTTTTTAAATGTTCTGAAGGTTCAAAATTTTTGAAATTAAATTGTATTTCCATACATCCTCCTTAAATGATTTAAAAAAATGTTTTTCTCTTACAAATGATTTAAAAAAATGTTTTTCTCTTACTTGAAGCTGGAATTCCCATTGATTCCCTATATTTTGCTACAGTACGTCTGGCAATATTGATTTGAAACTTTTCTTTTAATATCTCTGCTATTTTTTGATCACTTAAAGGTTTTTTGGAATCTTCTTCTGAAATTAACTTTTTAATATAATACTTTACACTTTCCGCAGATACTTCATTACCGTTCCCGGCATTAATACCACTATTAAAAAAGAACTTTAGTTCAAATATACCATGGGGAGTAGAAATATATTTATTGGTAGTTAATCTACTTACTGTGGATTCATGGACTCCAATATCTTCTGCAATATCTCTAAGAACAAGAGGTTTTAGTTGTGTTATTCCATATTCAAAAAAGTCCCTTTGAAATTTTATAATACTTTCAATAACTTTGTATAAGGTTCTTTGTCTTTGATGTATACTCTTTATAAGCCAGAGTGCATCTTTAAATTTTGATTCAAGGTATTCTTTATCTTTACTGTTATTTTTTTTGAGTAATTCCAAATAATATTCATTTATTTTTATGTTTGAAAAACCTTCATCATTTAATATTATTACAAAATCATCCTCATATTTAAATACATATGCATCTGGACTTATATAAACAGTTTCACCTTCACTAAAATTATTTCCTGGCTTTGGGTCTAAACTCTTGATAATTTCTACATACTCCAATACCTTATCTAGTGTAATATTTAATTCTTCTGCAATTTGATTATATTTCTTTTTTTCAAGGTATGGCAAATAATGTTCTATAATCTTTTCAATGGTCTCATCTAATATACCCAGAAATTTGAGTTGTTCTATGAGGCATTCCTTTAAATCTCTACTGCCAACGCCAACAGGATCAAATTGTTGGATCTTTTTTAAGACCTTTTCTACTAGTTCTGGGCTTTTTTTCACTATGTTGGCTATTTCTTCTACACTACTGTCCAAATAGCCTGAAGAATTTATATGTTTAATAATTATTTCTCCAATTTTGATTTCTTCTGGATCCATATTAGATAAGTGAAGTTGCCATAATAAATGGCTTTCCAGAGTTGGTTTTGATGCACAAAAGGCCTCTAAATTGGATTTTTCATCTGGGAATTCAATCTCCCTAGCCATTTTTGAGGAGCTGGAAAAATATCCAAGATAATTTTCCCATTCAGCATTTTTAAGCAGATGTTTTTCATCAATTTTCAATAATGTGGGAACATCCTTTGTTGAAACCTTTTGTTCTGCATTTACCTCCTGGACTTCTGGTAGTGTTTCTTCAAGTAACGGATTTTCTTGCAATGCCTGTTGAACTGTTTGAACCAGCTCAAGCCGTGAGAGTTGCAACATCTTTATGGCCTGTTGCAACTGGGGTGTCATTACAAGTTGTTGGGTCAGTTTGAGATTTTGTTTCAGTTCCAAACTCATTATTTATTTATTACCTCCTCTGGATCTTCTTTTCTATGTAAACAGGCTTTGCAATCGCGCCTATCAAATATTATGCCACATCTCTTGATTCAAGGCAAATCAAAATTAATTGGGTTTTTGGGTTTGTTGAGTTTAACCCATTAACCTTTAAATCCTTGAAGTTAGAGCATAGAACTAAGTTCAATGTTCAACGTTCAATGTTCAATGTTCAATGTTCAACGTTCAATGTTTAAGAAATTTAGTACCTAGAACCCAGAATCCAGAACCTAGAACTTCAATGAAATCCATAAACCCTTAAAGTTCAAACTGATCCCCAAGGTAGATTCTTTTAGCAATTTCATTATTCGCTATATCTTCTGGAGTTCCTTTTAAGATGATTTTTCCTTCATACACCAGATAAACAAGGTCGCAAATTTTCATTGTATCCCTGACATTGTGATCAGAGATAAGTATTCCTATACCTTTTTGTTTTAACTTTGCAATAATATTTTGGATATCCAAAATAGCCAATGGGTCAATACCAGCAAAGGGCTCGTCAAGCAAAATAAATTTTGGTTGTCTAATTAGTGATCTGGCAATCTCAAGACGTCTCCTCTCTCCTCCTGACAAATAACAGGCCTTTTGTTTTTTTAGATGATGAATGCCCAATTCTTTTAATAAAAAATCTTTTCTTTCTTCCTGTTCTTTTGAAGAAAGTCCAGTAAACTCAAGAATAATTTTCAGGTTTTGTTCTACAGTAAGTTTTTTAAAAACTGAGCTCTCCTGCGGCAAATAGCTTATTCCTTTTCTTGCACGTTTATATAATGGCCAGGTGGTGATATCTTCATTATCTAGAAAGACCTCTCCTTTAGTAGGAGAAATTATGCCTACTAACATATAAAAAGTAGTGGTCTTACCTGCACCATTTGGACCTAAAAGACCTACCACCTGTCCACTTGATACAGAAATACTTATATCTCTGACTACTGTTTTTTTTCCGTAACTTTTGGACAGTTTTTTTCCCTGTAGATGTGAATCCATTATTTTTTATCTATCTCTGTTGCATTGTTTTTGTTCTGAGAATTTCCCTGTTTTTCAGGATAAAATATTATTTTTACTTTCGTAGAATTACTGGAAAAAATTTCACTGGTATTTTTATTTAAATCAATAACCAATTTATCTCCTTCAATTTTATTTTTATTTTGAATGAGCGTTACATTTCCCTCCAATGTGATTTTTTGATCTTTTATATTATATTCTGCAGTAGAGCAATACCCTTCTTTATCTTTAAATATTATATGGACATTCCCGCTAGCTACCATTTTTTTTATTATATCTTTTTTATTTTTTGTAGAATTAATATTTTTTACCTTTTTTTTCAAAAAAACTATTAATTTATCTGATCTGATTGTTAAATCTTTATTTTTAGCAACAACTTTATCTTCAAATAACACCTTATTTTCTTTTTCAATATAAATAGCCTTTTCAGCATCTATAGTAATTGCAGATTTTATATTTTTACAAAAACTTATTTTATTTAATGATAATATACAAAAAAGCGTAAATAAAAATATAAATTTTTTCATATAATTTTCACCCTGACATTTTTTTTAAGAGTTATAATATGTTTGTTCAAATCTATTATACCTTCTAATCCTGAAACAATTAATTGATTATTACTTATTTTAAAGCCATTTTTAAATGTAATTTTGTTAAGTTTTAAATTAAAATTCATAAAATTAGCAACCAGAATGATATCTTTATACTTACCTTTTATTTTATATTCAAATTCTATTCTCTTGAGTTGTTTAAAATAAAATCCCCTTTGAGCGCTCACGTTAAGTGTGGAATTATCATTTAAGGTTATCAATAACTCAGGGGAAATAAAGCGAATCTCAGATAATTTGTCTTTTGATAGGACCTTATCTGCCTTTAAGACCCAAAATCCTTTTTTAGTAACACCTTTTATTATAGCCTTTTGTAATATAGATTCAAATGGTAGATTTTTTATTAAAAATTGTTGTTTGGGAGGTGTTTGTTCTGATTTTTGAAAATAGATTATTATGCTGACCAAAAGTACCGCAACTATTAGGCCAAATGCTAAAATTCTTGGTTTAACCATTTTTCCCATAACTCTTTTAATTTTCCTTGCATGCCCAAAATAAAATTTATTGCTTCTCTGAGGGCTCCTTCTCCTCCTTTTTTTTGGGAAATCCACTTTGCAATTTTTTTTATCTCTGGTTGTCCATTTTTTACAGCCATAGGTAGTCCCACTAATTTCATGGCTGGAGCGTCCACCCAATCATCTCCAAGATAGGCCATTTCTTCAAATTTTATATTTTTATCTTTAGAAATTTTTCTTATCAAATGGTCTTTTTTCAAAAAACCTTCATAATATTCTGTAATTCCAAGTTGTTTTATTCTTGTCTTTACTGCTTCTGATTTTAATCCTGTTATTATAACTATCTCCAATCCAGCCATTTGAGCCAGTTTTATGCCAAGACCATCCTGCACATTAAATTTTTTAAAAACATTTCCTTGATCATCATAATACAAGCCTCCGTCAGTGAGCACTCCATCTACATCACTTATAAGTATCTTTATTTTTTTCACCAGTTCCTTCATGAGATTGCCTGTTTTATTTTTATTAATTTTTTTATTAAATCTTCCAGCCTGTCAAGATACCAGCTGTTTGGGCCATCGCACAGGGCATTGTCTGGGGCAGGATGTACTTCCATAAAAATTCCGTTACACCCAGCCGCCACAGCACAGGAAGCAAGGTGTGGGACATATTCTCTTTTTCCCCCTGAAGATTCTCCTTTTCCTCCAGGAAGTTGCACAGAATGGGTTGCATCAAAAATAACAGGACACCCTGTATCCTGCATAATTGGAATAGATCTAAAATCCACAACAAGGTTGTTGTAGCCAAAAAAACTCCCTCTTTCTGTTAACCAGACCTTGTTATTTCCAGTTGATCTTACTTTTTCAACAGCATTTAACATATCCCAGGGGGCTAAAAATTGCCCTTTTTTTATATTTACGATTTTATTTGTCTTACCTGCAGCAATTAACAAATCTGTCTGTCTGCATAAAAAAGCAGGAATCTGAATTACATCAACCACTTCAGCTACTCGGCTTGCCTGCGATGTTTCATGGATATCAGTAGTTATTAGTAATTTATACATTTCTTTTACCTTGTTCAATATCTCAAGGCCCTTATCAAGACCTGGCCCTCTAAAACTCTTTATAGATGTCCTGTTTGCCTTATCAAAAGAACTCTTGAATATTATAGAAATATTGTATTTATCAGAAATTCCTTTAACTTCTTTAGCTACTTTTAAAACTATATCCTCATTTTCAATAACACATGGACCTAATATGAAAAACAGAGATTCAAAGCTATTTTTGTATATTTTTTCTAGGTCTTCCATTATTTACCCTACTAAGGTTCAAGGTTCAAGGTTCTAAGTTCAAAGTTCTATGTTCTATGTTCAAGGTTCAAAGTTCAAGGTTCTAAGTTCTATGTTCAAAGTTCAAGGTTCTATGTTCAAGGTTCAAAGTTCTAAGTACATTGAACGTTGAACATTGAACGTTGAACAATTTAAATTCCTAACCCATTAACCCGAAAATTTTTCTTTTGCTGCTTTTATAAAGTTGACAAATAAGGGATGGGGGTCCATGGGTTTAGACTTAAATTCTGGATGAAACTGACATCCCACAAACCATGGATGATCTTTAATTTCTATTATTTCCACCAGTTCTTCATTTGGAGAAAGTCCGCTTAAGACCATTCCATTTTTTTCAAAATCCTCTGCATATTTTTTATTAAATTCATATCTGTGTCTATGTCTTTCGCTTATTAACTCTTTTTTATAAGCTTCAAAACTCTTTGTTTCTTTTTTGAGTTTACAGGGATATGCCCCGAGTCTCATTGTGCCACCTTTTTCACATGATACATCCCTTTTTTGCACGCATTTTTTTCTAAAATCATACCATTCAGTCATAAGGTAAATAACTGGGTCCGGGGTGTTGGGATCAAATTCAGAGGAATTTGCATTGGGCAAATTCAACACATTTCGGGCAAATTCAATTACAGCGCATTGCATTCCAAGACATATTCCAAAAAATGGAATTTTATTTTCTCTGGCGTATTTGCATGCAATGATTTTGCCTTCTACTCCACGGTAACCAAATCCACCAGGCACTAAGATTCCATGCACCTGCCCGAGTTTTTCATTCACATTATCTTGTGTTAATTCTTCAGCGTTCACATAGACCAGCTCTGGTTTTACATCATTTGCTATTCCACCATGAATCAAAGCTTCATGTAAACTTTTATAGGATTCTTTTAAATCAACATATTTTCCAACGATAGCAATTTTAGGTCCTTGCTTTAATGATTTTAGTTTTTTTACAAGATTTATCCATGGTGTAAGGTCTGGATTTTTCGCAGGAAGTTTCAACATTATTGCTATTTTTTGGTCTATACCTTCGTTGTAAAATGTAAGGGGGACTTCGTATATATTCTCAACATCTACAGCAGAAAAAACAGCATCTGGGTCAACATTACAAAAAAGGGCAATTTTCCTTTTTATTCCTTCATTGAGTTCCATCTCACTTCTACATAAAATAATATCTGGTTGAATACCTATGCTTCTGAGTTCTTTTACACTGTGTTGGGTGGGTTTTGTTTTAAGCTCTCCAGCGGTTTTAATGTAAGGAACCAATGTTAAGTGGATATATAAGACCCTTTCTTTCCCAAGGTCGTAGCGCATCTGTCTAATTGCTTCTAAAAAGGGTTGTCCTTCAATATCCCCAACAGTGCCGCCAATTTCAATTATGGCAACATCTTCGTCATTTTTCACTACATTTAAAATATATTGTTTTATTTGATCTGTTATGTGGGGAATAACCTGGACAGTACCTCCAAGATAGTCTCCCCTGCGCTCTTTTTTTATAACTTCATAATACACGCTTCCAGAGGTATAGTTATTGTGTTTCCCCATGGGAATGCCTAGATATCTTTCATAATGCCCAAGGTCCAGATCGGTTTCAGCGCCATCGTCTGTTACATATACCTCTCCGTGTTGAAAGGGGTTCATTGTGCCTGGATCTACATTTATGTATGGATCTAATTTTTGAATAGTGACTTTTAACCCCCTTGTCTTTAGCAAAGCCCCTATTGAGGCTGCAGCTAGTCCTTTACCTAACGATGATAGAACTCCTCCAGTAATAAAAATAAATTTTGTCTTGTTTTTGGTCATAAATTTAAAATACCTCTTATTTTTATTTATACCAGGATGACCAAATCCCTTAGCAACACGAGATGACCTTATACACCCTATAGGTCCAAAAGTCTATTTTTTGATTTGGTGAAAATAGGAAATTCTATTACTAAAGGCTCTTTTTATCAAGATTAGATCCAATCTTAAATATAAAAATTCTGCCTTTAGTGTTTTCTTATTTAAAAAAAACAGTAGGTTAAGACAATATCTTTTTTATAGCCTCTTTAAATCCATTGGCAGAATTTTCTATTGTTTTTTCAGAAACGCAAAAGGATAGTCTAAAATACCCTTTTCTTCCAAATCCAGAGCCGGGAACTGCCAGAATTCGCTCTTCCTGAAGTATTTTAACGAACTCAACTTCATCAGGGATGGGAGATTTTGGGAAGAAGTAAAAACCACCTTTTGGCATGAGAAATTCATATCCAGCATCTTTTAATATATTGGCCATCAAATCCCTTCTCTTTTTATATATCAAAATATCCACATTCTCACCCAGGGCATGGTCTATGATTTTTTGCCCAATAGTAGGGGCATTTACGTAACCAAGTATTCTATTTACAAATATAAGCCCATTCATGAGCTCTTCTTTCCCTTCAAGTTCAGGATTTAAGGCAACATAACCAATTCTCTCACCAGCAAGAGACAGATTCTTAGAAAAAGAGCTGACAACGATAGAATTTTTGTAGCATTTAAAAACTGAAGGACACAAAAATCCGTCATATGTTAAAAATCTGTAAGGCTCATCTGAAATCAGATAGATTGGCCTATTAAATTTTTCTGAATATTTTGTAAGCAAATCTCCCAAACTCACTAAATGTTCTTTGGAATAGATTTGACCTGTTGGATTATTGGGGGAATTTATAAGAACAGCTCTCACATTTTTTGAAATAGCCTGCTCAATGTTATCTAAATCTATTTCAAAGTTTTCATTAGTTTCAACGATTCTAGCCTTTGCATTGTGATTAGAGAGATAAAATACATATTCAACAAAATATGGAGACAAACAAATTACCTCTTCTCCTGGCTCTAAAATAGCCCTGAAAAGACAATTAAGGCCACCAGCTGCACCACAGGTTAGCATCACATCACTGGGCAAAATCTTAATGCCCTGTTCATTAGAAAGGTATTCAGCAACTCTTTCTCTGGTCTGAGGTGCTCCAGCATTTGGCATATACCCAAAAACATATGGTTTATCCGCATTATTTGCTATTTCTATAAGGGCATTTTTTACCTTTTTTGGTGGAGGCAAATCTGGATTTCCTAAACTAAAATCATAAACATTGTCCTCACCAAACTTGTTCTTCAATTCCAATCCAGCCTCAAACATCTTCCTTATCCAGGAACTTTTCTCTAAAAATCCAGTTATTTCTTTGTTTAAATACCCCATATTTACACTCCCTTAATTCTATTGTTTACAAAGTAATTCCTTCTTGTTTTAATTTATTTAATTTATTTCTAAGGGTTCTTACAGATATGCCTAAGAGTTCTGCTGCCTTAGTCCTATTTCCTCTAGTTTTTTCCAAACTTTTTATTATCATGTGTTTTTCCAGCTCTTCCAATGGAATAATCCTATCCAGAGCAAATTGAGAAGTTTCTAAGTTTTGCTTTTTTGAATTATCTTTTAAATTCTTTTCATCCTTCTCTCCCAGTAGATCTTCTTCTAAGGAATCCATGAGTAGATGTCTAGGCTCTATGTATGAGTTCTGTGCTATAAGAATTGCTCTTTCAACTAAATTTTCAAGCTCTCTTATATTTCCTGGCCAATTGTAATTTTTCATCCACCTGATTGATTCCTCGCTGAATCCAGGTGATTGAATATTGTATTCCAGGGAAAATTTTTCTAAAAAATAATTAGCAAGCAAGATAACATCTTCACCTCGTTCTCGTAAAGGAGGGAGATGAATAGGAATAACATTTAATCTGAAATATAGATCCTGCCTGAAATTTCCCTGATCCACATATTCTTTTAAATTTCTGTTAGTGGTAGCAATTATTCTAACATCAACTTTTATTGGTTGGACTCCACCTAGCCTATCTACTTCTTTTTCTTGAATCACTCTAAGAAGCTTTGCCTGCAAAGTCAGATTCATCTCTGATATTTCATCCAGTAAAATTGTACCACCTGATGCCAGCTCGAACTTTCCAGGTTTTGATTTATATGCGCCAGTAAAGGCCCCTTTTTCATATCCAAAAAGTTCACTTTCCAGAAGATTTTCTGGTAAAGCAGCACAATTTACTGCAACAAAAGGACCTCTTGCCCTCTTACTATTAATATGAATATATTTTGCAATAAGTTCCTTACCTGTTCCAGACTCCCCACAAATTAAGACTGTTGCATTTGATGGCGCTATCTTTTTTGCCAAGGCAAGTGCCAGTTTTATCTTTTTATGCTCCCCAACTATCTTTATATAATTTTTGGGCCTATGATTTTGTGAAAAATTTTCTTTGTTTTCTTCTTTAAAAAAGACCAAGATTTTCTCTAAAATAAGTGGTGCTATCCAGAAATCAAATACTCCTAGGTCCAGAAATTTTTTTGCTATAAAAACATCTGCTTTTTCTGAAAAAACAACAACATATGGACTTTTATCTCTATTTACAATTTTAGTTATTATTTGTTCTGGATTTAATTTTTCAAGTTTATCTTTAACAATCACTAAATTGGGATGTCTCTTATTTAAAATAACATCTATCTCATTCAAATCACAGCTAACTTGAAATTGAATGTTATTCTCCTTTAATCCATCTATGAGATGGGCAATATCCTTTATTTCAGAAATAATTAATAAAAATTTTTCCATGTCAAAATTAAAATTGTCCATTTACTTTTTACTACTTAGCAAAAATTGCTTTTTGCACAATTAAGTTGAAAAATCAATACTTAAACATAAATTTATAAACATATGGAGTTGAAGTATAGAGCTATTTTTTACAAGGTCAACATGAAAAGGCTAATGTTTTAATATCTGTTTTTTTAAGATAAGTCTTTTCTATATAAATTAAGGGCTGATTTCCGTTCAAAATAATTGACACTGCTTACTTAATCAGTTAATCTTTATCCTAACAATTAAAAAAGACACAATGGCAAATTGAAAAAAGGTGAGGATTATGGAGAAAAAAGAAATAAAAAATAAGGCTCTTCAATTGGGTTGGAAAGCAAATGAATATTTGATTATAGGCCAGTTAGACAAGGCCAGGGCTACTTATCGGCAAAGTTATAAATTGTTGGAAGAAATTGAAGAAAAAAGGATTCGAGCAGTAGTTGCCAGTAATCTTGGTCTAATAGCCGTTAGGTTAAAAAACTTTGAGGAAGCCATTGTTTGGTTTAAAAGGGCCTATGATTTATACAAATCCATGAATGATTTACGTGGTCAAGCAGAACAACTTGGAGATTTAGGATCAGTATACAGGGATAAACAAAAATATGATAAGTCCTTGGAGTATTATAAGAAGGCCTTGGAGTTATTTGAACAGTTGGATAATAGGTTAGGCATAGCAAATCAGCTCACCAATATTGCTTATATTTATGTGATGAAAGATTCCCCTCAAGAGGCTTTAAAGCTGTACAAAAGGGCCCTCCCCATTTTTGAATCTTTGGAAGAAAAGGACAAAGCTGAATATGTTAAACAAAATATTAAGGTTTTAATTAAAGAAATTAATAAAAATAAACAAGACAAGAGGACAGAAATATGAAAGGATTAGAACTGGCAGAAAAGTATTTTGAAACCTATGGAATGCCCTTGATACAAAAGAAATTTAAAGAATATGAAAAGCGCATTGCTGCAGGGCTTGTTGGGGATGGGTCTGAATGTTATGGTTATGATGATGAAATTTCAAGAGATCATGACTGGGGGCCGGGTTTTTGTGTCTGGTTAACCAAAGAGGATTATGAAAAAATAGGTAAAGACCTCGAATATGAAATTTATAAACTTCCAAAGGTCTTTATGGGGTATGGTCCAAGAAAGGTAAGTGATTGGGGCCTTGGAAGAATTGGTGTATTTGAAATTTCCCAATTTTATGCTAATTTTATCGGATTAGATCATATACCAAAAGATAATGAGGAGTGGCTCTATATTCCAGAAAGCTCTCTGGCTGCATGTACTAATGGCAGAGTGTTCTATGATCCATTAGGGGAATTTTCCAGATGGAGAGAAAAACTCCTTGAATTTTATCCAGAAGATGTGAGACTAAAAAAGATAGCTTCACGTTGTATGACAATTGCACAATCAGGACAATACAACTTTGGTAGATGTGTTAAGAGAAAAGAATATTTTGCTGCTCAATACTGTGAAACCAAATTTTGCGCTGATGTGATTTCTCTTATTTTTTTGTTAAACAGACGTTATACCCCATTTTTTAAATGGATGCATAGAGCATTAAAGGAACTTCCAATATTGGGAAAGGAAATCCATCAAAAGATATTAAATTTAGTCACAACCAATAATTATCAAGAAAAGGTCGATATAATTGAATCTATTTGTAGTGATGTTATTACTCAACTCAGGATTGATGATCTCAGTAGTTCCAATAGTAGTTTTCTTTTAGATCATGGTCCTGAAGTACAGAGAAGGATAAAGGACAGGGCACTCAGAGAACGAAATGTATGGGTAGGATAAGGAGATTGTTATGAAAAAAAATATATTGGTAATTGGTGGGAGTTACTTTGTAGGAAAGGTTTTTGTAGAAGAGGCTGTGCAAAAAGAGGAATTTGATATTTATGTATTAAATAGAGGAAATCGTCCCTTAAATATGGACAGAGTTAATGAACTCATTTGTGATAGACACGATATTGATAGACTTGAGGCGGTCCTACCTGCTAAAATCTGGGATGCTGTAATAGATTTTTGCGCATATACTCCTACAGATATTGAGATTTTAATGAATGTTTTACCTAATAATTCATTAAAACAATATATATTTATCAGCACTGCCTCTATTTATGAAGACACACTTGACTTACCTGTAAAAGAAGAGGCACCTAAATTAACTGGCCCCCAGCCTGAATTAGGACCAGCCGCAGATTATGGGTATAATAAATGGTTAGCAGAACTAAAGTTGATGGAGTTGTGTGAGTCAGCGAATATTCCTTATACGTGCCTGCGGCCCACGATTATTTATGGAAAATATAACTATGCTCCAAGAGAGAGTTATTTTTTTGACCTTATAAAAAGTGGTCAAAGGATTGTTTTGCCAGATAACGAACTTGCCCTTTTCCAATTTGTCTCTGTTTGGGATGTGGCTAAAATTATTTTAGAGTGTATTGGCAACCAAAGGGCATTCAATCAGGCCTTTAATCTCTCAGCAGATGAGCTTGTTTCTTATAGAAGATATGTTCAGGTCTTAGAAGAAATCACAGGGCAAAAAATCCCCACCACTGTATTACCAGTTCAGACAATTGAAAGAGAGCTCATACCACTACCATTTCCTCTGGACAAACACCTAATATATTCGGGCACTCTTGTTCAACGCGTTCTAGGTTTTGAATACACGCCATTTGTTGAGGGAATGAAAAGAACATACAATTGGTATTGTAGTTTAGAGTAAGATAAATTCATAGGAGGATAAGTGGGGAAAAAGGAGGTGTAAAGTGGAAAACACAAAAAGAACAGAACTAATTGAAAAGATTTTAGATAAAGAGTTAAAGATGTTTTTAACAGTACCTGTGAGGCAAAAGGCAGCATGCCAGGAGCATCCTGAGAGTTTTAAAACCATGCGGCGTGCTCAGTTTTTGATGTGGTCTGAAAAGACCTTGGAAAGTTATCTCAAAGACTTAGAGATGGCAGAAAAGGAAGGACGTAATTTAATGACTGAAAAATACGCCCGTATGGACAATCTTATTCCCCCAAAAAATCAAGATCCATTGATTGATAAGATTGTGAATATCCAATGTAAATGGCAAGAAGAGATGTTTCGCAAGTATCCAAAGTTGATGCGCGGTGCCCGTCCAGTGTATTCCTCCCAAGATTCCCCTTTTCAAACTTCCTTTGAAACATATTTGAGAGGAGAACTTGAAACATATTCACACAACACCCTTGCAAGCCTGTATGATGATATAGTTGGGATGCAAAAAGAAGGGAAAAATATGGCAGAAGAATTATATAAACAATTAGTAATGGACCTTGGTTACGAATCCTTGGAGGAGGCAGAAGAGGCTGCAAAAAATAGACATTAGTCGTTAAGATAATCCATTTCTCTCAATTTTTTATTCTCTTTTTTAAAGCTGAAACAATTTGTGGGAGTGCTTCTCCAGTTTTTTCTGGTACAAAGAGGTCTGTATGGTCAGTTAAAGCAGTTCTATTTGGATTTATCTCTAAAAGCATAGCCCCTTTTGACTTTGCTGTTAGTGGAATAGAGGCAGCGGGATAGACTACTCCAGATGTTCCCAAGATCAGCATGAGACCACAGGTTTGAGCTTCTGCAATTGCTTCAGGTAAGTCCTTTACTGGCTCGCCAAATCCAACAAAGTCTATACGTCTTTTTCCGCCGCATTCACAGGGCGGAAGTTGGGAAAATAGATCCTCCATGGTCAATCGTGTCATGCGATTAAGTATTTCTTCTATTATTTCAAAATATTTTTCTCTCTCAAGTTTTATTATCTTTCCACACTTAATACATCTAAGCCGAAAGATATTTCCATGCAATTCCAGGACCTTTGAATTGCCTGCCTCTATGTGTAAGTTGTCAACATTTTGGGTTATAACAGATCTTAAATATCCCATTTTTTCAAGCTCAACAAGCGCCATGTGACCAGGATTAGGCCTGGCATTTTTTAATCTTGCCATAAAATCTTTGAGTATTTTTGAACCCTCTTCAGGATGATTTCTCAAAACTGCTAAAATCCCACCAGAGCTACCTTCTGGGTATCTATCCCATAAGCCACCAGGGTCTCGATATGTAGAAATGCCGCTTTCTTTTGAAACTCCCGCGCCTGTAAAAGCAACAACAGGCTTTTTAGAAGAAATTAATTCTGCAGCCTTTTCTATTAGTTCTCTATTAATCATTGCAGCCTCCTATCTCATTTAATAAATTGACCACCCACATCTACAATCAGAGTATTATTAACACATTTGACTGGGAAAGGAGTTAATGGTTTTTTTGCTGGTCCTCTCAATTTATTTCCTTTATAGTCAAAGGTAGAGTGAAATAAGCTGCAACAGCGAATCTCCTTTTTCTCTGGCACAGGATCAAGTTTTCTATGTCCAATATGGGTACAACGATTAACAAATGCCAAAAAATCTTTATCTCCATCACGAATTATCAACACAGGATATTTAAGACCCTTTCCTTTTAAATAAACTGCACCATCCTTTTTTTGTAATTCTGGCACTTTCTCTAAGTCTATATATATCTTGTTTTGTTCTAAATTCCACAAATGAGGACTTAATTCTTTGGTCCTGCATATCCCTAAAACAGCTTTGAAGATATCTCCAATTTTTGACATAGGCCACCTCTGTAATTTTAAAGTGTTAAGCAAGAACTGCTTTTTTCTGTTTTTGCCACAGACAGATCAATCCCATAAAAGAAATAGCAGTAAAAAACATAATTACAAGCCATGCCATCTTGTATCCATACATGTCAACAACGTATCCAAATAAAGTAGGTCCTATCACCATTCCTCCCCAGGCAATTGTAAATATAATTCCCATAATAGATCCCACCAGCTCGTTTCCTGCAATTTCTGCCATTAAAACAATGGCTAAAGAATTCCACCCTAACAAGGCTCCACCTAGAAGAGTACATATAACATATAGGAGCCATAGGGGGGTACCTTTATTCAAAAAAACAAGAGACAAGGTTGTCCCAACTCCTACTAAAGTTAGCAGTGCTATTGGGGCCACTCTATCTCCTTTAAAAAAACGATCACTAATAAATCCAAAGAGTATTCTACTAATTGATCCGCCTACCATTGCTAACGTAAGAAAACTTCCAGCAATTTCCATGGGAAGGGAAAATGATTCACGTCCATAAAGAACAATAAAAGAGGTAACACAAGATTGACCAATTGCAAGCAGGGTAAAAATAACTATCAACGAAAGCACACTGGCTTGAAGTAAGACCGACTTGATAGATGTTTTTTCTGTTTTTCCTTTTTGTTGTTCTTTGAAAAAGGATTCATCTAGATCCGGCTTCTCCCTGTAAAAAACTAAAGAAATTAGAAGGATAAAAAAAATCGCTCCTGCCAAAAGAAGAATAGCTCTTTGCCACCCTATGAACTTTGCAAAAAAAGGAAGATAAATTCCTATTAAACTGCCACCAACTGGAACACTGGTCTGTTTTATCCCCATGATAGTTGCTCTTTTGCTTGGTTCAAACCAATACATCAAACCCTTGGCCGTAATCTGATTTATCATTCCATATCCAGCTCCTGCTAAGGCTGATACCAAAAAAAGGGATTCGTAAGAGTTGAAGACAGAAAATAGTGCAAAACCTATGGACAAAAGAAAACCTGAAAGCACTAACATCCACTTAACACCATATTTATCAGTAAGAAAACCACCAGGGATAGAAACAACAACCATTACTCCATACATGATGGAAACTACAAAGCCAAACTGGTTATTATTAATGAGCAGATCATTTTTTAGGAAAGGTGCAAGTGGTCCCCATGCATAGAAGCACATGGCCATTAACAGGTGGACAATGGTCAAAAGCGCAAAAATTACCCATTGATAGGTACCTATTGTTTGTGATCCATTATCTTTTCCCTTCACCTCATCCCCCTCCCCATTTTTTAATTTAGTTTTACTTAATGAACATTGTTAAGAAAATGAGTAGTCAACACCCTTTTTACCCTCTCTTATTATAATTTTTTTAAGAAATCTTTTCCCCCACAAAAAATTAATACTCTCCTTCTAAATCTATTTTTTTGCTATTTCTTTAAAAGAAATACCAGCTCTCCTTTATGTTGAAGTGTATCCCTAATTTTTACCTGCTTGACTAATAAAATAACACCTTAAAACCCTAATTGCATACTCTTAAAGGCCTTCCATAGTCCGTGCAAATTACAATAGATTCTCACTGCATAATAATGCTTATTTTCCACTATAAAGGTTGCTTTTGGCTGAGGAGGTTTTTTCTTTTTATTTCTATCATCATCGTCATCTATTGGTTTAGGCTGCTCAAAGTATTGTCTATAAACTCTATTTCCATCCTCAAGTTCTATCCACTTAATATAATGATTTTCTTCCATTGGATGGAGGACTTTTCCAACCTGGACCTCCACTACATTTCCCTTTCTGTTTACTACAGGCAAATGGGTATCTTTTCCGGTATCCTGAACATTTTCCTTGAGAAAAACCATGGGCTTCCCACAACATACAAGCTTCCCCTTTCCCTTATCTATCACCTCAACGGTGTTTCCACACACTTCACATTGATAAATCTGCAGTCTCTGAGTCATCTTTTACCTCCTTTTTCAGAGTTAATACCTTCTTTTTAAACTTACAATTTGGACATAAAAAAAATTAATGTCTGTGTCAAGGCATTTAGATAATTTATCTCTTACCCACCTGACTCTCTTATCCTTAACTTTGTTAAAAGATTTCGCAGGTAAAAAATAATGCCACAAGTTATATGTTTTTTAAAACAAATGTAGATATGTCAATGACTTCTATTTTTTGGTCTAGATTTAAAGATTTTTTAGCATCTTCTAAAATAACTTTACATATTGGACAAGATACAATAAGCCATTTTATCTTTGCCTCAATTGCTTCTAAAATCCTTTGCTTTGCTGTAGTTTCTTCATTTTTTTGAGTTAAAGAGGTGTAGAAATTTCCTCCGCCTCCCCCACAACATAGTGAATCCATTTTGTTTCTAGGAAGTTCTATAAAATTTAGTGACAACATATTTAAAATTTTTCTAACAGTTGAAAAATCCTTTAAATGTCGTGCTAAATAACATGGATCGTGATAGCTTATTTTTATGTGATTATTGATAGATTTAATCCTGTTTTTTATCTTAGAAAAATTCTGCTCAATTATCTCTGTAATATGATATAAATGAAAATCTACATCAAAAAATTTAGGATATAAGTTTTTAAAATTATAATAACTATGAGGAGAAATAAAAATTATTTTCTGCACCTTTGAATCTTTTATATTTTTAACAAGCTCACCTGCTATTTCCTTAAATAATTCAGTTTCTCCAAGATTATATGCTTCAAGTCCATCGGATATTTCACCTTGCTTTAATAAACCAAAGGATATGTCCATACATCTTAGTAATTCTATAGTTGAGACAGCCATTTGATTTGCAATAGGATCAAAGCAACATTCATCTCCTACATACAAAAGATACTCATGTTTATTGCTGTCATATTCTTCTACATTATCTGCCCATTCAAATCTCTTTTTATTTGATATTCCAAATCCATTTTTAAATTTATATAAATTGGTTAAATAATCTCTCACAGATGGAGGCACCTTTCCTTCTTCTATTAATTTTTCTTTTGCCTGTCTAAATACTTCCAGTAATAAATCTCTAAAATCAGGAAAGGCACAATGGTTAATACAATTTGCACAGGTTGCGCAGGAATATAAAATTTCTTGATATCTTGGACTTGAACTCAAATTCCCATTTATCCATTCATAAATAAGCCACATCCGTCCCCCTGGAGAATAAGTTTCAAATCTATAGGAAAAATAGCTTGGACAGTTAAAATCTATGTAGGTTGACGGGAATTTACAATACCCGCATCTAAAGCACCTATGAATAATATTTAATAATTCCTTATCCATAAATCACTCCTCCCAATTTCCAGGACTCATTATGTGATTTGGGTCCATTAATTTTTTAATCTTAAATAAAAGTGTTTTGGTATTTTTATCCATTCTTTTTAAAATTTCTTTTTGAGCAGGTAACTCTGCCTTCCATGGTATACCACCTAACTCAAGTATTTTAATATTTGTTTCATAAAGGGCCTTTTGTGCTTTCTTAATATCCTCTTTATCTGCTCTATTAAAAGCATAGGCATAAAAAAACATCATACAATGATTATTTCCGATTATCCTGGAACCAAAGGAATAGGTCACCCTATTTTTTTTAACTATTTCAAGACCAATTCTGTATGCATCGGCAAATAAATTTGAAGGAATCATTGCCCCTACATATTCAAATCCACCCCCTTTATTTGCATCTGCAAATCTGACCAGATCTTTTCCAGGTATATCCAAAAATCTCTTTCTCATAAAAGGAAGCAGAGGCAAAAAACCAGCTACTTTTTTATCTATAAACTCTCTTACCTGTTCAAACAAAAGGTCTCTTTTAAAGATTAATTCTTCCTTTGTTCTTGCACCATATATTACGTTGCAATTTAAAAAGTCCTTTGCCCATGCAGGTCTTGGAGTCATCCACGTCATTACGTCTTCGGCAATATGGATATCTGTAACTCTGTATATTAATTCTGACATAAGGTCTGGATCTTCACATGTCAGCACTCTTACATCAGATAAAGGATAGGCTGGATATAATTTAAGGCCAACTTTTGTAATAATTCCAGTAGTTGCAAACCATCCCAGAAATAGTCCACTGAGATCAGGAAGTGGAGCCCTGGCAAACCAATTATTTGATACAGAGCAACTACCTGTTCTCACAATTTCGCCATTTGCAAGGACCACCTCAAGGCCTGTTACCATGTCAGAGTGAAAGCCTCCCAAAAAAGAAAGGTGTCCAGAGCCATGGATAGCAATATTACCTCCAATGGTGGCAGCTGGTGGAGCATCAGGCATGGAGTGTTTTAAGTGGGGATAATTCTTTTTAAGATATGCCTGTAATTTTCCCTGGGATACACCTGATTCCACTACTACATAGCGACTCTTTTCATTTACTTCTAAGATCTTATCCATTCTTTTAATATCTATCAAAATTCCACCTTTTATTGCCCTATGGAGTCCTGAAAGGGTTAGACCAGCACCCATACAATATACTGGTATCTTGTTTTCATTTGCCAGAGATAAAATTTTACTGATCTGCTCGCTATTTTTAGGCAAAACCACCACATCAGGTGAATATGGCTCCATTGTGCCACCATCCCTTGAATAAAAAAAGCTCTCCTCTTTATGGGTAGAAACAAATTCCCTTCCAACAATATCTATTAATTTTTCTATTACTTTTTGTATTACTTTTTCCTTCATAACCTATCTCCTGAGAATTTTATATCTCTCCTAAAGCATGTTTTACTAAATCTGATACATGTAATGGAATCAATCCTTCAGATCTTACTTCTTCTTCAAGTGTCATCATACACATTGGACAATTAAAAATAGCAAACTTAGCCTCTGCATCTTTCATATCCTTTATATTTTCTTTTTGAAGTTCGTCTGCCTCTTTGTCCTTTTGTTGAATCCTAATAACACTACCACAACAAAGGGGGGTGTCTCTATCGTATTTTCTCTTCACCCTAGTTACTCCAATTTTGTGAAAAATCTTGTCTAAAACTTCATCCATTTCAGGACACAATCTATTGGAACATGGCCTTTGATAAGCGATCTTTACGTTTAAAGGTTTTATATCTGACTTTAATTGCTCTAATTTATTTAAGATATACTCAAATAGATGAACTGGTTTAAAGGGCACTTCAATTCCATAGGCAGGGGCAAGGTGCGTAAAAGCACCGTAACATTCATCGTGAAAACAGATTATCTCTTCTGTATTACTTTCTTTGATATAATATTCATAGATATTTTGAATCATTTTGGGAAGTCTCTCTAATATAACCGACATATTTGCAAAATGAAGCCACATAATATTACAAAATATATCACCACCCCAAATAATTGATGCACCCTCATACAATTTTCCCTTAATATTATCAAGAAGTTGGGGGAAAAGACACATATCAATAATGGGTGGGGATAGAGACTCTTTTTTTATTCTGTTTCTAGGACCCATCATCCTTAGTTGCTGTTTAAATATTGGATCAGGAACATTTTTAATACCCAGTTTCTCCTGTAATTCTACAATTTGATAAAAAGGATGATTATTATTTGGACAGTGTTCTTCACATCCATAACAGGTCCTACAATTTTCCAGGACATCTGAATATTCTCCTTGTAATATTTTATTTTTTTCTTCTCTTGCCTTTTGTATATCCTTTAAATCCTGATACCAACATTTTGTCAAACAATCTACACTTTCACAGGAATAACAAATATCAGGGTCATATTTTAAAGCATACATAAAAATTTCCTCCTTTTTATCATGGAGACTAGAATTTGCTCCAGAATCTTTTTTACTTGCTCTAAATTTCTATTCTTTGTTAATTTTTAATTTTTTTACTTTTCTCTTTTGCATAACATTTTTAACATATAACTTCAACTGATTAAATTTGATTTTTTGTTTTTATTTTGCAGGATTTTAAAATTAACTTTTCAGAAGTATGATTTAAAGGTATCAAAAATAAATGCTTTTTTAAAGTAGTTCACTCATTCAATTTCCACATAGTCCTTTATGAGCACTTTAGTTCCAAAACCTGGAAAATAGACCTTATATTTGTTTGGATTGATAATGCCAATTATTTTTCCCCGGCCAAAGACTTTGTGATTGCACCACATGCCTTTGTTATTTGAATTATTTGTATTTTTTTCTGATAGAAGACCTTTTTTTTTATGAGATACCTTTCTAATATTTCCACTGTAAGTTTCCTTAAACTCATCAAATACCCTCTTATCTAATTCTTCAATAAATGGACTTACGCTAGTAAGATAGGGTTCTCCTGTTTTTGATACAAGGGTTTTAGGGCTATAGATATAAAGTCTATCCCTTGCCCTGGTGGTAGCAACATAAAATAGTCTGCGCTCTTCTTCCATGCCCTCTGGTTCTAATTGAGATAATTTTGAAGGGAATCTGTCTTCAACCATATCAATCAAAATAACCACATCCCATTCTAGTCCTTTGGCAGAATGGATTGTAGAGAGGGTAACATATTGTTCCAGAGGGTCTTCTAAAGTATATGGCTCTACTGGCTCTAAAGTTATATCAGACAAAAAGGCCTCTAAATCTGTATAGGTAGATGATAATTGCATAAGTTCATCTAACCCCGCCTGTCTTCTTGGATAATCATCATGATATTCAGCCTTAAAGTATGGCTCATAAATTTCAAACACCTTTTCTAATATCTCTCTTGGCTTTAAAGTTTTAACACTAGAATCATTCATTAGAGAAAATATCTTTGCTACCTTTTCATTAGATTTGCACACTTTGAGTAAATAATTTTTGTCGGAATAATAACTATCAAATAGCTTTTTCACAGTCTTTGGCCCGATTTTAGGGATCAGACAAAATACCCTCTGCCAGGACAAAAAATCTGCTGGATTGAGTATAAGTCTAAGATATGCAATTACATCCTTTATATGAGCTGCTTCTGAAAATTTCAGACCACCAAATTTCTTGTATTTAATTCCAGCTCTATTTAATTGAACCTCAACAGGATATGATTGATATCCAGCTCTAAATAGAACAGCTATTTCATTTAAAGGATATTTACGTGATAGTTCGATAATCTTATTTACAACCAAAACAGCTTGAGTCTGGTCACTAATGGTTCTAATAATCTGAGGACGAATACCTTTTTCTCTTACAGCAACAAGTCTTTTTTCATATTTTTCTGTTGCATTTTTTAAAATAGCATTACTAAAATCTAAAACAGACTGAACAGACCTATAATTTTTTTCCAGTAAAATGACTTTAGAATTTTTAAATATATTGGTAAAATCTAATATATTTCTAACTGTAGCCCCTCTAAAGGAATATATAGATTGAGCATCATCTCCAACTGCCATAATATTTCCATCTTTACCTGCCAGATAAGATATAATTCTGCCCTGCACTAAATTGGTATCCTGATATTCATCAACCATAACAAACTGATATCTTTTTTTCAAAAAATCTAAAATATCTTTTCTTGATAAGAATAACTCTTCTAAATTAAATAACAGATCATCATAATCCATTAAATTATGTTCTTTCTTAAAATCAGTATACAACTTATATAATTTTTCTATATCTTCTAAATAGATCAAAAGATGGGAAGATGCAGATGCAATTGTCTCATCCAGAGGAATCTCTTTGTTTCGCATTTTTGATATAAGAGAAAAAATAGTGCTTTTTTTAGGAAAGCTTTTGTCTTTTGTAGCAATTTTATTGCTCTCCTTTAGTTGTTTGATGATATCCTGTGAATCTGATTGATCGATGATAGTAAAATCAGAGGAATATCCAATTTCCTTTGCAAATCGCCTGAGTATAAAGTTAGCAAAGGAGTGAAATGTTCCCCCTACCACTCCTTCCATCTTTGCCCCAAGTAATTTCCCTGCCCTGAGCAACATCTCCTGTGCAGCTTTTTTGGTAAAGGTAAGTAATAAAATAGAGGAAGGGTTTATACCCAAATCCACAAGATGGGCCAGTCTATAAACAATAGTCCTGGTCTTACCACTTCCAGCTCCAGCAATCACCAATACAGGACCATGTATTGTGGTTACTGCCTCAAATTGAGCCTCATTTAATTCCTTTTCTAAATCTATCATAACACTTTCTCCATAAAAACAGTAATGTAATTTTCTACAATGCTAAGCTCAGTGGCCCTCTGACCGCTTTGTTTTTTCTTTATTCTACTTTCTGAAACTGTAAAAATATAGTTTAACTTTAAAACACTATCTACTATCAATCCTTCACTTTTAGGTAGTAATATCCCTCCCATCTTTAAGTTACTTGTAATGCCTGCTATTATTACATTCTTTTTTTCTTCAAATAACACTAATGCTGGTCTTAATTTTACTTCCAATTTATCTGTAAATGGAACTTCTACTAAAATAATATCTCCAAAAGCTAAATCATACTGTCCCATATATTATCTTCCTCATTATTCCACAATTCTCTCATTTTTTCTAATTGTGCTAATTCTATATCTTGTTGAAAAGCAAACTCTTCTATTAGTCTTTTTATAAAATCCTGAACAGTTTCTTGTTTTTCTTTTAACTTTTCAATGGTCATTATTAATTCTTGAGAAATTGGAATATATGCAATATCTTCCATCATGGCTTCTCCTTTTTCTTAATTTCTAACAACTATTTATCAACACCCTTAGGTGTATATAAAATTTTGAAAATGTCTTAGTATTTCAATTCCTATGTCTCTGACTCTTTTAATATTACCAGATAATTTTGAATCATAATAAAGGACATCATCTCTATAATGTGTACCAAAGCGACCATAATGTCCAAAAACAGAGTCCCTATCAAACTTTGCCTTTAAATCAAAACCTCTTTTAGAAATTGCCACTATATCTGGAGTATTTATAAATTTTGAACCTGGATAGAGTTCATCACAAAGATATATTTTTTCAAATACCTTCTGTCCTTTAAATTCAACTTCTTTAAGTAAAGAAATTAAATCATTGATTACTTTTTTGTAATCTTCTTTGCTCACCCTACCCCGCGAATAAATTCCCTTTTTATGTACATATATCCTGCCAGGATCAAGTGCAAATGCCACTGTTTTCTCAGATATAAATGAAGCGTCTAACTCTGATTTGGGTTTGTGTTCTAAAAAAAACATCCCAGCGGATTTAAGTATCACATTTATATCAATCTCAGTGATCAGTTCAGTAAATCCGTGGTCAGAGACCACCATAAGTCTTTTAGGTGATGGAAGAGACGAAAATCTATCCAGTATATCTCCAATAATTTGGTCCAATTTTTTAAAAAATTCTTTACAAATTGAGTGAAGAGGATTTTTTTCATCAAAAATAGCTGGATATAAAAAGTGATTTATCCTGTCAGTCTCAGTAAAAATCAAGACAAAAATATCCCATATAAGGTCTGGCCATAGGAGATCTATAACCTTTTTTTTAGACTCAAGACAGAGAAGAACCTCTTTTAATAAATGATCAGGATCCCTTATTCCTTTTATTGTATCAGGTTCAAGTTTATAATCTATCTCTTCTAATATGGGCAAATAGACCTTTGGATAAACTGAATTTGCAAGGTCCATTGCCACAAAACCTGAAATCAAAACTCCCCTGATTGGAGGTGCAGGATATGTGTTTGGCAGGTTGATCACCTTTGAAATAATATTTTTTTGTCCCAGTTTATCAAAAATAGTGGTGCATTTTACTTTTGTAAAATCAGAGATTGAAATTTTGTATGACCTGGGATCTAAATCAACAAAACCAAATATCCCATGTTCTTCTGGCCCTTTGCCTGTATAAAAAGATGTCCAATTAACAGGTGATAGTTCTGGAAGTTCAGATGAAATGGAAATTAAACTGTCCTTTTTAATGAATTCTGACAGATTTTTTAGTGAAAATTTTTTGCATACAAACCTTAGCTGGGACACAGACATCCCATCTAAACCAATTATTACAAGCCTATGTTTACCTTTCATAAAATAGAATTTTAACAGCAAAAGTCAAAAAATACAAGATAGATGTGTTGAGGACAATAATTCTATAAAAAATTAAACTGGCCTTTTTTAGAGATTAACTGTGATTTTTAACCTCTTGCAAATTTTAAAATTTATTTATACAGTCATGAATATAGAAATTTTGGCCTCAAGGAGCAATTATGAAATATTTGCCAATTGGTATTCAGAGTTTTAAAAAGATGATTAGAGATGATTACTATTATGTGGATAAGACACCTTTTGTTAAAAAACTTGAGAGAGGGGGGTATTATTTTTTAAGTCGCCCCGGAGGTTTGGAAAATCCTTGTTTCTAGATACTCTAAAAGAGGCCTTTTCTGGCAATAAAGAGCTTTTTAAAGGACTCTATATCTACGATAAATGGAATTGGGATAAAAGATATCCAGTTGTTAAAATAAGCTTTGGAAGGGGTGGTCACCGCACACCAGATGATTTAAAAATTAGCATTGAAGAAATTTTTTTAGGGATACAGAGAGAGCACAACATAAAATTGTCCTATCCAACCTTAAAGGGAAAATTTGAACAAACAATAATCCTTTTATATGAGAAATACAAAGAGCCAGTTGTGGTGCTCGTGGATGAATACGACAAACCCATCCTTGATGCAATAGAAAATATAGAAAATGCAAAAGAAAACAGAGAGATATTAAAAGATTTTTATTCAGTGCTAAAAGATGCTGATCCATATTTAAAGCTTGTATTTTTAACAGGGGTATCCAGGTTTTCAAAGGTGTCTATTTTTAGTGGATTAAACCAATTAAACGATATTACTTTAGATCCATCATTTGCAACTATTTGTGGATATACCCAATCTGACTTAGAAAAAGTATTTGCAGACAGATTAAAGGATTTTGACATTGATGAGGTAAAAAGGTGGTATAATGGCTACAGATGGCTTGGAGAAAGTGTCTACAATCCCTTTGATATTCTACTGCTCTTTGATAAAAAGTTTTTTAAATCCTACTGGTTTGAGACTGGCACTCCTACATTTTTGATAAAGCTGTTTAAACAGAATAACTATTATTTGCTTGATGTAGAAAACCTTGAAGTAGGAGAAGAGCTTTTATCCAATCTTGATATTGATAATATCTATCCAGAAAATCTACTATTCCAGACAGGGTATCTTACAATTAAAGACTTTACTCGCATGGGCAATAAAAATGTCTATACTCTAACTTATCCCAATTTAGAAGTCAGGATGAGTTTTAATGATGCCTTTTTATCCTATCTTACCCCAAGCCCGCCTTTAAAGGACCAGACTGAAGTAGGTTTAATCAAAATTTTCCAACAAAATAGAATAGAAGATTTAAAAGATATTTTACACAGCTTTTTTGCTGGTATATCCTATGAATTTTATCGAAAAAATGAGCTTGATAAATATGAAGGGTATTATGCATCAATAGTGTATGCTTTGTTTAACGGCGCTGGGCTTGATGTATCTTCCCAGGTCACTTCTAATAAAGGCAGGGTGGATTTAACTGTAAAATATAAAGACAGAGTTTATCTTATAGAATTTAAAGTAGTAGATAAAGACTCAGAAGGCAAGGCCTTGGAGCAGATAAAAGAAAAAAATATTATGAACAATTTATAGGAAAATTTAAGGAAATCTATTTAGTCGATGCTTAAAAAAAGCCTTTTATTAAATTTTATTCTAAAATTTTTTCCATACTCACTTTAGATTAAGCTCAAGATTCATTCATCGGCTCTTAATTTTGATATTTTTTTGTAAAAAAAGGACGAAAAATAAAAAGAAACAAAAAAAAGGCAAGCTGATCCATCAGCTTTTTGAAGTTATAAGCTGCTGCTGCCAACAGTAAATTGATTGTATCTCCTATTGTCCCTTTTAGAAAGTTTCTGGCTAAACGAAAATCTGATTTTAGATGGCCTATTACTGGTTCTATCGCCGCCCTTCGTCTAAATCTCTTACGCATCTTGGATTTTTGATAGGGTGTTGCTTTCTTTTTAGGACTCTTTGGGATAATAATTTTTGTTGAGCCTATTTTGCTTTTACCTTTAAATCCCCTATCACAAATGGCCACCTCTGGTCTTTTTCCTACTATCTCCTCTGTTTGACACAATACTTTTGGCAATGTATGACCATCATATTGATTTCTTTCAAAATTTACTGCAGCAACTATTACTCCACTATTTTTTGTCATTGCTATAGCTGCCTTTGAACCGAATTCATATTTCTTATGTTCTTTACCTTTGCTTATGCAATAGACTCCTGGTTCATGAAGACTATAAATTTTATTTTTATCTTTTTTCTTTTGAGAATGCACTTTTTCAAATAGTTCTATTTGTTTTACATACTTGGGATAAACATCTTCTGGCAATTTACGTTTTATTTCTCTAATCAATATCCCAGCTATAGTCTTAATCCTTTTTCTGGCTTTTTTAACTTTTTTCTTATCCTTTGACCTCTTGTTAAATCTTATTTTTTTTAACAACTCAGGTAACTCTCTTCTAAAACTTCTACGTAAAACTATTCCTTCTTCTTTAGCTATTTTTCTACATTTGGAAATAATTTTACACATTAACTTTGTATCTGTTGGAAATGTAATATTTTTCTCTTGAACTGTAGTATCTACAACTATCTCTTTTTCTTGAATTTTGTCTTTATGTAATTGAGCAGATATTTCAAATATTTTCTTTACACCATCTTCTCCTATGCGTTTTCGGAAATGTGTAAGCTCTGATGGAGCACATGGAGGAGACCATCTAAATCTACTTTCTCCACAAAAAGCTTGAAAATATGGATTCTGTGTCCACATCTGCACTACTTTTGCATCACTTAAATTATACAAGTGTTTTAACATTAAAAGTCCAACCATCAATCTAGTAGATTTGGCAGGACGACCCCGCTTACTATATTTACTCGCAAATGCTTTATCAAATTCTTTCCATGGAATTTTTTTAGATAAAATTATCAAAGGATCATCAGGATTAATAAAATCTAATAAATCTCCACATATCAAATGTGGTATTCTACGCTTTGGCATACATGTCTGCATATAATTTCCCTTCCATTTTTTTATTCTTTTCTACCACCTTTTTACCTGTTTTAAACATTTTCTGGTCGTTTATATTACATTATAACAAACATTTTGTAAAGTATTTTCAGTAAATTATATATTTTTTAAGCATCGACTATTTAATTGGCATAGAATTTAGTAAGTTTAATGAAGCATTATTCGCCCGTCCCTATTTTTATGACTTACTTAAATAAGTTATAAAAATTTACAGTTTTTGTCTTATAATTAAAAAGAATTTTTGATCTATTTTTGTCAATAATCACCTTTTCCGGAGGAGCAATGTTTGAAGGATATATAATTTGAGGGTAATTAATACATATACGATTTAAATCAGGATTTAAAACCTGTTGTTTTTTTTTCAAAACTAATAATTTTTTGCCATTTTTTTGTACAATGAGTTTAATATCCTGGGCAACGAGTTTTTTGTAAAGTGTACTTTTAAATATAAAGATACTTGATTTTTTAAAAAATAGGCGTTTAGCCTTAAACTTTACTATTAGGTCATCTATTTTTTCTGTAATTTCAATATCTTTCCCATAAGGCCCTATTTGTGTTATTCGGGGTATATGAATAGTAGAGGATTTTTGTTTTTTAGAATTTTTATACAGTACGTATGAAATTAATACTATTATGATTATTATAAGTAAAAAGATTTTATGAATCCAATATGTTTTCATAAAAATTAGTTAATTAAGGAGGGCTCAGAGAGCCCTCCTTAATCAAATTGTTATGGATTTGTGATTTCTATTTCAGGAAGTAGTTTTATTGATTCCTGATGAAAACCTGAAGGCTGGTCTATATAAAAGCCATTTATACCTCCTTTTTCAAGTAGTTCATTTAATTTTGGAAATTTCACTTCTACCTTATTATTATCAAAATGAATATCAGATGGATTTATATCTTCAAATGTTGATTCATTGTAGTAATGAGCATCGATACTTCCATTATAGTAATTAATACTTAGTCCAAAATATTTGGAAAACTCGTATGGAAAAGCCTTGAAAAAATAGGTAGAAAACCGTTCACCAAATCCATCAGGACCGGATACGTAAACATAAAAGTATTGATTGTCATTGCTTCTTGCTATCTTAATATCTAAGTTACCATTTGTATAAAAACTATCTACACTATCCCAGTCGCTGAACGAATTATCTTCTACTGAAATCGATGCTATTGATACTGAATATGTCTTTATAGGATGAGACCAGTCTGTCTCAACTACATTTTTAGCAAATAGTTCAGATCCATTTGTTCCTTGATTAGTGTCCAAGATATAAGGTGAATATTCTTCTCCTGCCTGCTGTGCTTTAACCAGAATATCTCTTGGAGATATATTTCCATTTATTAGATTATACACTGTGATATCATTATCAAGAGGTTTGTAATAATACAAATAAATGTCATAAACATTTTGTGGATAGTAATAACCGTCTCCTCCATCAATAACCTGTGTTTTGACATCTTTTTCGTCAAAAATCACTAAGTCTTCATTAGAGTTTTCCATAGCAGATATGAAAGAATCAAAAGATTTATTCAGTGCTTCAGCTAACTTTTCTTGTTCATCAGTATCAAGGTTAAATGCATTTTGGTACCTTTCTTTTAGCTCCTGTTGTGTCAATCCCTTCAAGATTTCAATAACATCTTTATAACTATCAACGGCATTTGATATAGCTTCTTTAAATTCCGTTAACTTTGATTTATTTACATAAGTTAGCAGCTTTGTATTTTTATTTAGAATTTCCATAAACTGTTCAGTAGTAATTTCACTTCCATTTTTAATCATCTCCCTAATATCTGTTCCATCTATTGTCCAATCTGTTATATTATTAAAATCAACTGTCTGAAGATATAAACAAACAGCTTTAGTCATTTTGACAAGAAATTCCATAATTTTTACATCCAGATTATCAAAATAGATTGTATCAAATGTGTTAAGAGTAATACTTGTATTTATTCCTTCTGCCTGAGTTAAATCTGAAATAACAGAGTCTAATTTATTTATTATGTCATCTAAAACAGTTTTTAAATTCTGGTCATAAGACGCCAACTTAAGAAATTTATAGATTACATCTTCTATTTTTATGTCATTAATATCTGAATTAAGATTAATGCCTATATTGTTAAAAAAGGTTTGATTATCTCTATATAACATCATTAAAGTGGCAGTAGCTTTCCAGAGATGATTTTCTTTTGATTCTGGCAGGTTGTTTATCAAATCTAAAAGGTTATCATAATTTTGCTCAGTTGGTTTTCGAATAAACAGAGCCATAGCATCTGTTACATTTGAAGGGCTACCTACCAAAACTTTGAAGTCCTCAGTAGTAGTTTTCCCATCAGCATCAGTTACTGTCAGGCTAACAAGAAAATATCCAGTATTTGGTTGGGAGAAAGGAAGAGTTAATGTAGCACTGTAAGATTTGTCTGAGTAAGATGGATTTTGGGGATCAACAGGTTGTCCATCAATTTCCCAAGTAAAGCTGTTGGTATTTAATGTTCCATCAGGATCTTCTGCTATAGCAAAAACATTTATTTCTCCACCTAATTCAGGATTTACAGTGGTTGTTCCTGCTGCGTAAATTTTGGGTGGAGTATTTCCAACATGTACATTGATGCTATAAGTGCTACATTTTGGGTTTTCATTATAGTCACATACAGTAACAGTGACTGTATAATTCCCCTCACTAGTAAAGGCATGGGTATTTTTCTCCGAAGAATTGCCGGCTACTTTTGTAGCACTCTCATATTTCCAACTATAATTTAAGGAATCTCCGTCTGGATCCCATGCATATGCTATAAAAGTATATTCTGTGTTAGTTTTTAGATTTGTCCAATCATAAATATAATTTTGATTTTTATCTTGAATGTTTATTCCATAAATTTGAGGAGGTCTGTTCTCTGAAATTGTCAGTGAAGCTGACTTAGTTGAGGTTGCTTTTCCATCAGAAATTTTAGTTGTAAAAGTCCAATCTCCAGCATCTAAATCTGTGGTATCGATGATACATTTCCACTGAGCATAACCCTCATATGAATATACTGGTGTACATTTATCCTTTAAATCCATATCGACTAGTTTTGCAGATTGAAGAGTTAAATTATCCTGGTCTGAATCCCAGCTATATATGTAGGCTGTAACAGATGTACCAGCTTTTACTGGCCATGATGGAGATAAATATATAGAAACTTTAGGTGCTACATTGGATAATTTCTGAAATTCTACAGATGCTAAATTTCCGTTATCTTCCACTTCATCATAATCTCTGTTATTATTTACCATGGCCCGTTTGTTTTGTCCTATAGTTGATATATAATATTGAGTATATGATTTTACATTAAAGATTGCTTCTCCATTGGAGCCAGTTTGTTTTGACTTATAATAATAATTCTCATCATAGACTGTTATCCATTTATTTGCCAATGGATTGTTTGAGGAATCTTTAATTGAGACTTTTAATTTTGCATTAAAGGGATTATTAATCTGTATATTTAGATAATAATCACATCCAGAAGTTTCGTCTCCTTGGAGATTAGATAGATCTATTTTATTTTCTGTCCACCCATATGCAGAATAGTACCAGTAAAAGTTATAGTTGTCTTCAATAGCATTAATTTCATTAACATTTCCTGGTATAGAGATTTTTAATTTTGCATTTCCATTATTGTCTGTAGAACTATCTACAAATGTATTGCCTGCGTCACTCTGTCCCCTAGCTTCTATCCATACACCTGGTACGGGATCATTGTTTTGGTCAACGGCCTTAATACAAACAGTAACCTGTTTTGGCTGTTCCCCTAACCATACTCCATAGTCAAGGTTACAATAAGTCCATCCTGGAGGAAGGCACCCTATTACATAATAGCTTTCTTTTGTACTAAGAGTAGCATTATTTTTAACTGAGGTTCCATTTTGATAAAATAACTGACCCTCTGTTATGTATTCCCATATGCCAGTATTTGGGTTGTATCTCCATATGGGAACGTCATATTGTCCATTATTAGGTACATCATCTATGAGATCATCAATTTGACTATTTGGTACATTCAAAGTTACTTCCAGGTTAGAGCAAGTGCCATCTCTTTTTTCCTCTTGTTTTACAAAATTTACTTTACTTCCATTTTGATCTGAAAATTCTGCGTAAAGAAAAGCAATAGACTTAAGTTGAACTACATCTGTATCCGCCTTAGTTAAAGGATATCCTGTTCCTTTGAATTCTCCAGGAAATTGTTTGAGATCATTTTTGTTTCCACTATTAAAAAGTTTTAAAGAAGCAGTTATTTTTTCTACTTCTTCGGGTATATTGTTTATTGGAACTGCTACTTGTGCCTCAGTTCCATTTATAGATACAGCTCTCGTAGCTCTTTTTGCAAAAGCCTTTTGGCTCCCATCAGCTTCTTTTTTTATACCAAAGATTATATAACCACCGTCTCTTTTTCTAGGTATATTTACTGTAACCTTTTCTACAGGATTAACCTGTGCCTTCACTTGAAGAGATCCTCCCGCTTCTAGTTCAACAATTTTTTCATAAGGAGCACAACCATCTTTTTTTATAGTAAGTTTGGCATTTGTAATGCCCTTTTCCTTTACAATAACATTTGTAAAGGAAAAAGCATTATTTTGAATGACTCCATTATAGGTCTTGTCCTCAGTAGAGTTATATGTCCCATCTCCGTCCAAATCCACAATTAAACTAACTGTACCTTGAACCCCATTACCGTTTCCCCTAACACTTCTTGTTGATGAATCTGTTATTACCCCACTCAACGATGAACTCCCATAATTTTTAGTGGGTGTTGGAGATGTTTCATCACTTCCACCCCCTCCGCTACATCCATATAAGAATAACATAAAAAAGAAGATACCCAAAAAAATACCAAATTTTCTAAATTTTGACATACTCATCATAAATCCTCCTTAGAATAAGTTATTTTAAAGATGTTAATTTTTTTGCCAAACAAATAATATTTTTGTCAAGTTATTTGATCAAAGTTTAGCAATTCTCGGTGAGAAATAATTTGATTTTAAAGCTTTATTTTTTATAAGAATTTTTTATAAGAGGTACTTATAGAATTTTTTTCTGTTTATTTTTTAAAAAGTTCTATACACTTTTTAATTTCTTTTTCACTTAAATACCTAAATTCCCCAGGTCTTAATCCTCCTAATTTCACAGGGCCATGCATGATCCTTTTTAATTTCAAAACTTTCCATCCAAGGGCATGACACATCCTTCTTATCTGACGATTTATCCCCTGCATTAGCTCAAATTTTAGAATAAAATGAGTGGGATCTATTTTTTTTAAAATTTGGACATTTACTGGCGCTAGTTTATATTTAAGATCCTTTAGCTCCATCCCATTCTTCATAATTTTTAGATGTGTCTTTTGAACAACCCCCTTAATTTTAACTACATACACCTTTTTTAGGTGAAATTTTGGGTGGGTCATCTTATAAACAAAATCCCCATCATTGCTTAAAATTAAAAGCCCTTCTGAAAAATAGTCCAGCCTTCCAATAGGCACCAGTCCCAGCTTACGCAAGTTTTCAGGCAATATATCTAAAACTGTCCTCCTTTTTTGGGGATCAGACAGGGTGGTTACAACTTTAATTGGTTTATATAAGGCTATGTATGTAAATTTTTTATTTTTAAAGGCCTTTATTGATATCTTTTTTCCATTTACAACAACTTCATCATTAATATCAACCTTTGTGCCCAACCTTGTTACAATAATCCCATTTACCTTAACACATCCCTTTTTGATTAATTCATCTGCCTGTCTCCTGGAACACACACCAGCACGGGCTAGAAAGCGATTTAATCTAATTTTTTCTGCCATTTAAATCTTAATCACCTTTGATGCCATCTGTAGGCTTGTTATCACGTCTAACATATTAGTTGTCTCTCCAATCTTTTTTTTGTCCAAAAGTTTAAAAAAATCAAGACAAGTGCCGCAAACTAAAATAGACACACCAGATTTTTCCAGTGCCGTTAGGGCCTCTAATATTTCTCCATCCTCTGTTGCAAGTTTTACCCCGCCGTTAAGTAGAATAATCCTCCATAAAGATTTACCCATTTCAGGTAAGGTCTTTATAAAATTCAACATAAGTTTTTTACCCAATATATCATTTCCATGACCTATTACATCTGAAGTAATAAATACCAGCTGTTTATCTTGTATTTCATTAGGGGGTGTAATTTCACAAGAATAGTGAGAGAGGTCCTTCTCTTTTATTACACCATCCCCTATAACTCCATGGGATAATTTTGCAACAAGTCTAAATCCTTCTTTTCCTTCTTTAATTTCAACGGAATATGATCTTGACTTTAAAAAACGAGATACATTTTCCTTTGCTGCTATATTATCAACCAGGACTTCTAAACGTTCAGGGTTCTCAGATTCAATGACTTCTTTACATTTTAAAACAGGTCCTGGACATGCGAGTCCAAAACAATTTAATTTTCTCATTACCTCCTCCCTTCTATTAAGTTTTTGTGATATTTCGTAAGGACCAAAACCTGTTATAGAATAAGAAATGAAGGTGTTAAAATTATTTTTTCAAATAAAAAAAGCAATAATCTATTATCAAATAAAATAAAAATATGTTAGTTTCCAAATTACCATGTTTAGAATTAAGAATTTGACATTGAAATGGATAAGTTATAAAAATTTTTCTGATTTATATACAGATAATCTATAACAATAGGAGGAAGATATGGTTGAACAGACCCTGTGTATTATTAAACCTGATGCTGTTGAGAGAAATCTGATAGGAAAGATTTTACAGATGATTGAGGGAGCAGGTTTAAAAATCAAGGCCTTGAAAATGCTCCACCTAAACAAAAAACAGGCTGAAGGTTTTTATGAAGTTCACAAAGAAAAGCCTTTTTTTGACAGTCTCACAAATTATATGAGTTCAGGTCCAATAGTTGTAGCTGTTTTAGAAGGAGAAGACGCTATAAAAAGATATAGAGAACTTATGGGGGCAACAAATCCAAAAGAAGCAAAAGAAGGCACAATCAGAAAACAATTTGGTTTGGATGTTGAAAAAAATTCAGTTCATGGATCTGATAGTCAAGAAAATGCTGTAAAAGAAATAGCCTATTTTTTCAATAAACTGGAGGTATTATAATTAATGGACACAATCGGAGTTATTGGCACAGGCAATATGGGAGGGGCAATTTTAAAAGGGTGGAGTACTTTAAAAGACATCTCACTTATTGGCTATGATGTAGATGAACAAAAGTTAAACAAAATTTGTAGGGAGCTAAAGGTAGAAAAGGCCAAGGATATTCCAGAGTTGATTCAAAAATCCAGCTACATCCTTTTAGCTGTTAAGCCCACTCAAGTAAAAGCTCTTCTAAAAAAATATGAAGATCTGTTTTTAGATTCTCATATCCTAATGTCTATCTGTGCTGGGATTAAGATAAAAAAAATAAAAAAATGGTGTGGTGGCAGGGCCAAGGTCGTCCGTATTATGCCAAATACTCCAGCCTTGGTGGGCAAAGGAATGTTTGCAATATGTTTTCAAGAAGAGATAGATGAGTTCATTCATGCAAAAGTAATTGAGCTTTTCAATGTATTGGGTAAGTGTTTTGAAATCGAGGAAGATTACATAGATGCATACACTGCCCTCATAGGTTCAGGGCCTGCGTATATTATTTATTTTTTAGAAGCACTTGTAGAGGCAGGGGTATCATTGGGTTTTCAAAGACAGATATCAATTGAGATGGTCAAAGGACTGCTTAGCGGCACCACAAAAATGATAGAAGAGTTAGACAAGAGTCTGGCAGGGTTGAGAGAGATGGTCACATCTCCAGCAGGCACTACTATAGCTGCCCTGAACCACTTTGACAGAATGGCAGTTAGGGGCGCAATAATAGATGCACTTCATCAGGCATGCAAAAGATCAAAAGAATTAGGTGAATAATGGGGGCATAGTTAGCCCCCTCAGTTTTATTGATACATCTTTCTTATTTCTTTTTTATTTATCTTTCCAACACTTGTCTTTGGAATTTGATTTACAATTTCTATCTTATCGGGGATTCCATATTTTGGAATAGTGCCGTCAGCTACATATTTTTTAAAATGTTCTTTTAGTTCATCTTCACTAACCTTTCCCTTAAATTCTTCATGTAATACAACTAGTGCCAGAGGTCTCTCTCCCCACTTTTCATCTGGAACACCAATCACAGCAGCTTCACTAACTGCCTCGTGTTGACTTAAAATATCCTCTAATTCCAGTGAAGATATCCACTCGCCACCTGTTTTAATTACATCCTTTAATCTATCTGTAATTTTTAAATATCCTTGTTCATCAATATATCCAATATCTCCAGTATGTAGCCAGCCACCTTGCCACAACTGTTCGCTCTTTTCAGGATTTTTTAAATAGCCTTGAGTTAACCAGGGCGCCCTTACTACCACCTCTCCTGTGGATTTCCCGTCATGGGGTAGGGGATTTCCCATCGGATCGACTACTTCTAACAATACATTGGGGATAGGAATCCCAGTTTTGCACCTAATTGGAACTTGTTTTTCTATGTCCCAATCAACCATGTGTGGCTTTAAGAGAGCTGCTGTGAGCACGGGACAAGTTTCAGACATTCCATAGGCGGTGACTGTGTTGATATTATACTTTAAGGCCTCTTTACAAAGTCCCTGGGGTAGAGCAGAACCACCAATAACTACTTTCCAGTTGGAAAGATTTATCTGCTTGATAACTGGAGATGTAACCAACATGTGGAGTATAGTTGGTACACAGTGAGAAAAGGTAACCTTTTCTTGAAGGACTAATTTTAAAATCATTTCAGGCTCATATCGACCTGGATAGACCTGCTTTGCACAAATCCAGGTAAACATATATGGCATGCCCCAGGCATGGACGTGAAACATAGGAGTAAGAGGCATATACACGTCACTATTATCAATTTTAAAACCATATCCTGTAGTACATAATATAGATATGAGTCCGTAAGTGTGTAATACTATTTGTCTGTGACTATAATAAACCCCTTTTGGCAATCCAGTGGTTCCAGTTGTGTAAAAAGTGGTTGCCATGGTATCTTCGTCAAATTCAGGAAAATCATATTCTTCACTCTGATTTTTAATAAGATCTTCATACTCCCCCTCAAGATCTAGAGACGTAGAGGGAATTTCTTTCTCATCAGTTAAGAGAATAAATTTTTTCACTGTTTTTATTTGGTCCTTAACTTTTTCAAGCAAAGGAATAAAATCTGAATTTACCAAAATTACGTCATCCTCTGCATGATTTATTGTATAGAGGAGCTGCTCAGGTGAAAGTCTTATGTTTATGGTATGGAGCACAGCACCCATCATTGGTACAGCAAAAAAACATTCTAAAAATCTGTGGCTATCCCAATCCATTACACCAACTACATCCCCCTCTTTAACGCCCAGAGATTTTAACATATTGGCGAGTTTATGGACCCTTTTTACAAAATCTCTATAGGTATATCTAAACTTGTCCCTGTACACTATCTCCTGATCTGGGTTATATGTCAGGGGAAATTTTAGAAGATTTTTTATTAAAAGAGGGAAAGAATAAGCTGATGGCGTCCTAGGAATCTTTTTTACGCCCATACAAACCTCCTAAGAAAAGTTTTTAAAAGGTCAACAAAGCAAATCAACTAAAATATAACTAAATAAAAATCTTTTAGCAATCCAAAACTCAATTAACTAAAATTTTATTTACATACAGAATTCTCTTTTGATTAAATTGCAAGTATAATCTAAATCCAATCATGTAAGGTTAAACACACTATCCCTGATTGTTTTATAGACCGATGTGGATATAGAACAGTTCTTTCCATTGGACTGGCATGTCTTTATTATAAAAATGCAGTGATTGTAAGCTATCTCTTACAAAAATATACAGACATAGGATCCCTGAATGTCAGTAAAGATGTCACCAAAAGTTATTTTATTTTTTTCCATCAAGCAACCTTTTTAATAAGATGTTGTTTAGTTCCTGGAATGAGATTAACACTTTAAATAGAATCCCAATTCCGAATGTTTCCAGACCACTGTTCTGGATGTTTAGAAGGGGCGTTTTTGTATACATTTTTACGCTTGGCTAAAATCTCAATATCCAAGCCTTAAGTGTCTCTGTTCAGGCGTAACAAACTTAATTTTGCTGTGATAATGTTTAAAATTATACCAATTAACTGAAATAAAAATGAAGGGGATAGCTATGTATCGAAATTTTAGAAGCGCCTGGCGCACTTTTTCCAGCTTGATCCTAAATGTGTGAAGCTTCTTTCCCTGTGTTCGAGGATTAAAAGTGACAATAACTACTCGCTGCATTAAACACTGGTTTAGAGGTAATTCTGTCAAACAATACAACAAAACTGGCTATCTCATTAGGACCGACCCGCCTGCCAATCGCCTTGATACCCTTTCATTAAAACTACAAACTTGCTATACCCTGCCTTCTCTAGTTAAATACCACATATTGTCGAGGCACTGGCGGGCAGGAACCACCATTAACAACCCTAAATCGCTGGGGCTTAAAAAACCTGTTCTCTATCTTCGCCTATTTATGGAAAGATCTTGATGCCAATAACAAATTCCTCAATTGTTGTGCTGACGTTGATCTCTCCTCATTATGTGAGATTGAACCGAACATGTTTTCAAAACCTGTTCTTGACCACCTTAACCATAAGGTCCTTGCTCCTGACCTCAGAAAAGATAGACAACTTGCTCTCATCAAAGAATTGCTTAAAACCAAATACTCCTCTTTTGGATTTAAAACTTCTGAACTTAAGAATGCTCTATCCAACTACTTCCGAAATTCCTCTCAAATTCGCTATGAATTGAAAAAATTAATCTCTAGAAAGATTGTCAAAAAGGCAAAAGGTAAATCATTTTATGCGGTTACTAAATTTGGCTGGAAGTGGCTTTGGGCTCCAATTTGTGCTAACGACTTTTTTAAAAACCCTATAATTTCAAGGTGTTTTAAAAAGGACTTAGAACATAGTGCATCACAACCATTTAATTAATATTGAAAAGTCCTATCTCCTCATCCATCAAGGCTTAACCATCATAACTCAAGAACTTGCAATGATTTAAGCTCCTCTAAAAAACGTAAATTTTTTTCACGTTTTTAAAGAGAAAAGCATAGTAGTAAGACACCTCCTAGTAGCGAGGTGCCCTTAAAATATATCTAAAATTTTTGTCTATTTCCTGAATAGATAAAATATAAAACTTAAGATTATGCTAGCAAGAAGGCAACTTACCCAGGGAAAATAGAATTTAAATCCTGGCTTATCTATATAAATGTCACCTGGAAGTCTTCCCAAAGGAAATTTTGAGGTAGGAATCTTTGGAAAAATCATTACTATTATGCCAATTATTATGAGAAATATACCAATCTGGATAAGCAATTTTCCAATCTCATTCATATTCTATACCTCAAGCTCTGTTTGGTAGAATCGTCCTATTATTTTAATTTTGCATTTTTAATTCTCTCCATGGCCTTTTCTACATTTTCCTTAAAATTAAAAGCACTAAGCCTAATATATCCTTCACCACATCTTCCAAAGCCTGAACCTGGGGTGCATACAACTCCACATTTTTTCAAAATTAAATCAAAAAGATCCCACGAACTCATGTCTGCTTTAACCCATACATAAGGAGAATTATCCCCTCCAACACAAATAAAATCAGCCTCTTTCATAGCTGATTTTATGATCTTTGCATTTTCTAGGTAGTAATCTACAAGTTCTTTTACCTGGTTTTTACCTTCTTCTGAATAAATAGCCTCTGCTCCCCTTTGAACTATATAGGACACGCCATTAAACTTAGTTGATTGACGTCTTAGCCAGAGGTCGTGGACACTTATTTTTTCTCCATCCTTTGTGTAACCAAAACACTCTTTTGGGACAACAGTATATGCACATCTAACACCAGTAAAACCAGCTGTCTTTGAAAAGCTCCTGAATTCCACTGCAACTTCCTTTGCTCCTTCAACTTCATAAATAGAATGAGGGATATTGGGATCAGTTATAAAGGCTTCATAGGCTGCATCATACAAAATAATGGCTTTATTTTCCCTTGCATAGTCAATCCATTTTTTTAAATGTTCCTTTGTAATGGTAGCTCCAGTGGGGTTATTTGGAAAGCATAAATATATAAGATCCACCTTTTCATCTGGAAGATCAGGAATAAAATTGTTCTCATAAGTGCAATCTAAATATTTTATATTACTATAACGACCATCTATTAAATCACCAGACCTTCCAGCCATAACATTTGTATCTAAATACACTGGATACACAGGGTCAGGAATAGCCACCTTAGCATCATTTGAAAAGAGTTCTTGAAAATTTCCAGTATCGCATTTTGCACCATCACTTACAAATATCTCATCCTTAGAAATATCAATCCCTCTGTTATTAAAATCATATCTGGCTATTTTCTCACGCAAAAATTCATATCCCTGTTCAGGGCCATATCCTCTAAAAGTAGCGGGATCACCCAGCTCTTCAACAGCCTTTTTCATAGCATCTATGCAAACCTGAGGAAGAGGCAAAGTAACATCACCAATGCCCATTTTTATGATCTCTATGTCTGGATTTTCCTTTTGAAATTTCTCTACCCTCTTTGCAATTTCAACAAACAAATAAGATTTTTGAAGTTTTAGAAAATTTTCATTCACAAATGCCATGAGAGATGACTCCTTGGTTTTCTGTTTTTTATCCCTTTTGTACCTTTCTGAAATCATTTAAGAATTTCTCAAGACCAATATCCGTAAGTGGGTGGGCTGCAAGCTTTTTAATTACCTTAAATGGAATTGTTGCTATATGTGCTCCATAAAGTGCTGCCCGTCTTACATGTTCTGGATGTCTTACGCTTGCCACAATAATTTCGGTTTTAAAGTCGTAATTTTTATATACTTGCACTATTTCTCGAACCAACTCCATCCCCTGTTCGCCAATATCATCTAATCTTCCCACAAAAGGACTCACATAAGATGCTCCAATCTTTCCAACTAACAGGGCTTGGTTTAAAGAAAAGACCAAGGTTACATTTGTAGGAATACCTTCTTTTTCCAGAAAATATGAAGCCTTAATCCCTTCTTCTGTCATGGGTATTTTAATAACCACATTTGGCCCAAACTTTACTAGTTCCCTTGCCTCCTTCACCATGCCCTCAAAATCAGTTGAAAGCACTTCTAAACTAACAGGTCCATCTACCAGCTCGCAAATCTTTTTTGCAATTTCATTAACATCTCCACCTTCTTTTGCCATAAGTGATGGATTTGTTGTGACTCCGTCAATGAGCCCCATTTTTTTTGCTTCTTCAATTTCTTTAATATTAGCCGTATCAATAAAAAATTTCATTTTAATACCCCCCTTTTAAAGGTAATTAATATTTTTAAAGCCCCATGCCTGGTTTCATAAAATGACCTGTTAAAGTAGTCTCATAACCTCCAAGGGCCTCAATTTTTGCCTTAAAAGAATCACTGGAAATTATTTCTAAAAGTGTTTTTATTTTTGGATCTTCTAAAAACTCTTTTAAAATAACCAGGTCATATCTTTCCCTAGCAACTTCTATAAAGTCAAGCCCCAGTGCTTTGGCAGCAGCATAAATTCCCATTCCAACATCAGCTGTGCCCGATAATACATTCACACCAATCTCCATATGGGTAAACTCTTCCCTATCATAACCATTTATATGTTCAGGCGATATATTATTTTTTTTCAGTAAATCATCAACCAATATCCTGGTTCCAGAGCCCTTTTGTCTATTTACAAAAACAACATCTTTTCTGATTAAATCTTTTAAATTATAAATCCCCTTAGGGTTTCCCTTTTTGACCATAAATCCTTGATGTCTAATTGCCAGATTAACAACTACCACTTCTTTGTCAGGTATGTATTTTTTTATAAAAGGGAAATTATAGTCTCCAGAATCTGGGTCATATAAATGGGAGCCTGCAAAGTGAGATGACCCTCTATTTACGGCCACCAGTCCACCCACACTGCCAACATGGGACGAAGATAGTCTTATTGGATTGTCCAGTTTCATTAGTTCATTTTTAATGAGATCTAAGATATTGTCATGACTTCCAACACACATAAGGGTATTTTCTATTAAATTTAAATCAACCAAAAGTTCTGCATCTACAATTGACCCTTCTTTTATCCCTTCTACATTTTCTGGTATTTCAATAATACCCTGACCATTAACTAGGGTTGTGATCTGACTTGCTCCCCTTTTCAGGGGATTTGCAACATATCTTTTTCCCACCCGAGCAATGGCGACCCTGATAAATTCTCTTTGCCCTAATTTTGATGGAACTCTCCTGTTTAACATAACCTGTATTTTGGGTTTGGTCTCCATGGGTCTGGATACCATATGATATATCAATGGCTTTAGTAGTTTTTCAAAGCAAATAACAGAACTTACAGGATATCCAGGGGCACCTACCATTAATTTTTTATTATGGCTAAAGCCAAGGATACTGGGCTTTCCTGGCATTGCAGATATACCATGTACAATTACTTCTCCAAACCTCTCCATGGCACGCCTGGAATAATCCTTATCTCCTGCAGAAGATCCTGCCCCTATAACTACAATATGTGCATCTGATTCCAGTTCCCTGCATAGGGCCTCACATATTTTATCTAAATCGTCCTCAACTGGCGGGATTCTCTTCACAATACATCCCCACTTTTCTGCCATTGCCTTAAGCATCATGGAGTTGCTCTCAATAACCTGTCCTAAAGCTGGCTTAGGCCTAAGCTCAAAGTCCAATACCTCATCTCCAGTTGGTATAATAGATATCTTCACTTTTTCCTTTACAAAGAGCTCATAAATTCCACCAGATAAAAGTGCCCCAATATCATATGGGGTAATCTGATGGTTTTGTGGGATTATCATTTCAGTTGCAACAATATCTTCACCAATTTTCCTCACATGTTCATATGGATAAGCAGCTTTTTCAATGGATACGTATTCATCGTCAATTTTTTGGACATATTCTATCATTATGACTGCGTCAAAGCCTTTGGGAAGGGGATCTCCTGTATTTATATATAAAAAATCCCTGCCTTTTTTAAGTTTTATGGGATTTCCTTCTCTTGCTCCAAAGGTATCTTTGGCCCTAACACAAATCCCATCCATAGCTGCACTGTGAAATGTGGGAGAGGAGTATTTTGCATATACAGGCCGTGATGTGACTCTACCAAGGGCCATATGAGTTGGGACAACCTCTTCTTTTAATTGAATATCTAAAACTTTCTTGATATTAAAAATTGCCTCTGGTATGGAAATTGTATTTAAATATATAGAGCGTTTATCTCTCATAGGACCCTTCCTTAACTATGTGTTAAAAAATTAAGGTAATCATTGTTGAGACTATTGGCAAGAAATTATCTTGGATATAAAATGGCTAAATTTCAATTTAAACTTCAGCGCATCCTTGATTACAGAGAACAAATTGAAGAACAGGCAAAGATGGGACTGGCAAAAATACTTTCTTTAATATCCCAAAAAAAAGAGCAAATAAAGAAATGCGAGCAAGAACTTGATCAAATTTCAAAAGTGATTTCAATGGGGAATTTGTCTGAACATACTCTCTGGTTATACAAAGAATCTGAAAAAAATATTTCACTCTATATTGACCAATTAAAAAAAGAGTTAAAAGATCTCTCCCAAAAAGCAGAAGTTTTAAGGCAAGATCTTGTCTTAAAAACCATTGAAAGAAAAAAATTGGAAAAATTAAAGCAAAAGGACCATAAAAGGTTTATTTATGAAGAACAAAAAAAAGAACAAAAGGAAATCGATGAAATTTCCACGCTTAGATATGAAAAATTTCTTAATTAGTACTGTTACATTAATTATTATAATCTCTTTAATGAAGACATCCTATTTAATATATAATCTTTCCATAGAAATTATTCCAAAATTACAAAAAAACAAAACCATACAACATCCTGTTTCACAAAAAAAGCAAGCTCCAACTAGAGTTTTTAGTGTGGAATTTGCCCAGGCCGCTGAACCAAAAGATTTTGATATTCCAAAACCTTCAGACAAACTTTTGGCAAAACAGTGGGAAAAATTAAGGGCAAAAGAAGAGGAATTAAAAAGAAAGGAGGAGGAATTAAAAAGGCTGGAGAAAAAAATAGAGGAAAAATTGCGAGAACAAAAGGAGCTTGCACAAAAATTAGAACAATTAATAAATAGAGCAGAAGTTTTAAAAAATAAGAAAATCAAACACTTAGTTCAGCTTTACTCAAATATGGAGCCTGCAAGGGCGGCAAAGGTTTTAGAGACTCTTGACAAACAACTTGCAGTCAAAATAATGGCAGGCATGAAAGGTAGAATAGCTGGTGAAATCTTAACCAATATGGACCCCAAAAAAGCGGCTGAACTATCTGAAGCATTAACGGAATTCCAGACTCCTTTTGGTAAGTAGTTTTTCCTATGTTAAGGTTAAAATTAAAGATTTCTTACATAGGGACCAACTTTGCTGGATGGCAAATACAACCAGACCAGAGAACAGTTCAAGGTTGTTTGGAGGATGTTTTTTTTAAAATAGCGGGAAAGAGGCTCATAGTTTATGGGGCAGGGAGAACAGATGCAGGTGTCCATGCCCTTGGCCAGGTGGCACATGTTGACATACCAGAAAATAAAAAAAACATCCCCTGGCAAAAGGCATTAAATAGTCTCCTACCAACAGATATTTCAATTATAGAAGCAAGATATGTGGATGAGAAATTCCATGCAAGGTATAGTGCAAAGGCAAAGATATATTCATATACCCTGTGGACAAATTCTGATTTTATTTACCCAATGAGGTCACCCTTTTGTTGGAAAATAGGTAAAGTTGATATAAAGCTTATGTTAAGAGCTGCCAAATATCTTGAGGGTGAAAGGGATTTTAGCTGTTTCCAAAATAAGGGATCAAATGTTAAAAACACAACAAGAAAAATATATAAGATATTTTGCGCACCAGGATTATCCCAGTATGAGAGGGTATTTTATTTTATTGGAAATGGATTTTTAAAACAAATGGTCAGAAATATAATGGGTTCTCTGGTGAGGATAGGTAAAAAAAAGATGTCCTTAGATGAATTTTTAACCCTCATAAATCAAAAGGACAGGACCCTCCTTCCGATGACAGCCCCAGCTCATGGTTTGTGCCTTGAGGATGTGATATATTAAGCATAATATCTGTATAAGCTTTTAAATTGAAATTGAGTTTTTTGGAAGACAATTATTCCTATTAATGCCATACATATTTAGATAATTTTTCCCTGAACTTTACAATATTGTCTTGGTTCCCTATACTTTGCAAAAAATAAATATCCTTTTTCATGTATTACCCAATAAATCCTACCTTCATAAGCTCAGCGAGAATTGCTGCTTAAAAAGGTTTTTTATTGTCAAAACCTACAATAAGGTTTAAAATATTATCAAATTGTTAAATTCACAGTTTTTTTAACGTTAAAAGGGGTATTATTATGGAATATAAGACCTTAATTGTCAAAAAAACAGAGGAGTTTGTCGGAGTTATAACCCTAAACAGACCCAAAAATTTGAATACCTTTTCTCTAGAACTTGCAACAGAGTTAAAAGAAGCACTTAAAAGTATGGACAAAGATCCATTAGTCAGAGTGATAATTTTAAAAGGTGCTGGCCGGGCATTTTGTGCAGGTATTGATGTTAGTGATTTTTTCGATAAATCTACAATGGAATACAGGGAATGGATAGAAACCATGGAATCCCCTCTTTTATTTATATCACAGATGAATAAGCCTGTAATAGCGCAAGTCCATGGTCCAGCAGTAGCAAATGGTCTGGGACTTGTAGCAGCCTGTGATCTTGCCATTGCTGCGAGAAATTCCAAATTTGGGCTAACAGCAATAAATGTAGGTTTAAATTGTGTTGGACCTGTAATTCCAGTACTTAAGTCTATAGGCAGAAAAAGGGCATTAGAACTTTTACTTTTGGGAAAAACCATAGATGCTGAAGAAGCCCAAAAAATAGGCCTGATTAACATGGTAGTCGATGAAGAAGAAGTAGAACAAAAGACCCTTAAAATAGCCAAAGAGCTTGCAAACAAAAGCCCTATTGCCCTACAACTCGCCAAAAAGGCATTTTACACTGCTGAAGATATGGATTATGTGAAGGCATTTAGGTATATGAATGAGGTATTTGCAAGATTGTGTTCTACTCAGGATGCAAAAGAAGGGGTTAGGGCATTTTTAGAAAAGAGGACACCACAGTGGAAAGAAAAATAATCTTTCAGGGGTATGTTATGCCAAAGATCAAGATTGAGTTAAATTCACAGATGATTTTAGAGGGTGAACTATTTGATGATGAATTTTTTCAAAAAATTGAAAGAAATTTTCCATTAGAATTTCAAATGGATAGATGGGGCGAGGAACTTTATGGTGTGTTTCCCATTAAAATAGGAAATATTGAGGGAGATTTTCAAGAGGTAATGGATAAAGGTGATGTAGCATATCACCCTGAGACTGGATGGTTTTGCATATTTTGGGGAAAGACCCCATCAAGCAAGGGAGAAGAAATACGCGCAGCACTTCCTGTGATAAAAATAGGATCTGTTACAGGTGATTGGGAAAAGGTATCTAAATTAGAGCCACCAGTTAGAGTAAAAATAGAAATTGATAAATAATCACAAAAATTTCCTATCTAAGAGAAGATGGGAAAAATACCCAACAGTTGCTGCTAAATAAAAGGGAAGAAGTTTTTGTAAAGGTATTTTATAAAAAATTACAGGTAAAATAATAATCGGGGATGGAATAAGTACCATCGCCCAAAGGGTATGTGTCCATCCCCGATGTTTTCCCAGGGCAGGTAACATTGCCATAAATCCCAATATTGCCGCCCATTTATAATATTTCTTTATCATTAAAGCAAGATCTAAAGAAACTAACAAAAAATAAAAGATATTTTGTCCCTTTGAATCAGTATCCACATCTGGAAATAGCGCACCAAGTGAGCCTATAAACAAAAGTGAGGTGATCTCCAATACATTAAAATTATACCACCCCTCATACACGGATAGTGCCACACAAAGTCCAGTTAAAGCCATTCCTCCTGCTAAATGAACTTTGTATCCAGGCATTTAAAACACCCCTATAAACCTATAATTTCAATATCTTCAGGATGTTCAATTACAAATCCAACAGGAAGTCTTTTAGTCTCATAGGGATTTACTTCAATCTTCCACGTTATAATTCCTTCTTTTGAAATAGAAACTTCATCCTTTTTGGGATATAACAATTTAACCTTTATTTTTTCGTTTCTGGATACAGGTATATTGTCCTTTACAAGTATATTTACTTTTCTTTTTTTCCCATTATAAATATTTATCTCATATTCATAAGTGATCTTTACTTTTTTTGAAACCACCCCTTTATATTGAGTGTATTTTTTTATAAGCTTCTTTGTTGTTCTTATAGATTCATCTAAACCTAAAGACAAGTTCAATTTTTCTCCTGACAATTTTTCTTTTTCTAAGAAAAATCTATTTATAAACATTCCATCTAAAAACACATTAACCTTACCTGGCATTATTGGATATTTAAAAGGATTTTTTATTTCTATGTTTAGTTGTGCACAATTATTTAATTTTGGAACAGCAAAGTAAATAAAATCACCTTTTGTTGTTTTTGAAAATAAATAAATTTTATGTTCTTTTTTATCTGAAGGAATAGATACCTTTTGTGGTAACATAAAGGTAAAGGATGTCCAATTTTCCCTAACATAACTCTCTTTAAATGTATTTCTTAAAATTTCTTTTTTATCTGACCACCTTTTAAAATTAGCTGGACCCGCGGACATTACTATTTTATCAAAATCCACTGATTTTGTGACCCTGGGAGGAGAATAGATATCTAAATACCAGGGTTTGAGGGGTGGAATCTCTCCTTTCTCTGGTTTTGATGTTGATATCTCCATATTAACTGTATTCCAATCTTCGCCAGTTGACTGTTGAACAATGGCAAAAGAGTACAATGTAATTGATTTTTCATGAGAATCTACCCTTACATCATATGAATATTTCCATTTTGCAGATTTTACAAGATAAGTAATTTTTATTTTTGAGTTAACTTTTTTATCTGAATATAGATCTAAATATATATCTTTTGATGGATTAAAATTAGAATCTATCTCATTTAATTCATTTTCCAGTGCATTTTTTCTCTTAATTAATTTTTTTTGTTCTTCCTTTAATTGTGCTATTAAATTGTATTTATCTTCCAGAGATTTTATAATATATTTTGAATATCTATCAACTTCTTTTATAGATGTTTTAGTGTTATCTGGAAATGGATTGGTTGATTTTATAAATTTAATTGCTGTTTTTATAGAATTAATTTTATTTGAAATAGTCAAAATTTTTCTATCAAGAAGGCGAATTTCATGTTTTAATTCTTTAATTTTATTAGGTTGTAAATTTTTTACATAATTTCTTTTCACTTTTATATCTAAAATCTTCACAAATTCCTTTTGAATTACTTCTATTTGAACAGACCTGTCAACCATACATTCTGGATATTTTGTAAATTTTAAATGGTTTTCGCCTTTGTGTAAATCAACAATAATTTCTTTTTTTACAAGTGCCATTTCTGGATACAACACAATTTTAGTTATTTTGCCGCCACTGTCATTAAAGGCAAAACATAACCCTCCATAAAAAAGAAAAAAATAGGCAATGATAAATAATTTAACTATACGCATAATATCCCTCCTTTGTTAGGTTGTGATTTTAAACACTTATAGTTCCATAAGCAACCTTTAAAAAACAAGGTTAATTTTTAAAAATTAATGTTGACAATAATTACTTGTTTCAATAAAAGATGAGATGCATCATATTATAAATTTCTATCTTATGTCCAGTTTTAATTAAATAAACCAAAAAAGGGATAAAATTATGGTTGAGTTAATTAAGGGTTTTCCCTCAACAATGGGAGATAATTACCAATTAAACTTAATAGAAATTATTAAATATGCAGCAACAATGTTTCCTAAAAGTGAAGTAGCCTACAGGTGTTTAGATGGGACCATGTTTAGATACAATTATCTTGAGGCCTACAAGAGGATATGTAAGATGGCCCATGCACTCAAGGATTTAGGTGTAAAACCTGGCGACCGTGTTGGTGTTATGGAGTTTAATTCCCATAGATTTTTTGAACTCTATTTTGCAATTTCTGGACTTGGTGCGGTACTTTTGCAGTTAAATCCAAGGATATCAAAGGATGATAGGATTTATGTTGTAAATCATTCTGGAACCAAGTTTATTTTTGTTAGTGAACTCCTTGTCCCTTTAATAGAAGAGATATCAGACTCTATCCCCCATGTGGAAAAATTTATTGTAATTTCAGAAAGCGACAAAAATAAAGAAACTTCTTTGTCTCCTTTATTCAATTATGAAAAATTGTTGGAAGGGAGAGAGGAAGAATTTGAATGGCCTATGATAGATGAAACTTCTGCTTATAGTGGGGCATATACTTCAGGTACTACTGGCAAACCCAAAGGAATCTATTATTCCCACAGGGCTATCTGCCTTCACTCAATGATGCTTACCATTTTATCAGAGCTAAAACCAACTGACGCAATGCTTCAAATTGTCCCCATGTTTCATGCACAGGGATGGGGAGCCTTTTTTGGCCCGCCCATGGTGGGTGCAAAGCTGGTATTTTCTGGACGATATACTGCTGAAGAGCCTGGTCCCCTGCTTGATCTCTTGATAAATGAAAAAATTACAGTAACAAATGGTGCACCTGCAATTTTTCTCCCACTTTTACATTATATAGAAAAATTGGATCCAAAACCCAGGTTCAAAAATTTGCGTATGCTTTCAGGAGCCACAGAACCGCCGCTATCCCTTATGAAAAAGTATGCTGAATTGGGCGCAAATGTAATACATGCTTATGGAGCAAGTGAGACTACACCTATTGTATCAATTAATAAACCAAAACCATATTTAGACCTAGATGAAGAAGAGATGTGGGAGCTTAAGAAAAAGCAGGGTTATTTTGTTCCATTTGTCAACTGGAGGCTGAGAGATTCCATGGGAAGAGACCTTCCTATGGATGGCAAATCAGTTGGAGAGCTCCATTTGAAAGGTCCCTGGATTACCTGTAAATACTACAATGATGAAAGGACCAGGGATGCTATATCACAAGACGGATACTGGAAAAGTGGAGATGCTGCAACAGTGGATGAAAAGGGATACTTAAAAATAACTGATAGATTTAAAGACCTCATAAAAAGTGGGGGTGAATGGATATCCTCTATTGACCTTGAAAATGCAATAATGGCACATCCAGAAGTAATTGAGGCATCAGTTGTTGGAATTCCACATCCAAAATGGGAAGAAAGACCTCTTGCCCTTGTTGTATTAAAAGACCCTTCCAAAAAAATATCAGAACAGGATATCCTTGATTTTATTTCTCCTAAATTTGCAAAGTGGCAACTTCCAGATAAAATCCTATTTGTTGATTCAATCCCCAAGACCAGTGTTGGAAAGTTTTCTAAAAAGGATATCAGGAAGATGTACAAGGATTTTTATATGAAACAATAAGTAAGTAAGAATAATTGAATTAACCTGGAGGTTATTGAAATAAGCCTCCTCTACTTTAGAAATACAATAATATCCTAATAATAAGGGAAATAAATAATGGGAAATATATTATATTTTTTTCCAAGTTGTTGAGATGAATATTTTTTCAAGTTCTTGACATGAAAAGATTTTAAAGATAAAAAAATAATCGCAGCTAAACGTATGCTCAGTTACCACTAAAGGGGAAAAGTAAGGAGGATATAGATGATTTCGCAAGGATTATCAAATTTGCCAGGTTGTCTGGAAGGTATAAAAGTTATTGACTTGTCCAGATTGTATCCAGGGCCATTTTGTACCATGGTCTTGTCAGATAATGGGGCAGAGGTGATTTGTGTTGAGGATAAAAGATATAAAAATGAATTGTTTATTCAGGATTTGTATAGAAACAAAAAACATGTGAATATTGATTTGAAAAAACCTAAAGGAAAAGAAGCATTTTTGAAGTTAGTGAAAGATGCGGATGTCATAGTAGAAGGGTTTAGACCAGGTGTTACAGATAAATTGGGAATTGGCTATAAAGATATATCAAAAATAAACCCTCGTATTATATATTGTTCTTTAAGTGGGTATGGACAAAATGGACCATTTAACATGCGGGCAGGCCATGACGTTAATTATCTCAGTTATGCAGGTGTGTTAGATCTTATTGGACCTGCAGATGGACCACCGACAATTCCTGGTATCCAGATAGCTGATGTTGCGGGGGCCCTATATGGGGTAATTGGAATTGTGATGGCTCTTTATGCAAGAGAAAAGAGTGGAGAAGGGCAATATATAGATATTTCCTTGGCGGACAGTGCTTTTTCTTTTAGCACTTTGATATTCTTTTTCATGAAACTTCAAAAAAGTGCACCTCGCCGCTCAAATACCCTTTTATCCCATAGATATGCCTGTTATAATACTTATGAAACTAAAGATGGACGAGCAATTGGACTGGGTGCTGTAGAAAATAGGTTTTGGGAAAAGATATGTAAATTTTTTAATCGCGAAGATTATATTCCTCTGCAATACGATGAAAAAAAGCGAGAGGAAATAATTAAATTTTTCAGGGAAAAATTTAAACAAAAGACCTTAGAGGAATGGAAAAAGGAGCTTCAGGATGTTGACTGTTGTTGGTCTGAGGTGCTTCATTTTGAAGAGGCATTAGAACTTCCTTTGTTTAAAGAGAGAGAGATGATAATTTCTGTTAAGGACGATAAAGGAAAGGATAACAAATTAATTGGATCACCTCTAAAACTTTCAAAAAATCCAACAAAAGTCAAATCGCCCCCAACATCTTTTGGTAAAGATACAGAAGAGATATTGACAAAATTAGGTTATTCAAAGGAAGAATTTGATGAAATTGTGTGAACAAAGAAGAGTGGAGGAGTAATATGGAACTACTTGAAAAGTATCAAAAACAAATCATTAAGGCTGTAGAAGAATTTGCAAAAGGCGAATTTGATTTAGAGACAGCTCTAAACTATGATAAGGAGCCAACATTTCCAAAAGATATTATTCAGAAAGCAGGGGATTTAGGATTTTTGGGGATACATATTGATGAATCCTTTGGCGGTGGAAATATGAGCTATTTTGAGTCTGTACTTGTAGGTGAGATGCTGGCTTCAATTGATTCTACTTATGCGCTTTCAATAATATATCCGCAGCTTGGGGCTGAAGCTATTTTTCTATTTGGCACTAAAGAACAAAAGGAGCACTTACTTCCTGATTTATTAACAGGAGAAAAATTTGTATCTCCTGCCGTGGATGCAGGTTTGTATATCTTAATGGGAGATGAAGCAGTAAAAGAGCAGGTGAGTGTGTCTAAAAAAGATAATGGTTTTGAAATAAAGGGTGAGCTTAAAAGCGTACCTTTTGCAGCTGATGCCAATTATCTATTATTGATGCTAGATAGACAAGTATTGGACGAAAAATCAGGAGTTGGAATATTTCTCCTTCCAATAGAGGAGAACATGGAAATAACTGCTGAGGCTAAAGGTCTTGGATGGAATATGATTCCTAGATTTAAAGTAAAATTAAACAAAGTATTAATTAATGAAGATAAATTTGTAGGTAAAGGTTTATTTTCTATGGATGATCTTAAAAGATATATAATAAGTGAGTCAATTTTGTTAGCTTCAGTTGGCCTTGGTATTGGTGAGGCAAGTATAAAGAGAGGTATTGAACACATAAAATTAAGGGAACAGTTTAGAAAAAAATTAATGGAATTTCCAGAAATAAGAAGAAAAGTAAGTGATATGATAATGAAATTAAATAGTGTTAGGTATCTGACCTATGAAACCTCAAAAATCCTTTCCAATCAGAAAAAGAAGTTAAAAGCAAAAACATTAAAACAACTAGTAAAAATGTCTTTATCTACAAAATATATGAGTGCACAATTAGCTAAAGAGATTGCTGATCACGCAATTCAACTTTTAGGTGGATATGGATACATGAGAGAGTACCATGTAGAACGATACTATAGAGACGCGAAATGTCTTGAACTTTATGGAGGGAATAAATTTCAACTGACAGAATTAATTTTTCAACATAGTGTATAAATAAATTTTTTTTCTTGTTTAACGGATTGGACTTTATTTATAATGGAAAAAATGATTTTTAAAAAATGTCACTTTTTAGCAGGATAAAAAGAAGAATTATCAGAGGAAGCTAATATTTGTTTACTAAAGGAGTGTTGTATGCAGATACTACCATATAAAGAAGAACATCATGAGTTTAGAAAAAAACTTAGAGAATATTTAAAGAAGGAAGTGATTCCCCATATAGATGAATGGGAAAAGAACAAACAGGTTCCAAAGGAGGCATGGAAAAAATTAGGACGTGCAGGCTTTTTGTGTCCCATGGTAGATAAAAAATATGGGGGATTAGGCGGTGATTTTCTCTATTCGGTTATTTTGTCAGAAGAGTTTGCCTATACTAACCACTCTGGACTTTTTGCAGGTTTGCACAGTGATATTATTGTTCCATATATTGTGAGTTTTGGAACTGAAGAACAAAAACAAAAATACCTACCAGGTTGTGTAACTGGCGATATAATTACAGCAGTTGCAATGACTGAACCAGATGCTGGTAGTGATTTAACTTCTATTACAACTACTGCCACAGAAGAAGGTGATTATGTTATTTTGAATGGAACTAAAACATTTATCTCTAATGGCATAAACTGTGATCTAGTTATTGTAGCTGCAAGGGATCCAGAAGTTGAAGATCCATATAAGGCCCTTTCTTTGTATTTAGTAGAAGATGGAACAGAGGGATTTAAAAAAGGTAATAAATTAGATAAAATGGGATTGTACAGTCAAGATACAGCTGAATTATTTTTTGTTAATTGTAAGATTCCTAAAAGTAATCTACTGGGTAAAAAGCACCATGGATTTTTGATGTTAGTTGAAAAATTGCAACAGGAAAGACTTATATGTTCAATTGGAGCCCTGGCGGCTGCAGAAAATGTTTTAAATACTACAATTGAATTTGCGAAAAATAAGATGTTTAATGGAAAACCATATTCAAGGTATCAAAGCGTTCAATTTACCTTAGTGGAGTTAGTAACCCAAATAAAGATGGCAAGAACATTTTTGGAAAGCCTAATTGTGGATCATATGGAGAAAAAACAAGTAATAAGTGATATCTCTATGGCAAAATACTGGATTACTGATCTATTTAAAAACGTTGCAGATAGGTGTCTGGATATTTATGGAGAGGCTGGTGCTCTGGAATCTTGTCCAATTGATAGGTCTTTTAGGGATGCAAGGGTCTTTTCAATATTTGCGGGGACAAATGAAATAATGAAAAAAATTATAGGAAAATTTATGGGCCTTTAACTTTTTTAATTTCTAACCAAGGGGGTCATTATGGCGTTAAACCTCGACGCAATTGGAGAAAAGATAGGTCCTATAGAAAGGACATATTCGTGGCGAGATATTGTGTTATATGCGCTTGGTGTTGGAGCCGGGTTTGATGAACTTGAATATGTATATGAAAAGGATTTGAAGGTTCTGCCTACTTTTGTAAGTGGAACAATTGTTGACTTTCTTATGGAATTAGCAAAAAAAGCTAACATGAATGTAGCAGGGATTTTACATGGAGAACAAGAAATCATATACCACAGATCAATTCCAACAGAAGGAAAGTTTGTAACTAGCGGCAAGATCAAAAATTATTATGATATGGGTGATAAAGGGGCGTTAATCGTTGGAGAGGCGGTAACAAAAGATGCCAAAGGCAAGAAGTTATTTACTAGTACAATAACTCTGGTTGGAAGATTAGATGGAAATTTCGGGGGAGAAAAACCACCCAAAAAAAAGATACAATTTCCAGACAGAGAGCCAGACTTTGTTGTTGAAGATAAGCCCGTTCATGATCAGCCATTAATTTACAGACTATCTGGGGATCTATTTGCCCTTCATGTGGATCCTGAGTTTGCCAAACAGGTTGGATTTAAAGAGCCAATTATGCATGGAATGTGTACTTTAGGATTTGCCTGTAGAGCTCTGATAAAATCTTTTATCCCTGGAGAACCCAATAAAGTCAGAAAAATTTCATGTAGATTTTCCAGACCACTTTATCCAGGAACACCAATTAAAACTTTGATTTGGAAGGTTGCAGACGATAAGGCCATCTATAGAGTTGTGAATGCAAAAACTGAAGAAATTGTGTTAGATATGGGAGAATTTGAGTTTGGCGAGCTAGCTCAAGACAAGATAGATTTTTCAGGTAAGGTGGCAGTAGTAACAGGAGCAGGAGGAGGACTGGGACGAGCATATGCTATTGAACTCGCAAAAAGGGGCGCAAAGGTTGTTGTAAATGACTTAGGTGGAGCAAAAGATGGCACAGGTGCATCCAAAACTCCAGCACAAAAGGTTGTAGATGAAATAAAAGCTCTTGGGGGAGAGGCCTATCCCAATTATGACAATGTAGCAACCAAGGAAGGGGGTGAAAATATTGTTAAAACTGCTATAGAAAAATTTGGACGAATCGATATATTAATCAATAATGCTGGAATATTAAGGGACAAAGCCTTTGCTAAAATGGAGCCAGAAATGTGGCGTGGTGTTATTGATGTTCATTTGCATGGCGCATATTATGTTACTCGGGCAGCATTTTTAAAGATGAAAGAACAGGGTTATGGAAGGATCATATTTACTACATCCGCAGCTGGTCTTTACGGAAATTTTGGTCAGGCAAATTATTCTGCTGCAAAGTTGGCCCTTATTGGTTTTATGAATACCCTAAAAGATGAAGGACTAAAAGATAATATAAAGGTAAATGCTATTGCACCTGTAGCAGCATCTAGACTCACTGAGGACATTTTTCCTAAAGAGATGTTAGATAAGGCAAAACCAGAATACGTAGTTCCATTGGTTTTATATTTGGTTAGCGATAGATGTGATGTAACAGGAAGAATATACAATGCTGGGCTGGGGAATTATAATCGTGTGGTAATGGGAACAGGTCCTGGAATTATGTTGTCTGAAAAAGGAGAAATACCAACTCCAGAAAAAATAAAAGAAAATTTTAACTCCATATGCAATATGAAAGATTTTAAGGTTTATAAAAATCTCTCTGCACAGCTAACTGATTTACTTTCCTCTTTAAGTAAAAAACCAGAAGCAGATACAAAAGGTATAACTTTTAATTCTCCAAAGGAAGTCTTTGATGCTTTGCCCCAGGCTTTTAAAAAGGATGCTGCAAAGGGTGTAGATGTCTCTTTCTTGTTTAAAATATCAGGTTCATCAGGTGGAGAATGGGTGGTTAAAGTATCAGATGGCAATTTAGAAATTAAAGAAGGTTCTATTGACAACCCCACAACTACACTTGAGATACAAGATAAAGACTTTTTAGATATGATGAGTGGTAAATTACCAGCAATGCAAGCATTTTCATCTGGTAAATTAAAGATTGGTGGAGATATGATGAAATCTCAATTAATTGAGAAGTTGTTTAAATTAAATTGAAAAAGGATTAAGAGGAGGAACTATGATAGGGATTAAATCCTATGGGGTATATATTCCAAAATTAAGGATGTCCCGTCAGGGAATCTATCAGGCCATGGGGTGGTTTGCTCCTGCACTTATAGGGGCGGCGACGGGTGAAAGATCCATGTGTAATTGGGATGAAGACTCAATTACCATGGCTGTGTCAGCGGCATCTTATGCTCTTTTTAAAAAAGATAAGCAAGGGATAGATTCTCTCTTGTTTGCATCAACGACTTTACCCTTTGCAGATAGACAAAATGCAGGAATTATAAGGGCAGCTTTAAATCTTAAAGAAGAATGCATGACCCAGGATGTAACTGGTTCTCAAAGGGCAGGAGTGAGTGCGATTATTTCAGCAATTAATACTGTGAAGTCAAAAAATAAAGATGTTCTCGTGGTAGCCTCTGATAGTCGCCGAGCAAAACCAGGCTCAGTTTATGAGATGTATTTTGGAGATGGTGCTGCAAGTTTATTAATTGGGCAGGGGGATGATATTATTGCAGAATTTGTGGATTCTTATTCCTTGTCTGTTGATTTTAACGAGCATTTACGTGGAACTGGCAAGGATTTTGATTATTTCTGGGAAGAGAGATGGGCAAGAGATGAAGGGTATTTGAAATTTATTCCAAAGGCGATTTTAAAGCTTTTAGAAAAAACGAGCCTTTCTGCAAAGGATGTAACTAAATTTATATATCCTTGTGTATTTAAACGTGATCATGGGAAAATAGGGAAGAAAATTGGTGCTCAAAAAGAGCAAATCCAGGATAATCTTCATAATGTCATGGGTGAGAGTGGGTGCGCTCATCCGTTGATTATGCTCACAAAGGTTTTAGAAGAGGCAAAACCAGGTGACATTTTAGTCGTGTGCGGCTTTGGTCATGGTGTGGATGCAGTATGCGTAAAAGTAACAGAAAACATAACTGATTATGCACCCAAATATAGCTTTAAACAGTGCTTAGAAAATAAAAAAACTATAGACAACTATGCTAAATTTCTTGTGTACAGTAAGAATCTGCGGCCAGATCTTGGTTTAAGGGGTGAAGAGGATGTTAAGACTTCTTTGAGTGTTCTATATAGAAATAATAAAATGTTACTCGGATTGGTGGGAGGCAGGTGTAAAAAATGTGGTACCGTGCAATTTCCAAAACAAGACATCTGCGTAAATCCTGAGTGTAAAGCTACTCATTCTCAGGAAGATTATGAATTTTCAGATAAAAAAGCAAAAATAATGAGCTATACTGGTGATATGTTGGCAGCGTCTTTAGATCCTCCACATAAATATGGGCTCATTCAATTTGAGGATGGCGGCAGGATGCTCGCAGATTTTACCGATTGCGTTCTGGAAGAAATCGATGTGGGTGTTGAAATGGAGATGGTGTTTAGAATTAGACTTTTTGACGAAAGAAGAGGTTTTAAGCAGTATTTCTGGAAGGCAAGACCTATTGCTGGAGCAAAAAAAGAATTGGAGAAGATAAGGTATGATGGAAAGGTGGCAGTTGTCACAGGTGCAGGTGGGGGACTTGGAAGAGTCTATGCCATTGAGCTAGCAAAAAGAGGAGCCAAAGTTATTGTAAATGATATAGGTGGAGAAAGAGACGGAACAGGTAAATCAACAACTCCAGCCCAAAAGGTAGTGGATGAGATAAAGGCTCTTGGTGGAGAGGCATATCCTAATTATGACAATGTTGCCACAAAAGAAGGTGGAGAAAATATAATAAAATGCGCAATAGAACAATATGGAAGAATAGATATTTTAATTAACAACGCAGGGATAATTAGGGATAAAAGTTTTGTAAAGATGGAAGATAATTTGTGGCATCCTGTTATAGACGTTCATCTCAATGGTGCTTATTACGTTACAAAACCTGCTTTTGAAGTTATGAAAAAGCAGGGTTATGGAAGGATAATATTTACATCTTCAGGCGCTGGTCTTTATGGAAATTTTGGACAGACAAATTATTCTGCTGCAAAGATGGGTCTGGTTGGACTTATGCATACTCTAAAATTAGAGGGAGAAAAATACAATATTAAGGTAAATACTATAGCTCCTATTGCTGCATCAAGGTTAACTCAGGATATCTTACCACCAGATTTATTTGAAAAGATGAAACCAGAATATGTAGCTCCAATGGTATTGTATCTGTGTAGTGATGCCTGTGAATGTAGTGGATATATATTTAATTGTGTAGCAGGATATTATAATAGAGCAGCTTTTCTAACTGGAAAAAGCGTTAAAATAGAGAAAGCAGATGAAATTCCAACAGTAGAAGATATTGAAGAATATTTTGATGAAATAAATGATATTTCTGAAGTTTCAGAATATTATAATGCCAATGAGGCATTTATGAAAATGTTAACGTAGTCTATAAGTTATTATCTAGGTTAATTAACAAATATATAATTAACTTAAGTTTTCAATTTTAATAAAACTTAAGTTAAAAATAGGAGGAAATTATGGCAGATGGTATAAGAGATAAAGTGGCCATAATAGGAATGGGATGCACAAGATTTGGAGAGAGATGGGATGTAGGCGCTGAAGAACTCATGGTAGAGGCCTTTTTAGAGTGTATAGAAGATGCAGGAATAGAACCAAAAGATATTCAGGCTGCTTGGCTTGGAACCTGTGTTGATGAGGTAAATGTGGGAAAAACTGCTATGCCACTTGCTACTACTTTAAGACTTGATAGATTGCCTGTTACAAGAACAGAAAACTATTGTGCAACTGGTACAGAGGCCTTTAGAGGTGCATGTTATGCTGTTGCTTCTGGTGCCTATGACATTTGTCTAGCTTTGGGTGTAGAGAAATTAAAAGATACTGGATATGGTGGATTACCCCAACTTACTCCTAGTGTACTTGGAGCTCAATGGTGGCCCAATTTAACAGCCCCAGGTGCTTTTGCGCAACTTGCATCTGCTTATAGTGCAAAATACAAAATCCCAATGAAAGAATTAAAGAAGGCAATGGCCCATATATCTGCAAAAAGCCATTTAAATGGAACATATAATGAAAAAGCACATTTAAGAAGAGCAGTAACAGAAGAGCAAATAATGGCCTCTCCTATAATTGCTTACCCACTGGGACTTTTTGACTGTTGCGGTGTCTCAGATGGAGCAGCTGCTGCAATTGTGACAACACCAGAAATAGCCAAGAAATTGGGTAAAAAGGATATTATTACAGTAAAAGCATTGCAGATTGCTGTATCAAATGGTGAGGAGATGAGCTATACTACATGGGATGGTTCACATTTTCTCACCACATCTAAGTGTTCTATCCAAGCATATAAAGAAGCTGGAATTGAAAATCCTAGAGAAGAGATCTCACTGCTTGAACTTCACGACTGTTTTTCTATAACTGAACTGGTTACTTACGAGGATCTTCATATTTCAGAGAGAGGTAAGGCTATCTACGATGTAATGGATGGTTTCTTTGACAGAGACGGGAAAATGCCATGTCAGATAGATGGCGGACTTAAATGTTTTGGCCATCCAATTGGTGCCTCTGGTCTTAGAATGATTTATGAGGTTTACTTACAACTACTGGGTCGAGCAGGGGAGAGACAACTTAATAATGTGAAATATGGATTAACCCACAATCTTGGTGGCTTCCCATTTATGAATATCTGTGCAATTTCAATTATTGGGAGATACGAAAACTAATGGAAAAGGAATTTGTTCACTTTACCCTGCCCTTAAGAGTAGAAAGTATGTCGGGCTTTTATGAGCTTGTGGAAGAAAAAATCACTGAGATAAATGGGAAAAAGCTTCTATATTACAGAGGATTTGGTGCTGCTGATAATTCTTGTTGCGGTTATTTTGGCTGTGGATTTGCGGTGGTAATTGGTTTTTTAGAAAAATACAAGGCCCTCAAAAATCATGAGGGCCTTGATATCTCTTTTATCTCTCCTATTGAAGGAGCTCAGAGCTCAGAAATTGAAAAAATACTAAAAGAGACTGAGCATGTATTTCAGGTTGTGTTTTTTGATGAATTTCACTAAATCGTCAAATTTTTTTGCCCAAATTGTGTATAGGCGGATATTTACTTTAGAGTGTGTTTTTAGATTAATTGTTTTTTGATGAGCCCAGGGCACTAACCCTGGGCCAAAAGAATAAGTTTTTTTATTGTTCCTTAAAGCAGTCATTCATAAAATTTAAAACTTTGGCCATTAAATCAAATTGGGGAACACCAATATACTCCATTCTTAACCTGCTTTTATCTATTCCAATGTCAGCTAGCAGAGAATGGAGAATTTTTATCCTTTTTTCAGCAATATAATTTCCCCAGAGATGGTGGCAATTCTCTGGTGGACAGCCCGCAACTAAAATGCCATCTGCCATATCTGAAAATAATATTTCACAAATAACCTCTGGACTTATTGAACCTGAGCATCTAATTCTAATTGTCCTGAAATTTTCAGTGACTTTTAATCTGTTGACGCCCATTAAATCTGCTGAGCCATAGGAACACCAATAACACAAAAATGCAAGCAATCTTGGTTCACCCTGGGGATGATTTTCAAATGCCCTTTTTGCCATATTTAATATTTGGGCTTCTTGAAGGTTTAAAAGAACAACTGCTTTAGATCTACATGTGGAATAGCAGAGCCCGCATCCTTTACAAAAATTAGAGTCTATCTTGATCTCCACATCTTCTAGATCCTGCTCACAAGGATTTAAAGGGTCTAGTAATATACTCTTTTGTGTAGACTTTTCCCTTGCAGAGATTGCTCTATGTGGACATATTGGAATGCACAATCCACACTTTGAACATTTATCTACATTTATATAAGATACATATTTGGCATGTTTTCCTTTTAACGATTCATAGGCCCTTATTGCTGCCAGATGAGCAGATTCAATGCTTTCTTGGACGTCTTTAAAACCTTTTGCTGCGCCTGCTAAAAAAACCCTTTCTACATAGCTATTTATAGGTCTAACCACCTTAGGCTGAAATTCTACTGGATAGCCAAACTGGTCAAGTTGTAATCCAAGCATTTTTGCGGTTTGAAGGGGTGCTGGAATTAAGGGTTCTGCCAAGACAACCAATTGTGTCTCAAATTCTCCCTGGTCTGTGTAGATGGTCAACCAATCATCATCGCCTTCAATTTTTTCTACTTTTGCTTTAATAAATTCAACTCCAGCTTCTTCAGACCTATTTTTTAGAATAGCGCCCATCCTCCCTGAGGTTCTAAGGTCAGTGTATAGCACTGTGGTTTCTGTGCCTGTAAAAAATTTTGACATTCTAAATACATGTTTAGCCACTACATCGCAGCAGAGTTTTGAACAATAACCAACCTTATCCCTTTGACACATAACAAAGGTGACACTCATGGGGGGCTTACCATAAAATCTATTTCCTATCATCCTTTCAAATTCCATAAGAGTTACAACATTGGGTTTATCGTAAGATAGGTGGGAAAATTCTTTCATATCTCTGGTTTCATATCCAGTTGCGAATATAACAGCACCAAATTCCTTTTTCATGACCTTGGTTTCTGCATTAAGATCAATTGCGCCTGTAGGACACACATTTACACATTCTCCACATTTTGTACAAATGGTATCATCTAAAAAATATTTGTCTGGCACACCTAAATTATATTCCTTGTCAATTGCCTTTTTTTTTGTCTGACCAAAATCAAAGGGATTTTTGGTCTCTACAGGGCACACTTGAGCACACTTTCCACAGGAAACGCACTTTATAGGATCAACATACTGAGGATAACTTACTATTTCTGTATAAAAATTTCCATTTTTCTTTTCAATCCATGATATTTTTGATGAAGTTAAGATAGAGACATTATCTTCTAATAAGAGATCTCTACTAATTACTGGTATCACACATCCACTATGGCAAAAGGAAGGAGAGCCTTCGCTCTGCCAGAGAAAAGATACTTGAGCTGCATGTCCGCCTATATAAGATTTTTCTTCAACTATGGTTGAAGGGACTCCAAGTTTAGAAAGGGCCTGGGCAGCACTTATCCCTGCGACTCCTCCCCCAATTATAAGGACTTCCTGACTTAAATCCTTGACCTCATAAGAGGGCACATTTAACATTAATTTTTCATATGACATGGTGATCAGATCCATGGCCTTTTTTGTGGCAAGGTCCTTATTTTCATGAATCCAGGCGCACTGTTCCCTGATATTGGCAACTTCATACATTCCCACATCAAACCCATTTTTTATAAGGTGTTTTTCAATCATATCTTCATTAAATCTTAAAGAAGATCTTTCAGAACAGCATGCAAATAATACCCTACCCACTTTTCCATGTAACTCCTTTAATAAGGAATCAATATTTTCGCATAGAAAATCCTCTTTTTTTATTTCAACTATCTGGGGAAGATTTTTTGCACCATTAATTAAATATTCAAAATCTATTTTCTCTTCCAATGTTGTTCCACAAGTGCAGAGGATGAGCGCAATTTTATACTCCATTTTATTTCCTCCTTGAGTGATAAGATTGTAGTTCCAATTACAGAATTTTGATTTATTGGACATTGCCTATGGCTCCTATTTTTGAGAAGTTGCTTTTTCACGTTTTTTTTATTAAATTTCTATATCTATTTTCAAATATATGCAAGTCAGACAGGCCCTTTTGAATATATAAAACTGAGTGTTTAATGATTTATTATAGAGGTAATTATGGACCATCTAAAGAATCTACTGGACAGTATCCCTATTGCTATAATTGCCCATGATATGAACAGAAAGATTTTTTATTTTAGCAGATATGCAGAAAAAATAACAGGATATTCAAAAGAAGAGGTAATTGGAAGGGACTGTCATTCAGTGTTTCCGGGTGGATTTTGTGGCAGTAAATGCAGTTTTAAGAATAAAATAGTGGTCCCAACCTTCTCTAAACTTGAATACAATATTAAATTTATAGATAAAAAGGGAAAGGCCAAATATTTAGAATCCAGGGTAGTGCCTATTTACCATGGAAAAAATATCTACGGGGTATGTGCTGTTTTTGAAGACATTACCTCAGATGTAATGACTGAAAAAGAGGTTGAGAAGATAACCAATTTTTATGGAATAATTGGTAGAACTGATAAAATGCAAAGACTTTATGCCCAAATAAAAAATGTTTCCAAGATTTCAGTTCCTGTTTTAATTTTGGGAGAATCAGGCACAGGAAAGGAATTAGTGGCAAATACAATACACAAATTAAGTCCCAGGAAAGATGGTCCTTTTGTTGCTGTTAACTGTGGGGCTATTCCAGATTCTTTAATTGAAAGCGAACTTTTTGGATATGTAAAAGGCGCTTTTACTGGCGCTACAAAGTCAAAGAAAGGACGTTTTGAACTTGCTCATAGGGGAACGTTGTTTTTAGATGAAATTGGAGATGTGAGTCCTGCAATGCAGGTTAAATTACTTAGGGCAATTCAGACATTGACCATTGAAAGACTTGGTGACAGCAAAAAAATAAGAATTGATACCAGGATTATAACAGCAACTAACAAGGACCTTAGAGAAGAGATTGAGAAAGGCAATTTTAGAGAAGATCTTTATTATCGTATAGCTGTAATTCCTCTAAAAATACCCCCTTTAAGAGAGAGAAAAGAGGATATTCCCTTACTGGTAGATCATTTTTTAAAAGAATTCGCAATAGAATTTAACATGAATATTCCTGAAATCTCACACGCTGCTATAGAGATATTAAAGAGACATAATTGGCCAGGAAATATTAGGGAACTTCAAAATGTGGTTCAATATTCCTTGGTGGAATCATTTGAATCCAGTTTAGGTGTAATTGAACCGATTCATCTGCCTAAGTATCTTTTAGAAGGCCAAATGGATCACAATATTGTGATAAATAAAAAACATAAGCCAAGGAAAAATTTGGATTTTGCAAAGGTAGAAGAAGCAATAAAAGATGCAGGGGGAAATAAGGTAAAGGCAGCAAAGATGCTGGGTATATCAAGGGCTACTTTATATAGAATCTTAGCCAAATATAAACAAAAATAAGTTATAATACCAGGGCAATGTGATAAGTATAATTGCAAAAATATTTACAATACATCTTTATAAGCTTTTAAATTGAAATAGCGAAAAGGTTCTAGGCAAAATAAAACCATTCAATCTCTTGAAGGTTAAGCATTATTCACCTGTCTCCACAATATACAATTTTTCTATGTAGACTTGCTTGTCTTCATTTTTCTTTTAGCAAATACAGCAAAACCTATAAGTCCTGAGCCAAAAAGGAATATTGTAGCTGGTTCTGGGGCATGGAGGGCACCTTGGCCCATCAAATTGTCATTTCCGCATTCTATGGTAAAATGACTGATAAAATGGGCGCCATGAGGTAAAAAAGATAGGTCAACTGAAAAGGCGTAGTGGTTATTATTATTGCTATCTCCTGCTAAGCCTAAATTCATTGAGTCTAATTGGGTGGAATCATAATAAGTTATAAGACCTGTATAGATAGGTTGCTCACCAGATGCTTTTTTATATCTCCATGGATTAGACCAATCATTATGGGCATAATATACTGAATATACAGTATTTTTAATCTCGTAAACTTCATAAGTATACCCTGTTTGGTTATTATCAAAATTCAGTCTAATAGCATAATCATATCCATAAGTATTATTTAGTTCAATAATGCCATTACTCCTATGGGTAGGATTTGCTTGATTGCCGCCATATGTGACATCACCATCTATATCTATAAAAATATCTCCAGAAGTTATTATATGGTCAGGATTATTTATTTTTACTCCACTGGCAAAGTCAAATCCTCCAATTATAGTTAAAGTATAATTGTCTAAAAAAAATCCTTCTAAATCCCATATTTGTGTGTTTACACAACCAGGTTCAACTTCATTGTCTTCTTGTTGTCCGTACCAGCCGAAAGTTGACGAAGAAGTGTTGTCGTAAATAGTGATATTGTTTCCAAAATCAAGCGCGAATGAAAAGTTTTGCACACACAAAATAGACATCAATATAAAAGTAAAGATAATAATTAAATTGTGTTTGTAATTCATATCGCCCTCCATATATCTCTGAGTTTAGTACGAGATAAGCAAGTTGTATACCATATTTATCCCATGTTTAATATATGCTATTTATTGTATTTTTTTTCTTAAAAATAATATATGTGAAAAATAATGCATACATATCATATAAGATAAAATCCATATGTGAAATAAATTGCAGTGCAGTCTACTAAAGAGCAACTATTCCAACTAAGTTTGTGATGGTAGGATTTAGATAAAGGGTGTGTATATATAAAAATGGTAGTTCATTTAAAAATATAAAAATAAATTGATAAGTTCGAAGAAATATTGTTAAGAATTTTTCAAAAGTCCTGCAACGAGGTAAATATTTGGGGAATTAGCTGCTGTGAGAAAATAACAATTAATCAGTTAGATAGATCTTAAATCATTGAGCATATTTTGACAAATGCTCGGGAAAATTTAACGGGTCCCTAACTTATTGAATAATTTTATCAGAAGGCAGGGCTAGAAAAAGTCCTGCCCATTAATTTATCAGGTTAAGATCATATCTTAAGTGCCCTACTCAATCTATTTATTGTGCGTTCTTTTCCAAGCACCTCCATTGTCTCAAAAAGTCCAGGACTTGCAGTTTGTCCTGTTATGCACACCCTTATTGGCTGGGCCAGCAATTTAAACTTAATATTCTTCTCATTTAAATAATCTCTCATTAGATCTTCAAGTTGTTTTTGATTAAATACTTCTATTTTTTTCAGCCTTTTTAAAATTTCCTCTAAGTGTGTTCTAACTTCTGGAGTGAGAAATTTATTAAGCAACTCTTTGGAATAATTAATTTCTTCGTCTTTTAATACAAAAAAGGTGGCCTTTTTTGCCATCTCCACCATTGTGGTTGACCTTGGCTGCAGAAGTGGAACGATTTTTTCCAAATAATCTAGATCATCGCAATTTATACACTGTTTTGCTAGATACTTCCTCAACAAAATAGCCAGGTCCTTTGGTGATTTTTTCTTGATATGCTGGCTATTTACCCATTTTAATTTTTCAGGGTCAAATACACTTGCAGAATTACTCAAATTTTTAATGGAAAATTTCTTTATAAGCTCATCCACAGTAAATATTTCTTGATCCTTATAGGACCATCCAAGCCTAACAAGATAATTTAATACAGCTTCTGGGAGATAGCCAAGTTCCCTGTATTCTAAAACTGATTTTGCACCATGCCTCTTACTCAATTTTTTCTTATCAGGACCAAGGATCATTGGAACGTGAATAAAATAGGGGACGTTATATCCCAGGGCCTCATATAATAATACCTGTTTGGGAGTATTGTTGATATGGTCATCTCCTCTCAAGATATGGGTTATTCCCATTGTGGCATCATCCACAACAACAGCCAGATTATAAGTTGGAGACCCATCTTCCCTTCTTATTACAAAATCATCTAACTCTTTATTATTAACAGAAATAGGACCTTTTAAGAGGTCATTAAAAGCAGTCTCTCCTTCAAGGGGAGTCTTAAATCTCACCACTCTTCCAGGGCCAGGGCCAAGATTAAGTTCCCTACACTTGCCACTGTATTTTGGTTTTTCTCCACGCTCCATTGCCCTTTTTCTCATCTCTTCTACTTCTTCTTTGGTACACTGACAATAATATGCCTTTCCCTGATCTATAAGCATATCAATATGGTGTTGATAGATCTCAAACCTTTTTGTCTGAAAATAAGGCCCTTCATCCCAGGTAAGGCCAAGCCACTCCATTGCCTCAATAATTGCTCTGGTCATTTCTTCAGAAGAACGCTCAAGGTCAGTATCTTCTATCCTCAAAATAAACTTTCCACCGCTATTTCTCGCAAGCAACCAGTTAAAAAGGGCTGTCCTTGCCCCACCTATATGCAGGTGCCCGGTTGGGCTAGGTGGGAACCTGGTCACTACCTTAGACATAAATTATCCCCCTTAATAAAAAAATAAGGGCTTAAAAGCCCCGGTAAAAAAATTAAAACAAAATGATAAAATTAAACAGATTCAACATATTTTACATCTGGAATTTTCATTTTTAGAATCCGTTCAATTCCGTTTTTTAAGGTCATCTGTGCCATTGGGCATCCAGCACAGGCTCCCTGTAATTTCACTTTAACAACATTATCATCTGTGACTTCCACTAATTCAACATCACCACCATCTGCCTGGAGTTGAGGCCTGATCTCTCCCAATACCTTTTCTACTTTTTCTTTTAACATTCTAATGCTCCTTGTGTAATTAGTTATTTTTACTAAATTATTACTGATTATTAATAAATTAAAGTAAACCTTGTCAAGCTTGGTTAAAGAGCTCTATTTGACCTTAACCATTTTAATGTGCACTAAACTTAAGCATTCTCTCATAACCTTTTCTATTTTGTCAATTGACTTAAGGCTTATTTTGAGTTTTACGTAAAGAACACTATTTTTTGGAGTAAGACCAATATGCACGATCCCCAGAGGCTCAAGACAACGTGCAAGAGACAAAATGGCTCCAACATCTTTACTATTGTTTTTATACATTAAAATAAAAGGCCTTTCATTTATCTTTATTTTTTTCTTTTTCAAAAGGTGTGCATTAGATATTTTTGGCATCCTGTAAGGAACTATTGCTTTTTTTATGACATGCACCTCATTTCCTATTTTTTCCTTTAGAAAAAAAGTGTCTCTAGTCTATCGTACCCAGTAGTGAGCAAGGAAAAAGGATAATAAAGAACACTTTGTCTGGGCAACATAAAAAAAAACAGATGCACATAGGCATACTTGTACGAGCCCCTATCAATATCAGGGCAAAGACATTTTCTAACTCCTTGAGTTCAGCCTCAATTGCACGGGTACTTATATCTCGAAATTCTTTTGAAAAAAAAATAGAAAATTCTCTTTTATTTTCTTTAACATATATCTTAAGACCTTATCTGGTTCCAACTTTCTTTCAAGATCGTTTTCAGGTTTAAAGTAGTCGTATATCAATAGAAGATTTAGCTCCAACATTATCACCACCATTGCTCCTAAAATAATGGCTTTAACAGGTTCCTTGGCATAAAAAGTGGGCACAGCTATAAACAAATAACACACTATGGCAAGTTATACTGTAACCCAGCGTAATAAGGCAGGAATAAGTACATTCATTTTCTTTGACTTTTGAACCCTTATAACCCATGCAGCTCCAGTCATAAGAGCAATGGATGCAAGCATTTGATTTGCGCCACCAAATGCAGGCCACAACATTGTCCATGCTCCATTCCTTAAATTAATAACTGTGACCAATATCTGAGAAACTTTCTCCTTACCTGAATTTTATTACCACAGCTTTTAAAATTTTTAAAGTCTTGTTAATGCAAATTTTGCAAAAATCTAAAATTTTCTATATTTTTCTCACTAATTCTTCAAAACTTTGTAATCCAATTTTGACATTCTTTAAGGTATAGATTATTACTCTGATGTTTTTAGGAAAATTGGTATCAAAAATTTTTATTTTTTGGTTTTTTATATTTTTTTGGCCATGTTATGGTTCTTTTAAATTTTAAAATTTAAATGGGTTAATATGATTAAAAAAATAAAAGGTTTTACTGATTTATATCCACCAGAGATAGAAAAATATTCATTTATGGAAAAAGTAGCCAGGGAAATATTCCCTTTATATGGCTTTGTTGAGATGAGGACTCCTATTTTAGAGAAAACCGAGTTGTTTGCTCGCTCCATAGGAGATGAGACAGATGTAGTGCAAAAGGAGATGTTTTCCTTTTTAGACAAAAAAGGAAGGAGTTTGTCTCTTCGGCCAGAGGCCACTGCTGGAGTAGCTCGCGCCTATATTGAAAACAAAATATATGCAAAAGAAAATATCTCTAAATTCTTCACAATTGGACCAATGTTTCGCTATGAAAGGCCTCAAAAGGGCAGGCAAAGGCAATTTCATCAGGTAAATGTAGAGGTCTTTGGAAGCAGCTCTCCATATATAGACGGGGAACTTATTGTGATGCTGATGGATTTTTTAAAGAAATTGGATATTAAAGGGATATCTCTTGAGATAAATTCTCTTGGGTGTTTAAGGTGTAGAGCTTCATATCTTGCTAATTTAAAGGAGTTTTTGGAAAAAATAGATGAAGATGTGCTTTGTGAAGATTGCAAGAGAAGGAGAATGAAAAACCCATTAAGGGTGTTGGACTGTAAAATAGAATCTTGCAAAAAAATATATAAAGACGCTCCAAAGATTATAGATTACTTGTGCAGTGATTGTGACATACATTTTAAGCAGGTTTTGAATCTTTTAAAATTTGAAAATATCCAGTTTAAAATAAATAAAAATCTTGTAAGAGGTCTTGATTATTATCAAAGAACCACATTTGAGGTAATGGCAGAAGGGATCGGGGCCCAGTCAGCTATAGCAGGTGGCGGAAGATATGATGGTCTTATAAAACAACTAGGTGGACCTGACCTTCCAGGCATTGGATTTGCCTGTGGGATGGAGAGAATAGCCCAGTTAATTGAGATACAAGAACAAAAAAGCAATGCCTTCTATATTGCAATAATAGATAAAAAGGGTCTGGATCTTGGTTTTGAAGTGGCTTCAATGTTAAGAAATAGAGAAATTGAATGTGTTTGCTCCTATGAGGTAAAGAGTGTAAAGGCTCACCTTAGGACAGCCAATAAAGGGGGCGCAAGATATTGTATTATTATAGGAGAGGAGGAACTCTTGAAAAGAAAAGTCACTTTAAAAGACCTAATAACTGGAGAACAAAAAGGGCTTTCATTGGATTCATTGGAAAAGATATCTTTTGAGCATTAAAGTAAATTTCAAGGAGTTTCTTTATGGAGCAGGATGTAAAAAGAGTTGAGACTGAAGAAGAGATTGCCCTTGCTGAAAAAAGGGCAAGGGAGCTACTCACTTCTCTAGGTGGCTGGAAAAGGACCCATTCATGTGGGGAACTTACTGTAAAAAATCTGGATGAAGAAGTCTGTTTAATGGGTTGGGTTCAATATAGAAGAGACCATGGAGGACTAATCTTTATAGATTTAAGGGATAGGGAAGGCTTAACCCAGGTAGTATTTTCTCCTGAGGTGAATGAAAAGGCACATTCAGAGGCCCATGTGTTGAGGTCTGAATACGTGCTGGCAATCAAGGGGAAGGTCAGGAGAAGACCAGAGGGTATGGAAAATTTAAAACTCCCCACTGGTGAGATAGAAGTAGTGGTAACCGATTGGAAGCTCTTAAATATATCTAAGACCCCTCCATTTTTAATTGAAGACAGGATAGATGTATCAGAGAATTTAAGGTTAAAATACAGATATTTAGATTTCAGGAGAAATAAATTAAAAGAAAATATAATCTTTAGACACAAAGCTGCCCAGAGTATCAGAAATTTTCTTAATTCAAAAGGCTTTTTAGAGATTGAGACCCCTTTTTTGACAAAATCCACACCAGAAGGTGCTCGTGATTTTTTGGTTCCAAGCAGATTGCACAATGGAAGATTCTTTGCCCTGCCTCAGAGTCCACAACTCTTTAAACAACTCCTTATGATTGGAGGGCTGGATAAATATTATCAAATTGTGAAATGCTTTAGGGATGAAGATTTGAGGGCAGATAGACAGCCAGAGTTTACCCAAATAGACATGGAAATGAGTTTTGTTGAAGAACAAGATGTGATGGATGTAGCTGAGAATATGATATACAGGCTTATTAAAGATACGCTGGGTATAGAGGTTTCTATTCCATTTCCTAAAATGACTTATGAGATGGCAATGGAAAAATACGGAGTTGACAGGCCAGATACCAGATTTGAATTGTTTTTAGAGGATATAACAGATATATTTAAGGGGTCTAATTTTAGGGTATTTGCAAAGGCACCTCTGATCAAGGCATTAAAGGTGAGGGGTGGAGGGATACTTTCTAGAAAAGAGATAGATGATTATACAGAATATGTTAAGACTTTTGGCGCCCAGGGGCTTGCATGGATAAAAATAAAAGAGAATGAATGGCAATCTCCTATTGTTAAATTTATGAGTGAAGAAGAGAAGCAAAAACTTGCACAAAAATTGGATCTAAAACCAGGGGATATAATATTTTTCCAGGCTGCATCAGAGGATGTGGTAAATGATGCCTTAGGCAATTTAAGGGTCAAGCTTGGAGAAAGATTTAATTTAATTGACCCCAGTAAAATGAATTTTGTGTGGATTGTAGATTTCCCATTGTTTGAGTATAATAGTGATGAAAAGAGATGGGAGGCATGTCACCATCCATTTACCTCTCCAAAGGAGGAGGACAGAGATAAGATCTTAAGTGATCCTCAAAATGCAAAGGCCAGGGCCTATGACCTTGTATTTAATGGAAATGAAATAGGTGGTGGTTCAATACGTATCCATTCCTATGATCTGCAGATGAAGATGTTTAAGGCCCTTGGTATAGAGGAGAAGGAAGCAAATGAAAAATTTGGATTTTTATTAAATGCATTAAAATATGGAGCACCACCCCATGGTGGTATTGCATTTGGGTTTGATAGACTTATTATGTTACTTCTAAACAAACAGAGTATTAGAGAGGTCATTCCTTTTCCAAAGACCCAAAAAGGAGCTTGCTTACTTACTGAGGCCCCTTCAAATGTGGATAACAACCAGCTTCGTGAACTTGGTATAAGAATTAGAGACATTAAAAAAACACAGAATTAGAGTAAAATCATAATAGACTATGCTGAGAGCATATTTTTAGGGGTTAATTTATGGCTATTAGAAAAATTGTATGTTATCCTGATCCAATTCTCAGAAAAAAAACAGCTCTAATACAGGATATAGATGATGAAATAAAGACGCTTGCAGAAGATATGCTGGAAACCATGTATGAAAATAAAGGGATTGGCCTTGCTGGACCTCAAATCGGTATTTTAAAAAAAATCATTACAGTTGATATATCTGGGCCTGAGAAGCGGGAAAATCCCATGGTATTAATTAATCCTGAAATTTATGAAAAACAAGGGGAGGCTGAGGTAGAAGAAGGTTGCCTCAGTTTACCTGGGTTTAGATGCAATGTTAAACGAGCACAAAAGATCAAAGTGAGATTTTTAGATATAAATGGCAAAGAGCATGATATATCAGCTCATGAATTACTGTGTGTTTGTATTCAACATGAGGTGGATCATTTAAGTGGTAGATTAATTATAGATTATGCTGGGAAATTAAAGAAATCTATGTATGAGAAAAAACTGAAAAAAATACAAAAAAGGGCCAGAAAAAAATGAGAATAGTTTTTTTTGGCAGTCCTGATTTTGCCAAAAATATTTTAGAGAGACTCCTGGTATGGGATGGAGGAGAAGTTCAATTAGTAGTAACCCAACCAGATAAAAAGGCTGGGAGGGGGCAAAAAATTACATCTACTCCAGTGAAAAGATTGGCCCTTAACCATAATATAGAAGTCATTGAGCCAAAAAATTTAAAGAGTGACGAGATAAAGGCCAGATTAAGAGATGTTAGGGCTGATTTATTTATTGTTGTAGCCTATGGGCTAATTATACCTGGTGATGTTATTTCAATTCCGACCTTTGGTTGTGTAAATGTGCATGCCTCTCTGCTACCAAAATATAGAGGGGCAGCTCCAATACATTGGGCAATTTTGAATGGGGAAAAGGTAACTGGTATAACTATAATGCTAATGGATGAGGGTCTGGATACAGGTCCAATCTTGTCTCAAAAGGCCCTTGCAATAGGTATAAATGATACTGCAAAAGATTTACATGATGAGCTGGCAAAATTGGGTGGAGAACTCTTGATTAAAACCCTGGAAAAAATAAAGCAGGAAAAAGTCATTCCAATAAAACAGGATGATAGTTGTGCCTCTTATGCTCCTAAACTGAGCAAAGATATGGGTTTTATTAATTGGAAAGATTCAGCTATGAATATCCACAATAAAATAAGAGGGCTATATCCATGGCCCATGGCATATTTTAATTTTCAGGCGAAGAAAAGGTGGGTAAAGGTCCAGATTTATCCAGGGAAGATTGGAAATAAGTTGCCCCAAGGAACTAGTCCTGGAGAAATTTTAGGTATTAGAGATGGTTTTTTAGAGATTGGATGCATGGATAGATCCTATTTGATTCCAAAATTAAAGCCTGAATCTTCCAAGATTCTTTCTGCTGAACAGTTTGCATGTGGTTATTTAGCAAATAAATGATCTTACTGGACTACAATTCTAATGTATTATCCCGCCCTCCATATGTAGAGATACTCTAAGGTTTAGAGCTGAGCAAGGTGAAAAATAATAAAAAATTGTCCTCAAGGGAAATTGCAATTAATGCAATTATTAAAATCAAAAAACACATGCATATTCAGCATGCAGTTGATAATGCATTAGAACATGTTCAAAAAAAACAGGACAAAGCCCTTATAACAGAACTAGTTTATGGATATTTCAGATTAAGGGAGCGACTTTATTTTATTTTAAAGTCCAGGATAAGAGGTCAATTTAAAAAATTACCCAAAAAATTTCTTATATCCATGAGTCTTGCTGTTTATGAAATTTTATATCTTGATAGAATTCCAGATTATGCAAGTGTCAATTTTTATGTAGAATATATAAAAAAAAGGATAAGTCGAGGACTAACATCTCTTGCAAATGGAGTACTCAGGACTATTTGTAGAAAAAAGGAAGATTTTTTATCTCATGAGTTTTATATTGAAAATACAGTGTCAAAAGAGGAATTTTATTCAATATATTATTCATTTCCTCTATTTTTAGTAAAAATTTTGATTTCTCAATATGGTGATAAAAATGCAGAAATCTTTTTGAAAAAGTCCGTGTGTAAGCCATTTATTGGGATACGGATAAATAAAAAAAACAAGTCAAGCAAAGAAATAATAAAATTATTAGATAAAAATAATCAGGTTAAACAAAAAATAAACAATAGATTGTATGCTCTTGAACATAGTGATGAAATAGATATTGAATATTTTGAAAAACAGGGAGTTATTAGTAGAAAGTCCTTTGAGTCTCAGAAGGTATTAATAGATTTAGATTGTTATGACTGGAACACCCCAATCTGGGATATGTGTGCTGGTTTTGGGGGAAAAACAACATTTTTACTAGAAGAGGATAAGTTTCCAGTATGGGCAAGTGATATTGATATAAAGAGGCTTTTGGGCTTAAAAAAAGAATTATTTCGTCTAAAATTAAATGATATTCCTGTTTTTGTTACAGATTCTACAAAGGCAAATCCTTTAAAAAAGAACCCTTCTACTATATTAATAGACACTCTGTGTTCAGGACTTGGAGTTATATGCAGAAGACCTGATCTAAAATTGCGTCTTGATGATATTTTTCTAAAAAACATAATAAAGTTACAGCAAAACTTATTGAACATGGCCATTAAAACAGTACCTAAGCATGGGAGGATTGTTTATATAACCTGCACGTGGAACAGGGATGAAAATGAGAAACTGGTGCAAAGAGTTATAAGGCAAAATAGAGATGTTAAAGTCTTTATAGAAAAAGAGGTAAAAATAGATTTTACCAGAGATTTGAGGGAATTTTTTTATGGAGTAACCTTGGTAAAAAATTAATTTTTCTTAACTCGCATAGCTATCTTTCCAAAATTTTATAAACTGATACCCTTATAATATATCATCTTTAAGGGCCATCTTCTTTTTTGCGAAATTAAGCATAATTGTATAAATATTTAGCAAACTAAAGTTCCAAAAACTGGATGTTGGTTTGTGTTATGAGTTTCTTAGTTATTGATAAGTCCCATAACTTTGTGTGAAAAAAAATTGAATGTTCACAGGTAATTTCCTAAATAGGTGATTAGCACACACTCTATAAGGAGGAAAATTACCTGTGAACAACAACTTCATTGCTCAATTTTCAAAAAATATCAAGTTTTCCTACACATCTTTTGATCGTGTTATCCTTCGCGGTTACATTTTAGACCTCTTCTATGAAGGAGGCGTTGTTTCTTTCCTTAAATCTATGGGTTTTGTTAAACGCTCCAATGGCGTTATACCCATTTTCACTGACCCGCCTGCCAATCGCCGAGATACTCTTTCGTTAAAACTACAAACTTGCTATACCCTGCCTTCTCTAGTTAAATACCAGATATTGTCGAGGCACTGGCGGGCAGGAACCACCATTAACAACCCTAAATCAATCGCTGGGGCTTAAAAAACCTGTTCTCTATCTACGCCTATTTATGGAAAGGTCTTGATGCCAATAACAAATTCCTCAATTGTTGTGCTGACGTTGATTTCTCCTCATTATGTGAGATTAAACCGAACATGTTTTCAAAACCTGTTCTTGACCACCTTAACCATAAGGTCCCTGCTCCTGACCTCAGAAAAGACAGACAACTTGCTCTCATCAAAGAATTGCTTAAAACCAAATACTCCTCTTTTGGAATTAAAACTTCTGAACTTAAGAATGCTCTATCCAACTACTTCCGAAATTCCTCTCAAATTTGCTAGGAATTGAAAAAATTAATCTCTAGAAAGATTGTCAAAAAGGCAAAAGGTATATCATTTTATGCGGTTACTAAATTTGGCTGGAAGTGGCTTTGGGCTACAATTTGTGCTAATGACTTTTTTAAAAACCCTATAATTTCAAGGTGTTTTAAAAAGGACTTAGAACATAGTGCATCACAACCATCTAATATTGAAAAGTCCTATCTCCTCATCCATCAAGGCTTAACCATCATAACTCAAGAACTTGCAATGATTTAAGCTCCTCTAAAAAACGTAAATTTTTTTCACGTTTTTAAAGACAAAAGCTTATCTAGACTAAAAGAAAATGAAAAAGGAATCTTAGCTGATTTTTTGGTGAATATTGTTCAGGGATTAATCGGTTCTTATTTTAAAGTTTCACACCCTTTTTTTTATTTTCCTGCAGCTAGGACAGAATTTTCATTAAAAACCCAAAATTTTTTCATTAAAGTTTATTATGAAAATTTATGCACTTACGCTTAAAAGAATATACTTTTGAAAATTATTAACTTAAGCAATTAAGCATTAGCTTACAAATAGCTACATACTTTTCTTCTCTATTGGACGCTTTTTTATGAATTTTTTAGCTGATCGTTTGTAGGTATATCCCATGTCTTTTAATGCTCGTAAAACTGTATCTTTGCTGACCTCTATATTTAAGTCCCTTCTTGCAGCATGAGTTATTAATAAAACAGTCCATGCCTCTTCCTCAAAGCCATGCATTAAAGGGGAATCTGAGATTATGGTTTCTATATATTCCATTAATTTTTTTCTCTTTTCTTTTGGTCTGCCTGGTGAATATTTCCGATTAAATCCTTTGATGCCATAGGCTATGTAGCGTTTAATCCAATCTCTAACAGTGTGAGGATGGCGCTTAAGCAGTCTAGCTATTTCAGGTGGAGATTTTCCCTCAGCATTCATAAGCACCATAAGCGCTTTTTCTGAATCTTTTGATGATGCCTGACGACGAAAATTTTCAAGCTCCCTTCGCTGATTATCTGATAATTGTACCCTGATCATCTCTTCCTCCAAAAGATTTTTGATCAGAATATCACCTTTTTAAAATAATATTTAAGATCTGTTATGGATATTTAAGCATTTCTATTTAAATCTCTAATTATAAAATGGAGTATTCTACCTTTTGGCATCTGTGCCTGCATATGATTTATCTTTTATTTTTTTTACCAATTTTTTCCTTGTTTTAAACCATTTTCTATAAGCATCTCCTGGATAAAAAAGTTCAACAACTGCACTTAAAAATAGAAAGGATTTAATAGTACCTGTTAATTAACTTTTTTCTTACATATTTACCCGACATAAATATCAGTTTGATATTTATCTAAATCAATTCCCAATTTTTGTTCAAGCTTTTTCCCCAACTCATAAGGGGTGATTGGTTGAAGTGGAAGATTAAAGGTCTTTTGAAAATGCTCAACAAAGATTTCCTTGGTGGATTTATTTGTAGTGGATAGAAATAAAATCCCTTTAGAAAAATTCCATACAACATCTGTTACTGATGGCACAGCAAGGGTCTTTGAAAGAAGCTTTATCCTTAAATTTTCTTTTATTTCCTGCTTTTTTGCCTTTGACAAATATTTTATATCTTTTTGTTCATTGCCCAGGGCCTCTTGAATTGCCATTTGATAATATTTTTTAAATACCGCAGGTGGTATTTTCCTCTTGTCTATCCTCAAAGAAAAACAGACATATTCACCTTTAAATGGAGAGGATAACTCAAATTTATTATCTAACATATTGTCAAAGGATACCCACCCAAAACTCACTTCATCTGTTACCTCATCAATATCATTAAAGGAAAATTCCTTTAAGAGCCCTGGGATCTTCTCCCAGAGCTCAGAGTCTGCTTCTCCTAAAACCCTATATCTGGTTAGACCAAAAGATGCAGATAAAAAACCCATTTCACCTAAATCCTATCTTTTACTTTATTTACTATATTTTCTGTCACAAAACCGTAATGCTCGCAAAGTACCTTTCCAGGTGCAGATTTCCCAAATTCATCTATACCTATAACAAATCCCCTGTCTCCAACATATTTATACCATAAATCAGATGAACCCGCTTCCACAGCTACTACAAGTTTAGCCCTTTTGTCCAATACCATATCTTTATATGAGTTATCCTGTTCTTCAAAGAGTTCTGTACAGACCATGGAAACTACCCTTGTTGGAACACCTTGTTTATTTAAAATAGCTGCAGCCTCAACACATATGCCAACTTCTGAACCAGTGGCTATTAATATTACCTCTGGATAATCTCCATTTTCTCTTACAAGAACATATCCACCTTTTTTCGCACCCTCATATTGTTCTTTTTTATTTAATTGTTTTTTTAGTGCCTGTCTGGAAAGGATGAGTGCCATTGGACCGGTATGTTCACAAAGTGCATGATAATAAGCAGCCGCACATTCTACAATGTCGCAGGGTCTAAATACCTTTAAATTGGGTATGAGTCTAAGAGATGATGTTTGCTCAATTGGCTGGTGTGTTGGTCCATCTTCACCAACACCTATAGAATCGTGAGTGAATATATATATGACCTTAAGTTTCATCAATGAAGACAGCCTTATTGCACTTCTCATATAATCTGAAAACACCAAAAAGGTTCCACAATAAGGTATAAATCCACTATAAAGAGCCAGGCCATTCATAATTCCTGCCATTGCAAATTCCCTTACCCCAAAATGGAGATAATTGGCTCTGGGCGAATCTTTGGTGTAAACTACAGACCTAGAGTGTTTGGTATTATTAGAACCACTTAAATCTGCTGATCCTCCAATTAGTTCTGGAAGGTTAGATGCCAGTTTATCCAAGATAATCCCTGATGCCTTTCTTGTGGCAATATCTTTTTTATCTTTTAAAAATTCTTCTATGTATTTTTCAAAAACCTCAGTAAAATTTGGTGGAAGTTCTCTATTTATCCTCCTTAAAAATTCCTTTGCATCTTCAGGATATAGATTTTTATACTTCTCAAACTCTTTATTCCAGTTATCTTCTAATTTTTTACCTTTTTCCCTTGCATCCCAGGCCTTATATATATGTTCTGGAATCTCAAAAGGTGGATATTTCCAGCCCAGATTTTTTTTAGCAGCCTCAACCTCTTCTTCCCCCAGGGGAGCTCCATGGGTCTTTTCACTTCCAGCAAGATTAGGTGAACCAAATCCAATCTGGGTCTTAAAACAAATTATAGATGGTCTATCTAACTCTTTTCTGGCCAAATCAATTGCCCTATAAATTTCATCTGGATTGTGTCCATCAACATCACATATTACATGCCATCCATAAGATTCAAATCTCTTTTTTATATCTTCTGTAAACCATTTATCAGTAGGTCCATCAATAGTAATTCCATTATCATCATAAAGGGCTATTAATTTCCCGAGTCCCCAGGTGCCAGCAAGGGAACATGTTTCATGGGATATACCTTCCATAAGGCATCCATCACCTAAGAGCACATATGTGTAATGATCTATAATTTTAGCATCATGTTTATTAAAAGTAGCTGCAAAGATCTTTTCAGCCAATGCCATTCCAACTGCATTGGCAAGTCCCTGTCCAAGGGGACCGGTAGTTGTCTCCACCCCTGAGGTAACACCATATTCAGGATGACCTGGTGTCTTTGATCCAAGTTGCCTAAAATTTTTTATATCCTCTATGGTCAAATCATATCCTGTTAAATGCAGAACAGAATATAAAAGCATAGATGCGTGACCATTAGATAAAATGACCCTATCCCTGTTTGGCCATTTTGGATTTTGAGGATTATGTCTGACAAAATCCCTCCACAATACTTCTGCAATATCTGCCATTCCCATGGGTGCTCCAGGATGTCCTGAATTGGCATTCTCTATAGCATCCATGGATAAGGCCCTTATTGCATTTGCAAGCTCTCTTCTACTAATCATTATCCCCCCTCGAAATAAGCCTAGACCCCTTATTAAATAAAAAAAATAACCTTAAACTTCTTGACCTTTCAGACTTTGACATATAAAGAGAAATCCTAAGAGTCAACCTCTTTTTCACCCATTTGAAAAGTGATTACTTAAACTAGTTCATGGAGTCTTTATGCAACAAAAATTTATTTTATCACCTTCACTCCTCTCATGTGATTTTGCCAATCTTGAGCAGGAATTAAAAGGCCTTGAGGAGGCAGATATAAAATGGGTCCATTGGGATGTTATGGATGGACACTTTGTCCCCAATATCACTCTAGGGCCACCAATTATTAAAAAATGCAGGCCTAGAACATCCCTTTTTTTTGATGTACATCTCATGATTGAAAATCCTGAATTATACCTTAAAGATTTCAAAGAGGCTGGTGCTGATCTCCTCTGTGTCCATGCTGAGGCGTGTATCCATTTAGATTCTGTTGTAACAAAGATATCAGAGCTTGGGATAAAACCAGCAGTAGCCCTAAATCCACATACTCCGCTAAAAATAATTGAATATATCTTGCCAAAACTTTACATGGTCCTTATAATGAGTGTAAATCCAGGATTTGGAGGACAAAAATTTATCCCATATTCTATCCAGAAAATAAAAAAACTGAAAAAAATGATTGACCAGGCGGGGCTGGATACCCTGATTCAGGTTGATGGAGGAGTTACTCTAGAAAATGTAAAGTCCATTGTTGAGGCAGGCGCAAATGTGGTTGTATCTGGCTCTGCATTTTTCAAACATCCACCATATAAAAAAAGACATAGAGAGTTTATAGAAGCTATTTTAAAAAAATAAAAAAAGGATATGGTTATGAAAAAAATCATATGCATAATTTTATTTGTTCTTCTGGGAATAAATAAGGCAATAGGAGGTGGAAAGATGATAATTAAAAGCAATTCCTATCCAGATGAAGGGATGATGCCCAAAAAATATGTAATGAAGACCATTGGTGGCCAAAACATATCCCCGGAATTTAGATGGGAAAATGCACCAGAAAACACAAAATCCTTTGCATTAATTATGGTTGACCCTCATCCAATTGCCAGAAACTGGCTTCATTGGGCAGTTATCAATATTCCCAAAGATTTTAATAAAATAGAAGAAGGTTTTTCTCTATCAAACAAATGTGCATCTTGCAGGGAACTTATAAATTCTTTTGGATTTAAGGGATATGGTGGACCTCAACCACCCAGGGGCACGGGCAAACATCCTTATGTAACAACCATATATGCCCTTGACTGTGAAAAAATAGATATTCGTGACAATCCCTCTTATGAAGAGTTGACAGATGTAATATCTTCACATATTTTAGATAAAGCCAGTTATACTGGTTATTTTGAACAAAAATAGATTTATGTCAGACTATCTTAAGAGATTAAATAGTTATTTTAACTATGCGGATTATGGGGAATTTAACAGGTTGAGAAGATATTTTTAAGTCAAGAGAAAGATTTTTTGTTTTTCTCCTATCTTTTTGCTTGACAATACCACAATTTCTTGATTTAAACTCACATCCAAAAAAGGATTTAGGTGCCTTTATAAGGCTTAAAAGGGAAGCTGGTGAAAATCCAGCACCGGCCCGCGGCTGTGAAAAGGGGACGAAAGCCACATAAATGCCACTGGGAGATAAGATGCTCCTGGGAAGGCGTGGCTCGCCCTGTTGAATTTCCGAGGAGGGAATTCTATTCAACGGGGCGAGTCCTGTTGAATATCCTTAAGATAAGGTTATTCAACAGGGCGAGTAGGATGATCCTTTGAGTCAGAAGACCTGCCTAAATCTGGTGAAACATACCCTTATGGGAAAGGGGTGTGTTTTTATAAGGCTGAGGATAAAACGGGAATCCCCAGCCCGAGAATAATCGGGCCGGGGATTTTTTTATGGTGGGGAGTTTATATATTGGAAGAATATTCAGACAATGTATTTAATGAAGAAGAAGAGCTGATACAACGTGCTATATCTTTGATCCATAAGGATTTTAATAAAGAATTGACACTGGAAAAAGTGGCCAGGGAGTGTGGCTTTAGTAAGTTTTATTTTTCAAGGATTTTTAAAAAATATACAGGAAAAAATTTTAAAATATATCTCATCGAGCTCAGGATAAACAGGGCAAAGGAGCTTCTTATGCATTCAAAACTCCCCATATCTCAAATATGTTATGAAACAGGATTTAATGATCTGTCCTATTTTAGCAGGGTATTCAAAAAAATAGTGGGCCTTAGCCCTTCTGAATTTAGACAAAGGATAAAGGATGATGGTAAGCCAGTTAGGAAATAAAAATTAAAGGAGGTAAGCAATGATGATGGAAATTTTAAAGGATTTATGGAGGGATGAGAGCGGGGCAACAGCAGTAGAATATGGTTTAATAGCAGGGATAATGGCTGCTGCCTTGGTCACAGTTCTTTATGCTTTTAAAGATAAGTTAACAAGCCTTTTTGGTAATATTAATCTGAAGATACAGGATGCTTCGGATAACGTGCAGAATCCCCCCAACATAAATGGAGGTTAATAAACAAAGTATGACGAGAAAACCATGGAAAATTTAAAGGAATTATGGAGAGATGAGAGCAGAGCAACAGCAGTAGACTATGGCTTAATAGCAGGGATAACGGCTGCGGCTATGGTAGCAGTTATTGGTACTTTTAGAAAGAGCTTAACAGAGCTTTTTGACGCAATTACTGGTAAAATGGATGAGGCGCAAGGTGAACTCCAGACAGGACATCCTATTCCCCTAAGATTACCTTATTAAAAAGGAGGTAAAAAAGGAGGTAATATTGCTCTCCAAGACCTTAGTTGTTGAATTAATCTTAATTATTGCCATAACCTTTGACTGCATTAAAGGAATAATCCCTAACTGGCTTACCATTTCTTCCATATTGCTGGCAATAGGATATAGAGGCTTAGCATTGTATTATCAAGAAGGGATTTTGTGTGTTCAGCCTGTTCTGTCAGGGGCAATAATAGGCGGCTGCACAATGATCATTCCTTTTTTACTTGGTGGAATAGGTGGAGGGGATGTTAAACTTATGATGGCAATTGGTGCATGGCTTGGCCCATCAGAGGTGGTCAATGTAGCTATTTATAGCTTTATATGTGGAGCATTGATTGCCTTGTTTTTTATAATTTTTAAAAAAACAGGTCTTCATTTAAAAAATGTATGGTATGATATTTTAACGCTATTTTTAACCCGCACTCGGCCACCTGTAAATCAAGATAGGGTCTATTTCCCTTTTTCTGTAGCCATTGGAGCTGGATTTTTAATATATCTTTTTAAAGGAGGTGTAGTGTAGGTGGCTTCAAAGATACAGAGACAAAAGGGAAGTGTTGTGATTGAATTTGCCCTTCTTCTGCCCCTGCTCCTTTTGATTTTGGGACTTATTATAGATTATGGATGGTATTTTACTAACTGGATTCAGCTTACAAATGCAGTCTCTGCAGGTGCAAGGGCTGGAATAAAGGCAGAAGAAGGAGAAAATCCAAAAGATTTGGCTAAAGATGTAGTAAATAATAATTTCTGGGATTCATTGCAAGAGCTGAGGGCAGAAGTAAAGGACTCACCATCTCCACGCAGGATCACAGTCACAGCAACTTATAAATATACACCACTCATGGGGCCTTTTACTGAATCTCTTGTTCCACAGACCATCAAAACCAGTGCAACCATGGTATTTCCATAGTTATTTAAAGAAGGAGTTAATTTAAATACCTAGAGGATGTTAAGATTATGCGAAAAATTAGGATTTTTTTGGCGGTTATTATAGCAATACTTTCAGGAGTCTTAGCTGCAGTAATAGTGGGTCAAAAGATTTTTCACCATAAAACAAAGCCAGTAAAACAAAAAAAAGCAGTAAAAATTGAGGCTAAACCTGTTCAACATATCAAGATCCCTGCTGGTAAAAAACTTGTGGCATTGACATTAGATGATGTTCAGATACTGAGTAAATTAAAAAAAGGAGATAAAGTGGATGTTCTGGCTACTTCCAATCTCCCTGATGTAAACATGGCAAGTATCTCCAGAATTATATTAAAAAATATCCTTGTATATGAAATTAAAGGCAGAGGAAAAGAGAAATACTCAAGACGAAATAAAGAGACTGTTTACCTTATAATGAAACCAGAAGAGGCCTTGAAATTATACTCTACAATGAAGTCTGCAAAAATATCATTGATCTTGAGCAATAGAGATAAAAAAAACGACACTAAAGAGGATAAAAATAATCAGGTTACCCAGCTTGCTTCTACTTATACTCCCATAACTGGTCCTGAAATCTTAAAGACACCTTTAATAATAAAAAAAGACCTCGCTAAAAATATTCCTCCTAACATGAGGGCAATAACCATAAAAGTTAAACAAGAAGATGGGATGTGTGGATTTTTGAAGCCAGGAGATCATGTGGATGTAGTTATTACCTGCCCATTTAGTAAATTCGCCTCATCTGGAGGTATCACCCCTGGCGCCAAAGGAATGGTTACTGAATATAGAATAAGCTCAAAGGTTCTTTTGCAGAACCTACTTGTCCTGGCCATTGATACGCCTATAACCTCTCAGAAGTTTGGACAGCCAAAGATTTCAATGGTCACGCTATTAATTCCAGCTAAAGATGTGCCTGTTTTGAGCGTTGCAGCAGATGGAAGTAATAAAGGACTACTTAGACTGGTTTTAAGAAACCCAGAAGATAAAACAATGGTTGCCACAAAAAGGTGTTTTTTGTCTGACCTGCTTTCAGAAAAAAGGATTTACAGCCAGATAACAGTAATAAAGGGAACAAAAGTTTATTCCCAGCCAATAATTAAGTAAGGGGATAGGTATGAAGAAGATAAAATTTTTAATTTTATTCCTTGTGCTCTCCTTGTTTTCTCCAAATATCCTCTGGGCCATAGACCATGATTCCTTTAATGGAAAAACCATAAAAATTAAACTATTCAGGAGTTTTGAACTATTTACAAAAAAGGAAATTTCCTCTGTGGCAGTTGGAGAAAATAAAATAGTGGATTTTGTTGTATTAGACTCTCATCACATAAGATTAGTTGGAAAAAATGAAGGAGGTACCAATGTAATTATTAGTTATAGAGAAGGAGGATATGAAGAGTATGAAGTGCTGGTGGATAAAGGATTTAATGTAGAAGTCATAATAGGTATAACCACAGTGCCTGATTTTTCATTAAAAGGGTGGTAATTTACAAGTAAAAATCATGGGAGTTTAAATGGTGAAAAATAGAATAAAATCTATCTTGATACTCTCTTTGTTTATCTCCAATCTAACATATGCATCTTCTGTATCAATACTTACTAGAAGCGCAGAAAAAATAAGGATTTATTTGGGAAAGACCTTTTTAATAACCTTAGATTCCCCTGTTGCAAGGGTGTGTGTGGGGGATATGAAGATCGCCCTGGCAAGGGCCATTTCCGAAAAGGAGATCTTAATAAAAGGTAGAACTCCAGGGATTACTGACTTGATTATATGGTATAAAGGCAAAAAATCTCCTTCTCTATATAACCTTAAAGTGGAAATAGATCCAGCAATGCTACAGGAAGTAGAATCCCTTATTAAAAAATTGGTACCAGAATCTCATGTACAGCTTATTCCTGCAGGCTCAGAATTGCTTTTAGAAGGATATGTTACTTCTGTAGAAGATATGCACAGGGTTATTCAAATCGTAGGAGCTTATTTTAAAAAAGAAGAAAAGAAAAAAGAGACAGAAGAGGAAAAAACCGGTAAAAGTTCTACAACCATAAATATTTCTACAGGTAAGGGATCCACGGTGGGAACAGGAGGTGAGGGAGGTCAACTAGGAGAAAATGTAGAGTTTACCGTTGCAATAAAAAATAATTTGATCATATTAAAAGGATATTTTCAGGTGCAACTGGATGTAAAGATTGCAGAGGTATCTCGCTCTGGCATAAAAGAAATGGGGCTTAATTTCTTAAATAATTCCAAATGGTGGACAATTGGCATATCCAATATAGGGGGTGCATCAGCAGACCTTGACACTGATAAAGCCTTTGCACAAAGTACAGACAGCTCTGCAAGTTATTCCATGGGATCTTCTGTAACTGGTAAATTCAGTATAGCCTCCCCTTTTGGAGATGCAATAAATGTATTAGTCCATTCCCTCAAAGGAAATAGCCTTGCTATTTTAAGTCTATTAAAGGGGCAGGGCCTGGCGAGATTGCTGGCATCTCCAACCCTTATCACCATGAGTGGACAGGAGGCAACCTTTACTGTTGGCGGAGAAATCCCCGTGCCAGTTACTGATAAAGATGGCTCTACCACTATACAATATAAAGAATATGGCATAATCTTAAGATTTACCCCCTATGTAATTAGAAAAGATACCATCACCTTAGATGTAGAACCTGAGGTAAGTGGACCTGATTGGGGACTTGGAACATCATCAGGAGGCGTGGCTGTGCCTGGAATCACCAGCAGAAAGGTAAAAACTACCCTTCAATTAAAGGATGGTCAGACCTTTGTTATTGCAGGACTTTTAAAAGAAAAATCCCATATTTCCACAAGAAAGGTCCCTTTATTAGGTGATGTTCCTTTTTTGGGAACCCTGTTTACCCAAAAGCAGTTTTCAAGGGAAGAAACAGAACTGGTGGTAGTAGTGACTCCTCATCTTGTGAGACCTTTAAATAAAGGAGAAGTAGTTGGATTGCCAGGAGACTTAATATCTCAGGACATTAACGACCTTGCATTTTTTCTGGCAAACGCAATTGAATTTAATCCTCCAAAATATTTAGGACAAATAGGATTTTCAAGATAATAAAAATTTTAAGGACTAAACATCATGGGAGCTAAATATAGAGCCATAGTTATTGGAAGTGAGCAATTAAAAGATAATTTAAAGAAAAATTTAATTACACTGGTTGATATAAGCGAAAATTATAATTCTTATAGTGAGGCATATAAAGGGTTAAAACAAAAAAGACCAGATATGGTTTTTATAGAACTGGACAACAATAATAAAGACGCATGTTTTGATTTTATCAGATATGTAAAAAAAAGATATGGTTCAATCATGATCTTTTTAATTGGGCAAAACAAAGATCCAGATATCCTGTTAAAGGGCCTTCGCTCTGGCATATCAGATTTTATTGAATTTTCATCTATTAACGGGAACCTCCTGTCCCTTTTAAAAGAATCCATAGCAAGGTTTAAAAATATAGAAGAAAAGGGAGAAATAATTAGTGTTTTTAGTATAAAAGGCGGTCAGGGTGTTACAACAATTGCCACTAATCTTGCTGACCATATCTATACCCTTACTGAAGACAATGTTGTTTTACTGGACTTAAATTTTTACATGAGCGACCTGTCTGTATTTTTAAACTCCATGTGTGAATACAGCCCCTTTGACCTTATAAAAGACCTTCCTAGAATGGATGAAGAACTCTTATTTTCTTCTTTAACCCGTCATAAAAGGGGTTTTTATTTTCTCTCTGTGCCTGAAGAAAAAGTTGATTTGCAAGATTTAAGTCCTGAAGATGTTGATGATATGCTAAAGGTTTTAAAAAATTATATGGATTATATAATTGTTGACCTACCACATGATTTTTCTGAAAGAACAATTTCTGTTATTGATAATAGTGATATATTATTGGTCCTGGTTCAACAATCTGTTCCAATTATTAAAAGCGTTGAAAAACTCATTTTTTTATTTGAGGAAATGGGAATAAAAGATAAAGTTCGCATAGTATTAAATAGATATGTAGAAAGTGGTGAAATTTCTCATAAAGATATATCCAGAGTCCTGGGGCAGGAAATAATCTATAAAATAAGAAATGATTATAAAACCATAATTAGTGCTATAAATTCAGGTAATCTATTAAATGCTCTTTTTCCTGATAAAAGAGTTAATAAAGACATAAAAAATATTGCCATTGATATAACCAATATGTTTCCTGTTAAAAAACAAAAAAACATAAAAGATATAATAACTAAATTCTTTGTTAAGAGGAAGTGATCATGGCTTTGGCTGAGAATAAAAATAAAGGCAAAATTTTTTCTTTATATGTATCAGATAATAGAGATACAACTTTAGATGAAAAAAAGTACAATATCATAAAGACAAAGGTCCATTTTGATCTGGTAAAAAAGCTACGTCTCTCTTCTATATCACAGATGCCAAAAGATAAGCTTGCCAATCTTATAAGAGATACCCTTTATGAGATATCTTTGCAGGAAAGGCTTCCATTAAATCAAAAGGAGAGAGCCCTTTTAATCTCTGATTTATTAAATGAGATTATGGGACTTGGGCCTATTGAACCCCTTATGCAGGATGATTCAGTTCAGGATATTCTTGTTAATGGTTATTCAAAGGTCTATGTGGAAAGAGGTGGGGTGCTTTATTTAACAAATATACGTTTTAGAGACAATGACCATTTAATGCAAATAATAGACAAGATAGTATCAAAGATAGGGAGGCGAGTTGATGAATCTTCTCCCATGGTGGATGCAAGACTGGACGATGGTTCCAGGGTGAACGTAGTTATTCCCCCTCTGTCTCTGGACGGGCCAATATTGTCTATTAGAAAATTCGGCAGGGTATCTATTACAATGGAACAACTTTTATCTACCCATAGCTTGACTCAGGAGATGTGTACTTATTTAGAGGCTGCTGTTAAATCAAAGTTAAATATTTTGATTTCAGGTGGAACAGGAGCTGGAAAGACCACATTGTTAAATATTTTGGCGAGATATATCAATGAAAATGAAAGAATTATTACAATTGAGGACAGTGCAGAGCTAAATCTTCAACAACCCCATGTGGTTAGATTAGAATCACGGCCACCAAATATAGAGGGTAAGGGGGAGATTACACTTAGGGACCTTGTGCGAAATAGCCTTAGAATGAGACCTGATAGGATAATCGTAGGCGAGGTAAGGGGAGAAGAAGTGATGGATATGCTACAGGCAATGAATACAGGACATCCAGGCTCAATGTCCACTATCCATGCAAATTCACCAAAAGATGCCCTATCCAGAATGGAGGTGATGCTCAGCATGGCAACCACTTCCTTTTCTGACAATGCAATGAAACTATTAATTGGTAGCGCTATTAATGTCATAGTCCAACTTGCAAGGCTGCCTGATGGAACCAGAAGAGTTGTATCTATCTCTGAAGTACTGGGTTTTAAACATAATCAAATAGAACTCCAGGATGTATTTGTCTTTGACCAACTGGGAGTGAATGATGAGGGCAAGATATTTGGAGAATTTAAATCAACTGGTAAAAAGCCCATTTTTGCTGACCATATAAAGAGTATGGGAATAGAGTTGCCTGAAAAAATATTTAATTTTAAATACAGGGTAAATTAGTGTTATGTTATTATATGAAATTATTGTGATGTTTTTGCTTTTTACATTTTTTATGTCTTTGTTTATTATTTATAATGAATGGAAGGAATATAAAAAAAAGAAGTTATTAAAGAGGATTAATATACCGCCAGCCAATCGGCCATTTGCAGATAAAGAAAAAAAATTCAATTTAAAAGGAAGGTTTAAATTAGATGAATTAGAATCCCTGATTAAATCTGCTGGACTAGATATCTCGCCAGAAACTTTTTTACTCATTTGCCTTGGTTGTGGTTCTTTGTTTTTTATTCCCTGTATGTTAGTAGGCATAAATATTTTTGTTTCCTTTTTCCTTGTATTATTTGGGTCTTTTATCCCGGTTTTTTATTTGAGAATTTTAAGGAATCGTCGAGAACAGGCGGTATTAGATCAACTGCCTGAGGCAATAGACATGATAGTGCGAGCCCTAAAGGCTGGGCAATCTGTGGATAATGCCTTGAGAAATGTGGGCAATAATTTTCCGCCTCCTCTTGGACAGGAAATAAGGCTTGTATATGAAGAAATCGCAATGGGCATACCCTTTGACAATGCAATGAGAAATCTTGAACAGAGATTTATCAGGCTGGCAGATATAAAGATGTTTTGCACCGCCTTTATTATTCAACGAGAAGCAGGAGGAAATCTTTCGGATATACTGGAAAATTTATCAAATACCTTACGGCAAAGGGTTGAATTAAAGATGCAGGTTGAGGCGCTTACTGCTGAAGGTAAAACATCTGCAATAGTAATTGCATCTATTCCCCTGGTTTTTGCCTTAATAACAGGGATAGTAAACCCTGGTTATATAACCCTTTTGTGGACTACTCCACTTGGAAAAAAATTCCTTATAAGTGCAATAATTTTAGATGGATTGGGTCTTTATATAATGAGAAAATTAACAAGGATAGAGATGTGATAAATATTTATCTAATAGAATCTATTGTATTTTTTGTGGTGAGTTCTATTGTGCTCTATCTCTATTTTTTAATTGAACAATGGTATGGAAAACACGTACTTATAAAAAAAATATCTCCGTCTTTACCTGATTTTTCTAAAAAAAAGAGCAACCCATTAAAAGAAACTTTTTTTAAATTTTTTCTATTATTTGGTCAAAAAATAGGTCCTACAGAAAAAAAAGAGGTAGAAAAATATGAAAAAATGTTATCTGCCGCAGGTTTTAGGGAGTTAGATGCACTCTCAATTTTTTTCGGTATAAAGCTGGGATTTGGGATTTTTTTAGGACTTATCTATATTTCTTTAATGATTTTTTCTGACAATATAGGAATGAATATAATTTATATATTCTTTTTCATAGGAGCTGGCTACTATATTCCAGAATTTGTATTGAGATACAGGATAAAATCAAGGCACAATCAAATTTTCAAAGAACTACCAGATGTAATTGACCTGCTACTTATATGCATGGAGGCGGGCTTAAGCTTTGATATGGCATTTTTAAGGGTGAGCAGTGAATTGGCAAAAATAGCACCTGTTCTGTCAAAAGAATTCTCCCAGTATTATCTTGAGGTGCAAAGTGGACTCCCCAGGATGGAAGTACTCAAAAGTTTAGCAGAGAGAAATGGTGAAAAAAATCTAAATAGTGTGGTCCAGGTATTGCTCCAATCCTTTAAATTGGGAACAGATGTTGCTTCTTCTCTCAGGATATACGCTGAATCATTGAGGACAGAACGTCTTCAAAAGGCAAAGGAAAAGAGTGCAAAACTCTCTGTAAAGATCACATTTGTTACTATATTGCTAATCCTCCCTGCATATATGTTGATTGTAATGGGACCTACTATTATAAAAATAACAAACCTCTTTTCAGGGAGGTAATAATTGAATAACAGATATTTATTATGCTCTTTTTTGTTGCTCATATGGATTGTGTTTATTAGTTCATGTGGCATAAAAAAAGAATCTCCTGGTTTAGAGATAAAAGAGCCAGAAGAATTAAATATAATCCAGAAAAAGGAGCAACTCAAACCAAATTATCTGGACCTTTCAAAAAAATTAATACAAAAAGGATATTATGAAATAGCCCTTAATAATCTAAAAAAATTATCAAGTTCTCATGAAAAAGACCCTGAAGTCTTTTATCTAATAGGACTTTGTGAAAGCAAATTACATAAATATAAAGATGCAGAAAGGTCTTTTTTAAAGGTTTTATCTCTAAATAAACAATGTGCAAGGGCCTATAATCAGCTAGGTCTTTTATATGACCTGGAAAAAAGACATAACCAGGCTACAAAGATGTATGAGCAAGCAATTTCTTTAAATCCAGCCAGGCCAGAATTTTATAATAATCTGGGATACAATCTCTTGATTTTAAAAAAAATTAAAAAGGCCAAAGAGTGCTTTTTAAAGGCCCTTGCAATTGATCCTGCTAATAAAAAGGCAATAAATAATCTTGCCTTTTCCTATATTTTATCAGGACAAGAGAAAAATGCATTTGTCTTGTTAAAGAAATTATATCCAACCCCGGTGGTCTATTATAACCTGGGTGTGTTGTATGAGGTAATGGGCAGGTGGGAGATGGCTTATAAGATGTATAAAAAATCCTTTGACATGGATCCTCGTCTAAAAAAGGATAAACATCTTGCATTGTTAGAAGAAAAGATAAAAAAAACTTTAAAAAAGGAATAAAAAATGAAAAAATTGATTGTTTTGCTGGCAATTTTTTTTGTATCAGGTTGTTCAGCCTGTTTCGATTACACAATGAAGGGATATTCTTATGACAGAAAGGTATATTCCTCTTTATTTAAAAAACAGATTGTGGATCCAAAAAAGGATGAGCAGGAAAAAATGCCAGGATATCTTGCTATAAGGATATACAATGATAGGTATCTTCCTGCATTAGGTAAAGAAACAAGCAGCGAGAATGGAAAATAAAAAAATTAAAAAAAAGCAAAAAAAGTCAAAAAAAAAGCAAAAAAGTCCAAGTCAAAGAAAAAAAATTTGGTTATAGATTAACAAAAAGCAGGTTAAGGGAAAGTGGTGAAAATCCACTACTGCCCCGCAACTGTGATCCCCGAACAGAGGCCCTCATCAAAGAGCCACTGTCAGGTTGGTTCAAATGCGGGCTGCCTGATGGGAAGGCGATGAGGGTGGGGAGAGTCAGGAGACCTGGCCTGCTTGGAATTTAGCTGCGCCTCAGCGAGGGATGGGGTGGCAGTTTAGATACCCTAAATAGCCCCTCCTAGTATCTAAAACTGCCACTCCTTCTAAAAATCCCTCGAGGCATAAAAGGTGTCCGACAAAGCCAAACCTGTCGCAAGGCAGGGGCGGAAAGCCACGGATCCTGCATCCATTTTAGGTGCATGGAAGTATAGCACCTCAGAAGAAAATGGATGCGGGATAGCCGGGTTGCCGAAGACGCACAAGATGTCTTTGGTAGCCCGGCTTTTTTTGTTTAATGGATGGTTTAAAAATTTTTAAGGAGGAAAAAGATGAAACACAAAACAAAGGGAATAGGGATTTTGACCATCTGGTTTTTGGTAACCTTTTTGTGGGCTTCCATGGCCCTGGGTGTTACAACTGCCACTTCTGTTAGTACCTTTGACGATCTAACTCCAACAACACCTTACGATGGCCCTGGCGGTGGGGCATACTGGAATGGTTCTGATGGGTCAACTGGTTTTACAAGCGGTGATGTGTGGTTCACAAACCAATACACTTCCAGTTACTGGAGCGGTTGGGCATATTCCAATACCAAGGATACCACAACTCCTGGACCTACCAACCAGTACAGCGCCATAACAGGCGGAGGTGTTGGTGGCTCCAGTAACTATGGGGTGGCCTTTATAGCCTCATGGATAGGGGATCATGCACAGCTCTATTTTGGAATAAATTCAGGAGATTATGAACAGACAGTGCTTGGTGCATATATTACCAACACAACTTATGCTTATCTTTCAATGAAAGACGGAGATCAGTTTGCCAAAAAATTCGGTGGTGAAGATGGAACAGATCCAGACTGGTTTAAGTTAACTATCTATGGGCTTGATTCCAGCTATGAGCGCGTGAGCGATAATTTCGTGGAGTTCTATCTTGCTGATTACCGTTTTGATGATCCTTCTGAAGACTACATTGTAGATGACTGGACATGGGTTGATCTGAGCAGTCTCGGATCTGTATATGGCCTTGAATTTGATCTATCATCTTCAGATGTGGGTCCTTATGGCATGAATACTCCTGCCTATTTTGCAATGGATAATCTGACGACTGTTCCAGTCCCGGGGGCACTGTGGCTTTTAGGCTCAGGCATTATTGGGCTTGTTTATATCAGGCGCAAACCTTTAAATGTTTAATAAGGAGGTGTTATGAAGCTTAAATTTACTTATTTAAATGTCGTCATGGCGATCCTTTTTTGGGCACAAGCCGCTTTAGCAGGCCCATATGCCCCTGCAGCAGGAGAGCCTGGATCAACAGCAATTTATAAAGATGATCCATCCTTTGTTGAATGGGCAACAGGATGGGTAAATTACAATCCAGGGACCGAGGTGGATGAGCAGTGGCAAACTCCTGAAAAGGCATTGGGAAAAGCACAAGGTACATCTTATGATGTTGTTTCCCTTGGCAGGGGCGGCGAGATCACCATGACCTTTGATGTACCAATTGCAGATGGAGAAGGATGGGATTTTGCTGTATTTGAAAATGCATTTAATGATACCTTTCTTGAGCTTGGTTATGTTGAGGTCTCATCTGATGGAGAACATTTTTTCAGGTTTCCAAATGATTCTTTGACTCCTTCTCCTGTGGGAGGATATGGCTCAGTTGATCCAACAAATGTTCACGGGCTGGCTGGGAAATACAGACAGGGTTATGGCACCCCCTTTGATCTGGCTGAGCTTGCTGGTGTAAGTCCTATGCTGGATATAAATAATGTGGGATATGTGAAGATACTGGATATAGTGGGTAATGGAACATATTATGACACCTCAGGAGATGTTATTTATGACCCCTATCCAACATCATGGAGCGCAGGATTTGACCTGGATGCAATAGGTGTGATTCATACAGCAGCAGCGGCGGTTCCTATACCTGGAGCAGTGTGGTTGCTGGGGAGTGGGTTATTAGGTCTAATAGGCATAAAAAAACAACTTATGCCCAGGTAAAAGAAAACATGGTTCATCCATTTTCACGGGCAAAAAGATACAGTCAATACTAACAAAAAAAAAGGAGACAGGGTGAAATGAAGAGCGTAAAAATCTGTAGTGTCCTCTTTTTACTGTTAATGATCGGTACTGCAGCATATGCCTCACCCTATAATTTCAAGGGCACATGGATAGATGTTGAAGCATGGGTCGGTACAGGGGAAAATGAAACAATCCTGGTCGTAGACTGGAACCGTCTGGACAATGGTCCGGACACTGTATCAGAGTCCCACGCATTCGGTTATCGCTGGGACGGCACGGCTTATGAGTCGGACATGCTCAATGCATTTAACGAGGCCGGTATTCTGGAGGTCACTACTGGGTACGGTGGGGGTTTTGTTATGAATATCAAGTACAATGACGTTGAAGACGGTGAGTATCACCAGCATATTGAAGAGGGGAGCTGGAACCTTGCCAGTACTAGCGATCCCTATGCCTATTGGGGAGGCTGGGGAGATCCCGATACCGGGTGGGATTTTAACACGGGTGGCATTACCGAGGAGCTTCTTGCCGACGGGCAGTACGAAGGGATCAATGCCATCATGTGGTTTGGCTCTTTGCCTGATTATGCTGATGACCAACTGGATATCCCCTTTGCCACCGTCCCGATTCCCGGTGCGGTCTGGTTGCTAGGAAGTGGGGTTTTAAGTTTGATCGGCATCAGACGCAGGAGTAGGATTTAATTTTGAGTTTCTAATTATGAATTATTGGGTGGGTTCTTTAATCGAAACCAATTCAAAAAAAGAGTATGGAGGATATGAAAATGAAAAAGATTGTAATCTTGTTACTAGTCCTATCTTTTTCTCTGGTTATGGCAGGCGGGGCCGCTGCGGCTCTTATTGTTGATCAGCATCAGGACTTGGGTGGCGGATGGCTGAATATGGGTTATGCAGCACCATTGGGACAGGAGTTCGTACCTGATGTTTCGAACCTGGCTGCCGTTGAACTCTATATCAGTGTTTTTGGAGGTGGTACCGGCCCCGGTGTTACTGTTAATGTCCGTGAAGATAACATCTATGGGACCATAGTGGGTACAGGTTCCATCGATGCGGCTACTACGGGGTGGAATATGATCGAACTTGATTCTTATGCCTGGCTGACGGTTGGCGACCGCTATGTTCTGGAATTTATCTCATCATCTCCCAATGGAGTAACAACATATCGGTATAATTATAATGACGGAAGGTATATATTTCAAGGAACTCCAACCGAAAACGGCTATGATCTGCAATTCAGAACGTACTACGACGATGCCGCTGTTGTTCCTTTACCTGGAGCTATGTGGTTGCTGGGAAGTGGCTTGATGGCTTTATTGGGTATCAGGAGAAAACAACATGGGTAAAAAATTAAAGGAGGTTGGTGAGTATGAAACGCTTAAGTGTTTTTCTTGTTGTTTTTGCTTTGATGGCGTTTTGTGGGAGGGTGCAGGCATACAGTATCTTTGCCACAGAAGTGGTTGCCCACTCTCCAAGCCTGGACGGTTCTGGACCATACAATGACCCTAACAACCTTGTTGGCCAGCCGGCTCTTTATTGTGCTGGATTTGGGCCAGGAGCAGGTGAGACCGATCATATAAGCATAGTTGAGCCTGCGTGGGGGTCAGGCTTTATTACCACCTTCAATGAAGGTGATTGGGCCATTGTAAAGTTCGATCACAAGGTCATGGATGACCCCCGAAACCCTTATGGCATTGACTTTATCGTTTATGGAAATGCCTTTTTTGTGGGAAGCGGTTATGTCACAGATACCACTAACCATGGGGCCTATACCTTAACAGGTGGGATCTTTGCAGAACCTCTCAAGATATCAGTAAGCCCTGATGGTGAAAACTGGTATCGTTATGATGACGGTCCTTATGCAGACAGCCTCTATCCCACCAACCCCTGGGTGTGGAGTCAAGAGAAGTGGAATGAGACAGGAAACGGATGGACGGACCAGCTAAATGATTTTGCAAAGCCAGTTAATCCAGCACTAACACTTGAAGAGCTTACAGCAGGAACCTCTGCCGATGCAATGGCCCTATATGATGGCTCTGCTGGAGGAACCGGGTTTGACCTGGCAGAGTCTGGTTTTGACTGGATCCAATATATTAAGGTTGAAGGTCTTCCAGGTTTTTCAGGTGGTGAAGTGGATGCCTTTTCTGACGTTGCCCCTGTTCCTATACCTGGAACGGTGTGGTTGTTAGGAAGCTCTATAGTTGGTTTAATAACCCTCACACGCAAAAATAACTTTAAAAGGAGGGATTAAAAATGGGCAAAATGAAACAAGTAAGTATATCTTTGGTTGTTTCATGGATTCTGGTTCTGCTTTTTAATGTTACTCTCTTTGCCCAATCGCAAAGGATTTCCCCTAATGCTGGATATGCTGCTCAGGATATTAACATGACAGCTCCTTATACCATTGGATACTCCGGCGGATTGGATGTGGTTTATGCAGATATATCCACAATGAATCATTCAAACCGTGCATTTGTCCATGAGCATATGAAGGATGATTATTATACAACAGAAATTGTTCTTTTTAACTATAATGGTAAACGTACAAAATTGTTATTTACGGCAACAGGATGGCCCCAAGCAGTAAAAAAGATTGGGAACAGGATATGGTTCAGCTACACAGGTGCTGAGGGTGCAGGGTTCTATTCAATCCCATGGGACAAGACACTTTCATCATATCCAGCCTCCAGCGCGCGGCCAGAGGTTATTGTGGATTATAACTGGGAAGTGGAACAAGCACCTGATGGAAAGATTTTTATTTGCGGTGCCGAGGGGATGTCTGGTGGACAGAAAATCTCCTATGTGGATACTGAAAATAACAATACTGTAATACCAGTAATAATTATTGGCGGAAATTCCTCAGGATTTGCGATTGATCCTTATGGTAACATCTGGAGTGGTGAGTATGTATTGGGCTGGTCTCCCATGCATATTGAACCATGTCGTCTTGGTATGTGGTCAGATGAAAAGGTTGAAAATGCCATAGCAACAGGCACTCCTCTTACCTGGGAAGATGCAGATGTTGTTATAGAATTAGGAAGCACAAATTGTACTGGTCAGACTACTTATTGGGGACCAAATGATATAGAGGCTGATTCACAAGGGAATATTTACGTGTCCATGAACACTTACTCTTCCTGGAATGAATCCTCAGAATATGGCCGTGTAATCAAGATATCTCCGGACGGATCAGGTAATTACACCATAACTGAGCTTGGGCAAACAGTGCAGCGAATCAATAAATGGGACTGGGCAAGGACACTTGCCTTTGATGGCACTTCAGACATTGACACTGCAGCATACACTGATCCCACTAAAAATGGGCCAAGTGCAAATATCTTATTTCTGGATATGGATATGACCCAATGCAATGATGTGGATCAGGTAGTAGCGATTGTCACTGATCAGGATTATGACTCAGATGGAGTTCCTGATGCCGTGGACAATGCTCCAGAGACCTACAATCCAGAACAAGTGGATACAGATGGGGATATGTATGGCAATGCTTGTGATGCGGATTTTAATAATGATGGGGAAGTTAAGGCTGAAGATTTCTTAATATTTCAAGCCAACTTTAACCAAACCGTTCCACCAGGGAATCCAAATGTGGACATGGACGGGGACGGTTATATCAGTTCAACGGATTTTGGTGCATTCAGGAGCAGATATAATTCTTATGCTCCATGGTTTTAAATAGGTATAAGCAATTTTTCCATAAAAAAGGAGGTAAAGATTATGAACAGAACTTTAAAAGTAATACCAATTGCAATACTCTTTCTATTGCTCTTTGCTGGCAACGTTTTTGCTTGGTCATTAGATATAACCCCTGTATTTGGAGAGCAAGATTCTACTGATATCGTTGCAAGCCCTGGTGATCAGGTTATGTATCAACTGTGGTTTAATCCAGATCCAGAAGGCACCCTTGTCGCCGTAGCCTACACTTGGAGGTTTGATTATGATGAAGATGAGCTTCTATTTGATCTTGACCACTCAACGACCTATCGAATAGGTGAACCTTATCAGTGGTGGATGGCTCCATTAAAGGAAGACCCTCCCGGTTTTGTTACTGCTGGTGCTACGACCTTTAGCCACGGAACCATATTATATGAGCCCTTTCTAATGGCGGATCTTGCGTTTACAGTCATAAATCCCATTGATGATGATCAGTCCGATTTGGCAATTGTTGAAACAGAACATGATGGCTTTTTCATCGATGGCGAGACTCTAGATGATTTTGTAAATTTCGTAGAGATTGCCGCCAACCATCACCAAAGTGACGGCGCAGATGTGGCCCCAGTCCCCATCCCCGCTGCCGTATGGCTGCTTGGCTCTGGGCTTTTGGGATTGATTGGGATTAGGCGTAAGAGAGCATAATTTTAGGGTGCTGGCCTTTTTTTGGCCAGCGCTCTCTATAAATCTTAAAGATGGAACAAATCCTTCTAAATTCTTAAAGCCCGTTAATCCTAATTTTAATTGGAGCGGAAAGAGCTATTCAGAGCTTCTCACACTTTATGATGGCTCAGGTGGAGGCACTGGTGTGGATATTTCTGAAACAGGGCTTGAGTGGATCCAATATGTGAAATTGTGGCAACCAGAAGGGGATTCATGGTCTGCAGAAATAGATGCAGTTGTTGATACTGCTCCTGTTCCAATTCCTGGAGCTGTCTGGCTCCTTGGGAGTGGATTAATCGGAATGGTAGGAATGCGAAAAAAAAATAAGAAATTGAATTTTTGATTAAAGAGGTATCCCTTGGAAATCCAATGGATACCTCTTTTTTTTAAAATTACACAGAAAAGGGATATGGTTTATGGCAAAGAAGAAAAGCTTTCTCATACTGAGTGGGGTAATCTTGCTTTTAGCAGTTTTTCTTTTTATTTATTATTTTAACAAAATTAATAAAAATAAACACTTTGAGGCAAATGTGCAAAAAAATAAAATAACAAAAAATAGTGATAAAATACAATTACCAAAAGTTGAGAAAAAATTCCATAAACTTCAAAGGGAAAGTGTACAGCGCAAATTATATACAGAACAAACCAGTAAGAACAAGACAAATTTAAATAGAGAAGAGGAGTTTATTCAACATGTTAAAGAGGAAATTCCTGACATAATAGAAGTTAAAATACATAAACCAGGAGTTATATTTTTTCGCCATAAACCAGCTCCTCCGTCCGTTTTAGAAGAAGATATGGAACGACTTGCAGAATTATATAGAGATGCGTTTGAGTATAATAATTCAGTTAATGTGGTTTTTTTTATAAGCGGAAGACCTATTTTTTCGAGAGTATTTTTTAAATGAACATAAAACCGGAAAAGCTCCTTATTATGGAGCTAATTTTATGATGCATGGTGGACAGGGCGGGCCAAAATTAAAATCAAAGGTAGTAGGTTGAGGAAACCACGACCCTGGTCCTTCAATATTTATTTTCCCCTCGGCAATCATCCTTAATGTGCGAGAATAGGAATTATGACCTCCAAGAGAAGAGGTAACTCTTATATCCTGTCCTGCCCAAAGCACCACACCCTTTGGGTCAAAAAAACCGTCTGTAAATTTTAAAAAACCTTGCCTGCCACCAAATAATATTGACTTAGAGGTTATAATGTTCACCTGCTCATCGTTCTTTCCTCCCCAGTCTGTCGTTTTAAATTGGTTAAATCCCCACCAGTAAATACTTTTTCCTTCAATAACCAAGGTGAGATTTGTAATTTTCGGGTCAGAAGAAGATAGAGCGGTACTTGGATTATAGATATATAAATCGCTGGTAAGATCTTTGAAATAATATATCTTTCCCCCATGATCTCCCAGATGAGGAGCAAATATCGGATGTCCACCTAGTGCTGTCTTATAAGAATATTCATTACCATCATAATCTGTTATAATTACGCCATTTTGTGTTGGAAAGTCAGCTTGTGTTATCACCTTCATCTTAGCAGTACCAATATATTCTTTGTATATTTCATTAATAAAAGATGTTACAGGTTTTATTTTAAGAGGTTCAACTGGAGATATTCCATTTTCATAGCCATTAATATTACCAACAGCCATAACTTTAACATTTTCATCAATATCAGGAGTAAAAGAAAAGGTGATGTCTGAATTAGATAAGATATCCCCTCCTTTTATCTTTAATCCTTCATCCTCAAAACCAGAGAATGTTATGCCCCCTTCGCTGTCCTCACCAAGTGCAAGCATTCCATACCTAACCAGATACGCCACCGCCACTGCTCCAACCTGAGTCTGCTCCTTACCCAGAAAACTGCCAAGTATGGTATTTTCAGTGCTCTGTATGCTCACCTTCACAGCATTTATGTATTCACCTTCAGGTATTGAGCTTTTAGGATAAAATCGTTCATTTTCTACATCATAAAACCCAAGGTGCACAGTGACATGGTCTGGATCTACACCATTTTCTTGTGCAATCTGTTTTGCAACATCTATAGCATCTCCATCACATAGCCTTGCAGCTCCTGCCATTGCTGCTGCCTCTGCTGCATTTTCGTATATATTCTTGGTGGCAGATAAATAACCCACATTTACTATAAAACCTAAAATTGTAATAAAGACTACAATAAAAAAACTTATTATAATAACTACAGAGCCCCTTTCTTTGTTCATACCCAATGCCTGGTTAACAAAACTGCACATTAGTGCAGTTTTGGGTGGGGTATTTGTAGTCCGCCTTTTCAGGATGGTCAGCCCCACCTGGCGGTTTTTGACCATCCCTGAGCCCCTGCACCAGGTGCAGGAACTAACCTTCTCACCACCCCCTCCCAATCCCCTAAAACTATTACCCGTCTCAAGGGAGAAAAGTCCCTTACAAAGGACTTCCCAAGAGAGGGAAGGTGAATGCTGCCCTGAGGACTCTCCAGCTTTTTAAAAAACCCTCACAGACTTGTTCCCTACAGAGGCCTGATCTCGGACAACTGAAGCACCCTCAGAGCTTATATGTATAAATTGATTTTTTACTTCTTTAAGATGATTATGTATCTTCAACAGCTCTTTTCTGATAGGTACCTTTTTCCACTTATTCTTTTCAGATCCAAGCTTATTTTTAAACTCTTTCTTTTTTGATTCTAAAATCTCTAATGCGTATTCTAAAAACTCTTTTCTAGAAAGAAGATCTTTGTAATTCTTAGGTATTTCATCAGCAAATCCCAATCCTCTTCTTCCTATTTTGGACCTATCTCCTTTTGAACATACAGTTCCCTGTCTTTTCTCTATCCATTTTCTTTTCAGCTTTTCTCTCCTTTTACCCCCTGCAGATGGTTCTTTTTTAACTTTTCAAACAGATTTTTTCCACCAAAGATTATTTTAACAGGATTTATCTCTCTTTTCTTACACCTGGTAAGCATATTTTGGGCTTTTGAAATAGCATCATCACAATATCTGGAATTTAAAGGAAATATCTTTTGTAAAGATCTTTTTAGATCCTTTCTTTTGCATCCTTCTAAGAGTCTTTGATAAGCAAATCTCATACAGGAAGAAAAAGATCGCATAAGTTTTAAAACTCGGGTCCTATCTTCAAAAGATTCAAACTCTAAAAGACATTGGACTGTAATCAATTTTTCTTTTTCCTCCTCTAAAAGTGTATTCCTGTAAAATCATAAAAACTTTTATGCACTTAAAGACACCTGTTTCTATATGAATATTATTGTATGCTAATATACACTTTTTGTTAACTGTTTTTTACCTCCTTTTAATAACCACATCATCTGGCTCATTTATAACTCAATTTTCAATATTTTTGCAAGACATCTATTTCCAAAAACTAACATTCACCATTATATTACATCTTTTACAATAACCCAAAACTCCTGAGCACAGTGGCGAATTTTTCATCTTCTGAAGCATAAGCCCTTAAAGCCTTAATAAACTCTTTTAATCTCCCTTCTCTTTCAATTGTTTCTATTGCTTCATCTCTAGCCTTGCGAATAATTGTTCTTCTATCCCAATAGGCAAAACCTATTACCACTGCTGTTAAAGTAGTAAATATCCCAACTAGCATCCATAAAAAGGTCATCATTTCCTCAAACCTCTTATCCACCTGCTCAAATCTTTTATCTACCTGCTCAAATCTTTTATCCACTTGCTCAAATCTCTTATTCATATCTTCCCGCATCTCCTCAAACCTCTTATTCACGTCTTCCCTTAGCTCACTAATTCTTTTATCTACTTGCTCAAATCTTTTATCCACCTGTTCCATAAATACTTTTAATGTAGCTTCTAACCTCACAAGTCTTTCCCTATCCTCCTGGGTAAAACCTGGCTGACCGCCAAAACAGGGAATTTCTGGGAGCAGAAATAATAATACTAAAATACAATTTATAAATGCTCTTCTCATCCTTACCTCCTAATGATGTAATCTCCTTTCTCGTCACATCACTAATAATTTACGGACTCCTTTTACCTTAATTAAAAATTTTTAGTTGGGTTTAACAATAATTTACTCAAAACTATAATTAAAATAATCTTTGCTTAAATATTTTGCAACATTTTAAGTAAAAAAGAGCCTTATTTGCCTGTACCAATACACCACTTTCCGTGAACAGGGATTTGGGAATGGGATGTAGGGGCGGAATCCATATCCGACCATGTAGGGGCAATTCATGAATTGCCCCTACGTTACAAAAATGAAATATTCCCTAAAATCTGTCCACTACACCACTACACCAATATACCAAAACAAAAAATAGGGGACATGCGAATAATGCACATTTTTTATAAATGGGTTATTGGGTTTAAGGGTTAGTAATGAGCTAGGGGTGACTACAATCAATAACTCACATTTACTATAAAACCCAAAATTGTAATAAAGATTACAACAATCCAAAACTCCTGAGCACAGTGGCGAATTTTTGATCCTCTGAAGCATAAGCCCTTAGTGCCTTAATAAACTCTTTTAATCTCCCTTCTCTTTCAATTGTCTCTATTGCTTCATCTCTTGCCTTGCGAATAATTGTTCTTCTATCCCAATAGGCAAAACCTATTACCACTGCTGTTAATGAGGTAAATATCCCAACCAGCATCCATAAAAAGGTCATCATCTCCTCAAACCTCTTATCCACTTGCTCAAATCTCTTATCCACCTGCTCAAATCTCTTATTCATGTCTTCCCGTAGCTCACTAATTCTTTTATCTACTTGCTCAAATCTCTTATCCACCTGCTCCATAAATACCTTTAATGTGGCTTCTAACCTCACAAGTCTTTCCCTATCCTCCTGGGTAAAACCTGGCTGACCGCCAAAACAGGGAATTTCTGGGAGCAGAAATAATAATACTAAAATACAATTTATGACTCTTCTCATCTTTACCTCCTTATGATGTAATTTCCTTCCTCGCCACTTCACTGACCAACATTGGATTCCATATCCGACCATGTAGGGGCAAATTCCATATTTGCCCGATGGTAGGGGCAATTCATGAATTGCCCCTACGTTACAAAAATGAAATGTCCCCTCAAATCTGTCCGCTACTATATTGCAGCTCCTGCCATTGCTCCTGCCCCTGCTGCATTTTCGTATATATTGTCGGTGGCAGATAAATAACCCACTTTTCCTATAAAACCCAGAATTGTAATAAAAATTACAACAATCCAAAACTCCTGAGCACAGTGGCAAATTTTTCATCTTCTGAAGCATAAGCCCTTAGAGCCTTAATAAACTCTTTTAATCTCCCTTCTCTTTCAATTGTCTCAATTGTTTCATCTCTAGCCTTGCGAATAATTGTTCTTCTATCCCAATAGGCAAAGCCTATTACCACAGCTGTTAATGTGGTAAATATCCCAACTAACATCCATAAAAAATTTATCATCTCCTCGAACCTCTTGTTCACGTCTTCCCGTAGCTCACTAATTCTTTTATCCACTTGCTCAAATCTTTTATCTACTTGTTCCATAAATACTTTGAGTGTGGCTTCTAATCTCACAAGTCTTTCTCTATCCTCCTGGGTAAAACCTGTTTGACCGCCAAAACAGGGAATTTCTAGGAGCAGAAATAATAATATTAAAATACAATTTATAAATGCTCTTCTCATCCTTACCTCCTCATGGTGTAATTTCCTTCCTCGCCACATCCCTAATAATTTACGGACTCCTTTTAGTTCAATAAAAAATTTTTACCTGGGTTTAACAAAAATTCACTCAAAACTATAATATTTAAAATAATCTTTGCTTAAATATTTTGCAATGTTTTAAGAAAAAAAAGAGCATTATTTGTCTGTACCAATACACCATTTACCATGAACAGGGATTTGGGAATGGAATGTAGGGGCGGAATCCATATCCAACCATATCCGCCCATGTAGGGGCAATTCATGAATTGCCCCTACGTTACAAAAATGAAATGTTCCCTAAAATCTGTCCGCTACACCACTACACCAAATACCAATACACCAAAACTGCGTTATTCGCCTGTCAACATTTTCTCTACTTATGAAGTGGGAAAGAAAGAGAGCTTTTTAAACACTTACAATTAAACCAAAACCAATAATTTTTGCAGCTTGATTAAGTTTTTTGTCAAAACATCCAAAAACTATTCTTTCTCTTGTGGTCTTTAACAAAAGATCGGCTGCTGCCAGATGAACACTATCATAAGCTTTCAACGCAAAAGCCTTAGCAAATTCACTTGCTCGCTCTAAAAGATTTTGATTAATACCCATTTTCATATAATAGAACCAATCTTTTTTAAATGCTTCTTGAATATTTTCCCACTCTCCCTCAGAAATAATACCTTCTCGGACAAGCCTTGCAAAAGTGGCTTGAGCTTCTACATAAGCAATCAAATGCGTAGCTACAATTTCTGCCTCAGATACTGCTTGTTCAACTACAAAACTGTATTCTTCCTCTACATAAAGTTTTACTAAAGCTGAAGTATCTAAATAAAGAATCACTGGCGATCCTCTAATACATAATCAGCAACACTTTTGCCAGATATTTTTGGTTTAATATGTGCCCCTTTAGGTTTTCCCCCTCCCCATATTATTAAACCTTCAGCAATCAACCCCTCAAGCCCTGTTTTATTTTTTGCTATCGGACAAAGTTTAGCAATCAAATGACGATGTCGTGTAATTTTAATAACTTTTCCTTGGCTAACCTCTTTTAAGTACCGAGATAGATTATTTTTTAGTTCCCTCACTGAAACTTGCATTATGGTCTCCTTTTATAAGTTTTGTATCTACAAATTAACATAAAAGGTCACCTTTTTCAAGACTTATTAGTAAATAATTTAAAAAATAAAAAAGAGTGATGCGGGTTTTCGCACTTGCGAAGTGGGGAAAAGGAAGGTTGGGAAACCATTTTTTGTTCACTATACCATCAAAAAATACGGGACATGCGAATAATGCACATTCTTTTTATAAATTAAAACTAGCTTATTTTTATCCGGGAAAATTCCATTTCACGCTGAAGCAAGACAATCTCATGCTTCGGAATGGGTTGAGTTGCCTCAAAAAAGCACTTAAAAACTTCGCTGTTGAATTGTCTGGAGATTTTCCAAATTAAGTTCAGAAACGTTTTAAGTTCTATTTTAAGTTAGTTTGGTAAAATTCTTAAAGTAAAATTTGATAAAAAGTTTTTTAAGCATGGGCCATTAAAATTATTAAGAATCTAAAGGGCACTATTGAAAGAATTTAAGCCACAATGGCATTAGAGAAGTGAGACCTAAAACAGCACTAAAACCTATACCTACAATCCATTGTAAAAAGGTAAATCTCTTATCCATAGCCTCAAATCTCTTATCCACAGCTTCAAAGCGAGCATTCATTTCCCTTTGTAGAGCTTCAAATCTTTTATCCATAGCTTCAAAGCGAGCATTCATTTCCTTTTGTAGAGCTTCAAATCTTTTATCCATAGCTTCAAAGCGAGCATTCATTTCCTTTTGTAGAGCTTCAAAGCGCTTCTCTATTGCTTCAAATCGGGCCGCCTCTATTTCTCTCAAAGCCTTTAACTCTTCCTCCACTCTGATTACCCGCTCAAGCAATGAGAGTTCCTTTGCCCTTTGCTCGTTGGATAATACAAAACGCTCTAACTCATCTCTTATAAACCTTGCCACATAGCTTTTTAGATAATTCTCCCACACCTCTGCGGGAATTTCCTGAAATGAGTCTTTTGAAGTTAATTCTGCCATAGAAATCTATTTATTTTAAATTTATTTTTAAGTCAACCTGTTTACAAGTTATATATTTCTATTTCCTTCACCTCTCTCTTTCTTATGTTCATCACAATTTCCACTAAAATAGAGGATACGGCAAAGAAATTGTACTGATATGTCTCTTTTACAACAATCCAAAATTCCTCAGCACAGTGGCGAATTTTTCATCTTCTGAAGCATATGCCCTTAGTATAAATAGGGGACATGCGAATAATGCACATTCTTTTTATAAATTAAAACTAGCTTATTTTTATCCGGGAAAATTCCATTTCACGCTGAACCAGGACAGGATAACACGATCAAAAGATGTGTAGGAAAACTTGATATTTTTTGAAAATTGAGCGATAAAGTTATTGTGCACAGGTAATTTTCCTCCTTATATGAGTTTTTTGCTAATTACCTATTTTAGGAAATTACCTGGGAACATTCAATTTTTTTCAGACAAAATTATGAGACTTATCAATAACTCAGAACTCTTAATACAAACCAACATGCAGTTTTTGGAACTTTAGTTTGCTAAATTCATTTTTACACAGAAGAGGCAACTAAATGACAAAAGGAAGAAAAAATGAAATTTATCTAAAGTTAAAAGAGTTAAAAAATATTTTAAAAGAAAAATATGGCATAAAAAAAATTGCAATTTTTGGAAGTATTGCAAGAGGTGATTATGATAATAATAGTGATATAGACATTGTTATCATAGAAGCTGATAATTCTTTGGGATACTTTAAATTATTAGAGGCAAAATATTTTTTGGAAAAAGAATTAAATAGAAATATTGATATAGGTTTTTATAAAAGTATGAAGACTTTTATAAAAAATAGAATCAAAAAGGATTTAATTTATGTCTAATAGAATTGTTGAAATGTATATTTTTGATATTTTTGTGGCCATTAAAAAAATAAAAGAAACAATAAAAGGTTTTAATGATGGAAAAGAATTACTTTACAGTTATAAAGATTGGGATTCTGTTATCAGAGAGTTTGAAATAATTGGTGAAGCAACTAAACATCTATTAAAACATAACTTAATTGATAAAAATTATAGAAAAATAGTTGATTTTAGAAATTTAATTACGCATAGTTATTTTGGCATTGATGAACAAAAAGTTTTTGAAATTGCAAAATACGATTTAAATGATTTTGAAAAAGTCATAATGACATTGATTAATAATATGGAGCCTGGTTTGAAAAATGAATTAATCAATGCATATATAGAAGATAATAAATATCTTGATTTTATTGTAAATGAAATTAAAAACTTAGTAAAATAGGGGACATGCGAATAATGCACATTCTTTTTATAAATTAAAACTAGCTTATTTTTATCCGGGAAAATTCCATTTCACGCTGAAGCAAAACAATCTCATGCTTCGGAATAGGTTGAGTTGCCTCAAAAAAGCACTTAAAAACTTCGCTGTTGAATTGTCTGGAGATTTTCCAAATTAAGTTCAGAAACGTTTTAAGTTCTATTTTAAGTTAGTTTGGTAAAATTCTTAAAGTAAAATTTGATAAAAAGTTTTTTAAGCATGGGCCATTAAAATTATTAAGAATCTAAAGGGCACTATTGAAAGAATTTAAGCCACAATGGCATTAGAGAAGTGAGACCTAAAACAGCACTAAAACCTATACCTACAATCCATTGTAAAAAGGTAAATCTCTTATCCATAGCTTCAAAGCGAGCATTCATTTCCCTTTGTAGAGCTTCAAATCTTTTATCCATAGCTTCAAAGCGAGCATTCATTTCCTTTTGTAGAGCTTCAAATCTCTTATCCATAGCCTCAAATCTCTTATCCACAGCTTCAAAGCGAGCATTCATTTCCTTTTGTAGAGCTTCAAATCTTTTATCCATAGCTTCAAAGCGAGCATTCATTTCCTTTTGTAGAGCTTCAAATCTTTTATCCATAGCTTCAAAGCGAGCATTCATTTCCTTTTGTAGAGCTTCAAAGCGCTTCTCTATTGCTTCAAACCGGGCCGCCTCTATTTCTCTCAAAGCCTTTAACTCTTCCTCCACTCTGATTACCCGCTCAAGCAATGAGAGTTCCTTTGCCCTTTGCTCGTTGGATAATACAAAACGCTCTAACTCATCTCTTATAAACCTTGCCACATAGCTTTTTAGATAATTCTCCCACACCTCTGCGGGAATTTCCTGAAATGAGTCTTTTGAAGTTAATTCTGCCATAGAAATCTATTTATTTTAAATTTATTTTTAAGTCAACCTGTTTACAAGTTATGCTTTTCTCTTTAAAAACGTGAAAAAAATTTACGTTTTTTAGAGGAGCCTAAATCATTGCAAGTTCTTGAGTTATGATGGTTAAGCCTTGATGGATGAGGAGATAGGACTTTTCAATATTAGATGGTTGTGATACACTATGTTCTAAGTCCTTTTTAAAACACCTTGAAATTATGGGATTTTTAAAAAAGTTGTTAACACAAATTGTAGCCCAAAGCCACTTCCAGCCAAATTTAGTAACCGCATAAAATGATTTACCTTTTGCCTTTTTGACGATCTTTCTAGAGATTAATTTTTTCAATTCCTAGCGAATTTGAGAGGAATTTCGGAAGTAGTTGGATAGAGCATTCTTAAGTTCACAAGTTTTAAATCCAAAAGAGGAGTATTTGGTTTTAAGCAATTCTTTGATAAGAGCAAGTTGTCTGTCTTTTCTGAGGTCAGGAGCAGGGACCTTATGGTTAAGGTGGTCAAGAACAGGTTTTGAAAACATGTTCGGTTCAATCTCACATAATGAGGAGAGATCAACGTGAGCACAACAATTGAGGAATTTGTTATTGGCATCAAGACCTTTCCATAAATAGGCCTGTAGATAGAGAACAGGTTTTTTAGGCCCCAGCGATTTAGGGTTGTTAATGGTGGTTCCTGCCCCCCAATGCCTCGACAATATCTGGTATTTAACTAGAGAAGGCAGGGTATAGCAAGTTTGTAGTTTTAACGAAAGAGTATCTCGGCGATTGGCAGGCGGGTCAGTGAAAATGGGTATAACGCCATTGGAGCGTTTAACAAAACCCATAGATTTAATGAAAGAAGCAACGCCTCCTTCATAGAAGAGGTCTAAAATGTAACCGCGAAGGATAACACGATCAAAAGATGTGTAGGAAAACTTGATATTTTTTGAAAATTGAGCAATGAAGTTGTTGTTCAGAGGTAATTTTCCCTCCTTATTGAGTGTGTGCTAATCACCTATTTAGGAAATTACCTGGGAACATTCATTTTTTTTTCAGGCAAAGTTATTGGACTTATCAATAACTAAGAAACTCATAACACAAACCAACATGCAGTTTTCGGAACTTTAGTTTGTTAAGTGGATAAGACAAGATTTATCCCTTTAATAGAGCAGGAAGGGGATTACCTCTTTTTTCTTAAACCAAGGCACTTTGGGAAATCTTTGTGGCTTGCAACACTAGAGACCTATTATGATATTTTAATTTTTTAACAACTCAGGCAACTCTCTTCTAAAACTTCTATCTAAATCTATTCCTTCTTCTTTAGCTATTTTTCTACATTTGGAAATAATTTTACACATTAACTTTGTATCTGGCGGAAATGTAATATTTTTTTAAAGTGTAATATCTACAACTATCTCTTTTTCCTAAATATAGATATTTCAAATATTTTCTTTACACCATCTTTTCCTATGCCTTTTCAGAAATTTGTAAGTTCTGATGGAGTACAAGGAGGATACCATCTAAATCTACTCTCTCCACAAAAAGTTTGAAAGTAAGAATTCTGTGTCCACATTTCTACTACTTTAGCATCACTCAAATTATACATCTATTTTAAGATTAAAAGTCCAACCATCAATCTAGTAAATTTAAATGGCCATCCATAATTACTATATTTATTTGCAAATGATTTATCAAATTCTTTCCATGGAATTTTTTTAGATAAAATTATCAATGGATCATCAGGATTAATAAAATCTAATAAATCTCCACATATCAAATGGGGTATTCTACGCTTATATATGGATGTTTGCATATAATTTACTTTCCATTTTTTCGACCAATTTTTACCTGTTTTAACAGATTTTCTTGTCGTTTATATTACATTATTCCAAACATTTTGTAAAGTATTTTCAGTAAATTATATATTAAGCATCGACTATATTACATTGACTAAAGATTTCCTAATTGTTGAGGGGGTTGTTGAGCCTTGGAAGGTTTTTAAACAAGGCTAAATTTAGAGATAATTTTTTAAATCCTCAATGTAGCCATAAGTCTAAGCGGGTTTAAAATAAGATCTAAACCGTCTCTTATGTCTGTTACAACTATTTTGCTGTTAAATATTATCTTGGAATATGCGCCTTCTTTCTGGATTACAGCTATGCCAAGGGCAGCGTTTTTAAGCATAAGATAGTCATTTGCACCATTTCCAAAACACACACACTTCTCTTTTCCAAGTTTATCTATAAAAGCCAGTTTTTCTCTGTCCTGGTTATTTTTCCCAATTATATGGAGATTAAATCCTGTGTTGGACAATTGTTTTTTTGCATTCCCATGGGTATCTGCAGTTAAAATGTGTATATTTAAATTTCTTGAAATCTTAACAAGCCGCTCTATTACTCCTGGCACTATTTTCCCATCCAAGGCAATAGTTCCATTATAATCCAGCACAACATGTTCTAATTCAATGGGTTCTCGTCCTGGTATCTCCAATTTGAGCATAGATTCTTTTCCTCAAGAAATTTAAAAAGTTAGAGCTTTAAGACAGCACCATTCCCATTTAAAGCTAACTGTCTATATATTTTTTTATCTCTGGGTGATTTAGAAGAGATGAGATTAGTATCTTATTTTGTGTTGTCTTTTTTCTGTAATATACCTTTAATACTTGTTTTATAAAGATATATCCTAAGGACCTTTTTTTTTGAAATAATTCATTTAATTCATTTCTATCTATTTCAACAATCTCTGTAATACCTTTAAATGTTTTTGCAGTAAACAGTGTTCTATACTCTTTAGGAAGGATACTGGATAGCCCTATAGTTTCACCTGCTTCGCTTACGTAAAATTTAATAAGTCTTCCATTCTGAATTGGCAAAAGATGTTCTACTTTGCCTTTTATTATCATAAAAATAAAATTTGTATTTGATCCATATTCAAAGAGAATAGTAGGAGTGTTATATTTTTTGAATCTACATATATTGTATATTTCCTCCAGATTTTTATCATTTATATCTTTAAGTAAATTTATTTTTTTTAAAATAGAGATATCCTTCATAAAGGTGTCCTTTTATACGCTAAAATCCACTATTGAAGATATTAAATCTATATGTTTAATTTCTTTTAAGTTGCTTAGATTTTTTATAACATCCTGTGTCCTGCTTTGGGTTATTTTGTGATAAAATTTTATCATTTCAGAGTAAAATTTAAATCCAAAGTCTAAATTCTTTAAAAAAATATCTTCTAGTTTGTCCACTGGAAAAACAACTACCTCTGATGGCTTAAAACAATATGCAGTATGAAATGTTTTAACACCACATAGGGAAGATATGCCAAAAAAAGTACCAGGTTTTATACTAGATAAAATCAATATAGTTTTCTCATTTGCTTCGTATGTTAAAGATATTTCACCACTTACCATTAAATACAAGTTCTTTAAATATGTATCTTGTTCAAATATCTTTTTGTCTTCACTAAAGATATGGATCTGGCCAATAGATGACAATAGACTTAGCTCCTTTTCACTGAAGATGTTTAAACTTTCAAATCTTTTTAATTCCTCAATGTTTACCATAGACTCTTTCCCAATAAGAAAATCAAAACAAGGAATATACCTGAAATTGCTGCACCTATACCAACAGGTATTAAATCTTCTTTAATATCATAATATAAGGTTTCCTTTTTTATTTCCAGCCTTTTCCCAGAAATTCCCTTGAAAAGCCATACATTTACAAATATAAATAGAGCAAGATTGGCAACAAAATCTGCAAAAAATCCTGCAACTATCTTAACTAAAGAAATTACAATTTTATCTAATACATAATTTATTGTATTTAAAGTTTTGTCAAAAAACACATACAACAGTTTTGCCCCTTTTCTATAGAACCAATCTGTATCTAAGGAAATTGTGTCTGTCCTTTTTAACATTGGTAAAAACAAGAAGAATACTAGAGCAGAGAACATAAGGAGCTGAAGCTGGGTAACCACATGAGGCACTGTATAGGCATTGTACTCTCCAACTGAATAAGGGAGGATCTTATATAATGGTTTTGGGTAGATGCCCAGGAATATACAGATAAATGATAAAAAGGCCATGGCAATTAACATAGATTTATTGGTCTCACCAGGCCTAAGCCCCCTATCCTTTGCAAAAAATACAAAGTATGGAAATTTTATCCCTGCATGCAAGAACACCCCAGCAGATGCTACTTCTAAAGTTAGCCAGGCCCAGATCAAATGGTTATGGACAGATGATTCTATGATCATAGACTTGGTTGTGAAACCACTGGTTAGAGGAAAGGCAGATATGGATAGGGCACCAATACAACCAAATAACAAGGTAAATGGCATGGTCTTATAGAGTCCGCCAAGCTCAGTACACTTTGATTTTCCAGTCATATGTAAAACTGCACCAGCAGACATAAATAGGAGTCCTTTATAAACAATATGGGCAAATGCATGGGCTGCAGCACCATTTATTGCCATTGCAGTACCTATTCCTGCACCACATATCATAAACCCTACCTGATTTATAATTGAATAGGCAAGTATCCTCCTCATATCATTTTCAAGTAACGCATAAAAGATTCCATATATTGTCATAAGACAGCCCACAAATATTAAGATCTCCCATCCAGGAAAACCCCTAAGTAATGTATAAACAGCAGTTTTTGTGGTATATGCGCTTAAAACAACACTTCCTGCTGGAGTTGATTCTGGATATGCGTCTGGGAGCCAAGCGCCTAGGGGTGGTGCTGCTGCATTTAATAAAAACCCAATTAGAATTAAATAAGTTGCAAGATTGTGGTCTGTAAATTTAGTAAATATTATTGAACCACCTTGATTTATATATATCACAATCCCAGCCAGCAAACACAGTCCTCCCACAATATGGACAAGCACATATCTATATCCAGCGCCTAAAGCTTTGTTTGTTTCTCTGGCAAGTATTAAAATAACAGATGCAATAGCCATTAGCTCCCAGTAAAAATATAGGGTAATTATATCGCCCGCAAATACAACTCCAAGTGCTCCGCCTATATAGATTAAGGCTGATAATTGTTGCCTTAAATCTTTTAAATAAAAGCTGTAAATCCCAGTTGCAATCCCGTAAATTGTAAAAATATAACCAAATACCTTTGAAAGCTTATCTACCTTTAATAGGCTTAAATCAAAACCAAAAAATGAGACATTTAAATATGAACCAGGATCAAGACTTAGAATATAGAAAAATGCTAGTGCAGGAATAAGTATTACAATCCATTTCCTAACATTTGGTAAAAATATTGGAATGAGTATTGCGCCAATAAATAGAATAAATGCAGGTGGTATGTGTATCATATTCCTTATTCCTGATTTTTTATTTCTTGGTTATAATCATCATAATAATTGGGATCTTTTTTTAAAAATATTCCACCCAACTTTGCAATTAAAATCAAGACTACACATGATAAAAATCCCAAAACTGCATAAAATCCAAACAATCCATCAATTCCAAAATGCCCTTCCCTTTTTATAAACAACTCAGGTATCAAAGTAAGAGCGCAGGATATATATAAAAGTTTCCAAAGTAGCTTTATTGTTTCAGACCGTTCCAAAAAATCTTTTTTCATAATGTTGTACCCTTTATTTTAGTCCTATTGAAAGTAGTTTATAAAAAATATCCTGGTAGAAAAATAGAATTATAGAAATCAATGCTGTAATTATCATAGGTATGATACAACAAATTGGCGCTTCTTTTATTTCTTCAGAGTCATTTGCATTATAAAAAAATCCTTTAAATACTATTGGAAGAAAATAAACTGCATTTAAAAATGACGATATTAATAGCACTAAAAGTAATAATAAATTGTGTGCATCAATACATCCCAAGACAAGATACCATTTACTGTAAAAACCACCAGTTGGAGGCAGGCCAATAACACTTAGTGCTCCAATAAAGAATGTCAAAAATGTAATGGGCATCTTTTTACCCAGCCCATTTAATTGACTTATGTATTTTTTCCCAGTGGCAACATAAATTGCTCCAGCACCAAAAAATAGTGTAATCTTTCCAAATGCATGCATAACAATGTGGATTATACCACCTAACATGCCTCGTGGAGTGAGAAGGGATATCCCCAAAATAATATATGACAATTGACTTATAGTTGAAAATGCAAGCCTTCTTTTTAATTCATCTTGAGACATGGCAATAAGCGATCCAACCAGGATAGTAAATACAGCAATGTATGCTGAATACACACCCAAGTGTAGGTTTTTGATTAATTCTATTCCATATATACCAGTAAATATCCTGATGATGCTAAATACACCAACCTTTACAACAGCAACTGCATGTAAAAGCGCACTAACAGGTGTTGGTGCCACCATGGCAGCAGGCAGCCATGAATGTAAGGGCATAATAGCTGCCTTTGCAAAGCCAAATAAAAACATAAAAAAGAGTATTGTCAAAAGTAAGTCAGATCCCTTACCCATGAGTATTCCATTTGACTGAAATGTAAGGGTATGCGCATGTATATAGCATATTATCATTGCAGGAAGAACCAGACCAACTGATGTAGTGATTATGTATGTTAAATATTTTCTTCCAGATATTTTTGCATCCTCATCTTGATGGTGGACAACCAATGGGTAGGTGGATAGGGATAGTATTTCATAAAACATATACATTGTAAGAAGGTTTGCAGAGAAGGCAACACCTATGGTAGATGACAGAGCAAGGGCAAAAAAACAAAAAAATCTAGTCTGACTATGTTCTTTAAGCCCTCTCATATAACCTATTGAATATAATGATGTGACAATCCATAAAAAAGATGCAACTAAAGCAAATGTAAGACCAAGACCATCTACTTTAAAACTAATAGACACTCCTTGTCCTAACTTCACCAGACAAAAGTAATACTTAGCACCCTTTAATACCCCTGGAACCATTGATACAATGATTGAAAATTTTATAATACCTGCCACAAAAGTCCATGCTTCCCTAAAATTGGGTCGTCTCTCTCCACAAGATATAAGTATAGGAATAACAAAAAGTGATACTAAAACTGCAGCAAGAGGTCTTATAGAATGTATAAGCTCCATCACTAAATTCCTCTTAAAACAAATGGATCAATTATCCTGGATACAATTTCACCAGAGTATAATCCCAAAGCAATCAATATAACGCAGACAAATAAAAGACCAATAACCATATTTAAAGGAGCTTCTTGTATTGTGGCTGCGTGAGACCCTTCAGTAGAATGTAGTCCATTTAAATTAAAAAGAGACTTTTCAAATACCCTAAAAAATAAGATTACGCTAAATAAACTACTTAAAATAAGAGATATAGCAAAGAAATATTGTTTTGCAGATATAGCTCCTATAAGGAGATACCACTTGCTGAAAAATCCACAAGTAGGCGGGATTCCAATAATGGACATTCCAGCTATTACAAAACCTGCACTTGTCCATGGCATGGTTGAAAAAATGTCTTTTAGATCATCTATATCCAGCTCTTTGATCCTCCATGCAAAGTTACCAGCGGCAATAAAAAGGCCAAAGGTCATGAATGCATCGTTTATAATGTGTAAAATACTCCCTGTAATGCCTGCCCTGTTTCCAATCCATGCCCCTCCTACCATATAACCAATTTCAGATATTATTGTGTAGGTAAGCATTTTCTTTAAGTTTTTTTGACTAAGTGCCATAAGTGCCCCAAAGATAATTGCAAAAGATGCCAAAAACACAACCTTATTGGATAGATGAAGGGTCTTAAATAGATAATCATAACCAAACACAGTAAACATAAGCCTGATCATTACATATACCATAACCTTGGTCATGAGAGGTGCAATTAGCCTGCTGCTGGTTGTTGGTGCATAGGTATATGCATTTGGGAGCCATATGTGCAGGGGAAATAGGGCCATCTTTATCCACACACCAACCATGCAAAATATAAATGCCACAAAAATAGCCTGGGAATTATGTAGTTTTTGTATAATATTGGCAACATCTGCCATATTAAGGGAACCAGTCATTATATATAAATAACCAACACCCAAAAGATAAAAGCTTGCACCAATAACACCTATAAATATGTAATTCAAGCTGGCAATTGGAGCCCTTCTTCTGTCACCAAGGGCTATTTGTCCATACGCAGACAGAGATGTAATTTCAAGTAATACATATAGGTTAAACAAATCTCCTGTAATAACCACACCCACAAGACCTGTAACAAAAAGAAGATAGAGGCTATAGAAGGTGCCTTTTTTCTCAGGTAGAGAGGCGCTTACTTGATTAAAACTGGCAAAGATATTTATCAGTGCTACAGAAGTAACAAGGACCAAAATAGATCCATTTAATGTATCTATTCTATATTCAATCCCAATTGGTGGGGGCCATCCCCCTAGTTTGTATTGTATTATTCCATGTGAGATAACACTGTACAATGTAATTATAGAAGATACAAAAGAAATTAACAGTGCTACTACAGTTAAGGGGAGACAAAGACGCCTGTCTATCCAGTGGAGTGCCATTACAAAAAAAGCACAAACTAAAGGAGTTATGACTATTAATATGGGAACAAATTGATTTATGTTCATCTCTCCCTTATCCTCATCCTGATTTCATCCTCTTCCAGCGTGTTGTATTCCTGGTATATCTTTAAGGCAATGGCCAGGGCAACACCAAAAGTAGCAACAGATACAACTATTGCAGTGAGCATAAGGACATGAGGTAAGGGATTTATATATTTTGATACATCAATTGCTTCTGGTGGTATTTCATGATGATGATGGGGCATGATAATTATAGGTAAGGTACCTCCTTTTTTATATCCAATTGAAATATAAAATAAAATTATTGCTGTCTGAAATATGTTCATTCCAACCAGTTTCTTTATCAAGTTATTTTTGGCTATCATGGCATAGAGTCCAATCATCATAAGAACTATATAAAGCCAGTAATTATATTTACCCACAATTTCTTTTAATAATGCTTCCATATTTAAAGTCCTTCGTGGTGCTTACCTTCAGATGCTATGTTGATGTAAATGATTATCATAACGGCCATAACTGCAATACCAACACCGATCTCCACTCCAAGCATGCCAAGCGCCCTTGCTTCTATAGGTTCAACAGGGAGTATTTTAGCAAGCTTCCCATAATCCAAAAAATGTCCTTTGAGCAAAAGACATAGACAGCCAATTCCTGCATATATAAATACGCCTAAGGCGCTTAAAACCCCTAAAGTTTTTTCATTTATCTTTGATATTGCTGTCTTTAAATTAAAGGTTATTGCAAGGAGGATTATTGATGCACCCAAGATTACACCTCCCTGAAACCCCCCACCAGGACTGAAATCGCCGTGGGCAATAACATATAGTGCAAATATTTGGATAAAGGGTATCATAATCCTCCCAACTGTCTTTATTATGAGATCATATGGCACTAATTTGCTATCTATTAATTCAAAATCCCTATCTCTAATGTCTACATCATCTCTTTTAAAATGTATTACTATCCCAGTAGGCATGTGCCTATAATATACCCCTTGTTCTTTTGTTTGTTCATTAAATATTCTTAGGAGTAAAAAACAACTAAGACCTGCACAAAATATAACAGTGGTCTCAAACATGGTATCAAAACCACGGTAGTCAGCAAGCACGGATGTCACAATATTTGGAACTTTTGTTTCTTTTACTGAATATTTAATGTAATGGGGAGATACGTGTAAATTAGCTGGTGCTTTAGGATCGCCCCACTCTGGGAATTCAGATGTTGCAAATATCAATATTGCGCCACAAAGGATAACTATTATCAATGCAAGTTTTTTCAATTTCTTGTCCTCCTTGTGGTCCTAAATATTGCAGCTACGAAAAATACAGTGGAAACCCCTGCCCCAACAGATGCCTCTGTAAATGCCACATCAACGGCCCCCATAATTGCCCATAAGACACACATCATAAAACTATATGCCCCAAGTAGAATTGCTGTGCCAAGCAAATCCTTAATTGTAATTGCCCCAACTGCACACACAATAATTAAGGCCAGAATAATGAGGTCTAAGATGCACATACCATTATTTCTCCAGATTTTTTTTGGTCCATGGTCTAAGTCCTGCTCTAATTCCAGCATCAACAATGGCATGAGTGGCTGTAGGACTGGAGAGGGAAACAAAAAACACAATTAACAACATCTTCATAGACACTATTAAATTTTCCCAGGTAAATTGTTCAAGGTTGTAGATAAAAAAACCAATAATAAAAGAGATAATCCCCATGGTATCTAATTTACCCGCAGGGTGGAGACGGGTATAAAAATCAGGCATCCTGATTATTCCAACAGTGCCACCTGTGAAAAATATAAGCCCTATGGCAAAAAATAAAATTACTATTCCATTTAAGATGATATGCATATTAAAACTCCAATTTAATTTTAAAATTCCGATTCTTCATATAGTCCACGTCTTTTATGAAAATATCTGGCAGCTGCCAGTACTGCAATGAAATTTAACAGTGCATATGCAAGGGCAATATCAATAAACATATCAACTCTCTGGTATATAAATCCAATTAAAAGTAAAAATACAACAGTTTTAGAACCTATTGCATTTACCCCCACTAATCTATCAAGTACAGTTGGACCAGAAATAGCTCTGTATAGGGAAAATACCATTAGAATGGAGATATAAATACCTATGTATGAAAATAAATCAACCATAAGACTATTCTCCAAATATTTTTGCAACCCTTTGTTCCATCTCACCTGGCAAATCTTCAGCACATGTTTTATCTATTGCATGGACCCTGAATTTTCCATCAGGATTTGCAGTAATGGTTATTGTGCCAGGGGTCAAAGTTATTGAATTCGCCATAGTAACTATTGAGAAATCTTTTTTTAACCTTGTATTAAACACAATAATATGGGGATCTATTTTATCCATTATATCTTTTGAAAATACGATCTTTAATAGATGGATGTTGGCTTTAATAATTTGTATAATTATCCATGGGAGATATTTCAAAAATCTAAAAAAAGTAGGAACATAATCTGATGATGGGTTGATAAATAAAAGGTGGGATGAGAGTAAGCTAACTATTATAACAGAGATAAACCCAAGAAAGAGGAGCTGAGGCTCAAATTTTCCAGATAAGATTATCCATAAAATTGTCATAAAAAAGAAGGTCAGGCAAAAGGATATGGCTTTTTTTTTGGCCATGATCTATTTTCCTTTTGGAAGGGTTATAAAAAATTCTGTTCCTTCTCCAAATTTTGACTGAAAACCAATATCTCCTCCAAGCTTTGTCATAATTTCTTTACATAGAGCAAGCCCAAGACCTGTGCCTTCTCCTGCTGGTTTTGTAGTAAAGAAAAATTCAAATATTTTGCTTTGTTTATCTTCTGGTATACCAATACCATTATCTTTAATTATAATCTTTAAAAAATTTTTATCTTCGTTAGTTATTATAGTGATTCTTCCCCCTGGTTTTTCTTTTTTTCTAATAGCGTAGATTGCATTGGTGAGAAGGTTTATTAGGACCTGTTGCAAAAGTCCGGTTTCTGAACTAATTTCGTGGGTTCTATGCCTATACCTTTTTTCTATTTCTATTAGAGGTGATTTTAATTCAGGTCTTATTAAATTTAAAGTACCTTCTATTAGTTCAATTAAATTTATCCTTTGGTGTTGACCCTGTTTAGTTCTTACAAAGGTCAAGATTTCATTGGTGATGTCACTGCTCCTTTGGGTTTGGTTCTCGATTTCTTCAAAAACCTTTTCCAATTCCTCTCCATCTGAACCCAGTTTTTTCAGATTGTCACCAACTAAAACCTTCCCCCAACCAGAGGCCTGGTTTATTATGGTTAAAAGATTTTTTACTTCATGGACTATTCCTGCAGCGAGTTGCCCAATCTCTGCCATCCTCTCAAGTCTTAATAGCCTTTCCTGAAACAGACTAATATTTAAATCATTTTTTGGTCTTCCAATCCATAATATAGCATCTTTTTCATCTTCCAGATAACAACTCTTTATTACAAAGTAGAAGGAATATTCATATTTTTTACCAGTGGATGAGATAAAAATCAGTTCTTTCTTTCCCTCCTTTTCTTTTAACAATAAATTTTTTTGCAATATGTAATCTTTAATGTTTTTTCCTATTATATATTCTGATGGAAGTTCAAGTATCTCTTCTAATTTGAAGTTTGTAAGGATAAAGTTTAAATTTGTATCAGTTAAGAATATGCATTCATTACAAAATTGAAGTATATCTTTTAAAATATTCTCTTTTATTATTTTCATTTATTTTAAATCAGGGTTTATGTACAATTATTATTCTTCTATGCCATAGATCTTTTTTAATTTTTTTAGGGCCTTTTTTATACCTCTGGCCCCCAAGCCAGATCTATATATATCCTCAACTTCTTGCTTAAATTTCTCAGTTTGTAATTTCATTTTATGTTGATATGCATCTTTAATAGTCTTTACCAATTCATCGTAGTCTATGGGTTTTAAAAGGTATTTATAGGCATCATGTTTCCCGCTTTCTAAAGCGCTTTCTATTGAACCGTGACCTGTTAGTACTATGCACTGTAAAAAAGGCTGAAGTTCTTTAAGTCGCTTTTGTGTCTCTACACCATCTATACCTGGCATCTTTAGATCCACCACAGCTACATCAAAGTTTTCATTAGAGGCAGCCTGGACTGCCTCTTCTCCAGAAAATGTAGCCTTTATTGTGAATCCTTCTCTAAGTAATCTCTTTGCCAGATATTCAACAAGGGTCTGTTCATCGTCAATTAGAAGTACCTTTATATCTTCTTTTTTATGTTCCATTACACCTCTCCTTATTACAAGATTAATTATGAGGGTAAACAAAAATAAAAAAAAATGTCAATAAAAAAAGAGGCCCAGGGCCTCTTTTTTTATTTAGCCAGCAGATTCCTCTTTAGTAGTTCTTCAGCTATTTGCACTGCATTTAAAGCTGCACCTTTTCTTATGTTGTCTGCCACTATCCATATATTAATTCCATTTTCTATAGTGTCGTCATCCCTTATTCTTCCAACAAAGACGTCATCTTCACCAGCAGCAAATATTGGCATTGGGTATATTTTCTCCTTTGGATTGTCTAACACCTTAACTCCAGGGGCCTGAGACAAAAGTGCCCTTACCTCTTTTGCAGTTATTTTCTTTACTGTCTCTATATTCACAGATTCGCTGTGTCCATAGAAGACGGGAACTCTGATGGCCGTTGCAGTAACTTTGATACTATCGTCCCCCATGATCTTCTTGGTTTCATTTACCATTTTCATTTCTTCTTTTGTGTAGTCATTATCTAAAAATACATCTATATGGGGTAAACAATTAAAGGCAATTTGGTAGGGATAAACTTTGCATTCTACTTCCTGCATATTAAAAAGCGCCCTTACTTGCTTTTCCATCTCATCAATTGCCTTTTGACCAGTACCAGAGACTGCCTGATATGTTGAAACCACTATTCTTTTTATTTTTGCCACATCGTGGATGGGTTTTAGGGGAACTACCATTTGGATAGTAGAGCAATTTGGATTTGCAATGATATTTTTGTGTTTTTCTAAATCATCTGGATTTACTTCTGGCACCACCAAAGGGACCTCAGGATCCATCCTCCATGCAGAAGAATTATCAACTACAACACATCCTTTTTCAGCTGCAATAGGGGCAAATTCTTTGGATACTGATCCACCTGCTGAAAACAGAGCAAGATCTAAATCATCAAAAGAATCTGGGGTGAGCTCTTCAACAACGATTTCTTTACCCTTAAATTCAAGCTTTTTACCAGCTGATCTAGAAGAGGCAAGGGCCTTAATCTTTGTTAAAGGGAAATTTCTTTGTTCCAAAACCTTTAGCATTTCTCTGCCTACTGCGCCTGTTGCGCCAACTACGCCAACTGATAATTCTTTTGACATATTTAAGTCCCTCCAATTATAATTTTTTGAAATTGTTATCCTTGACCTGAAACAACTCCAGCGATTTTAAAGATTGGCAAATACATCGAAATTACTAAGCCACCAACTACCACTCCTAAAAATACAATCATTAGAGGTTCTATTAAAGAAGTCAAGGCCGATACTGCATTATCTACCTCATCGTCATAAAAATCTGCAATTTTTTCTAACATTGTGTCCAGGGCACCTGTTGTCTCTCCAATAGATATCATATGAATAACCATTGGTGGAAACACGCCGGTGTCTTCTAAAGGCTCTGATATTGTCTGTCCTTCTGCAATACTCTTTTTTGCATCCAATACTCCAAGTTCAATCGTCTTATTGCCCGATGTCTTGGCAACAATATCTAAAGCTTGAAGTATAGGCACACCACTGGATATCATTGTGCTAAAGGTTCTACTGAATCTGGCCACTGCTACCTTTCTTAAAAGGGGACCAAAAACTGGTAAAAATAAAATTGTCCTATCAATAAAAATTTTAAATGGTTCAACCCTTTTATACAAGAGTCTAAAGACAACAATAAATAAAATTACACCCAAAATGAGATATCCAATGTTTTCTTTAAACCAGTTACTTATATTTATCACTATCTGGGTAGGGAGGGGAAGGGCACTCCCAAAATCTGCAAACATCTTGGCAAAGGTGGGTATAACAAATAACATAATAATGGTGATTACACCTACTGCAACAGTTACTACCACAGCTGGATAGATCATTGCACCTTTTACCTTGGACTTTAGACTTGCTGCCTTTTCAATGTATCCTGCAAGCCTGTCCAAAACCACATCCAATACACCACCCACCTCTCCTGCATCCACCATATTTATATATAGATCGTCAAATACATCTCTGTGTTTGCTCATTGCCTCAAACAATGAGCTTCCGCCCTCCACATCATTTCTTATTTCATAAAGTTTTCTTTTTAATTTTTTGTTCTCAGTTTGCTGTGCCATGACATTTAGTGATTGTAAAATCGGCACCCCTGAATTGATCAAGGTGGAAAATTGCCTTGAGAATACCACCATGTCTCTGGGACTTACCTTTCCTTCTAAAAATGTACCTTCAAGCAAGTCCTTTGGTTTGGGTTTTATTTTTATATAAGTATACCCCTTTTTCTGCAGGGCATTTTGTGCCATTTCAATTGTAGGAGCCTCTATCTCTCCTTTTATCTTCCTTCCTGCCCTATTTTTTGCCTTGTAAATAAAAAAAGGCATCTTACCTCCCTTATTGGGCTTGTGGGTTTAGGGGTTTCTTGGGTTTATTGAGTTTGTTGAGTTCAACTCTCAACCTATTAACCCATCCACTCATATACCCATTTACCCATTCACCCTCTAAATTTTTCGCTTGTATTAATTAATAACCTATGGCACAAATTGGAAAAAATTATGGCCTGTAGATTAAATTTTACAATAGCTAATTTTATTTTTTTCTTCAATATGAAATTGAACCAATTTTTTAAAAAGTTTAATGATTTAAAAATATTTAAAGGCATCTATGTGGTAGTATTAAAAAAAGAGCTGGACACCATCATATTTTAGTAAGGGATAAGTAATTATGGAAAATAAAAAAATATTTGGAATAATACCAGCCAGATATGGTTCAACAAGATTTCCTGGAAAGCCTCTAGCACCTATTTTAGGCAAACCCATGTTTTTGCATGTATATGAAAAGGTAACTCAATGCAAAAATATTTATAAAGTAGTATTGGCCACTGACCATGAAAAAATTTATAATGTAGCTCAAAATTATAACGTTCCAGTGATTATGACTGATCCTTCCCATAAATCAGGTACAGAGAGGGTATATGAGGCAGCAAAAATATTAGGTGCAAAAGAGGATGATATTGTTATCAATATTCAGGGAGATGAACCCCTTTTAGATCCCAGGATGTTAGATGAATTAATTGAATGTTTTGATGACCATAAAGTTGAAGTTGCAACTCTGGCCAGGGAGATATCCTTTGAAGATGCAGTAAATCCAAATGTTGTTAAGGTAGTATTAGATATAGAAAGTTTTGCAATATATTTTTCCAGATCCCCGATACCATATTTTTCTTCCCTAAATGATCATAAATTTTTAGGTCATATTGGGATGTATGGTTTTAGATTTTATGCACTTAAAAGATTTGTAGAGCTGGATCAGACTTTTTTAGAAAAAGCTGAGAGACTGGAACAACTCAGATTGATTCAAAACCGCATCCCCATTTATGTGAGGGTAACGGAGTACTTTTCTTATGGGGTTGACACCCCTGAAGATTTGGCTAAAGTTGAAAAAATCTTGAAAAAGGAGATATGTCAATGCGGGCATTGCTGGCATTAGAAGACGGAGTTTATTTTGAGGGATATTCCTTTACAGGAGAAGGAGAAACTGGCGGAGAAGTAATCTTTAATACTGGGATGACTGGCTATCAAGAGATATTAACTGACCCTTCTTATAAACATCAACTGGTATGCATGACCTACACCCATATGGGAAATTATGGCATAAATTTTGAGGACATTGAATCAGACAGGGTACAGGTAGCTGGTTTTATAGTAAAAGAGTGTTGTAAAGAGCCGTCAAACTGGCGATCAAAGATGTCCCTTCCTGAGTATCTCAAAAAATACAATGTCATGGGCATTGAAGGAATAGATACCCGTGCCTTAACACGGCATATAAGGCTCCACGGGGCAATGAGGGGCTATATTTCAACTGAAATCTTAGACCCCAAAAAACTAACCAAAAAGGCTCAAGAAATAGAGCCAATGGAAGGACTAAACCTGGTTGATAGGGTAAGTACAAAAGAGGTGTATAAGTGGGAAGGGGGACCTAAAAAAGTTGATTTGATTAATGGAAAGTATAAATGGGAAACAGATAAGCTCAAGTTGGTTGTTTTTGATTTTGGAGTAAAATACAATATCTTGAGGTTACTTGAAAAACAGGGTTTTGAGGTCCTGGTTGTACCATCAACATATACTGCATCAAAAATTAGGGATCTTGGCCCAGATGTTGTTTTTTTATCAAATGGCCCAGGTGATCCAGCAGCAGTTGGTTATGCAATAGAAGAGATATCCAAAATAATTTCAGATTATCCAATTGGTGGGATTTGTCTTGGACATCAAATTTTAGGACTGGTTTTAGGTGGCAAGACCTATAAACTTAAATTTGGACACCACGGGGTAAATCATCCAGTTAGGAGATTAGATGCAAAATACGTTGAAATCACATCCCAAAACCATGGGTTTTGTGTGGACCTATCTGGTATTGATTATCTTAAACAAACCCACATAAATTTAAACGATAAAACATTGGAGGGTTTTGTCCACAGGAAATTGCCAATAATGGCAGTTCAATACCATCCAGAGGCTGCACCAGGGCCGCATGATTCCCGTTATTTTTTTAGAGATTTTGCTGAAATGGTTAGAAGAGTATGTTGATTTTTTAAGATTTTTAAGGGGGGAATTTATGTCGGAAATTTCTAAGGCAAGATCAAAGCTGAGCTCAGTTTCTACGTTGTTAAAAGAGAAGAAGTTTTTGGTCGCTCTTATGAGTATTCAAGATGCTCTAACTATTTATCTAAAGACCCCCCTTTTAAAGCATGAAAAACAGGATTTTAAAAAAAAGCTTCAAGATGCTGTTTATTTACTAAAGATTAATAAAGAATTTGTTCAACAATACCCAATCCCAATTGAATACATTGAGGGAAAAGAAAAAGAACTCTGGGAAAATTTAAAAGAGGCAATCAAAGAACTTCAAGCCAGCTCAATAGAAGAGGCAAAAAAACAATTAGAAGAGCTGGAGAAACTAAAGTCAAGGGAACTTGAAAAGGGAAGAAAACACCTTAAAGACAAAGAATATAGTGAAGCTGAAAAGGTCTTTAATCGTTTAATAAAAACTTTTAAGGAAGATACTGATTTAAAACTCACCATAAGTGACATATACATGGATGAAGGGTTAGTTGAACAGGCACTCAAATACCTAAAAGATGCCTATAAAAATGACCCTGATGCAATTTATCTCTTAAACAAAATGGGGATCACATTAAGAAGAGCTGGAAATCTGGATCTTGCATCAAAGGTGTTTTTAGAGGCTGTGTCTAAATCTCCTGATGATGAATATCTTCTCTTTAATTTAGGACGGGTCTATATTGATGAAAAAAAATGGGAACAAGCAGCAAAGGTTGCCAAAAAGGCCCTTGAGATAAATCCTAACTTTGTTGAAGCTGAAAAAATGCTAAAATATGCCCAGAAAAAACTTGCTAGATGAGATATTAAGGGATCTTTTACCGGGAATCCATTTGCACAAAAAATTTCCATCAAAATAAAACCTAAAATTTGCAACATAAAGCAATATTTTACTTGATAAGATGGTGAATTAATGGTATAAAGTGTTTCTAATACGAAGTATTAGGAGGCACTGATTCTATGCGTAGATTTAATGTTAAATTCACTGAAAAAAATCTTACAGGCAACGCAGGACTGGTATTGCTGGGCCTGTTTGCTGACAAACTGAAGCTTCCCAAGATGCTTGAGCAACACATTACTATTAAGCGGGGAGCTAGCGCACAGTATAAGGTTTCAGACATTATCATGATTTTGATGATGGCAGTGTTAGCCGGGGCTAAGCATATGAGCCATGTATTTATCCTTAGATCTGATTTAGCATTGAGGTCGCTTTTTAAATGGGAAAGGTTTCCTGACGATACTACCATTAGTCGGGTTTTTAAGTTGTTTAATCTCCGACATTGCAATGAACTCTCCGATGTAGAAACAAAAGTGCGCAAAAAGGTTTGGGGTAAAAAAATGGTTTGGCCGCATCACTTTAGATTTGGACTCTACTGTGCGTGGAGTGTATGGGAAACAGGAAGGTGCCGAGAAGGGTTACAACCCCAAGAAGCCAGGACAAAGAGGATATCATCCGTTACTTTGCTTTATTGCTGAGACGCGGGAATGTCTTCACAACTGGTTTAGAGCCGGAGATGCTTATTCTGCCAATGGTTGTGTAGAGTTTATGCAAGAGTGCTTTGCCAAGCTTCCAAGGAGAATCTGGAAAATTATTGTACGTGCAGATTCCGCCTTTTTTAATGGAGAACTCTTAGACTACTTAGAAGAGGCTCATGCTTTGTACTTAATCAAGGTTAAGATGCGAGGACTCACTCAGCTTTTAGAATCTCAGAAATGGCACAAGGTTAGAAATAAACCTGGCTATGAGAAGACCGAATTCACATACAAATGTGAGAGGTGGAAACACCCCCGCCGCTTTGTGGCTATACGTCAAGTAATAGAGAGCAAATTTAATTGCTTTTTTTTTCAGTATTACAAGGACCGAGTATGATTATTTTTGTTACGTAACAAATATGAACTTGAGTCCCTGGGACGTCCACAGGTATTATTGCCAACGGGGTGCGAGTGAAAACTGGATTGAATGGTGCAAGGGGCAGATGGCCTCTGGAAGCATTCTGACACAGGATTTTTGGGCCAATTCCGCTATCTTCCAGACCTGTATCCTGGCCTACAATCTTCTGGTATGGATGATGTGGCTCAACGATGAAGATGGTTTCAGAGAAGAACCCAATACAATCCGCATGTTTCTAATCCATGTCCCAGCTCGCCTGATGCATGGAGGACGACAATGGTTCCTTCGATTATCGAGGGATTATTTTTTCAAAGAACGTTGGATAAAGATAGAGGATTCCATCCGGTCCTTACAATTTGCTTAATCTTTTTTTGAGAGCATTCTCCAAAATAGGATTTTGCGTAAGTCCATGTGTAGTGGTGTGCCTTTACACACCCCTAAAGAGTACCACTGACCGCAGCTTCTACCTGAAAATGCCTCCCAGGTTACAATGAGGGAGACATATCTTTTAACATAACAGCTCAATATCTAGTTATCTCTCTCCATAACAACCGCTTGCTTACGCTTGAACTGTAATTGCAGATTTTAGGTTTTATTATAAGATCCGTACTTATGATACGGCTGTATGGGATTGGTTTGACGCTTTTATCATCGATCCAGATACTGGAGCTCGGCTTGCAACAATAGTGAGCAAAGCTGGAAAACCTGGGACTGACTACGGAGAGTATTGGGAAAGTGACTGGCGAGAAGTAACATACGACTTGAGTCCCTTTGCTGGACAAACCATCAGAATTCAATTTGAGTGTAGACAGGATGGATGGGGGGATCAAACAGCCGTTTACCTTGACAAGATCAGTATTCCTTGCAACTAAGGGAATTCAGTATTGATGAATTTCCAACCAATATTAATATTGCGATAGCTATCATCCTTTGTTTGGTCAGCTCTTCCTTTGAAGAGGAAGGGCTGACCAATAATTCAGTAGCAAAAGAGGGTTTAATTTTTGTTATGAACAATATGTTAATCTGTCGGGGTATATAAGTTAAGGAAAGTAGAAACGTACTGTCTTGGCACCGATTTCGACCAATCAGCATCAGGAAATAGGGATTCAAACCAGATATTATGGACTTAGATTCTAACCAATAATTTTAGAATGGAAAATATATGCAATCAAAGTTGCCAAAAGTTATTATTGGAATATTTTTTCTATTAATAGTAGTTTTAGTTCATATAGTAGTAGATATTCATTGTGCTCAGGGAAAGAATAATTCTTCTAAAAATGGACAAATTATGAATAAAAAGGAAGCGAAAATTATTCTATGGGATCATAAGAAAAATATCTTCTTAAATCAATATCCCTTTGCTAAGAAAATTCAAAGGAAGTGTGAAAGTATATTTGAAGGTGCGGATTCAACCTATAAGTTATCAATAGGAAAAGGATTAATAAAGAAATTAAAGGAAAAAGAAGTCTCGATAGAAATAATTTATACTACCCCGGTAGTATTTTACCCTCTTTATTGGCAAACTAGAACTAAGCCTAAGAAAGTACATATTTTAAGACTGCTAATTCCCATAACTGGAAGGTTCTCTGAGCCTCCAACTATCTTTTATGGCACCCAACAAGATAAACTTACTGATGGAAATCCTTTAGAATATGGAGCCTTTAATAATTTAATAAACAACTACGCCAAAGAAGAGATTCATTACATTAAACAAATGTTAAAGACAAATTTAAACCTGAATCTGTGAAGCTTTATATTGACTGGAATTTCCGGGATAGATAGGAAACAAAGAGAAAGGGAATGGAATCTGTCCTTGACATTGAGAGATTGACATTTTCGCCCAACACTTGGGTGCACCTGACCGCCATTCCGCTGTGGACTACGGCCTTGCGTCATGTCGGCAAGTGACCCTAGACGTTAGCCTTATAAAAATTTATATCTCCGTTGAAAAAAGAGTTGAAAAAATTTTTTTTGTTATTATAATACTGTTGTACAATTGAACCAAAGATAAAGTTGTAAAAGTGAAAATTGTAGTTGATACATCAGTTATTATAGCTGTAATTGCTAACGAACCAGAAAAAAAGAAAATTATAAAAATTACAGAAGGAACAAATTTATTGGCTCCAAGTTCTGTATATTGGGAGATTGGCAACGCTTTTTCCGCAATGTTTCGTAGAGGAAAAGCAGATTTTAAGGAAGTGAAGAAAGCTCTTGCTATATTTAAAAAAATTCCAATAAGATTTGTAGATGTTGAATTAGAAAAATCTCTCAAAATAGCTAAAGAAACAAATATGTATTGTTATGATGCTTATTTATTAAGATGTTGTCAGAAGTATAATTCTCCACTTATAACTTTAGATAAGAAATTATTAAATGTAGCAAAGATATTATCAATAGATGTAATTGAGGTAAAATAATATGGGAGCGTTATATACATATTCAGAAGCGCGTCAAAAATTTGCAAAGATTTTGGAACAGGCTGCAAGTGAAGGAGAAGTATTAGTAAAACGAAAAGATGGACAAGTATTTATCATCAAACCTTTTATTGAAAAGCGCTCACCTTTAGATGTTCCTGGGATTAATCTAGGTGTATCTACATCAGAAATTGTTGATATTATAAGAGAAAGTAGAGAAAAGAAAGGCTAACAAGTCGGTATTATGTAAAAAGTCAAGCTCATAAATAAATTTTTTAAAAAAATTTTCGTTAAGGCACGGAAGTACTCCTTTTTTAATTCATAGGTAGTAGTAGAATAAGTATTAATGCAAGCTATTATTAACAGTCAGGGATTAGGCCCTGCTGCATGACCTAGAATTAACACATTTTAATGGCAGCCGCAGTCTGTAGCTTAGCGAAAGATGTTAAATCTTCCGCATCGACTTGTTTGCGGTCTGCCAAATTTTAAATGCATTAATTTATTCTACTATACCTGTTACATAAGGTTGTTTATTTAACCATACATGCCTTATTCTAGATAGAAGTTTTTTAGCTATTCTAATGATAGCTTGTTGTTTTTTCATTCTAGTTATTAATTTGTTATAACTTTCTAATAATGCAGGGTCTTTTCTAATTGCAACCCATGAGGCTTCTATTAATGCATATTTTAATCTGGAATTTTTTCTATATGTAAGTCCATATTCATAATGAGTATCTCCAGAGGAATATACAGAAGGAGTAAGACCCACATATGATTTTAATTGGTCGAAATTTTTAAATCTTTTCATGTCAATAATTTCTGATAGGATAATAAATGCTATTTTAGAACCTATACCTGGGACTGTTTTAAGAAGATAAAAGATTTCTTTAAAATAAGAGTTATTTATGAATTTTCTTATTTGTTTTAAGATATCATTTTGTTCTTTTCTAAAGAAACAGAGAATATTCAAAAGAGAGTGTAGAGTTTTATCTCCTGATCCATTATCAATAGTTATGGAATAGAGGTGATTAATGAAGTTATTAGACCAATAAGATGTATGTTTTGGTAATGTTATACCGTTATAATCTAAAAAACTTTTTATTTGATTTTTGGTTCTAGTGATGTTTTTAGTGTAATTTAGATATAATCTTACTAAGGATCTTAAATGCTGAGCCTCTGGAGGCGGTACGTATATGGGTTTAAGATTATTATTTTCCAACTCTCTAGCTAATTTAATAGAATCGATTTTATCAGATTTTTTATCTTTTTCTTTATGAGTAGAAGGTATATCAGCAGGATTAACGACCATACAATTAATGCCCAATTTTTTAAATTTTCTATAGATCCAGAAGCCAAATCTTCCAGTTTCATATGCCACAAAGAAATTAGCACAAGGATAATTTTTATTAAGGAAATTAACGAGAATTTCAGGTATAGGGTCTATGGCAAAAGATTTAATAAGCAGCCCGTTATGTCTAATAGAGATATACCAAGTTTTTTTAAGGACATCAATTCCTATGAAAAAATCTTTACCTTTAAAAGAAATTTTTTTATTATTTTTTTGTTGTTTCATAAATGCTCTCCTGGGGTATAAGGTTTAAGTTTATTGATTCTCTCCTTATATCCTGGGAGGGTTAAACTCGTAAAGTGCTTTTTAGCATAAGGTCTGCAGCGAACGGCGTAAACGCCGCCGCTGAGCTTGTCGTTAGGTAACCGTTGATTGGCGGATTGAAAGGAGGTGATGTTTATAAAACAAGATTTAGGAAGAAGTAGGGTCTTTTAAAGCTGGTGGAAACCTCTCTTTAAGAAAAAATACCAGCTAAATCTAAGAAACTAAAAGGAGGTAAGTATTATGACAAAAGAGTTCAAATCGCTAAAAGCATCAGGTCTTTCAGAGGATTTTGATGCCGAGGTTGACGGCTCAGAGCCCATCATTGATGTGAGCGAAGAGGAAGACCATATTACCATATCCTGCATCTTGCCGGGATTTGACCTCTCGGATAATGAGCAGGATGTCAAGGGTGAGAAGATGCCTTTCAAGGAGGTTGGTATCAGCGGTGTGGGATTTGTCTCAGAAAGTGGCAAACCGCTTATGCCTGTATTCAGGAGATTTGTTAATGTACCCCAAGGTTGCGATATCGAGGTCAATGTAAAGAAGGGTAATGAAGTAACCTTTGATGATATCTTGGTGACCCCTGCCCAGGAAAAGGCCATGGACGGGGAAGAGGAGCACGAGTTCGAGTTTGATGAGGAAGCGTATAAGAAGGACGAGTTCTATCCGAAGAATATCGTGAAGGTTAGCGATCCACAGGATGTTGATGGTTATAACGCTGTTCTTGTCGAAATATGCCCACTCCAGTTCAACCCCGTTAAGAGGAAGATAAGAGGGTATGGCAACATAACTATTACCCTCAAGTTTTCACCAAAAGATGAGGAGGATGAAGAGAACAGATTTCCCTTCATAGACCCGGAACTTGAAAGGGAGGGGTTCGGCAACCTTTTCCTTAACCCAAGAAGAAGGACGGTTACTATGCGGCCGTCAAGACCGATTCTGCCTCCACCTCCGCTCTTCTCGCCGGAGTTCATCATCATCTATCACCCTTCCTTCTCGAACGCTGCTCAGAAGCTAGCTAATTGGAAGAACACGAAGGGGATATCCACACAGATCGTGGACATAGGGAGGGTTGGCAACACGGTAGCCGATATAAAGAAATTCATCCGGACCAGGAGAAAGCCTTGGTTCTCAAGACTTCGATATGTTTTGCTGTTCGGTGACACAAATCATATAGTAACAGAAAACGTGTCGGGCAATGCTACTGACTACTACTACTCCACACCAAGGGACCCCTCAAGTGGTTCTGACTGCGTGTCACCTTGGATTGCGATAGGAAGGATTCCTGTCCAGACCAAGCAGGAAGCCCAGGATGTGGTGGACCAGATTATCAGCTATGAGAAGAACCCGCCTTGTGACCCAGCATACTATGAGAGGATGACAGTTGCAGCCTACTTTCAGGATGATTGGCCTCAGGACGGTAAGGCAGACAGAGCCTACATGAAGACGATGGAAGGTATACGGAGCCATTTGGTTTCAATAGGGAAGGAAGTACAGAGGGTGTATGTGACCAACAATCCGAATCCTCAGAAATACAAGGATGGTACCACTGTGCCGGCCGAAGTGAAGAGTGCGATAGTGGATGAGACCACAGCGACGGGCATGCTGATTTCAGAGACAGCAGAAGGCCAACTGATAGTCGGGCACAGGGATCATGGCGGAACCACTGGGTGGGCGCATCCTCCCTTTACAATTAGTAATCTGGATGCTATAATGAGTACTTATCCGTCCATTTTCCTCTCCATCAATTGCTGGACCGGAAGGTTCGACCTCTCCGCACCAAGTGATTGCTTCGCAGAGGCTATGCTGAAGCTAAAAGGTGGTGCTCCTTCACTCATAGCAGCCACTAGGCCATCAGGGACGTGGCGCAATGACAGCCTGATAAAGGCCCTGTTCGACGCCCTGTTCCCGGGTGTAATTCCGACCTACCCTGACACTACGGCCAGCTACGCTATAAAGAACAACCGCTTAGGGGATATCCTAAACTATGCCAAAATGTATCTCTTCGTCGCGCACGGCATTAACTCCGGCGTAAAAGACCACCTGGAAATTTACCACGTGATAGGTGACCCTACCTTGGAGGTGTGGAAGGAACTGCCGAGAGTTATCAACCTTACGGCTAAAGTGATAAGAAGGTATCTGCTTATCCAGCTAAGTCATTCTCCAAAGGGCGGCGTTATCACTATCAGCGAAAGAGGCAAGATACTTAAGACGGTGAAGACCTCATCCACACAGGTGAAGGTGCCTTTGAAGAATCTCAAGCTGCTCAAACCAATACCGGGAATAAGGCGCCGCATTATCTCCGTGTGCCTGTCAGCGCCGGGTTATCGGTTCATTGAGAAGAAGGTGATGATTTAACTCTGAGGTAGAGAAGGTAGGGCCGGTTCTGGTTTCAAAAACTTGCCGGCGCCGGCCCTTTTCGGAAAAAGGGTAGGACACGTGTGGGAAGTATTTTGCTTCCTAAGTGCAACTATGGACGTAGTTTTGATATAGTTTACCCAGAAACCCCTATCATATTTTGGGTTAAAAGGAAGGTCGCCTAACGAATAAGGTTAGATTGTGAGAGCGAGCGTAAGAGAGCGAACCACAATCTGAACCGTTTGTTGGACAAGCCCGGTTAAATATAGAAAATATCTTTTTGTGGCTATGGAGTGTTGATCAAGGAAAGTGGTGGTAAGGGGCATTGGTTGGATTAACCAATGCTATGTGAAGTTGATTTGTTGTTGCGATTGTCATTTTTTTTAATATCCAGGCAATTTTCAGGTAAAAAATTCTGTTTTTAGGGCATAACTATCCTTTACCGGGGATTTTAAAAGATCTCCGGTTTTTTGAATCATATATGGTTTGAGCTTACATAATCATCCTTCCAGCCCCTTTCATGTACAATAACCAGCTTGCGATGGTAATAATCCAGGTATCATTGTTTTTATAATCTTCATGCTATTTCCACAGAGGGGGCAGACTATTGACGGTTTTGGTTTTCGTTTCCATTTGGTGAATGGATTAATACGGAGTATCAACTGTAAAAAACAGATTAATTTCTTGCTGCATGAGTGAAGAAAGCCATAACTTCTGCTTCTTCTAAAGCCTTTAGGCAATACATGGAGCATAATGAGATAGAGGAAGTATTCACCTGAAACGGTTCTGGTTTTATATTGCCTGGTTTTGGCATGGAAGTATCTGAAGGTGACCTTTCCGTTTTTGCATTTTAAGATGTCCTTTTCCCGAATAACTCCTCTGTAAAGATAATTGCCAAGATAGACAATGGCCTTTTCAGCGTTTCCGACGTTTTTACAGTGGACGATCCATTTTTTGGAGCAATTTTTGGGGAGTCTAAGTTTTGCATCTACAATGGCGTGCAGGAGTTTAGCCCTAAACACGGTTCCAAGAGCCTTTTGGTTAAAGAGGTATTTAGTGGATTTTGTTCGCCACAGCCCTGTTTTTGTATTGATGCTGGCTGCAGGCATGATTACATGGATGTGGGGATGATAGTTAAGGTTGCGGGAATGGGTATGAAGTACGGCAATAAAGCCTGCTGCACCGCCAAGTTTTTTATCGTTTTTTACAAAAGTCTTCAGGGTTTCCTGGACAGATGCAAACATCAGGGAATAGAAGGTTTTTTGATTTTTCCATGCCAGGTTTCTGAGTTGAGTGGGAAGAGTAAATGTAATCAGCCAGTAAGTAGCGGGAAGTTTTTTGCTCAACTGATTTTCTATCCATTGCTGGTTTTCATGGTTCTGGCAGTGAGGACAACTTCTGTGTCCACATGAATGTGGAATATAAACGGTGTGGGAGCAGTTATCATTTGAGCACCGTGCTAACATGAGAGGGCCATGTTTATCCCTGCAATGTTCCATGACATGTAGGGCCTTTTTATGCTCCGGCAGGACGAAATTTTTATACTTTACAAAAAAAGAATCTTTGAATTGGGTTATGATAGAAGAAAGGTAAATCATTGCACACCTCCCCATCTGATTTCAAGGTGATTGCTGAGGAAGTTTGCAGCCTTTTGAGCATTGGTTCCGGTTTTGTTGGTAAGGTGTGTGTATTTTGAGGTTGTGAGGATGCTGACATGCCCCAGGATTTTCTGTAATTCTACAAGGTCAACTCCGGCCTCCAGCATATGTGTCGCATAACTGTGGCGAAGAGAGTGACATGAAATTTTTTTTCTAATTTCTAGTTCTGTGACAACTACTTTCATGGCAGTCTGGATGCCACTTCTATCCAGTGGTTTGTCAACAAGATGGGCGTTTTTACGACCTCTTTTGCGATTTGGGAATATAAAGCGTGGATGTTTGTGAACTCTCCAAAAATTTCTGAGTACCTGTAAGGTTTTCCGTGGCAATGGGACTAATCTATCTTTTCTGCCCTTGGCATCACGAATATGAACCCTCATGTTTGTAGAGTCGATATCTCCGAGGTGAAGCTCAATTCCCTCACCCAGCCGCAATCCCAATGAATAGAGTGTGAAAAAGAAAACTTTGTAACTCAAACTTCTGGTAGCTGTTATTAATCGTTGAAGTTCTTCTATAGTCAGAATATCAGGAATTCTGGATGTTTTTGGCGGTTTAATCAAAGGGATATTTTCCCATGTTTTTTTCAGCACATAGGAATAAAAAAATTTGAGACCATAGAGATCGAGCTTGACGGCACTCCAGGAGTGGCTTGCCCGAAGATCGTTGAAGTAATCCAGAAGCTGGTCAGAGGATAGGTCGGATATTTTACAATCAAAGTAATTTCCGATTCGCCTAAGTGCCCTAGAATATGCCTCAATTGTCTTTGGCTGAAATCCGCTTAATTTCAGTAACTTAACATGTTTTTGATAATAAGCATTGAATTTGGGGTCAGTGGGCATGTTTGTGTTCATTATAACCTCCTAATTTAAGAGCCTCTTCTTGGCTCAATACTAGCTAACCTTTTATCACATAAACTTTATATTGCAATCATTAATTATCCGAAGTATAATTACCTAAAATTGCTTGCCGCTTTAGCGGCTTCGTCCAACAATGGCATTCACCTGACCGCCAACAGCGTGGTGATTTTACAAACGCAGTGCTCCGCAAACGCTCATTGCTATTTCAACCTTAGTTGTCCCGCATGTTGGCGGCAGGTGATGCCAGCCATTAAAAAAGAGACAAGAGATTATAAGGGGAGATAAAGAGTTGATGTTTTGATTATTTGTAGATGAAGAGATTATTTTGAGTTAAAGAGATAATGTCGTAGAAGAGATAAGCTTTTTTGATTATTCGTTGCATTAATAGATAATTTTGTGGTAGGATGCAAAGTAATAGAATAGATTATAAAGAGATTGAGGAAAAATATTATTTGTTGCTATATTCAATAGTTTTGTAATAAAGAAATAATTTAATAGTAGAATTATAAAAGAACATAGAAAATAGATAATTAGTTGCATTAAAGAGATAACTTATTGCAGAATAGACAAGATTAAAAAAAGAAAAAAGGTTATTTGATTATAAAGATTATTTGTTGCCATGTCCTATAATTTTGAAAGAAAAAGATAATTAAAAATCTAGATTATAAAAGGCCATTCCAAATAGATAATCAGTTGCATTAAAGAAATTATTTATTGCAGGATAGATAAAATTAAAAAGGAAAAAATCTATTTGATTATTTAGTCTTTAAAGAGATAATTTGTTTAAAATAGATAAGATATAAATACATTTTGTGCTAGACAATTAAGTGCTATATAGATAAGGTAGAAATATCTATAATGGAAGAATATAATAATAAAAAATTTTTAACAATGCGCTATTATGTAAAAAGTCAAGCTCATAGATAAATTTTTTAAAAAAATTTTCGTTAAGGCACGGAAGTACTCCTTTTTTAATTCATAGGTAGTAGTAGAATAAGTATTAATGCAAGCTATTATTAACAGTCAGGCATTAGGCCCTGCTGCATGACGTAGAATTAACACATTTTAATAGCAGCCGCAGTCTGCAGCTTAGCGAAAGATGTTAAATCTTCCGCATCGACTTGTTTGCGGTCTGCCAAATTTTAAATGCATTAATTTATTCTACTATGCTTTTCTCTTTAAAAACGTGAAAAAAATTTACGTTATCTATCATAGAATAGATAAACGAATAACAGGTCATATTTTTTTAACCATATTAGCTTATCATCTGCTTTGTGTTATTCAAAGGAGATTGAGACAAAGAGGGATTTCAAAATTAGGGGAAACAATAAGAAGAGAGTTAAGTACCATAATTAGAGTAACCACCACTATGATAACCCAGGAAGGTAAAACAATCCATCTGAGACAAATAACAGAATTAGAATCTTTTCAACTGGAGATATATAATGCCCTGGAACTTCCTTTAAAGCCTTTATCTAACATTTTAAAAATTAATTGATAAATTTGTAGTGAAGAAAAAGATGATTGAATTCAATAATTACAATATATTACAAAAAAAAGTGACAAACTGGGGTTAAGGGAGGAGCTTATCCATCTTAAACGTTTGAATTTGATAGAGTTGAAAGGTTTTGGGCGTAGGGCAGTTTGGCGTTTGAAGAGAAAATGAATAAGGCAAGAATAAGGCAAAATAAGGCAGCCTTAATGTGCCTTTTAATTTTTAAGGATAATTGGTAATCCCAATATTTATTTATAATAAAACACAAAGCAACTGTACAATGTAAAATTATGATTCCATCAATACTTTCCAAACAAACCCAACAAGGCATTAAGGATTTTCTCGCCACTACCTTTTTAGTAACAACTCCATTTTTTCACGGACTGATGGAGCGTTTTTTTGAGGAACAAAGCGTTTTTAAAGGCCCTTATGTTTCATTACAACTACATTTAAGTCTAGGCAAATAGGTCAGGATTATTTTTCACACATCCCTTTGCCTTTTAAGCCTTATTTACATCAGGAACAGGCATTTGAAAGACTTAGCTCACCTAAAAAAAGGACTGGAATTTGATTATATAATTATCAGTGGTGTAAATAAAAACTATGTACCATTAAAACTTGATGATTTAAAATCACCAGACCCTGTAATAAAAAAACAGGCAGAACTAAGGGAACGTGCATTACTTTATGTGTCAGCTCAAAGGGCAAAAAAAAGTGTGTTAGTTACTTGCTTTGGTGAGCCCAGTGAGTTTATATCTTAGGTTGTGATGAATTTTATATTAAGATCAGTTATTTTTTGTTTATTTTTCTTATCCTGTTCCCAAAATCAAAATTCCTGTATTAAGTGTCACAAAAACATTAAATTTCCTGATAAAAATCATGTAAGTTGCATACAATGTCATGGTGGAAATCCTCTAGCATATGACAATAGCACTGCCCACATAGGTCTTATCAAAAAAGGCCCTTCAATCATTTGTTTTAAAAAATTATGTGGCAAATGCCATTTGTGGGAATATTTAAGGATTAATTCTTCACAAATGGCCACTAATTTGGGCATGATAAATAGGATACAAAAAATATGGGAAGGAGACTCAAAAAAGGTATATAGCGTGATAAAACAGGAACAATTTGATTCTAAAGGACGAAAGATTAATATAAAGTGGATTGGAGCATTAGACAATCTAGGGGCAGAGCTATATAGAAAATTTTGTGCAAGCTGTCATCTAGGCTATCCTGTTTATGCAAATAAATTTAATACAGGATGTTTTATCTGCCACATGGAATATTCTAAAAAAAATGGATATGGGCATAGATTAACAGCTACACCTTCAACTGATGTGTGTCTTCTTTGTCATATGCGAAGTGGAAGGATAGGTCTATCTTACACTGGCCTTTATGAGGCCAATAATATGGTGCCTACCTCAACACATGGCCCAAAATACCAATTAAGAGGTGGGAGGTCTTTATTGCATATATATGGTGATGTGCATTACAAGGGTGGCATGGATTGCATAGATTGTCATACTTCCAGGGATGTTATGGGAGATGGATATCTATATTCAAATAAAGATGATCAGGTCGAGATAAGCTGCACAGATTGTCATGGAGATGGAGATAGTTATCCTAGAGTCAAAGAGATAGAGCGAGAATCATATGTCTTTGTTGAGGCAAAAAATTATAAAAAAAATGATTATCTTCACATGGGAACAAAGCTGGTTTTGACAAAAAAGGGGAGAATGTATTCAAATGTCTATATGGATAAGGGCAAAGTGTATGTTATAGGGAAAAGGAGCGGGAAAAAATTTGAGTGCCCAATTATAACTAAAACCAAAGAACACACAATTTATGGACATAAAAGACTTAAGTGTTATGTTTGCCATACAAGAGTAACGCCTCAGTGTTTTGGCTGTCATACATATTATTTTAAAAATATCTGTGCGTATGATAAGATTAAACAAAAATATACACATGGAAGATTTTTAGAAAAAGAGGATTTTAGAGAACCAAATTATTTTATCCTTGGTGTAGATAAAAATAATAAGATCACTACTCTTACCCCTGGGTGTGAGACCTATGTGTATGTAAAAAATAAGGATAAATGGATAAAGTCTGGTTATGTGAGTAAATATAAGGGCAAGAGACAATTTAGGTTTGCACCAATCTTTTCCCATAATACGTCAAAAAATACGCTAGATTGCATTGAATGCCACGCAAATCCATATATCCTGGGGTTTGGCAAAGGAAATTTTACCCTAAATGGACAATTTAAAAATATTTATATGTGTGCCAAGGACTTAAGTTTAGATGGGTTGCTATGTATTTTAAAAAATGGAAAAATAATAGCCCATGGAGCAGTGATAGGGCAGGGGGCAAGGCCATTTACATCTAAGGAGATTAAAGGAATATTAAAAGTAAATCAATGTCTTGTTTGTCATAATAATCAATATGAAATATTTAAAGATCCAGTTGATTATTCTCGTATTAATACCTGTATTAATCTATACAAACAAAAATTTGCAGGCAAAGATACATCCAAAACTAGATAGACCCTGTATATTGTGCCATAAAAGATATACATCCATTTTTAGATCTATAATGGCTACAAGAAAAAGGGAAAAGGTCTTTGCAAGTAAGGTTTTTGCAAAATACGACAGATATTTTTTTAAAAAAAATTGTAATAATTGTCATATAAAGGATTGTCTTAATTGCCATAGAATAGTTAATAATATACCTTTAAAACCAGATGTTTATGATTGTATCAAATGTCACAATGGCTATCATATTGGTATTGAATATATAGGGCTTTCAAAAAAGGATCCATCTTATAGATATAAGCAGGGAATTCTATATAAAGGAAATTACTATTTAAAGATGAGACAAGATATCCATTATAAAAAAGGATTGTTATGTAGAAATTGTCATAGTATGGAAAGTTTAATGAGAAATAAAAAATCATCAAAAAGATGTGTAGATTGCCATAGAGTAGATAAGAAGATTTATGCGCATAAAATTGAGAAACACCTACAAAAATTAGAATGTTACACATGTCATAGCCTTTGGCTAAGTCAGGAATATGGAACATATTTTATCAGGAATTATAACATAAATAAAATGTTTAAATACGGTCTTGTAGATAAATTATCCAAAGAATATGCTAGATCTGTCTATTACACAAAAAGGGATAAATTTCCACTTGCTATAAATAAAAGAGGAAGAATCTCTCCTGTTAGGCCTGAATTTATTGTAATTTATTCAGATATAAAGGATAAAAAGATTCAGAATATAGTGCTTTCAAACACCTGGAAATGTGTATTTCCCCATACAATAACCAAGTCAGCGCCAATTTGTTCTCATTGTCATGGAAGTAAGTGGAAATTTTTGCAGTCCTGTAATAGTAATAAAGGACCTATGTCCATTTTTAGAACAGATATTGATTTTAATAGAAAAATAAACTTTGGATGTTTTATTGGTGCATCTATTTTAAATGGAAGATTTTACAATACATCAAGGGTTTTTAATGTTAAAAAACAAGAACCATATATTAGAGGATATTTAGACACATGGAACAAAATCCTAAAAGGCGTAAGATAATAAAGATTATAATAAATGGAATTTTATTTTTCTGTGGTATAATTTTTTTTAAAAGATATCTTTTTCCTTTAGAGAAAAAACATAGCTCTAAATTAATAGAAATTAAGAATATAACACCCATTAAAGATGGAGCAGTTGTTTTTCCAGAGAAAAAAATAGCTATTGTAAATAAGAATGGAAAGTTTTTTGCGCTAAGTCTTATATGTCCACACCTTGGATGTACAGTAAAGGTAGTAAATCAATACATAATATGCCCATGTCATGGAAGTAAGTTTTTACATACTGGTAAGTATATATCAGGTCCTGCAAAAAAAGATTTAATTGCCTATAATGTATTTTTTAAAGATGACAATACCATTATCATTGATTTAAATAAACCAATTAAAAGTATATGAAAGAAAATGGATTATTAAAAGATTTTTGGGAACATATATTCCCAAAAAGAATAAGAAAAAAGGACCTCAAAATAACATATACCCTTTGCATGGGCGGGCTTTGTTTTTTGAGCTTTTTAGTCCTTTGTGTATCAGGTATTTTTTTGAGCTTATATTATATCCCAGGTCATGATGCATATAATTCAATTTTGTTTATTGAAGAAAACGTCTATTTTGGCACTTTTTTAAGGACAATTCATAGATATGCATCAGATTCTCTAATAATTTTTTTAATAATACATGTTATACGTGTGGTGTTCCAGGGTGCATTCTTACCTCCCAGGCACATGAATTGGATTATTGGTTGCTTTATTTTTTTTATTTGCTTTTTTGAAGCATACCTAGGTTATGTATTATTGCAAGATGAGCTAGGTGTGTGGGCCTTTGAAACAGGTATGAAATTATTTGACCACACAATTTTTACAAGGTTTATATATAAGCTTTTTATTGTGGATGGATTTGCAGGCAAGATTACCCTTGTAAGGGTATTTATATTTCATGTCCTTATAATTCCATTAATTGTTTTTATACTTTGTATTTTGCACATATACATAATTAGAAAAAACAAAGGAGTACTTCCATATCTATGAATAAAAAAAGGAGAAATAAGTTGGCATCATCTACTTATTTATTTTCTTTAATAAAGATATCAAGTCTAATTTACATAATATTTCTTTTTTTTATAAGTTTGATATTTCCTGCTCCCCTTGGTGCACCTGGCAATTATTATGTGGTTAAAGATACAATCAAAGCAGCATGGTTTTTAATATGGATTCAGGAATTGATTAGCCATTCTTTAAATTTTGTGTACTTACTTATATTTGGTTCTATATTTTTATTTTGTCTGCCTTTTATAAAAAAGGTGCAAGTAGAATATGCAAAGTGGTTTAATAGAGAACTTAAAATAATTCATTTAATTTTTGCATTTATTATATTAATCATTTTTATTTTAACAATAATAGGCATGTTTTTTAGAGGAGAAAATTGGCAGTTAAAGATTTAATGATTTTTTTTATAATTTTTTTTGTCTCTGTTGTTGAGACAAGAGGTTCTTCTCCTAAAAATCATTGTTTAGATTGTCATGTGGGTCATTATTTTTCCTATAAAAGTTGTAGGTCCTGCCATAGGGGATTAGAGAAATCCTCTAGAAAAGAAATAGCCCACTATGGTCTCATTCCAGGTAGGTATGCATATTTTAGATTTGAAAAAAGTGAGATATTAAGACAGGGAAATAAATTGATCCAAAGGGCAGGTTGCTTAAGGTGTCATAAAATTTTAGATAGGGGAAATCTCCTTGCAACTCCCCTTGACCGTCTGCCTGATGATATAGAGATAACCAAGCTAGTTGATTTTATAAAAAATCCCCCAATGTACATGCCAGAGTTTGAGTTTAGGGGTGATCAGATAGTAAAGATTATAAATGTGATATTAAGGGCAATTTTTTATTCCACAAAAAGGCATAAAAAGTTATATTATTATGTCCATTTTGAGTCTTTTGACAAAAAAGATATTTTTTCTCGTAAATGTGGTATGTGCCACAAAATATTAACAAAGACTAGAGGGGGACTGGGCAAAGGTAACATTGGACCTAACCTATCTGGCCTTTTTACTCAATTTTATCCCCAAAAATCAGTTAAGATAAATGAAACAAATTTAGGTGATTGGATCAAAAATCCCAGGTCTATTAAAGAGTTAACCCTCATGCCTCCTGTTGATGTCTCTTCTGATGAAGTAAATTATTTGATTAAGTTAATAAAAAATTAGTCTTATTTAGTTGACACAATAAAACGCCACGATTACATTTTTTTACGTGATATTAAATGGAGGAGTGAGGGGTTAAGGTTTTAAAAATCCAAAAAGGAGGTTTGAGACATGAAGAAGTGGCTTAGCTTGATTATTGGGTTTTGTTTTGTTTTGGGTTTATCTTCCATGGCCTTTGCTAAAAATCCTATGAGGGCTAATGAGAAAAAGGTACACAATGAATTTTGTAAGATTATTCCCAAAAGTCGTTGGATAACGGCTCAACAGTTGCATGAAGAATGGCTTAAGAGAAAAGAGGGAAAAAGTAATGCCTATTTGATTGATGTTAGAACCGATGCAGAATTCAATGCCTTTCATATTGAGGGAACAGATCATATTGAGGCAGGGCATATGTATGTAATTCCCAAAAAGATACCTGATCCAAATGCAAAGATTATTGTATTTTGCAGGACAACACATAGGGCATCTTATGTTGGTGCATGGTTAATCAGGTATGGCTATAAAAATGTTTATGTGGTTAAGGGCGGAGTACTTGCATGGGCAAAGGCAGGATATCCATTTGTGAACTGGTGGACAGGAGAATTTAAAATAACAAGATATAGGCAGCATCCGTCCAAATTTGAGAAACAGGGCTATAAGCTCAGGATGTGGAGTGAGCTTTTCTAAAGAGTTAAATGAGAAAAAGGCCCCCGTAATAATGGGGGCTTTTTTATTTGGAAATCTGGATTACAAGGAGCAGACAAAATGAAGGACTTTCTTTATAGGGGTATAATTGGTATAATTTTTCTGTGCCTTATAACTCCTGTTGCCTTTGGTAATAAAGATAATAGCGTATCAAAACAGAATAATGAGTTATGTGAAAAGATGTTAAGGCTTGGTCAAGAATCTTATTGGAGAGGCAGGTATTTAGATGCAAAACAATATTTCAAAAAGGCAATAAAGGCTGATCCCTCAAATGAAAAGGCGTGGAGATTTTACGATCTGGCATCAATATTTGCCCTTGCAGAAAAAGTGGAGAAAAATCAGGGGTTGATTGCACCAGATGTATCTGTAAGAAAAGAGATTCCACCATCTGAAACACAAGTGGCAACCCCAGAAGTTGAAAGGCCCAAACAAGAAACCCAGCCCAAGCAGGAAGAGGGATTTGTTATTGAAGAAGATGAAGGGTGTTAGTTTATAATTTTTGGCACTCCAGGAGGAGCATATGGCAGGTAGTAGCGTATGGATGCAAGTTATAAGATCTGGATACTCAAGGATATTTTACAGAAATTGGCCTGTTTATATTGGTGCTATGTTAATCGGTTTTTTAAGTGTCCTTACTTTTGCATGGTCTAGACCCTGGGGAGTTGCAGGGGGACTTAGAAATTGGGCAGATAATTTTTTTTATTTAATTGGTCTGTATAATCAAAAACCTATTAGTCCTCTTATGTCTTCTAGTTCTTTACTTACATTAGGACTCCTATTGGGAGCATTTGTCTCAGCTCTTTTGTCTAAACAATTCGCATTTCAAAGGGCACCTGGTTTAGAAATAATAAAGGGTATTGTTGGTGGGATACTAATGGGTATCGGTTCCTCAATGGCAGGTGGTTGTAATGTTGGTGGATTTTTTTCAGCAACCAGTGCCCTATCTTTTAGTGGTATCTTGATGATGATTGGTTTGATTGTAGGCGCAAATTTAGGAATCAGATATTTATATTGGGAATTAGAACATCTGCCATCTTCAGCACCAGCTACCCCTACTGCAACTGGCGAGGGAAAGAGTCTACGAGATATTGAGCCATATTTAGGCTGGCTTATTTTTATTTTGATTTTGTTTTGGGTATATTATTACTCAACTCAGGGTTTAACAAGACTAGGTGGACTCCTTTTCTTTGGGGTCTGTTTTGGAGTAATAATTCAGCGAACCAGATTTTGTTTTGTAAGGTGTTTTAGAGAGCCTTTTATGACTGGAGAAGCAGATTATCCAATTGCTATGGCTTGTGCAGTAATTATATCAACCATTGGATTCGCCATTATAAAATATACAGGTCTACGGCCTGAGCACATCTATGTGGTAAACGCAGTGTGGTTGGGAGCCATTGTTGGAGGCCTTATCTTTGGTTTTGGAATGGTCATAGCTGGAGGATGTGGCTCTGGATCTGTTTGGAGGTGTGGCGAAGGACAATCAAAATTGATAGTGACTGTAATTACCTTTTCTCTTACCATGTCCTTATTTGAAAAGTTCACAGATGCCCATCCTGGATTTAAAAAACTTTTAGGCTCCAAGGTGTATTTACCTGCACATATTGGATATCTCCCCAGTGTACTATTAATTATTTTGATTATGATATGTTACATGATATGGGCAAAATGGAATGAAGAGACAGAAAAGTTTGTTGTGGAGATATAAACCTTTAAAATCTGTTGGAGGGAATTATGCTGGAGATTAAATGGTTAGAAGTTGCAGGCCAGACATACCACATAAGCGCCCTTGTTTATTTTTTGTGGTGTATTTGGGTGGGGTGGATATTTTCTTCAGTAGGTGCCTTTGGTGGTATCATGGCTGGAGTAGGGCATCTATCAATTTTGGGTATAGGAAAATGGGCAGGCACACTTAAAGGTACCCCTGTTAAAATCGGTAGTTACCATGATGCTGGAAAATTTGTAACAGATAACATCAGATTTTCAAATACCCTCCTTACAGTGGTGAATTCAACATCCAGTACTATTAACTGGTATACCCAAAAGAGGTTGGTCTGGCCTGCTGGTATAGCTCTAGGTCTTGGGATGATCATAGGAGCACCCTTGGCAGTGTGGCTAACAGGTGGTGCTTTGGGTGTTAAATTGTACAAAGGTTTTTTTGGAATTTGTACAATCCTGGTCTCTTTATATATGTTCTATCAACTAACTCCTCATGCAAAGGCCCAAAAATCTGCAGGAAAGGCAGCAGCTGAGCGGTTTAAAAAGAGGGTTCAGGAACTTAAGTCCCAGGGCAGATTACATGAATTAGAAGGAGTTGAAAACCTAAGGCTTACATCTACAGCAGCGGAGTTTGATTTTTTTAACGAACATTTTCAGGTGAAACACTATGTGCCCTTTGTTTTTGGACTATTTGTAGGATTTATCGCCACAATGATTGGTGTTGGCGGTGGATTCTTGCTGGTTCCTTTTTTGACCTTTATTGGACTTCCAATGTTTATTGCCCCTGGTATTTCTGCTCTAGCAGTTATTGCAAATCAGGTCTCAGGAGTTATTAGCTGGTTGGCAAAGGGACAGGTATTCCCAATTGCAGTGGTGGTTGGTTGGTTTGGTATTTTGATTGGTTCATATATAGGTCCAAGGACGCAAAAATATCTTCCCATGGGATTTATGTACGGACTTTTTGGAGTCTTGGCATTTTATGTTGGACTCAGATATATCCTGGCTGGTTTTTGGGGAATAAAATTGCCCCCTGCATAATATATAAAAATTAGCCCATGTCGTTTAGGACCTGGGCTAATTAAAATTTTTAAATAAAATGAATTATTTTCTAATAATATATATCATCGTTACATTTGGTGTTATTTTACTTGTAGAAAGATTAACATATAAATTTGTTGGTTGGATATTTGCGTCACATATAAAAGAGATTGTAGAAAAAGAAAAAGAGGTAGCTCATTATCAAGAGCTAATGATCTTTGCCCTTGCAGCAAAAGAAAAAGAGGCATATAAGGGCTTAAATCAAATGGCAGATGAACTCTATTGGAAGATATTTTTTAGAAAATTAATTATTTTTTCTACTTCTTTTTTTCTTTTGTTTTCGCCCTATATTATATTATCAAGCTATTTTTTAAAAAATAAAATAAAGGGCCTCGTGGCAATAGATTTTGTAGTGGCTCTTTTATTTTTTATGATAAAAACCATTTGGCAGTATGTAAGTTCTGTATTAGAGGCGAGGAGAGAATTTAAAAGACAAAAAAATTAGTAAAAGAGGGGCCTATAGCCCCTTTTTTACTATTTTTTCCCTTTCTTAAATATAAGGAATGGGCATAATTTACAGACATCATAACCTGGATAAGTATGACCAGTTCTTGGATAGGATGCTCCTCCATCTCTTATAATTCTTTCCAATGTCCATTTTAACGTAGGTTCTAAATGGGAGTATGGCATAATAACATTTATTTCGCCCTGTTCTGTCTTTCCAGAAGTATAACTTCCACTACACATCTGGGTTATATTAGGTTTTTGTGTAACATAGGTATAAACACATCCATGGCATACAGATGAATTCATTGTCATTATCATCTCAAAAGGATGTGTATCAAATGCAGCATCCCAGTCATTTCCTATATGGTATGATTGTAATACATCACATATCATATGTATAACATCTGGCTGAAAGTTGGCCTTATGTAAAGGGGCAGTTGCAAATGCCTTAAGACCTGGTTCTAGCCTTTTTTTTGTCTTTACAAATCTAATGGCCTGTTTTTTATCTTTGGTATATTTCAAATGTCCTTTGATTTCTGAGTCATCAAATTCCTTCCATCCCAGGACAAATTTGGCATTGGAGCAACCTAATTTATCTTTTTCTGAAAACAAAATATGTCCTTCCTGTCTTGAAGCAGCTACATAATGGCAAAATGTTAAAGGTTTTAAAGCTATTTCATAGTCATTATTTTTTTTGAATTCCTCAATCTCTTCATCCTTGTAGAAATATTTTACTGCCACGGGGTAGTATTTGAATTTGTAAATATTTCTTAAAATAAAAACCATATCAGAATTTGAAAATTTATCTTTTTTTAACATTTCTCTGGCAAATTTTATATCATCTAGCAACAAACTTGTGTCTATCATTTTATTACCTCCAGATAAAGGTTAATTAAGAACGACTCCTTTCCAAAAATAAGACTGATATTTAATTAAGACCCAATTTTAGATAATGTCAACTTTTTATTATTTTTTTTCATATTAAACCATAAATTTTTGGTTTATAACCCCCTTGAGTTGGCGTATATTCAACATATTCTTGATTTTTTCCGCACGGTTTGCAATAATTAATTTATATGAGCTCTTTTGCCTTAAAGAATAAAAGACTATTTTCTAATTTGAGATGATAAATTGCATCTTACCACCTTAAGCTGGTTAAAGAAAATTAGAAGGAGACAAAAAATATGCAAGTAGAATCCATTGATTTTAATGAGTTTAAACCAATAATTTACGATATCGTCAAAGAATTATTAGAGGAAGAAAGGAATAAACAAAAAGAATTAAAGGTACCTGTGATATCTAATTTTGAGCTCTATGAGAGGGTAGTAAAGATAGAAGAAGAACTAAAACATCAAAGGGAGCTTATAAAAATTATTCTGGAACAAATGGACAAAAGGTTTGAACAGATTGACAAGAGGTTTGAGCAAATAGATAAAAGATTTGAGCAAGTTGATAAAAAATTTGAACAAATCACAACGCGCTTAGATAGATTTATGTTCTGGTCATTGGGACTTGTGGTTAGTGCTACTCTAACAATAATTGGATATATGCATTATTTTATAAAATAAAGAGTTTACAGGATTATATACTTAAAATCAGATTGTTTTTAGTGGTAATTTGTTGACACCATTATTTATATCTTGACAAATTTCTATTATTGGCTAAATTTATTAGCCCTTTTGACTCTTAAAAAAGAGGTAACCTTAAATTAAAAAATTATCAACTCAAGGGAGGTAGGCAATGTCTGGTTTACGTTTTTCAAAGAATAACGATGTATTGGGAACTGCGAATAGAGGAAACCCTGCTGAATCGGGTCTATGTACTTTGTGTAGGGCAGATTGTCAGGGCAAGTGCGAAACATTTATGTCCAGTTTAGTGGGAAGAAAGCTTCTTTATCCTAGAGATTTTGGTAAGGTAACCGCAGGTGCCAACAACACCACACATGTTGGCATTTCATATAACTCCCTTAGAATTCAAGGATATGCATACGGGGCATATGGTGTGCCCAATGGACTTTCTACAGATCCTGATGACTGTATTTTCCCAAATGTTAGCGTGGAAACCGAGTTTGGACAGGAAGTAAAAACCAAGGCACGTGTTCCATTAATGACAGGAGCACTAGGATCAACATTTATTGCCCAGAAGTATTGGAACTCTTTTGCTATTGGGGCATCTTTGGTTGGAATTCCAGTTGTGATTGGTGAAAATGTAGTTGGTGTGGACCGCCAGTCTGAGCTCTCCAACGGTAAAATTACTAAAGCACCAGAACTTGATAGAAGAATTGAGAGCTATATGCGTTATTTTGATGGATATGGTGCCATTATTGTCCAGATGAATGTAGAGGATACAAGAAATGGAGTTGCAGAATACATCGCAGAAAAATATGGAGATAAATGTATTATTGAGTTAAAATGGGGACAAGGTGCAAAGGATATTGGAGGTGAAATTCAGGTTACAAGTTTGGATTATGCACTGTTTTTAAAGAAAAGAGGCTATGTTGTAGATCCTGATCCAGAAAACCCAGAAGTACAAAAGGCCTTTAAAGCTGGTGCCATAAAATCCTTTGCCAGACACAGCCGCCTTGGATCTACAAATTTGAGTCGTGTTGAACAGGTTCAAGAAGAATTTATGAAACATATAGATTATTTAAGGAGCTTGGGTTTTAAGCGGATCACCCTTAAAACTGGTGCTTATGGAAATGAAGAACTTGCCATGGCGATTAAATTTGCAACAGATGCCAAACTTGATCTTTTGACTATAGATGGTGCTGGCGGCGGTACTGGTATGAGCCCATGGAATATGATGCAGAGCTGGGGTGTCCCATCAATTTATTTGCACTCCAAGGCCTATGAATATGCAAGTATTTTAGCAGCAAAAGGCAAAAGGGTTGTAGATTTATCATTTGCTGGCGGATTCGCTTTAGAAGATCACATATTTAAAGGCTTGGCATTAGGTGCGCCTTATACAAAGATAATCTGCATGGGCCGCGCAATAATGATTCCAGGTTTTGTTGGATCTAACATAGAAGGTGCATTACATCCTGAGAGAAGAGAAGAAGTTTGCGGTAATTGGGATAAACTACCTAAAGCAGTTGCTGAATTAGGTTCAACAGCAGAACAGATCTTTGCTAACTACCACGATGTAGAAGCAAAGGTAGGAAAAGATGAAATGAAAAATATCCCTTATGGCGCAATTGCATTCTATACTCTAATGGACAAGCTAAAATGTGGTTTACAGCAATTAATGGCTGGTGCACGCAAATTCTCTCTTCCTGAAATCTCTCGCGATGATCTTATGGCTGCAAATAAAGAAACAGCAGAAGTAACAGGTATCCCATTTATTTGTGATGCAAGGGATGAAATTGCCAAGAAAATATTAAATAGTTAACAATTTCACTTAGTTAATAAAAATTAAGGCCAGCTAAAATTAGCTGGTCTTAATTTTTTCTATAACAGTTTTAAAAAAATAGTTAAAACATTGGCTCATTTGGGATTAGATTCCATATTCCACAGGGACATACATCTGCACAAAAACCACATCCAATACATCTATTATCATCAACTACTAATTCAAAGTCTCCATTATCCAGAGCTACTCTAGAAATTGCTCCTTGTGGACACAAAGTTATACAAATACCACAATCTCTGCACCTGCCACAGGACATACACTCATTAGCACATTCTTTTACATCCTTATATGAGGCAAGTCTAGGATTGAAAAATGCAGGGTTCATTCTCTCTTTGTCAATCTCAGGACCTTTTTTAAGCTGTGGAGTTTCACCGTTTAAAAGGCTGTCAATTGCTTGCGCTGCTATCCTCCCACTGCCTATTGCATCTGTGATAAGTCCAAGCTTCACCACATCTCCAATGGCAAATACCTTTGGATTAGAGGTTTGATAGTATTCATTTACCTTTATAAATCCCCTGTCTGTCTCAATATCTTCTGTCAAAAAATCAAGCTCTGGCACATCTCCAATAGAGATTACCACTGTATCTGCAGGTATCAATTCTCCTGAATCAGTAATAACTCCTTTATCAATAATCTTTTTGGTAAAAACAGGCCATTTAAATTTGGCCCCTGCCTTTTCTGCCTCTATTCTCTCTTTACCAAAAGATGCTGGCTCCTGAATATCTATTAGGGTAATATCCCTGGCACCAAGTCTGTGGGCTTCAGTTGCCACATCACAACCCACATTTCCAGCACCTATTACTACTACCCTTTCTCCTGGATCTATTTCATCTTTTTTACTCTTGCCCAGAAATTCTAAAGCAGATATTAATCTTTCCTTTCCCTCTACAGGTAAGATCCTGGGCCTTTGGGCACCAGTTGCTATAACCACAAAATCATATTCTGATAATAGTTCTTTGAATTTTTCTTTACCTATATTCTCTTCCAATTGAACGTGATGGAGTACCTTTTTTATTCTCTCAATCTCCTTTTTCAAAATGTCCTGTGGTATCCTGGTCTTTGGAATGTACTCAGATATCTTACCACCCAACTCTTTATGTCTATCAAAAACTGTTACATTGTATCCCTTCAGTCTAAGCTGCCATGCACAGGATATACCTCCAGGTCCACCACCAATTATTGCAACTTTTTTTCCTGTTATAGGTGGAAGTTCTGGGAGCTTGGCATTTTCTGAAGCCTTACCAAGGAGGGTTACATCCACTGGAGTCATATTATATTTTTGTTTAGTGCAATTTTGCATGCACAGATTTGGGCACAAAAAACCACATACTGTTGTTGGAAAAGGTGTATAAAAAAGGGCCATATCTGCTGCTTCCTCAAACCTTCCTTCTCTAACCAATGCCCATCTCTCTTGCACTGGTATCCCTGTTGGACAGGCAAATTCACAAGGAGCTGCATATTTTTTGTTTTCCCAAACTGGTTTAAATCGCCTCAACTCCCCAGTTGTAATCACAGGAATTGGACTTCTATCATAATCTACAAGGTCCCCGATTAATCCACCTTCACCTATCTCCTTACACCACACATTTTTGTTAAAATCAGACATAGGTCTAAGTGAACTACTCCTTTTTTCCTGGGGAGACCTTGCAACTATTAGATCCCAATCTTCATATCTGGAGAGTTCTTCGTATAAATGCTCTTTATCAATCTTCTTTAAAAATGTTTTTAAATTCTCGCATAGCCAAGCCCACTCTTCTTCTGATATCTGTACCCTTTTTGCATCTTTTTCACTAAAATCTAAGTATTTTCCTCTAACAAAAATTTTTCCTCCAACCATTCCAACACAGGGCCTATAGCCAAGTACATTATCTGGATTCTGGGGATTATACCCACAAATAACAGCTATTCCACCTGCCATAAATTCAGCAAAATAATCTCCTACACCACCAAGTACCCAGAGCTGAGGTGGAGTGAACCTGGGGTTGAATTTTGTCATGGTCATTCCACGGGCGCCAATATTACCAGCAATATAGATCTTGCCCTGTGCCATAGCATTTGCAACTCCATTTGCTGCATGCCCATGAACTACAATTTCTGCACCTGCATTTAACCACCCAACATCATCTGAGGAATTTCCAAGCACCTCAATCCTGGTATTTGGAAATCCCATGGATCCAACCCTCTGGCCAGGGGGACCACTCACATAAACAACAACTTCTTCGTCTCCTGCCTTCCACAGCCTGCCACCAATTCCATGTTGTCCACATGCCTCTACTTCTATTTTCCTGAATCCTTGTTCTACAGCCCTTTGAATCCTTTCTTCAAGGATTCTAGAATCAACCCTTTTTCCATTTTCCCTTCCAGGGATAAAATAGGCATCTCTTATCTTTTGTCCCATGACTTAATCTCCCTTTTAATTAGAACATAGCAACAACATCTGTGTAATATTCATTAGGCTTAACAATTATGTTTTTTATACAACATATTTAATTTTAAGTCTTTCTGCTGCATGATAATCATCTATTCCCAAAGCATCTGACATACCAATAGGTAGGGAGGTGGACCTTCCTAGTGGTGCTACTATTTTTTTGAGTTCAGTATCAAAGGTGAGAAATACATCTACTACCCTTTCAGCCACTTTTTCAGGGTCTAATCTCCTGTAAATGCGTGGGTCCTGAGATGTAATTCCCTTTGGACAGAGTCCAATATTACATATATTGCACCTATCGGTCTCAGAACCAACACAACCAGCAGCGGCCTGCATAATGTATTTTCCAACCTGTACTGCACTTGCCCCAAGCATGTAGAGAGCTGCTGCATTTGCTGCAAGATTTCCCCTTTTACCAACTCCTCCTGCACCAACTATCGGGATCTCGTTTTGCTTTCCCAGCTTTACTAAATTTAAATAACAGTCCCTTACATTACTGGCTATTGGGTGACCCATATGGTCCATGGAAACATTATAAGCAGCACCAGTGCCACCATCTTCTCCATCTATGGCAAGTGCTGCTGCATATGGATTTCTGGTCAAGTTATTTAAAACTGCAAGGGCTGTAGATGTACCAGAGATCTTTGGATAAACTGGCACCCTAAATCCCCATGCCATGTACATAGATTGAATCATTTTGGCAACAGATTCTTCTATTGAATACTTTGTCTGATGGGTTGGTGGGCTGGGTAAACTAACACCTGGAGGAACACCTCTGATTGCTGCAATGAGTCTATTCACTTTATACCACATAAGGAGTCCGCCATCTCCAGGTTTTGCACCCTGGCCATATTTGATCTCAATGGCGCAAGGGTCTTCTTTCATCTCTGGGATTGCATGAATTATCTCATCCCACCCAAAATAACCACTGGCAATCTGAAGGATTATGTATTTTAAAAATCTCGATCTAAGGAGCCTTGGAGGACAACCACCTTCCCCTGTGCACATCCTTACAGGCATTCCAAGTTCTTCATTTAAATAGGCTACCCCCATAACCAGCCCTTCCCACATATTAGGAGACAGGGCACCAAAGGACATTCCACCAATTATTAGTGGATAAATTTCCCTAACTGGTGGAACCCATCCATTTTCTTTGTAACATTTTAAATTTTCTTCTGGAGGAAGCACCCGTCCAAGGAGTGTCCTTAGTTCAAATTCATGCCGTCCAGCATCTAAGGCTGGGTCAGTTAACATGGATATCCTGATAAACTTTATCCTGTCTAGGATTGTATAGGGGACATTTCTCCTCCCACCACGTCTTCTTGGCTGACCACCTAAATTTATATGAAATTTAAGTTTATCTGGTTCTTCATTGTGAAAAGGAATTATTGCCTGATTTGGACATACTGCAGAACAAAGTCCACACCCAATGCATGCATGACCAGGATCTGTCTTTTGTTTTATGCCATAATAAATCTTATAGAGGTTTGTATGTGCCTCTTTATTGTTTATTGGTGTTTCAACAATTCTCTGTCTAAATGTCCCTAATTCTATGGCCCTTACTGGGCACGCAGCAACACATCTGCCGCAAAGCTGACATTTTTCTTTGTCCCAATATATGAGCCAGGGAAGATCCTTTAGGCTTAATTGGGAAGGCGTAATGGGTTCATTTGAGAGCACTTTATTACCTCCTTACGATCTGATGTGACATACACAGTATCAATGTACATTGGTTGAAAATATTCAAAATTGTTTTTCCCAAATTCTTTTTTTAACACATAATCAAGGCCGCATATTTCAGAAGAAAACACAAAAAATCCCTTTTTCCCGCCAACGACCCCAGGCCTTAATTTTTTTCTGTCCTGCACCATCACAACAGTTTTATCTGGCATACACCCTATAACACAATTAGGGCCATCTATTATGAGCCTTCTACAGGAGTGTTTTAGCCTTTTTAAAAATTTACTATTTGGGTGTTTCTCTATGTCCTCATCCTTAAGAGGAGTTATTATGTGTTTGTAGAACTCAACTGGTAGTCCCAGAAAATTTATCATATAATGAAAAATATGGGTAAATACTTCAGAGTCTGATTGATATCCTCTGTAGCCAGGAAATCCCCTTGATTCCAAAAATTCTCTAATAGGCACAAATGCAGTATTTTCTCCATTGGTCATGGATGCTACTCCCTGGATAAAAAAGGGATGGCATGCATAAAGATTTATAGTATAATTTGTATTTTGCCTGCCTTGCGCCATAATAATCCTTGCCTTAAGCCCAATATTATCTAAATCAAGGTATTCAGCGACTTCCATGGGATCGCCAATCTCTTTTAGCATGATAGAATCCGGCCAAAAACTATACACGATCATACTTTCATCTTTCTGTCCTATTTCCCTGAGTTTTAATCTTATCATCATGAGCCTATGAGCTTTTTCTTCAAAAGATAAATCTTCCCAATCTTCAGGGTATTCATATGCCCTGATGTGATACATATAGCGTTTGGGTATACCTGGGGGTGGTTCTTTTTTAACTTTTATAGAATGGTTGTACTTTGTTTTAAAACCCATTGGCATGAGATAACTATCAAGGGTTTTCATGCCTTCTCTTGTGAATATCCCTGATAAAATTGGATATTCCTTTAGTTCTTCAAAAATCCCACCAAGATCTGTTAAATAAAGTCCCACTCCTGAGCCATCATGTCCTTCCTTCATCACATCCAGGGCCTCAATGGCCAACATGGGAGATTTTGGGACATCACTGGTTAATGCAAATAATCTGCACATAGGTTGTCTCCATTTTTTGTGTAGTTGTTTGATTTTATTAATAAAATTTTAAAGTAATATCTTGCCAAAATCTATCTACAATTCTTTTATATTTTATTATGTCTTCAAATTCCTCAATGAGAAAAGTATCTTTAGGTGGCCAGAGTCCCATTTGGATGATATCTAAAAATTTTTCTCTTGTAATACGAGATGAACTTAAATTTGTTAAAAGATGAATTCTCTGTATTAAATATAGCCAGTTAATATGAATCTGAGACAAAATATTTATGAATTCCTGATCCTTACCAAAAGCATTTAAACACTCAATCAAAAGAGAGTTATAATTTTTATTGTATGCATCTTCCATGGACACTTTTCCAGTTAGCAACATGCCCTGGACAAAGAATTCCAGATCTATAAGACCTCCTCTGCCAGTTTTTATATCAACAACACCTTCTGTTTCTTTAGACCTCTCATTCACTATTCTATCCCTCATATGGGATATCTTCTGCCAGACGACTCTTTCATCAAATTTTTGGGAGCAAAAATCATACTTTAACTCATTAATTTTTTTTAAAAGTAAAACATTACCAGCAATTGGTCTTAATTTTAAAAGGGACTGAATTTCCCATATATCTGCTTCATTAGTATAATATTCCTTCCATCTATTTAATGTTACAATCAAAGGACCGTAATTGCCCGTTGGTCTAAGCCGTGTATCTACTTCATATCCTGGACCTTCTTGCATGGGCATCTTTAATGCATTATTAAACCTCTGAACTATATTTATTACCTTGTTAGGTATAATATCTGGATTTTCGTCTTTTAAAGGCCGATATACATACATAAGATCCAGATCAGAAAAATATCCGAGCTCCCTTGATCCAAGTTTTCCCAGTCCCAAAATAGCCAGGGGAAAATCCATATCATCAATATTTAAATGTTCAAGCATCTTTTTATAAGTCCAGTGAATAACAAATTCAGCTAATTCAGTAAGGGAGTATAAAAGGTCATATAGGTGAATATCTCCTTTTAAATCCTGTATTGCTAATGTTAACATCCTCTCATTTTTTATTTTTCTTATCCATTCAATTGAATCTTCAAAATTTAATGGAGCTAATATATCCTCTGCATGTTTTTTCCATTCATTTTTAAAATCCCCAACTAAATCATTGAACACCCCTTCGATTAAAGATGGCTGGTAATTTAATAGGCTGGATACAAATCTTGAGCGTCCAATTGCTGATAATATCTCTATTGCCCTATTTTGATTGTCTTCTAAAAATCTTTTTAGGCCAGGTCTTTTTTCCACCTTTGATAAGAATGTTCCAACCCTCATTGCAAAGCCGTAAAAGGCATCATGGGAAAGCAAGTCACTGAGCTCTTCAAGCATATTTTTTATCTTTTTTTGAAATCCAGGCTCGAAATTGGCTATTGGAATTCTGGCTTTATTTTCTCTTAGATGTATTTGTATATATTTATCCTCTTCTTTAATCACAGGTTTTTTGGCACTTGATTTCGAAGTTTCATGAAATAGTTCTTTAAAATGTGTATGTATTTTTTTTGTGTGGATATTTAAATGGTCAAAAAATTCTTCAGTAGTGGCAAAACCTAAGGCCCTGCTGAGCCGTTGTCTGTCACTGTCTGATTTTGGAATCTTGGAAGATTGTCTATTTCTGTCCAATTGAATCCAGTGTTCCACCCTTCTTAAAAATATATACCCCTGTTTTAGCTCATCTATAACTTTTTGAGGCATTAACTTTAGCCTGGCTAATTTATCAAGACAGATAAGAGTGTTTGTTTCTGCTAGTTCTGGACACCTCCCACCATAGATTAGTTGAAATGCCTGAGTAATAAACTCTACCTCTCTTATCCCACCAATTCCCAATTTTACATCGTGAGTGTAATCTTTATATTGTTGTTCTGTTTCCTCTAAGATTTTGTCCCTCATGGACCTAATCTCAGAAATTGCCTGAAAATCCAGAAATCTTCTAAAGACAAATGGCCTTATTTCTGAAAGAAAAAGCGAAGCTAAATTTCTATCTCCTGCAACGCCTCTGGCCTTTAAAAGGGATTGTCTCTCCCAGGCCTGACCATAAATGAGATAGTGCTCAACTACGCTATCATAAGATTGAACAAGCTCTCCATATCTTCCCTTTGGTCTAAGACGCATATCAACCTTAAATACCCTGTCTCCTTCAAATATATCTCCCATTATGTCATTTAATTTCTGTACCATTGATGTGTAAAAGGAACATGGGATTGACTTGTCTTTTTGGTCATAAATATAAATAAGATCAATGTCAGAAGCGTAATTGAGCTCCTTTCCACCTAATTTGCCAAGGCCCAATACTGCGAGCCTGCAATTGGCTGATTCTTCCTTTGGTATGTCTGAGCTCAAGATCTCAATTCCTGTCTGTAAACAAACTTCTGCTAAGTTGGATATCTGTATAACCAGATCATTAAAAGATAAGTCTTGTAAAAAATCCCTAACACCAAGACGCAGAAAATGTCTTTGTTTAAATCTACGAAAAGCCCTTTTTATATCATTAATGTCCTTAAACTCGGAAACTTCATTTTTTAGCTCTTTATAGAGTTCTATCATGGGGTAATTTTTTCTAAGACCCACTTTTAAAAGCCAATTTTTATATTCTTTATTATCAAACAATCTCCCTAGATATCTGGAAAATTCAGATAAATGGGCAAGTTTTTTTTGTTCATCTTCCGTCATTTTATCTTTGCCTTTTGCACTTTTTCTTGTTCTTTTTTTAAGAAAAATTAGGCCTGCCCAAAACCATGTGGACAGGCCTAATTTTAGGCAAATATTTTTTTAATTAAATGTCATAATAGAGCATAAACTCATATGGATGGGGTCTAAGTTTTACTGCATCTACCTCGTTTTCTCTCTTATATCGAATCCATGCACGCACTACTTCTTCAGTAAACACATCTCCTTTTAAGAGGAATTCAAAGTCATTTTCCAGTGCATCTAATGCTTCTTCTAAAGAGCCTGGGGTGGAATCTACATTTTTGAGTTCCTCAGGAGATAGGGAATATATGTCTTTATCTAAAGGTTCACCTGGATCAATCCTATTTTCAATTCCATCTATAACAGCCATAAGCAGGGCACTAAAGGCCATATAGCCATTACAGGATGGGTCAGGGAATCTCACTTCAATCCTCTTTGATTTTGGAGAGGCTGAATACATGGGAATCCTGATTGCAGCACTCCTGTTTCTGCTGGAATAAGCAAGATTTACTGGAGCTTCATATCCTGGAACCAATCTTTTGTAGGAATTTGTGGTGGGATTTGTGAATGCGCAAAGTGCCTTGGCATGTTTTAACACACCACCAATAGCATAAAGTGCATTCTCACTAATGCCTGCATATTTGTCTCCAGCAAATGTGGGCTCTCCATCTTTCCAGATACTAATATGAGTGTGCATACCAGAGCCATTATCCCCAAAAAGGGGCTTTGGCATAAAGGTTACAGTGAGATTGTGTCTTCTGGCAACGTTTTTGATTATGTATTTAAACCACATGAGCTGATCACCCATTTTAACCAGGGGCTCAAACCTCATATCGATCTCTGCCTGACCAGCAGTTGCAACCTCATGATGCTGGCATTCCACCTGTATTCCAATTTTTTGCATCTCCAGGACCATTTCAGTTCTTAAGTCCTGAAATTTGTCTGTTGGTGGAACAGGGAAATAGCCTTCTTTGTAGCGGGGCTTATAACCTAGATTTGGATTCTCTTCCCTCCCAGAATTCCATATTCCCTCTACAGAATCTACAAAGTAAAAGCTGTAGTTAGAATTAACATCATACCTTATGTCATCAAAAATAAAAAATTCTGCCTCAGGACCAAAATATGCTGTATCTCCAATGCCTGTAAATTTTAAGTAATCTTCTGCCTTTTGGGCAATATATCTTGGATCCCTGGAATATTTTTCTTTGGTAATTGGATCAACTATATTCCCAATAAGGGCCAGGGTCGGCACTTCAAAAAAGGGATCTATAGTGGTTGTGGCTGGATCTGGAATTACCAGCATGTCAGATTCATTTATTGCCCTCCATCCTCTTATGCTGGATGCATCAAAACCAAATCCATCTTCAAATACCCCTTCATTTAATTCTTCTATTGGCACAGAAAAGTGTTGCCATACTCCAGGAAAATCAACAAACCTTATATCAACCATTTTTACATTATTCTCTTTGGCAAATTTCAATACGTCTTTTGGTTCCATTTAATTCCTCCTAATCTTTTTAATATTGTTTCGCTAATTACTAGCTATTTTTATGCCATGTTAATTTGACGGATTTCGGAGATTTCTTCCTAATTATTGGAACAATAATGTATTTTAGTTTAAAAAGATACAATTTTGTTACTTTTTAAACTAAAACAAATAACAAAACCTGAATTCTACTAAAAACTTAAGGTTAAGTTATAATCTAAACCCATGAGCAATAGGAAAGCGCCATCCAATTCCAAAGGCTCTTTTTGTAACCTTTAGAACTGGGGGAGTTTGTCTTCTTTTGTATTCATTGTTTTTTATCATGGATATAGTATCCAAAACCAGCTCCTTGTGTCCAAGTTGGTTTATTATAAATTGTTCAACGTTTATAAATTGTTCAACGTTCTAAGTTCAACGTTCATAAATTGTTCAACGTTCTAAGTTCAACGTTCATAAATTGTTCAACGTTCTAAGTTCAACGTTTATAAATTGTTCAACGTTCTAAGTTCAACGTTCAACGTTTAAAGAACCTAGAACTTAGAACTTAGAACTTAGAACCTAGAACCTAGAACTTAGAACCTAGAACATAGAACGTAGAACATAGAACATAGAACAATAAAACTATTTGTTTAGTCATCAAAAAAATACAATTTTGTTACTTTTTAAGGTTAATTTATGGTCTATAGCCATGAGCAATAGGAAAGCGCCATCCAATTCCAAAGGCCCTTTTTGTAACCTTTAGAACCGGGGGAGTTTGTCTTCTTTTGTATTCATTGTTTTTTATCATGGATATAGTATCCAAAACCAGGTCTTTGTCCCCAAGTTTTTCTATTATTTTTGCTGGCTCTAAACCCTCTTCAATATATAGCTCAATTACCTTGTCTAAAAAATCATATGGTGGGAGGGAATCTTCGTCCTTTTGGTTTGGTCTAAGTTCTGCTGATGGGGGTTTTGTTAATATTCTCTCAGGAATATAGGAAAATTTCTCATTTATCCGCCTGGCAATTCTGTAAACCCAGGTCTTTTTTACATCTCCTAAAACTGAAAGCGCTCCATTGGTATCCCCATAAAGGGTACAATATCCAACTGCAAGTTCTGATTTATTTCCTGTATTTAAAAGCAAACAACCAAATTTGTTGCTAATTGCCATGAGAATTAATCCACGAAGTCTGGACTGAATATTTTCTTCAGTTACATCTTGTTTTTTGCCTGAAAAAATATCTTTTAATGTTTGTTTTGACTCAATAAAAAGGCCTGTTATAGGTACAACATGAAATTCAATCCCCAGATTTTTTGCAAGTTCTTTTGCATCCTCTAAACTTTCAGGTGAGTTATACGGACCTGGCATGGCAACACCAATTATATTTTGTTTCCCTAGGACCATGGTGGCTAAGGTTGCCACAACAGAAGAATCTATCCCACCACTAAGTCCTATTACCACTTTTTTAAATTTAAGTTTTTTAAGATAGTCTGAGATACCAAGGCACAGTGCTGATATTAACTCATCTTCTAAATCCATTTCTATTTCTTTATGTTTTTTATCCAGATCTTTTGTATCCCAAATAACTAAATCTTCTTCAAAATCCTTTGCCATTAGAATCATTTCACCCGCACCATTAAATACCATTGAGTGCCCCTGAAAAATGAGCTCATCATTGGCTCCTACCTGGTTTACATAAATCATTGGGATTTTAGTTTTAACGGTGTGTGTTGATAAAATTTTCTTTATTTGATTTATTTTCCCTGCAAAATATGGAGAAGCAGCAATATTAATTATTAAATCAACTTGATTATCTGCAAGTTTTGATACAGGATCCTTTGAATAGCTATATAAATTTAATTCATCTATTGTCCAAATGTCTTCACAGATGGTAACACCTATTTTCATGTCCTTTATGTTAAATATTCCAATTCCTTGTCCTGGCTCAAAATACCTTGCTTCATCAAATACATCATATGTGGGCAAAAGATTTTTGTTATATGAAGATAATATCTTCCCATCTTTCATTAAGATAGCTGAATTGTAAAAGGGTTTACCCTTATTTTTATTTAAGGTAACAAGTCCAAGTAATACAAAAATATCCCTTACCTCTGATGCTATCTTATCTAAATAATTCAGAGATTTTTCAACAAAATCCCATCTACTCAAGAAATCTAAAGGGGGATACCCTAGAAGAGATAGCTCTGGAAACACGACTAAATCAGCACCAAGATTCTTTGATCTGTTAATAAAATCTATTATTTTATTTGTATTGTACTCAAAATCTCCAACTATTGGGTTTATCTGGGCTATTGCTATTTTCATTTGTAATGCTCCATGAGTTTTTACAATCAAACAATACAAACCTTTAACACACTTGAAAAATCGACTTGTCCCTTAAACACTTTAATTATACCATCTTGTTTTAATGTCCTCATCCCCTCAGAAATTCCTGCTTTAAATATTTCTCCAACAGGTGCACCTGAAACAATAAGTCTCTTAATTTTTGGTGTTGCAACCAAAAGCTCATGTAGGGCTGTTCTTCCCGAGTATCCAGTTTTATTACACTCATCACAACCAACTGGTTTATATAATGTGAGATCCTCAGCATAACTTATGCCAAGCTCTGGAAATATCTCCTCTCCATATTCTTTTTTGAGTGTATCAAATTCTTCTCTTGTGGGGTGATAGGGTTCTTTACATTTATTGCATAAAGTGCGAACAAGCCTTTGTGCTAAAATTCCTAAAAGTGCATCAGCGAAATTAAATGGATTCATTCCCATATCTATTAAACGGGTTATTGTCTCAGGTGCTGAGTTGGTATGCAGGGTGGATAGCACAAGATGTCCTGTTAAGGAAGCCTCTAGGGCTGTGTGTGCAGTTTCTTGATCGCGCATCTCACCAACCATGATAATGTCTGGATCCGCCCTTAAAAAGGAGCGCATTGCATTTGCAAATGTATATCCTATCTTGGGATTCACCTGAACCTGTCTTAGCCCTTTCTGGGTTATTTCAACTGGATCTTCTGCTGTCCATATCTTTTTTTCTGGGGTATTTAATCTGCCTAAAATTGAGTGGAGAGTTGTTGTCTTTCCAGAACCAGTTGGACCTACAACCAGAAAGATCCCATAGGGCTTTTCAATTATATTAATAAGTTCTTTTAGATTTCTTTCTGTAAAATTCATTTTTTCTAGAGGAATAGGCTTTCCAGCAGCTAAAATACGCATAACAACATCTTCTACACCTCCCACTGTAGGAGTTATTTCTACCCTTAATTCTACCACCTTATTTTGATATTTAAGTCTTATTTTGCCAGACTGGGGCACTCTTTTTTCTGCAATATCTAAATTACTCATTATTTTTACTCTGTTAATAAATGCCCGTATGTGGCTGGCTGGTATTTCAAGATAATTAAAGCACACTCCATCCTTTCTGAATCTAACCTGGGCAGGTTCTTTTCCAAGACCTGGCTCTATATGGATGTCTGATACCTTCTTCTCATATGCATCTTTTATAATTTTGGTAACAAGTTTTATAACTGCTGGTGCGTCTTCTGATATAAGATCTTCAGCAATTTCTGATTCTACTGGAGGTTCATCCTCCTTAAGTTCACTTAACACATCTCCAATAGACTGGTCTCCAAAGATTTCTTGTTCCTCAAACTTTGTCAAAAATTTAACTATATCTTCCCTTAAGCTCACACAAAATTTAATGTTATCTCCTATTCCTGAAAAATAAACCTCTCTTTTTTTCTCTTCATCTGATGGATCATCAATTAAAACTATAAGTTCCCCATCTTGATATTTATAGGGCATCCAGAATCTGGATTTTAAGTATTCAATATTTAGCCTCTTTAGTAAATCAGCAGGTAATATAACATTCTCAGTGTAAGATATAAATTCAGTATGGTAATATTTAGCTAGTGCCTGTACTACATCTTCTTTTGACACATTAAATTCATGAATCAGCACCCATGCAACGTCCTGCTCTATAGGATTTTTTGCATGACGGGCCTTGACAGTTGCCATATCTAACTCTGAATAGGTTATCTTGTGAGTTTCAATTAAATAATCAAATTTTCCGAATTTTCTTTGATACATAAGGAGATGATAAAAGGCACCTGCAAGCGAAGGAACAAGCTTTTTGAGCAGCTTTTCATCAGTTTCATCAAAAAAATCTTCATCTTTTTTATTTATAAGCTGGAGAACCCCAACTATGTATTTCTCTTTAAGGATCAATGGGGATGCCAAGATAGATTTGGTGCGGAATCCTGATTTTTTATCCCAGCTTGAATCAAAAATTAGTCCTGGATAATTTTTTGTAAATTCCTCTGAATTATATACATCTTTTACACTTACAACACATCTGTGTTTTGCTACATATCCTGCAATACTCTTCTCATTTATATCAACTCTAATTTCAACTGGTTCTCTTCCTGTCTTTACCCTTGAAAACAATTGATTTCTCTTTTTGTCCACTCCATATAAAGTTATCCTTTCACAGCCAAAAAGGTCACACAAATCATCTTTCAGATTTAAAAAAATCTCATTTACATCTTCTGCCTGATTTACAGAACAAATTAATTCATTAATCTTTTTTTCTTGCTTATATAATTTTTCAAAGTCTTTTTTGCTCATAAATCTTCCCCCACCTATGTAAATTTTACTTTTTTGGGAGAAATAAATATCGGGATAATGGTACTTGGATAGAAGTTCTATTTTTACAGAGATTAAAAAAGTCAAATCAAATCGAGTAATTTTTTAAAATCATTTATGATGATCTTTTTTTTCTCTTTTGTCAAAATTCCCTGGAGTTTTAATTTCATAAGTTCTCTATTTACAGTCTCTCTGGTCACACCAAGCATAGCTCCCAAATCACTCTGAGTGATTTCTAAATCAAGAATTATTTTTTCATCAAACTTTTTGCCGAATCTCTCAGAAAGTTCAATCAAAGTCTTTACAAGCCTTTTGGGGACACTGGTATAGCAAAGATCTGCAAGGAAATCATCAGTTTTTCTAAGACGTTTGCATAAAGTGGACATGATCGCTTCAATTGCCTGTTTCCTTTCAAATAGATAAGTGTAGAATACGTCTCTACGAAGTACAAGGAGTTCAGTATCTGTAATTGCAACAGCATCTGCAGAGCGTGGTGCCTTGTCCAAAAGGGAAAGCTCTCCAAAAAAATCTCCATCACTAAATATGGATATAATGAGTTCTTCCCCTTCTTCAGTCGGTATGGATATTTTTATTTTTCCTTTTTTTATGATATATAGGGCATCTCCAATGTCTCCTTTGAAAAAGAGCGTTTCGTCCTTTTTTAAAAACTTGTTAGAGACTTTAGCAGAGATTTCTCTTAACAATTCATCAGGCATGTTCTCAAAAATTGAAATCTTTTTAAATTGTTTGAGATCCATCTTTTCCTCTCAAAAATAATTTTAATTTTATAAAAGTGTTGTCGATGTTATGCCTAAAAAATAGTTTTAATTCTTTTTTATCTTATTTTTAATCCAATTTAAAAGATAGGGCTCTTTGCCTTGAAATTTAGGTTTATAAAATTTTTTATCTTTTATCTCATCAGGTAGATATTGTTGTTTAACCCATGAGTCTTTGTATGCATGTGGATATTTATATCCCTTTCCATACCCCATCTCTTTATCAAGGGATGTTGATGGATTTCTTAGATGTAAAGGAACATCCAGTAGCCCTTTTTCCTTTATTAAGTTTTGAGCCTCTAAATATGCCCTATATGACGAATTACTTTTAGGTGCAAGGGCGAGGTAAATAACAGTTTCAGCCAGAGGGATAAACCCTTCTGGCATGCCGATTAATTCTACAGCATGATAACATGAGGTTGCTAATGTAAGTGCATTTGGGTCTGCAAGTCCAATATCTTCTGATGCAGAAATTATGAGTCTTCTACAAATAAACCTTGGATCTTCTCCAGATTCAAGCATACAGGCAAGGTAATATATAGCAGCATCTGGATCGCTTCCCCTGATGGACTTTATAAGGGCAGAAGCTAGATGATAGTGCAGATCTCCCCTCCTATCTCCTTTAATAACCCCTTTTGGAAGAACATCTTTTATTTTATCAATTGTTAGTTCAGAAGGATCAATCTCTTTTACAAACTCCAGAATATTTAAAAGACTCCTTGCATCACCCATGGACATGTTAATTAAATATTCAACTACATTATCAGGCAGGCTAATAGAGAGTTCTTCCAACCCCTTTTGTACTATTTTTCTTAAGTCTTGGCTTTGAAGGGGATTTAATTTCAGCACATAAAGCCTGGATAAGAGTTGCCTTGTCACTGAAAAAGAAGGATTTTCCGTGGTTGTTGCAAAGAGTCTTATTTTTCCTTTTTCAAGGATTGGCAAGAATAGGTCCTGTTGTGCCTTTGAAAACCTGTGAATTTCATCAAGTATGAGTATATCTGTATCTTGAATCCTCTCTTTTATATCAGAAACCCCTGTTTCTGGCGCGCTCAGGTGCACAATATTTGAGGAGAACCTTTCTGCAAGAAGCATGGCCAAGGTAGTTTTTCCACAACCTGGTGGCCCAAAAAAAAGTATATTAGGTGGAACACTTGCCTTAAGAAAGGTCTCTATGGTCTTTTTTAAATGTTTTTGCCCAATAAAGCCTTCTAATTTTTTGGGTCTAAGTCTCTCATATAGGGGAAGAGTATTCTCTTTCACTGTAATTTACTCCCAGATACCAGGAATAGTAGTACCACACTCTTTACATTTGCCTTGATATAGATTCAATATTTCAGAACAAAATCCTGCTCTTCTAATCAGGAGAGTTCCACATTCAGGACAATAGGTATTTTCTTTTTCATTGGCACGAACATTTCCAACATAAACATATTTTAACCCAACTTCTTTACCTATTTCATATCCCATTTCTACAGTAGATATTGGTGTTATTGTAGAATTAAGGAGTTTATAATCAGGATGAAATCTGGATATATGCCAGGGAACATCCTCTCCAAGCTCATTGTAAATAAATCTAGCAATAGCTGTTAATTCTTTTTTAGAATCATTTTTTCCTGGAATTACCAGAGTGGTCACTTCCACTAACCACCCATATTTTTTCATAAGAACCAAATTTTTTAACACAGGTTTTAATCTTCCATCACAGAGATTTTTGTAAAAATTATCAGAAAAGGACTTAAGGTCAATATTTGCTGCGTGGATCAAATCCTTTAATCTATCAATGACCTTTACACTCATAAATCCATTAGAAACAATCACGTTTTTTAAACCGTACTCAATAGTTTCCTTAGCAGTATCCTCAACCAGCTCAAAAAATATTGTTGGCTCTGAATAGGTAAATGATACAGATTTACAATTGTAAGAAATTGCAGCATTAAGAAATTCTCTTATAGAAACAATTTCTCCTTGAATTACTCCATTTAGTTTAGGAGTTTGTGAAAGAGTAAAGTTTTGACAAAAAACACAGGAAAAATTACATCCCATGGTTCCCAAAGAAAAGGTTTTAGTTCCTGGGAGAAAGTGGTAAAGAGGTTTTTTTTCAATAGGATCCACATTTATTGCAGCAACCTTGTTGTACACTAAAGTATAGAGTTCTCCCCTCTGATTTTCCCTGACACCACATTTTCCCCGCTCACCTGACTTTAAAACACAAAAATGGTTGCACAGCTCGCACTGAACAACACCTTGTCTTTCTTTAATTTTTTTCCATAATCTCGCTGGTGTCATAGTCCCTCCTTATTTTCATCTATTTATTTCATCCCTATTTACCTATCACTTAAGATATTCTTTCATACACCTTACTTACAGTCAAGGTGCTCGCCTCATATTTACAGTAATTTTAGCTTGAGCGGTATTAGAATCTAGGATATTTTTATTGCATGAGATGCGTCGTAGCTGTTCCACCTATAGAAGATTTTTATTACACCCCCCATCGGGGCAGTTTTTTGGGCGCACATATAGTCAATTCTATATTAAAAGAACAGGGACATAAATCTCACCTGATCTGTTTTCCAAATCTCTATAAAAAACCAAAAAAAATACCCTTGCCCAAAGAATTATCTTATTTGTCAAAATTTATAATAAAAAATGAGACAGGGCCAATATCTTTTTTTTCTTATTATAAAAGATTTGGTCCTGACTATAGAGATGCAGCTTATATGGTATATAGCTATAAACCAAATATTATATTTATTTCTTGTTTTGCCTTTTGTTATGCAAAGTCCACTATACACCTTGCAGAAGAGATAAAAAAAATTGATCAGCGAATTGAAATTATATTAGGTGGTACTGGTCCTTCTATTTTCCCTGACTATTTTAAAGATACAGGTTTGTTTGATAAAATTATAATAGGTCAAGCAGAATATGCTTTAACAAATTTTTTGGGTATACCAAAAAAAGATAGACCTGTTGTTGCACTGGTTAAGACAAAAACAACAAATAAGTGGAATTATTATTCCTCTTATTTAACAAAAGGTTGTCCAAGGAATTGTAAATTCTGCTCTATACCAATCTTGCATGGAAGAAAACTTGAAATAATAGACAAATATATCTTAAAAAATAAGATAAAAACCATTGAAGCAAAAAAAGGTATATTCTTAAATTTTGAGGACGACAACGTACTTTATAAATGGGACTTTTTTGTTGATATCCTTAAAAGTATAAAAAATATTAACAAACATATAAAGTTTAGTTGTGAAAATGGAATAGACTACAGGCTGTTAGATGATATTAAATTAAATCAACTTATTAATCTCGGATTTAGGCAATTTAATTTCTCTATAGGAACCACATCAAAAAAGATTGCATTAGAACAAAATAGAAGCGTCGATATACCTAAATTGAAGTTTCTAACACAAATATTGGATAACAATCAAATAGATACAATTGTTTATTTTATCTCAGGATTTCCTAAAGAGAGAGTAGAAGATGCTGTTTCTAATTTAATTCTTTTAAATAGACTTGGAAAAAATGTAAGAATAGGTTTATCTTTATTTTATCCAATACCAGGAATTGCTGGTTTTGAAGATAAAGAGATGTTTAAAAACATAAGTCCAGTGCTTCTTTGCTCTTCTTCAGCCTGGCCATGGAATAATTCGCTATCCACTGAAGATATGATCACTTTATTCAGGCTTGTTAGATTGGTAAATTTAACCAAGAGAAAGAACTTGAATAGTGTTAATATTGAGGTTATAAAAAAATCTTTTAAAGACAAAAAATTATATACCTTTGTTAAGGGTAAAGGTCATCCAGTTGAAGTTAGTTGTTATAATAAAGATATGGTAAAACTCTTTTTTGATGGAATTAATGAATATTTGTGGAGTTAAATTATGAAAAAAGTTTTTATCCTATTTATATTGTTTATGTTTGTAGCTCATGCCTTTGCAAAAAAAGAAATAATAGAGATTACAATACCAAAAGAACCAGTTAATATATCAGCAAAAAAAATGAAAGTAGATAGTAATAAAGATATTGTTGAGGCTTTTGGTAATGTATATTTGACATCATCACATTATAAAATACGTGCTGATTATGCAAGATATGAAAGAAAACAAAAAAGAGTATATTTAAAGGGTAATATATTTGCAAGCTGGGACAAAAATAACATATATGCAAAAGAACTCTTAGTATATGTTTCAAATTCCACTGGATGGATTAAAAGTGGCGACATATTTTATGCTGTTCCCCATCTATATTTTAGAGGTGAAAAGATTGATAAGACAGGAAAAAATACCTTTGCATTTAAACATATTGAGGTAACAGGCTGTGATTCAGATGTACCAGATTGGTCATTTGTAATTAAAAGAGGAGATATAAAAGATGATGGAGAAGCGCGTTTATATCATGTAAAATTTAAAATAAAGAATCACACCATATTTTATTTTCCCTATTTGCAAGTGCCAGTACTTGTTAAGAGAAAATCAGGTTTTTTGATCCCTGAATACTATTCTTCATCAATTGATGGAAATGGATTGATTCTTCCTTATTATTTAGCGCTGTCTATAGAACAAGATATTACCTTTTATCCAGGCTATTTAGGCAGAAGGGGAAAATATACTGGTATAGAATACAGATTTACTCCTGATGTTCAAACCAAAGGATTTTTTTTAGTCAGCTATTTAAAGGATAAAATAAGGTATAAAACAGAAACAGATGCCCCTTCTGATTATAGTGGCGATGGCTTAATAAGACCAAATGAAAATAGATACTGGATCAGGGGTAAACTGGATGGATATGTTGTAAGTCCAGAACTAGAATTAAAACTGGATGTTGATTACACCTCTGACCAGGATTTCTTGCGTAAATTTGATTCTGGCTACCTTGGATTTGAAAGAAGCAGGAAGGAATTTCTGAACGTATTTGGCAGAGATATAAACAATAAGGATGATCTTTTAAGAAAAAATACTCTTTTATTAAATAGAGGATTTAATATAGGTAATCTATATCTTAAGGCTGAATATTATGAAAATTTAAAATATAAAAACCACAATCTAGATCCTGTTTATGACGATACTGTTCAGCGTGTTCCAGAAATAGGTTTTAATTTATATAAAACGCCACTTTTTGGTGGTCTAATTGACTTAGAGTCTGATAGTTCTATCTCTTATTTCTACAGAAGATATGGTGTACAAGGTATGAGAATAGATATTTATCCTTCACTTAGCAAAACCATATCAACTGATATTGCCACAATTATTCCAAAGATATCACTAAGGGATTCGGCATATTTCTTAAAGGACAGAGATCCAGAACTTACAGAATCCTTTGAAAACAGATATTTATTTGAATTTGATTTAAATATATCAACTCAACTCTATAAGGTTTTTGATTTTTCTTTAAATAAAAAAAATTACCTGATAAAACACATAATTACTCCTGAAATAAAATATTTCTATCGGTCAACGAGGAGCAGAGAGGATATCCCCTCTTTTGATTCCATCGACTCTCTATCAAGGGAACAAAAAATAACTTATAGTCTAGATAACCACTTTACATTAAAGTATTTTGATGAAAACAATGCACCACTATACAGGAATGTGCTTCGCTTAAAACTATCTGAGACCTATGATATAAAGGAGGCTGGAAGAGAACAAAATTTAAAAAAATATCCCAAAAGACCATTTACTGATATCAGGACAGAATATGAGTTTACACCCCTGGATAAATTTAATGTAAATGGGAATATCTGGATTTCTCCATATATTCCTGGCATAACAGAGGCTGAAAATAGAGTGGATATAAAATTTTTAAAACAAATAAATGGATATATATCTCATGACTATAAAAGGGAACTTAAAGATGATATACATAGACAGAATCAGGAAAAGTTGTCTAATTTAGAATTTGGAACTACCTTTTCTCCTAATAATAAATGGGAGATAAGCTATTCAGATAACAGAGATTTAACTTTAGCCAAGACTATTGAGAGAAAACTCACCATAAATTACAAACATCAGTGTTGGAGTGTAGCCACTGAGCTTTCCCATACAAGAGACGAAGACAAGATAATGATAATCGTTACTCTTGGTACCCTTGGAGAGGTCTCTCAGGGATTTAATCTGAAATAACAAAAAAATAGGGAATTTTTAAAAACAAAATTGAAAAGATATTTATTTTTAAATAATAAACAATTGGGGCCAAACTTAAACCAATTGGAGGAAAAATTTTATGGAACAAATAGAAGAGCTTAAAGCAAAAACTCATTTACTGGAATTACTTAACAGGGTTTTTGAGGGAGAAAAATTTATTATAACTAAAGATGGAATACCAGTTGCTGTTATCTCTCCTTACAGAAAAAGGAATAAACTTGCCTCTTCTGAAACCATTCAAAAACTAAAAGAGTTTAGAAAAAACAAAAAACTTGGGGAGTTAGAGCTCAAAGACCTGCTTGAAACAGGGAGAGAGGGTTAAACTCTTAAATAAATAGATGTTGAGTTTTTAGAGTTTCTCTAGATTTTTGAAAGTGTTGTCAACTGGGGATTACAAATGGGAAACATAAACATACTTCCACCAAATATCCAGAATATGATCGCAGCAGGTGAGGTTATAGAGAGACCTGCAAATGTTTTAAAGGAACTTATTGAAAATAGCCTGGATGCTGGAGCTGATGAGATATTTGCAGAGATCGAGGGAGGAGGACAGATACTTGTATTGGTACAGGATAATGGTTCTGGAATGGACAAAAAGGACCTTTTACTCGCAGTTAAAAGGCACGCAACAAGCAAGATTAGAAACAGAGATGACCTTTTTTCCATTAAGTCCTTTGGTTTTAGAGGGGAAGCACTTCCATCCATAGGGGCTGTGTCCCATATGAAAATCTGCACAAAAAAAGAGGATGCAGACTTTGGTTATTCACTTGAAATAAAGTATGGAAAACAGGGAGATTTATCCATATGTGCCTTAAATAGAGGTACAAAAGTAGAGGTCAGAGATCTCTTTTTACAAATTCCGGCTAGGCTGAAATTTTTAAAATCAACACCTGTTGAATCAAAAAGATGTGAAGAAGTATTTTATAAAATAGCCCTGTGCCATACAAATAAAAAATTTCATTTAAAAAGGGATGGGAAAGAGAGATTCAAATTCTCTAAAGATCAAGACATAATTTCCAGAATTAAACACATCTGGCCAGAAGAACTCGTAAATAACTTGCAGAGTGTAAATTATAGGATTGGTGATATATCTGTGTCAGGATATGTTTGCGATCCAAAATATTCCCAGGCCAGAGGGGATAGGATAATATTTTATGTAAATAATAGGCCAGTTAAGGACAGAATCCTCTTAAAAGCATTAAAACAGGCATATTCTGGTATGATTCTCTCAAAGGAATATCCAGCCGGAATTTTGTTTTTGAAGATATCTCCAGATTTTGTAGATGTGAATGTCCATCCAGCCAAAATTGAGGTGAGATTTAAAGACGAATCATTGGTTTTTTCTGCTCTTTATAGAGGAGTTAAAAGTGCTATTGAAAAAAAATATTTTGAAAGTCCATATCCAGAAGAAAAAATACAGGATAAACCAAAGAAATATCTTTCACAAGCCCTGGCTGAATATAGAGCTGAAGAGAAAAAAGGATTTGGTTTAGACATACTTGAAAAAGATTATGTTGTATCTCATATTGATATTTCTGAGAAAGAGACTATAGAAGAGAGTGATGAGGATACAGAATTTATTTATCTTGGACAAATTGAAGATACATATCTTATTGTTAAAGATAGAGAAGGTAAACTCATTATTTTAGATCAACATGCAGTACATGAAAGGATACTCTATGAGAGATATTCTGATAAAAAATTCAGGTCAACTCAAAAACTCTTAATTCCAATTAAGGTCAAAGTTCCTGAAGATAGAGACAAAAATTTTGCAAATGAATTAAATCACCTGGGATTTGAATTTGCTATTAATGATGACTCTATTTTGATCTCTACTATCCCAGCATACTTAACTGGGCCTGAGGCTGAAGAGATAATAAAGGAATACATAAATTCAGACAAAGATAATGTAGATTCTTTAATCAAAATGATATCCTGTAAAAAGGCCATAAAAGCAAATACCAGGTTAGAGAGAGGAGAGGCTAAAGAGCTTATAAAACAGTGGCTAAGATGCAAAGATAAGGAATTTTGCCCCCATGGTCGTCCTACATCTTTGTATTTTTCCAGAAAAGAACTTGACAGGATGTTTAAGAGGTGAGCTCTCAATTAAATATCAATGAATTTTTAAAATATAAAAGCAAGGGGATTTTTTTTACTTATAAAAATGGACGAATTGAAATCAATTTTAATAATTCCATTGGATTAAAAACATTTTATTTAGATGAAAGAAAATATTTTTATCTAAAAAAACATATCACAAAAAAACAGCCTTTAATTTCCGCAATAATTACCAAAAGATTTAGACCAAATATTGTGTTGGACTTAACCGCAGGTTTTGGGTTTGACGCAATCCAGCTCGCCATATATGGAATATCCGTTATATGTATTGAGAAAAATTTTGCTATATTTTCTATGTTAAAAGAATATATAGGAAGGATTGGACTGGTTGATATGGAAGTTGCAACAAGGATTAGGCCAATTTTTGGAGATGCAAAAGAAATATTACATGAAGTTGGAACCAAGATACCATATCCAGATGTGGTATATTTAGACCCATTTTTCTCTGCTTACGAAATGAGACCAACAAAAGAAAAAAAATATATGCAGGTTATAAAACTCCTGGCAGAGGATAAAGATAATAATTTAGATGAATTGTTTGAAGGTGCATGTGAGATTACAAATTCTAGAGTGGTTATAAAAAGAGCGCCTAATGCAGATGTTCTTTATACAAAAAAGGCAAGGTTAGAGTATCAAATAAAGGGCAGGGGACATAGGTTTGATGTATATATTAAAAAATAAAGACAAATTTTTCTCTGAAGAGGATTTCCTGAAATTTTTAGATGGATTTTTTGAACAAAGAGAAGGACTAATTTTAGGTAGAGGAGATGATTGTGCAATTATAAAAACTGAAAATGAAATGCTCATATCTTCAGATTTGTTTTTAGAGGGTTATCACTTTGATATGAAATATTTTCCTCCATATGCAATTGGTTACAAGGCCCTTGCAGTAAATATCTCTGATATCCTTGCCATGGGCGGTATCCCTGTTGGGTTTACCATGTCTATTATGATAAATAAAAAAATTGCTACTAAGATATTTTTTAAAGAATTTTTTAAGGGCATATCATTGTTATGTAAAAAATATAACATCTATCTCGCTGGTGGAGATATCTCTTTTTCAAAATCTTTTGGGATTGATATAACTATTTTTGGGAAAAAGGGTGAAAGGTGCCTTTTTAGAAAAAAAGCAAATCCTGGTGATTTGATCTTTATTAGTGGAGATATTGGTTTGTCCAGGACTGGTCTTTATGCCTTTAAAAAGGGCCTTCAAGAGAGATTTAAAGTAGCTACAATGTCTCATTTAATGCCCAAAATATTCTATTATGAATCCAGGGCTATTACAAAAAACCCATTTGTCACTTCCCTTATGGATGTATCAGATGGGGTACTAAAGGATATTAAAAGGCTTATGCCAAAAGAAATGGGCGCAAATTTAGAAATAGATGGGTCAATGCTTCATCCAGAGGTAATTTCAATGGCTGAGATTTTAGGCGAAGATCCAGTTGTTTTTGCTGCAAAAGGTGGAGAAGATTATGTGCTTATGGGAACTATTGCATCTGATGGGATAAAGAGACTAAAAGATGCCATCCCTACTTTAAAGGTGATTGGAGAAGTTATAAGAAATGAAGAATTTATGTTAAACAGGAAGAAAATAGAAGGGGGATTTGATCATTTTGAGTATTTCTTTAAGAATACAGTTGAATAAAGGCTTGCGTGCCTTATATTATACAATATTAGGAATGAGGATGTAAAACTGGGGATCTAATTTAAAACTAATCATGGGTTTACAAGACCTATATTTTGGGATAAAATTGAATGACTTCTTAAAAGGAAGGTTATAATCATGTCAATGAGTGTAGCCCTATTTAAAAAATTAGAGACCATTGATCCTTCTTTAAGGGAAGTATTATTTGCTGTTTTAGAAGAAACAGAAAGACAACAAAAAGAGAGAGTAACAAGGGAGGATTTTAAAGAGCTCAAAGAAGTTGTAGCAAATTTGTTGAAATCCCATAAAAAGGCTGAAGAACGTTTAACAAAGGTAGAAAATTCATTAAGGGACCTTAGCGAAAACATTAATTTCCTCCTTCAGGCACATAAAGAGGGGAATGAGAGGCTTACCAAATTAGAAAATTCAGTAGCAGAACTTACTGAAGCTCAGAAACATTCTGAACAAAGGCTGACTAGACTTGAAAACACTGTTGCTCAGCTTGCTGAAGCACAAAAGCAATCTGAGCAAAGACTGACTAAACTTGAAAATACTGTTGCCCAGCTTATTGAAGCTCAGAAAAGAACAGAGCAGAGAATTAATGAACTTACTGAAGCTCAGAAACATTCTGAACAAAGGCTGACTAGACTTGAAAACACTGTTGCTCAGCTTGCTGAAGCACAAAAGAAGACAGAGCAGAGAGTTAACGAACTCGCTGAAGCACAAAAGCAATCTGAGCAAAGACTTACTAAACTTGAAAATACTGTTGCTCAACTTATCGATGCTCAAAAAAAGACAGAGCAGAGAATTAATGAACTTACCGAAGCCCAGAAACATTCTGAACAAAGGTTGACTAAACTCGAAAAGAGCCTTGCCCAGCTTATTGAAGCTCAGAAAAAAAACGAAGAAGAGATATCCCGACTTATCAAGCGAATGGATGCATTTGAAGAAAGGTTAGAAGGCATCTCCCATTCAGTTGGTTATTTATTGGAAAACAGGGCATATGTTGCTTTGCCCAAAATCCTTTTTCAAAGATATGGCATTAAAGTACAGGATAATCTTTGCAGGAGATATTATCCTGTAGGAAAAAAGAAGATACAGCTTAATGTCTATGGACATGGCGAAAAAAATGGGGATGAAATGGTAATAATTGGTGAATGTAAGGTAAGGCCATCAAAGAGAGAAATAAGGAGATTTAAAAAATATGCCCAGAAAATTGGCGAAATAGAAGGTAAAAAGGTCTTTTGTCTTTTTGTTGCCCATGATTTTCCACCAGATATTGAGGAATTTCTGGATTTACATAATATTTCCTATGTATGGTCCTATGAATTTGACACAGCAGGTACTCTTTAATTTTAAGATGTGAAACAAAGGGAGAAATTTAAGTGGATACTAATTTGAAGTTTATTGGTAAAATAAGTTCAGGTTTTAAACATAGGTCTGAGTGTCCAAGACAACCATCATCTAATCTTGAACCTGCCCAACTAATAATTAATAAAGATTTTCTTCATGCTGCTGAGGGTCTTCACATTGGTGATGAGATTTATATCTTTACCTGGTTACATAAGTCAGACAGGAATATATTAAAATGTCATCCCAGAGGGGATAAAAACATACCTAAAAAGGGAGTTTTTGCAACAAGGTCGCCTGATAGACCAAATCCAATTGGCCTGCATAGGGTAAGGATACTCAATATCCATGACAATGTTTTTACAATTCATCCAATAGAAGTAATGGATAATACTCCTGTTATAGATATAAAAATTGTCTCATACGGAAGATATAAAATTCACTTTGGACCATATATTGATGGTAAAATCGCAATGGAAATAAAAAAGACAGGTTATAGGGCATGGCTAAGAGGGTTAATATCAGGAGTTAATGGGAATATAAGTGCACTGGATAATAATGGACATATGGTTATTACAAATAGCGGAGTAAACAAAGGTATGATAGAACCAGGTGACCTTGCAGCTTATGATATGGTTGGAGACAGAGTACTTTATGGTAATCCTTCATCTGAGTACCGGATGCATATAAACATTTATAAAAATCAAAGCAGAGCCAGGGCTATTTTGCATACACATCCCTTAAATATTATTATTGCATCCGAGAAATTTAATAATTTTTTGGAAAAGATAGAGGTGTTTGAAAAAGAGATTTTTTTAGAAAAAATTGGTTTTGTAGAGCCTTTAAAACCAGGTTCTCTTGAGCTTGCCCAGGCAGTTGGTAAATTATCTGTTAAAAAACAGTTGATTGTGTTGAAAGAACACGGACTCATTGTTTATGGAAAAACTTTGAAAGAATGTTTGTCCCTAACTGAAGAGCTGGAAAAACTCGCTGAGATGGCAAATAAATTACCTTAATATTTAGGGGATATATCTTATATTCATCCTGTGTACATGGATACCGTCAATTGCAATTGGACCAAAATTTATATCACCCACCTGAAAATTGCTTATCCTGATGCTTCCTTCCATTGGAAGGGTCACTAATATCTGAGCAAGATTTGTGTCAGGATCAACTCCAGCATCTAATGTACCAGGATCATAAGTTGATTCACCGTATGGGTTCATGTCTCCAAATTGGAACTGTCCAGAAGGTTGCCATGTGGAAGGATCAGATGGGTCGTCATTGGGATTATCTGTAAAGGTCTTTACCATATAAAATTTATCAAAATGTAGAGATTTATATTGAGGAGTATTGTTTTCATTAAACTGATAGTTGTAATTAAAATTGGTGGTTTCAAGGGCCAGGTTGTATTGAAAATCAACCCCAGTAGAGTTAGAATGTCCAGACATATAAAGTCTTTGAGAATAGGGATGTATCTCATCTATATTAAGTGATCCAATTTCTTTTCCACAAAAGGAAATAGAATTCACATAAAAATCAAATCTATGGTCAAAGTCATCTGCAGTAAAAGAGGTCATTAATACATCATCAGTATTTTGAAATACATCTATAGCAATTCCAGTTCTACGGTCATCGCCATTTGTATCCACATTTCCTGTGGAAAGGGTCTCCATTATTTCCACATTATTTAAAAATATGGTTCCATTAACACCATCGTTAGAATCTGTATCTTTATATCCAATATATTCATAATTTCTATACACCTTATAATCAGAAACACCAATACTCACTCCAGCCTGCCCAATTACTTTCTCCATAGCTCTCTCTGATAATTTAATCATCCTGGCTATAGAATTAAATGGGAGTAGAATAAAAAAAATCAAAAAAAAGACAAATAAGAAAGCCATGTTCTAAAACCCCCTTTTTAAATATAAAAGTTACCCAGGGGCAGGGTACCCCCTGGGTAACCAACTTATACCCTGAAATTAATGAGGAGCGATCTCTATCACTCCGTCTAACACAGTAAGGGTAGTTTTGCCAACATAAACAGTACCAAAGTCATGGCCATTGATTGAAGTCATACTATTGCTCCCGTCTAAAGGACTTAAATCATTGAGAGCAATATCCAATGTCATGTTACTAAGTACAAGCTCTATGGTGCCAAGTCCAATCATAACGCCGGCGAAATTGGTTGCAGGTAAAGCTGAACCACCAGCAGCCTGAATAGCTTGACTATCATAAGCAGCGCCTTCAGACAATACTGGTAATGCGCTTGTCACATCAATTGTGAGTGGTTTTGCCAGGAAAACATCGTCAACGCCATCGCCGTTCAGATCTTTGTTATTAACTTCTAATAGATCTCCATATGTCCCTTTAAGCTGAGTACCTGGAGAAGTAAGGTCTCCACTAGCATTTACACCAGTAATAGAATTAACATGAACCATTACTTCCAGGTCGCTAATTCCTACACTTGCACCATCTGTATTTGTGGTCACAGTATTCCACAGCCCGTTTGCACCAGCATCTGTATTTATCCCATCAGTATCAGCATACCACAGACCTTCAATGTGTGAATACAATTTTGCATCATCTATGATGATTGATACACCAGCCTGACCTGTAATAGACTCCATCTCATCGTTAGAGATGGCCTTCATGGCCATGGCTGAACCAGCCACTAACATTAAACTTACTAACATTAACAATACCTTTTTCATAACAATCCTCCTATGATAAGAATTTTGGTTTGAAATTCTTACCATAGGTAGCCCGACCAACCAGGAAGTTAATTTTAGTTTTTTCCTGGTCTCGTTGGCTTTCCGTCCCTGGGTTACCCCAGGTTTGGCTTTTTCTATGGCACTTAAAAATTTTACCCCTACCTTTTAAAAGAACACTTTTTTGGAGCTATTAATAAATCGCTCCCCTTCTAAAAACTTAACCTAATCCTAATCCCCTGGCATCACCCCCTTTAATTAAATTTTTTTATGGCTTTAGTTGCCTTGAGCCCCTCCAAAATCAAACCAGATCCCAGCATCCTGACCCTTACACTTGATTGTGAGGATCAGGGGATCGTGGTTAAAGGTGTAAGTTTTTACACCTTCTGCCTGTCTTGGAAGGGCGCCAAGTCTTGATAAACTCCGAAAATCAGCCTTTAGTGTCCCAACTACATCTTGAAATCCAAGTCTCACTTCCACTAACTCCCGGGTTGCTGCATCATCTATATTTTCAAACTTGGCCTCAAATATAAACCCATTTAACTTTAAATCTGAAAAACCACTTCCCATATCCACATCTATCCAATCTTGATCCCAACCAATTCCATTGCCATTGTCCCAATATCCCATTTTCCAGGAATCAATCTCAGTATAAGTTTCCACATTTACATTAAACTGCATCCTGGCAATATCGTAGACACCATCGTTTACCATCTGAACCTTTGAAAACCCACCCCCCGTAATTTCATTTAATTGACTATCTGTCATTCTTATCATCTTACTAAATCCATTTGTATAAACTAGTGATATCATAGCTAATTGAGATAAAATTAGTAAACCTTGTTTAATTAAGTTTTTTAACTCAAATAACACAATCATTAAATTACTTCTTTCTTTTTTTTGTTCTTCAGTTTTTTTCAATGAAATGTCTCCACTTTATCACTTTATAGTTTAAAAAGGTAAACCACTTTTACTCTATTGTTAATTGTTATTTTATTTAAAAAATATTTTTTGTCAAGAGTTTTTTAAAAATTTTTTAAAAAAAGAAAAATGTTATCTAAGTTATCAAAATATCTTTATAATTTACATCATTTTATGAGGACTTGACGCTTGTTTTTGAACTTAAACCTTACCCCTATTCAGCTAAGTTTTAAAGTTAAATCAATCTCTCCAGGACCTCCTTTTTCTCAGTAGGAATATTTAAGCCCTTCATAATTAGCTTTAGCGGGTGAGAGATGTTTAACTTAAAAATTCTTTCAAAAAAATTTTTCACTTTACTAAATCTCTATTTTTAGCTATAAACTCTAACAACCATAACCGAACAGAAGGTGAAAGAATAAACTTTGTTCACTTATGAAAGTTTAAATTGATTTTTAAGAGGTTAAATTTATGCATGTTTTAATTGCTTTTATTATTGGAGCATGTCTTTTGGCAGGCTTTCATCCTATGGCGTCCAGACCTAAGGGACAAGTATATCTTGTGCTAAATACAGGAGAAAAGGTCGTTATAAGACCAAAAATCAAGCCCTTTACCGAGGAATTTCAAAAGAAACATATAGTCAAACAACATTTTGATTTTAGTTGTGGTTCTGCAGCCCTGGCAACTCTGCTGGATTTTTATTTAGGGGAAAACTTTACAGAAGACCAGGTGATAATGGGTCTTATGCAATATGGAGACATAGAAAAAATTAAAAAAAGAAGGGCCTTTTCTTTACTTGATATGAAACGATTTGTAAATGTACTTGGATATAAAGGCGAAGGATATATGGCCACACTTGATGATCTCAAGACCTTAAAGGTTCCTGGAATTATACCAATAAAAATTTTTAATTATAGACATTTTGTTGTATTTAAAGGAATTTACAATAACAGGGTATTTGTAGCAGATCCATGGCGGGGCAATTCCAGCTATCCAATCTCTAAATTTAAGGATATATGGTATAAAAATGTAATCTTTATTGTTGAACCAAAGGGAAGACCCACCTTAAACCTTTTAAAAATCACAGATGAAGACTTAAGATATATTGATGAAGATATGGCCAGGAGGACCTTATTTGATGCATCAGTAGATATGTCCCTTCCTGCCAAAAGAAAAATTGAGGGAATGCCTGTGCCTTATGATTATTATAAAAGCAAATAAAAAAATCGTTATATTTTTATCTAAAACTTAAAAAGGACAAAAAAAATTTGCCTAACCCTTAGGAGCGATTAAATGAAAAGAGAGATAATGTTTATCTTTTTCTTTTTTATTTTACTTACCAGTAATTTATTTGCCCAACAAAATGCACCCAAAGACACAAAAAATTATAGATTTTCAGTTAAATTAATCCCTTTTCCAGACAAACAAAGGGCAAATGCTACAATTAAAGAACTCAAAGACCTTGGATATTTTCCTTATTTAGAACAAAGGAAAATTGATAATACTATCCCTGTATTTATTGTAACTGTCAAAGATTTTTATAAGTTAAAAGAGGCAGAAACATTTTTAAATGGTTTTACTTCTAAGACTGGAGAATTTGCCTATATAACAAAATATAATACACTGGACATAGTCAAAACAGGAAGCATTCCGCTTATAGGCAAAAAAAATAAACCGCCATCTAAAAAGACCGAACCTAGATCAACGAAGATAGCTCAGCCACCTTCTCCCTCAATCATTACGCCGCCGCCCCTAACTGGGAGTTTAGAGGAAAAAATAGCCCAATTAGAAGAAAGGCTGAATAAACTCCAAAAAGAAGCAGAAGCCAGGAAAAAGCTAGAAATACCCGAAGAAGAAAAAAAGAAAAAAGAAGAAAAGATATTGGAGGCCGCAGGTAGAGAATACTTACTCCTCCCTAAAGGCCGTCTGAGTTTAGAATATTCCCTGGGATATTCTTATTATTCCTATGATACATTGGAATCCATCTATGAAGTAGAACACCATGCAAATCACAATCTCAGAAATACAATAAGTACTGAATATGCTGTATTGAACAATTTAACTTTAACTTTGAATATTCCTTTTGTTTATAAATACGATAAAATTGGTACCCATAGGGAGAGAAAAGTAACAGATATTGGAGATATAAGTTTTGGAATAAAGTTTCAGCCATTTAAAAATACAGGAAAATGGCCTGCACCAATATTCAGCTCATCTTTAATCCTCCCAACTGGCCGAAGTCCCTATAGCATAAATATAGACGATGAACTTAGTACTGGGGGAGGTTTAGTAGGAATCTCCAATTCAGTCTCAATCTCTAAGCCACTTGATCCAGTAAATGCATTTGCCAGCCTTGGTTATAGCTATTTTTTTGAAAAAGATGGAATAAACCAGAGAAGAGGAGGAGATATACTTGTAAAAGTAAAACCCCGTGGCGGCATATCTGGAAGTCTTGGTATTGGATATGCCCTTTCCTATAATGTTTCCCTTTCTCTAAGTTATTCCTATTCATATTCTCTTGGAACCAAATACTATTTTAAAAGTGGAAGGGTAACTCAAAGTGGTACTTCTGTCTCTTCTTCTCTTGGGATTTCTACAGGATGGTATATCACACCAAAACGTTCCATAATCATTGGTACAGGCATAGGGCTAACTAACAATGAATCTGATTTTTCTTTTTCTTTGAGAATTCCATTTTCCTACGACCTAGTTAAATAAAATGAGCAATTGTGGTAAATTATTTTTAATCCATCTACTGAGTTCAATATTTGTTTTTTTCTTTTCTATCAAAGGTTTTTGTGCCTTTCATGAACAATTAGCTATAAGCACTAAGGCTGTTTCCCTTGCAAATGCAGTCACTGCTAATCCGCCAGGAATAATGTCCATTCATTATAACCCCGCAGGTCTTTCTTTGCTAAAACCTGATAAATGGTTTTACTTTGGTCTGACCCTTCCTTACATAAAAAAGACATCAAAGTTCGATAGAAATCCTGACTGGCCAGGTATATTTGGCGGATTTAAAGATGATCCCATCCTTGATAAAAATGGACATGCAGAGGGAACAAATACCAGCGGTAAAATGTTCCTACCCATAATAAATCAACCAATAAACTTTTTAATTGGTCCATCTGCTGGAATTGCTTACAAACCACCTGGATCAAAATGGTCATTTGCAATAGGCAGCTATCCTCCCTTTGCTGTGGGACTCATCCACGGACATAGGAATGATCCAGTTAGATGGGGTGGCTGGGAAGTATATCAGCAACACCTAATTTATGCAGCACCATCTGTTAGCTATCAAATCAAAGATAATTTATCCATTGGTCTCTCTGTAGGGCTTGGTCAAACTGCCATGGGCGCCCAGGTAGACATGAGGGCACCTAATGAACTGGTATCCCTTACAAGAGTCCTTGCCAATGCAACTGAAGGCCTTGAAATCCCTGTAATGACTGAACTCACTCTCCCACAACCATGGTTTTACGGTGGTGTAGGGCCTTATGACAAAATGGCTTCACTTAATATAAGACTGAGAGATGATTATAGTCCTAATTACAACATTGGAATTTTGTGGTCCCCTTATAAATGGCTCAGTCTCGGCGTATGTTATCAAAGCCCCATCAAAGTTCAGTTAAGGGGGAAATATATAATAAAATATTCTAAGAACTGGCAACAAATGATAGATTGGTTTGGCAGCTCTCCTCTTCTGGTATCAACAGCTGGAATGCTGGATCTTCCAATACACTCAGTACCCTCAGAACGTGGAAGACTTACAACTGAAATAGAATTCCCTCAAAGGGTCCAGGCAGGAATAAAACTTACCCTTTTTCAAAGGCTAAATTTAATGTTTGATGTGAAATGGACAAATTGGTCAGTCCTGGATCAAGATAATTTCAGATTTGATAAGGCCTTACAACTTTTTAGGGTAGCCAAAATAAGTGGATACTTGGGTGGAAACTATAATTTAATCCTAAAGAGAGACTTCAAAGATACATTGGATTGGGCGGTTGGTTTTGAATACCTATTAAATGATAAAATAACCCTCAGGGCAGGATATGAATGGAGGGAAACTCCGGTTAGAGATAATCATTTTGACCTGTTATATGCTTTACCAGACCTCCACTTTTTTGGTGTAGGAGCCTCTATTAAACTCCCAAAAAAAATTACTCTTGATGTTGGCGGTGCTTATATATTTAATAAAGGATATAAAGTACCAGACAATTCCAGTAAAAACTTAAATTCCAATATATTTACAGATGTTGTATACAATCCCTATGCTGGAATGGACTATGAACAAGATACTGAAGTCTATATGTTATCATTATCTGCTACAATGCCATTCGAAACCTTAAAAGAGTTAAATCATGAACAAAGAACAATATTGAAAAAAGCAGGATCTATGTTGATGTTTTTTAAAGCTAAGAAAAAAGGGGAAAAACAAGTTTATATTGAAAAAGTAAAGAAGTTTTCAAAAATACAAAAATTGCATCAGGAAACTGAAACTAATAAAACAGAGAATATTGAAAAACAAGATTTAGTTGTAAAAATACCAAAAAAAATTATAAAATCTGAAGAACAAATAAAAGACTTAATTAACAATTTCATTACATGCTGGAAAAGAGCTGAGCTAGATAAATTTATATCCTTCTATGCACCATATGCTATAAAAGGTAATTTAATAGGTAGAAAAGCTATTTATAACTGGTATAAAAGGTTATGGTCAAAAAACAAACCAGATAAAATATCCATAAGTAATTTACATATAAAGAAAAATAAAAGAGGATATTGGGTAGAATTTATTCAAAAATATGAAGCAAAAAAGGGATACAAAGATACTGGTATCACGACTCTTTATATAGAAAAAATAGATGATTCCTTTAAAATTTTATATCACTACTGGAAAAAGTTAGATTTACATAAATTAAAAGCAAAATATGTCCCAGTTAATCACCAGATAAATGAAGATAAAATAAAAAACTTTGTTTATAAATGGAAAAACTCATGGAAGGCTCATAATTTAAAAGATTTTATCAAATTCTATTCACCATATGCGGTCAAAAGAAAATTAATTGGAAGGTCGAATATTTTAAATTACTATAAAAAATTGTGGGCCAGAGACTATCCAAAAAATATCTATATTGCTAATATAAATATTAAAAAAGCAAATAGGGGATATTTAGTTGAATTTATCCAGAAATATATATCTCAGAAGGGCTATAAAGATTTAGGTATTACCACATTAATAATAGAGGACACAAAAGAGGGATTAAAGATAATAAATCATCAGTTTAGACCATTAAAAGACAAAAGATTTGAAAAACTTTTTGACACCTTTATTAAATGGATAGAACTACAAAAAATGTCTAATTTAAACAAGCAGACTAAATTGTATGCTCCTTATGTTGTGACAAATAAGGGAATAGGTATTAAAACCTTATTCTCTCTTTATAATGACAAAAAGTTAAAAGAGGTTGAAGTGAGAGACATATATATCCAACATCAAAATCAGAGGTGGACTACTGAGATCAAAATGATTTATAAATATGCTGATAAAGAAGAGGAAAAGGAAGTACTCCTTTGCTGGGAAAGGGTCAACAATTCATGGAAAATTATTGTGCACTTAGATAAGTGATGTTTCAATTTTCAAGGGCCGGTGTCCCAATGTTTGGATCTGGTGATTTCTAATGTGCCCATATCATAATATTCCCCGTGACTTCTATGTCCATATTTTTGATTCCAAAAGAACCAAAGCTCTTGCCTTCACCAACTGCGGATCCCACCCTTATGGCTCCTATGCTAAAATTATGGATATCCAGGGTAAGAACACATATCTGCATCATCACACTCTCGATTTTTTGACCTGGATTAAATGGGTTATCCACTATTCCCACATCAATTCTAAGGGGAGTAGATGAATGGATTTCTGCATCCATATTTACATCGCAAAGACTCAAATAAGCAGGTCCACCACCGTCGATACCATCTTCATCGCCATAATAGAGGGTCTCAGCACTCATTTTTATACCCGCATTGTTGAATGCTATCTGGATTCCAGCCTGACCAATAATTGATTCCATGTTTCTTTCGCTAATAGCAATCAGTTTTGCTGCAGCAAAACTGGGCACTAACAAAATAATAATTAAAAGGCTGAATATATATGTATATATTTTTTTTCTCATATTCCACCTCCTGTCTACAGCACAAACCTACAGGCAACCCGGCCACCCAGTATTTTATTTTAAAAATACTGGGTCCGTAGGCTTTCCGTCCCAGGGTTACCCCTGGTTTGGCAAGCTCCTAATAGGAGGCAGCCCGGCTACCCAATACATTAAAGCTATGTATTGGGCCCGTGGCTTTCCGTCCCATGGTTGCCCATGGTTTGGCTGAAGTTTTTTGGTTTAAATCTGTAGGTTCGCTGTAGGCAACCCGGCTACCCAATACATTAAAGCTATGTATTGGGCCCGTGGCTTTCCGTCCCAGGGTTACCCCTGGTTTGGCCTACAGGAAGTGGGCAACCCGGCTACCCAACACCTTTAATTAAGTGCTGGGCCCGTGGCTTTCCGTCCCTGAGTTACCCCAGGTTTGGCTTTTAAAATCTCCCAAAACCCCAAAGGACACGGCCCTTGAAAATTGTCAAAGAACTCTGTTCAAATTATTTATTCAAAACAATATTAAGTCAAGAACTAAAAAATGAACAAGTAATCCCATTAATTTTTATCTCTAATAATCAGAAAAGGATTTCCTGTTATTTCAATATGCATATGTCCCGTGCCATAAGAACCAAAGCTTTTTCCTTCGCCGACTTCAGGCCCTACTTTTATGGCGTCTATCCTGAAATTGTTGATATGCAAGGTCATATCTTGGAGTTGAATCATTACATTCTCAATTTTTTGAGATGGATTAAAGAAATCACCAGCTACTCCAAGGTCAATTTTAAGAGGAGTTGATGAATAGATTTCTCCTTCTAACCCCACATTGCAAAGAGTTAAATAGGCAGGTTTCTGATCATTAACACCATCTTCATCACCATAATATAGGTTATCAGCATTCATTTTAATTCCTGCATTATAAAATAAGAGCTGGATTCCTGTCTGCCCACTGATTGAACCCATATGTTTATCGCTAATAACGTGCATTTTAGCACCAGCAAAACAGGGTACTGACAAAATCGCAATTAAAATACAAAAAAAGCGTACAAATTTATTAATTCTCATGTTATACCTCCTCTCTAAAAGACTATAAAAATTATAGCCTTTGATTGTTCTAAAAAACATTGTTTACAACTTACAACCAAAAAAAACTTGTGTCAATATGAATATAATTATAATATCCCGCAGGATTAGATATAATTAGGAACGAGAAAAAGGGAAGTGTTAAAGGAAAAAATAGATAAAAAATTTTAAAAAACAATATCATAATCATACGCTTTATATTAAATTATAGGGATGACTATAAATTCCATTTTTATCTTTTCTGTTATATCTATATCTGCTTAGATAGTGGTTTTATAATTGGCTCAAATAATCTTATATTTTAATCTTCAAGAATTTTTGGTCTGATAAATATCAATAATTCCCTTTTTTCTCGACTTTTGTATTTATTTTTAAATACATTTCCAACAATGGGGATTTTTGCTAAAAATGGTACCCTTTCCTGCTGTCTGGATTCACTTAATCTCTGTACTCCTCCTATTACTATGGTTTCTCCATCCTTTACCATGAGTTTTGTCTTAGCAGACTTTGTTTCAATGTCTTCTCCACCACCAACAGGGCTATCGTCAGATATGGTTATATCTAAAATCAGATTGTTATCTGGTGTTATATGAGGTATAACTGAAAGTTTTAATAGTGCATCTTGATATTGAGTTGTGGTACCACCACTTTCTGATTCAGTTTTTGTTGCTATTTTAGTACCTTGCATAACCTCTGCCTGTTGGTTATTCAAGGTCACTATTCTTGGAGAGGAAATAGTATTAACTTCTCCTTGACTCTCTCCTAATGATAATTGAGCATCTAGGGTAAAAAGCGTAGATCCTGAAATTTTGGATATATAGCCACCAATCCCAAGGGTTGTTCCAGCCTCATTTGGTAAATTTATGGCAAAGCCACTGGGAGATACTGATGAAGTTGCGGTTGTGTCTCCCTGGGTTCCATACAGACCAATGTCAAATTGTGGCCCTCCGTAGGAGGCCCCTGTATTAAATCCTCCCCCCCATTTAATCCCTAATCCCCTTTGAAAGGATTCTGTTGCATAGACCACCCGTGCCTCTATAAGTACCTGTCTCTCTGGTTGATCGAGTCTTTTAAGGACCCTCTCTATTTTTCCCACCACTTCTTTAGTGTCGCACACTATTAATTGGTTGGTCCGTGTATCATAGCTAATTGAACCCCTTTTTGTGAGAAATTTTTCCAGTTTTGGAGAAACTTCTGCAGCAGTTGTGTAATTTACTTTTAAATATTTTGTTATAAGTGGTTCCAGTTGTCGCTTTTGTTCCATTGCTCTTCTGACAAGTTCTTGTTCCTTTTGTATTTTGGATATTGGTGCAACTCTTATTATATTCCCATGTTTAACCATTCCAAGATTCTTTTGTAATAATACCAAATCCAATATTTGATCCCAGGGCACATTTTGTAATTGTAGGGTTATATTCCCCTTTACATTTTCATCAAAGATTATATTAAACCCACCTACCTTGGCCAAAAGCCTGAGAACGTGTTTTATGTCGGCATTTTGCAAATCAATACTGATTAATTCCCCTTTATATTTTTTCTTCATTCCTGGGAATAAGGTACCTTCTTCCTCATCTATGGCCATTTTTTGAGTTGTAATATCTTTTTTTCTAGATTGAGCCTCTGGCTGAAGCAATTTTAATGGCGGTACAGTTATCAAAAAATATCTTGAATTGTTTGATATATTTATAGGTTGTCTCTTAAAAAAACACAGATGAACTATCCCTCCCTTTGGACTATTCTTCAGAAATATATTTTTAATACATGATTTGAATTCTTCTAAATCATATATTTTTACAAAGGAGTCAGGGAAATATGCTTTTGGTAGTAAAATATCTAATGAGTAGTCTTTTGAACTTTTTAAAGTATAATCTACTCTGTGAGGAAATTGTAATTTGATGTATAAGTTGTTATTTTCGTCTTTTGTAAATTTCAGGTCTTGAAGAATAATTTTCTTACTTTTATCTTTCTTCTTAATTAAAATTATATTTAATCTATTTTTTTCCCTAGAAACTAAATATTGTATTTTGTTTTTTAAATAAAAATTAATAGATTTGATTTCTCCATTGCTATGGACAAAATTTATTTTTTCTAATATACTACTTAATGGAATAACTGGCTTATCTAAATTTTTAAATCCAGGAAAAAATGTTATTGAAAATAGTGGATAATTATACTTAACATCAAAAGTCTGATTTTGATTCAAATTTATATCTATCTTATTTCGGCCATTGATAACAGTTATATCAATATCTTTTGCATAAGAAAAATATGAGGATAGAACAACAATTATTACAAATAATTGTAAAAAGAAATTCTTCATCTCTATTCTCCCTCTTTCTTGTGTAATTTCAAAATAATTTCTTTATAACTTTTTTCTCCAAAAATATTAAAGGTGGGTTCTACAATAGTGACTTTATCTTTAGAAATATTCTTAACATATCCTCCATTCTGGCCTACATACGTTCCTATTTCTAATACATACGCTTTTTTGTCAGGAAGCTCTACAAGTGCCATTGGTTGAATCTTTCTGTTCTTTGAATAAGTTATACCAATCAACTTTAACTGAGTTGGATCTATTTTTTGTAATGGTCCAAGGCTCTTAACCTGCCTTTTCTTCGTTATAGACCCTTCTTTCTTAATTTTTACAAAGGGAACAAAGGGATCTGGAAGATTTTTTGCGTCGTATTTAAAAGGAGCTGGATATATCCATTCAGGCACTTCTTTTTTTTGGGTGGAATTATCCTTTAAAGAAGCTTGACCAAAAGTAAAAAAGGCTATGAATAAAGTAGTTATTGTCACTATAAGAAAAACTAGATGTCTTCTCATTACCGCTTCCTTGTTTTCCGCTTTTTTTGCTTTATTGCTTTTAGTTCTTGTTCAGTTAAAGATCTATAAATAGATAACTTACAATTAGCTGTAACCATGTGGTTTTTATTTGGGATAAAAGAAACAGAATCAAGAGTGACTAATCTATTTAAATTGGATATATGGGAAAAAAATAACATAAGGTTCGGGAAATAACCCCTAATTTTGAGTGTAAGACGTCTTTTTGCATAAAAGTCCGATCGAGTCTCAGAGCCAGGTTTAAACAAGAGAAATTCAACTCCAACATCATTTCCGAGGGTTTCTATATTTGCCAACAAATTTTCTATTTCAACTGTAGTATCTGGAAGGAGTTTTTTTGCGTAATAGAAAATTCTTTGTTTCTCTTTAACATTTATCTCAAGTTTCTTAAATTGAGCTATTTTTTTTCTCTTTAATGCTATTTGTCTATTTAACTCTTCAATGTCTTTTTCCAATGACTTTATCTGATTTTTTTTTGGATTAAAAATAAAATACCAATAACCCCCTGTCACTAACAAGATTATAAGGAGGAATACAATTATCCTGTACTTTCTTGGATATTTTTCTATGTTTTCAATAAGTTCACCTGCTTTCATTGTTTTCTTTAGTCCATGATTTTTTGGTTACTAATTTAAAACTAAATGCTACTAGATTATAACCCATTAGTTTCCTTTTTGCAGCCTGTTTTAAATATACTTCCTTTGTGTACTTTGAGTGTCTCAAATTTCTTATGTAGTGAGCCAGTATCTGGTTATCCAGGGCCACTCCTGATAGCTCTATATTTTTTTTAGAAGATAATTTTAATCTGGTAAACCATAATTTGTCTTCTATGAAATTTGTAACTAGTTCATTTAGATAAATAACAGGCATATTCTGACTCTTTCTTATTCGTTTTATTATTTTTATTTTATAATTTAATTCTTTTAATTGTTTTTTATAATTATTTACAATTTTAACTTTTTTGTTTAATAATTTATTTATATTTTGTTTCTGAGCTTTTATATTAGCCAGTTGATTGATATGATTATTGAGTCTCATATTTAGGAAATATAATAATATAGTTATAAATAGCAAGATAAAAACATATATTCCGACCTCAAATTCAATAGAAATACCTCTTTTTGTCTTTTTATAAGGATATAAATTAATTTTTATCATCTACCTTCTACCTTATTATATAAAATTTCTAAGAGCCAGACCAGTAGCAATAGCAAATTGTGGTCCTGTTGCTTTTAGATATTCCACATCAAAATTGCTAATTGGTATTTCTATTTTTCTAAAAGGATTGAGGAGATCAATATTTTTTTCTAGATGTTCTTCCATTACTTCTTTTAATTTAGGAGCTAAAGCCCCTCCGCCAGATAGATAAATATTTCCAATTTCTTTAGCTTCTGGGTTATTTGATGTATAAAAATATAATATTTTCTGGATTTCATCTATCCAATTAAGATATAGCACTTCCATTTTTTGATATATTAAAATTTTCTCTTTTGGAGCAACTGCTTTAAATCCATTTATTTTTATTTTTTCACATTCAGAAAAATTTGCATTTAATACCTCTTTTACTACATTAGTTATCTGATCCCCTCCTAGACTTAAATCCCTTATAAGCAAGGGACTGCCTTTTGAATATACACAAAAGACTGAATTAACGCTTCCTATGTCCAAAAGATATGCAGTATCAGTAATGAATTCAGGATAATTATACTCAAAACAATTGCATAAGGCAAACCCTTCAACATCTATTCCTTCTATCCTGAAATTTGCGCTTTCTATGAAATCTTTTAATTCATTCACTACATTTTTCTTACTTGCAACTAAGAAATATTCTATATCTTCAGTGTCCCCTTCTGGAGTTAAGATAAAGTAGTCCATGAATACATTTTCTATATCAAAGGGTATGTGTTCTTTTGCATGTTTTTTTATTGTTTCTTCTAATTTTTCTTTTTTTTGTTCTGTTTTAGGTAATTTAAGTCTTTTAATTATAACAGAATGTCCTGCTAAGGAAAGACTTACTTCTCTATCTTTAATTAATAAAGAATTTAAAAATCTTTTCATTTTTTCTCTTAATTTATTTTTATCTTCTAAATCTTCTTTTTTTAAAAATGTTCGTCCTACTCTGCTAAGCTTCAACCTTTTTCCATCTTTTAATAATCTAACAGTTTTTATCCACCTATTCCCGAGATCAAGACCAACACCAACCTTTTTTGCAGATATTTGAAACAGACCCATGAAATTTGCCCCTAACTTTTTTGTTTTTTGGGTCTTATGGTAAGAACCGGAACATCAGAACTTTTAACTACCTTTTCAGCAACAGAGCCAAAAAGAATTCTATCTATACCTTTTCTACCGTGTGTTCCCATTACAATTAAATCTATATTATTTTCTTTTGCATAGTTAATTATTTCTTCTGCTGCATAGCCAGTTATTACCTTTCCAAAAACCTTTGGGTTATCAGGAAAATTTTCCTTAATGAATTTCCCCATGGTCTCTTCTGCACCCTGGATAATCTCCCCTACAAAATTTTCAATTGAACTTGGGGATATTTGAAAACCCACATATTGTGATAGAGTAGGAGCAACATAGATAATATGTAAATCAGCGTCAAAGGCCTCCTGTAGTGTGTAGGCATACCTGACCAACTCTTTTGAATATTCAGCAAAATCTACTGCACATAATATTTTTTTTATTTCTTTTTTTTCCATAATTGCCTCCAGGTTTACTAAGTTTTATTTTTACAAAACCTATTAACTATTCTCTGTATAATTTTAGTGGTGGAGTAATTTGACAAAAAATTGGAACTTATTACTTTTCCTCCATAGCTTTTAACAATATCATATCCCACAATTTGCTCTTCTTTCCAATCTCCCCCTTTAATTAATACATGGGGACGTATATTTTTTATTAGTTTATAAGGGGTCTCTTCATTAAATATGATTACATAATCTACTGCTTCTAAAGCTGCTAGACAAATTGCCCTGTCCATTTCTTTGTTAATGGGTCTATTTTCTCCTTTTAGTTTTTTTACAGAGCTATCACTATTTAATCCAATTACCAAAACATCCCCAAAAGTTTTGGCTTCTTGTAGATATACTATATGTCCCCGATGCAATATGTCAAAACATCCATTGGTGAATACTAATTGTTTATTTTTTAAAGTGTTATTTTTTATTACAAGGAATTCTTCGAGTGACTTTATTTTGGATATTAAAGGATTCAACTTATCCATGTCAATAATATAAACTCTTTTTTGTCAATATTTATTTTCAGCAAAATTTCTTTTTATTGGCAATGTTCTGGAGATTTTATCTACCAAAATATCAAGATTCTCCCTGGTAAGTGCAGAAATGAAAATACCTTCAGGAAACATATGTTTCAATCTTTCTTTATCTTCCTCACCAATTTGATCTATTTTGTTTAAAACCAGGATTTCTGGAATATCCATAAGTTTCATTTCAGTTAATATCTCTCTAACTGCTGAGATTTGTTCTTCTACATTCTCATGTGATGCATCGGCCACATGTAGAATCACATCCGCTATATTCAACTCTTCTAATGTGGCCATAAAGGCTTCTTTGAGTTTTTGAGGCATGTATTTAACAAATCCAACTGTATCTGTGATTATAACCTCTTTTTCATTAGGAAAGCGAATCCTTCTAGAAGTGGGATCCAATGTGGCAAAAAGTTTGTTCGCAGTATATATATCACTTCTTGTGAGTACATTTAATAAGGTAGATTTTCCAACATTTGTATAACCAACTAAAGAGACTATTGGTAATCCCGCCTTTTGTCGTCTGAGCCTTTTATGAGCACGCTGGGTCTTAATCTTGTTCAATTCTTTTTTTAATTTTGTCCTTCTTTCTCGAATTCTTCTTCTATCCATCTCAAGTTTTGTCTCTCCTGGTCCTCTGCCGCCAATTCCACCAGTAAGTCTGCTCATAGCCCTATTTTTCCCAATTAATCTGGGCAGAGTATACTCAAGTTGAGCCAACTCCACCTGAAATTTCCCTGCCTTACTTTTTGCATGTTGGGCAAAGATATCCAGTATAAGCTGTGTCCTGTCTAATATTTTTCTTTCAGTGAGTTTAGCCAGATTATTAATCTGTGAGGGAGTAAGTTCTCTGTCAAAGATTAAGATATTTGCATCTGTCTGAAGACATAAGACCTCGAGTTCTGCAAGTTTTCCCTTACCAATTATAAATTGTGGATTTATAGATTTGACCCTCTGAATAAGCCTGCCACACACTTCAACTCCTGCAGTTTTTGCGAGTTCAGCCAATTCCTTTAAAGATTTTTCCTGGATCTCTTTAGAAGTCGTATCCACGCTCACTAACAGGGCTTTTTCTTTATTTTTTGATAATACTCCCTTCTCTATATTCCTTGAAAGTTCTTCTTCAATTGCCTGTATTGCCCCTTTGAGATTTATCTTGTCAGTATCCCAGGGCAGAATTTCTGAAAGATAATATGGCTTATTTTCGTGGTTAGAAGGAAGAATATGGGCCCACTGGAATTTTTCAGGATTACCTTGTTCTCCTACCATTAAAACTCCAATATTATCTAACCTTAAAAAAATAAGATCCATTAAGTCATCTTGAGTTAAAGGGGTCTTGCCCCTGTGGGTGTGCAAGAGTCTTATTCCTTTTAACCTACCACTTTTAACCCTTATCCTGCCCAACTCAGGAATAACTATCTTTTCATGGTCTCCAAGTATAACCTTTAAAACAAGACCCTTTCTATCTATTAAAAGACCAATCTGTTTCTTGGTCTCAAAGGTGAGTTCGGCAAGTTCCCAAGCCTGTTCTTTTGTATAAGGAAGGTCTTCTGGGTACTTTCTTTTATAAAGTTTTTGGATTCTTTTAATCAATCCCTTTGGAAGTCCTGTATCATTTCCATAGATTTTAAATCCTATAGCTCCACCTCCTTTGAGTTTAAGTGTTTAAAAAAATTTTTTACAAAAGTCTTGGGCTCTCCTTCTTTAATGAGTTTACCTTTTTATTCCTTTGATAGGGACTCATAGATCATCTTGTCATAGTTAGATGTTATATAAAACGTCTTTGCCGCCATTTTTTTTCTTAATTTAAGTGAGATGGAAAAGTCATTATTTTTTAATTCATCAATTATTTCTTTATAAAAGGTGGTGTCAGGAACAACTGCAACACTAAAGTAATTTTTTGCAGCAGCACGAAGTAGGGTAGGTCCTCCAATGTCTATTTGTTCAATTAAGTCTTTTCCTTTGAGCCCTTGCTTTAAGGCACCTTCAAAATTATACAGATTCACACAGATGAGATCAAAGGATTTAATATTTAATTTTTCTAAGGTTTCCATGTGTTTGCTGTTTTCCTTGTCTGCCAAAATTCCTGCATGGATATGGGGATGGAGGGTCTTTACTCTGCCATTTAAAATTTCTGGAAATTTTGTCACATCACTAACTGAAGTTACCTTGATTCCTGCTTGCTCTAATTTTTTTTTAGTTCCTCCAGTGGATATGATTTCCACCCCCCCTTGCATCAAAAAATTAGCAAACTCTACTAAATTGGATTTGTCTGTAACACTAATAAGCGCCCTTTTAATCTTTAAAAATTCCATAACTAAACTCCTTTTTCCATGCGAATATTGCATATGATTAAATTTTAGTCGGACATACAACCAAAAAATTTAATTTATGCCTTAATTTTGGGTTAAATTGTTCAATGTTCAACGTTCAATGTTCAATGTTCAACGTTCAATGTTCAATGTTCAACGTTCAATGTTCAATGTTTAACGAACCTAGAACATAGAACATAGAACTTAGAACTTCTATGAAACCCATTAACCCCAATTTCTATTTTGTCAAATCATGGTGTTATTATCAACTATCTTTTCTATCCTATCTTGGAATATAAGTTGCATTTTTATTACAAAATAACTTCAGCTTGTCAAAGATTTAGACAAACAAAAATTGAGGAGATTGTCATGAAGGGGTTATTTGAAGAACCTATTGATCTCATGAAAAACAATTCTAATCTTCAGGCTCCACCTTTTCAATCTCATTATGTTCATTCATCACATCCAATTTTTTAATATCTTCCTTTACTTTTTTAACTAGCTCTCTAAAGTTAGAGTTGCAAGATAAAGAATAATAATCTTTTGCATCCCATAGTTCCTGTAAGACATCGTCTTTTATTTTTTTATTGGCGTAGTTATTCATTTATTATCTCCTGTGGTGTACAAATAGTTGGAATCACAAGATTCTCTTCAAGGGATATCTTCTGCAATTTTCTTATAAAATGTGCATTTGCCAGATGACGACAATTCCACGTTAACAAAAAGTCCATTTTGTAATAAGTTGCTATGGCAACATGCAAAACATCATCTCTTGCTTTTTCTGGAAGTGATGTCTTAGCAAAAAACAACTCAGCCAATTCGATACAATCATTATTAATTTCTAACACTGGAATACTTCTCACAAGAGTTAAACGCTTTTTTACCGCATTTTTATCTCCACGTGAACATTCCGCAATGACTAATTCAGAAATATATGTTTTGTATTTTTCTTTTTCTTGGTTCCACCAATCAAATGTAATTTTTTGACGAGCCGCAGAAATAAGGTTACTGCTAGGACGTGCAGCCAAATAACTGATTATGGAAGTCTCTATATATATTGATTCCATGCAAGCTCCTTACTTAAACAATTATCCTCTCCGTGGGACATACAACGAAAAAATTTAATTTATGCCTTAATTTTGGATTAAAGGGTTGAATTGTTCAATGTTCAATGTTCAACGTTCAACGTTCAATGTTTAAGGAACCTAGAACCTAGAACCTAGAACATAGAACTTAGAACTTCTATGAAACCCATTAACCCCAATTTCTATTTTGTCAAATCATGGTGTTATTATCAATATCTTTTCTATCCTATCTTGGAATATAAGTTGCATTCTTATTACAAAATAACTTCAGCTTGTCAAAGATTTAGACAAACAAAAATTGAGGAGATTGTCATGAAGGGGTTATTTGAAGAACCTATTGATCTCATGAAAAAGGTAATGGATTTAAGGTTAATTCGTCAAAATATTGTCGCCAGTAATCTGGCAAATATAGAAAATCCCCATTATAAGGCACGTCGCATTGATTTTGAGGAAAAATTACAAGAGGCCTTACAAATAAAAGAAACTGGGAGGCTCGCAAGGACAAACCCAAAACACATGCCTAATAAAATGACTGCCACGCCTGATTTTTATAAGGAATTAGAAATCAGGGTAGTAGAAGGCGAAGATGCTGTGGATTTAGACAAGGAAATGGCAATTCAGGCCAAAAATGTCCTTGCTTATAATACTCTTACTACCTTGATGAGGAAAGAATTTGATATGTTACACCAAGTAATTACAGAAGGAGGTAAATAATGCCACTCAATTTCATGACCGCTTTAGATATTGCAGCATCTGGTTTAAGTGCCCAAAGGACCAATTTAAATGTCATTTCTATGAACCTTGCTAATATAAATACCACCAGGACTCCAGAGGGCGGGCCTTACAAAAGAAAGACAGTAATTTTCAGGGCAGCTCCACTCAAATGGCCCTTTGATAATCTTATGGCTTCAAGGATAGAAAGAGAGGTAAAGGGAGTAAAGGTCAACAGGATAGAAGAGGAAGATCGTTTTAAAAGGGTTTATGATCCAAATCATCCAGATGCAGATAAAGACGGGTATGTATTGTATCCAGATGTAAATGTTATTGAAGAAATGGCGAATATGCTCACTGCGCTTAGAAGTTATGAGGCGAACCTTTCAACTATTAGCACCATTAAGACTATGTTAAATAGGGCTATTGATATTGGAAGATAAACAAAATTTTTGCGAGGAGGTAGGGGATGAGTATCAAGTCAATTGCCCAAGCAGCTTATTTATCTGGGCTACAGGATAAAGATTTATATACTCAAAATACAAAAAATCTCACCTCTAGCCAGACTAAATCATTTGGTTCAACAATAGAAGATTCTCTGAAAAAGGTAAATGATTTACAAATACAAAAAGATAAGATGATAGAGGAATTTGCTGTTGGAAAGAATGAGAATGTCCATGAAGTTATGATCGCCCTTCAAAAGGCAGATGTTGCCATGAAACTCACATCTGCAGTTAGAAACAAGGTGATAGAGGCATATAAGCAATTAATAAACATGCCCATGTAGCCATTATTTTCTGTTTTTTCAACAAATTTGAGTTAATAATTTAAGGAGACGAGCACAAATGGTGAATTTTTTGTCTTCCTGGAAGGAAAAGATAAAGGAGTTGTGGGATAAGGGCACACTTCCCCAAAGGGTCCTGGCTATTGGTGTACTTGTCTCTCTTACTATAGTATTTATAATGCTCCTCTATTTTTTAAATAGAGAAGAATATGCTGTGCTTTATTCCAACCTCAGACAGGAGGATTCAGCATTAATTGTAAAATATTTAAAAAGTAAAAAAGTAAAATATAAATTAAAGCAAGGCGGAACCACTATTTTGGTACCTAAGGATAAGGTTTATGATTTAAGGCTGGAGATAGCAGGTCAGGGGTTGCTAAGCAAAGGAACAGTAGGTTTTGAAATTTTTTCAAAGTCATCTATTGGACAGACAGATTTTATACAACAGATAAATTACCAAAGGGCACTTCAGGGAGAACTTGAAAGGACTATAATGTCCATGCCTGAAATTCAAGGGTGTAGGGTTCACCTTGTATTGCCAAAAAAATCTTTATTTGTTGAAGAACAGACCCCAGCCTCGGCTTCTATACTTGTGCAATTAAAACGTGGAAAGGAACTTTCAAAGGAACAGGTAAAGAGTATTGTAAATCTTGTGGCCACAGCAGTTGAAGGATTAAAACCTGAAAACATTACTTTAATAAATACACGAGGTGAACTTTTAAATAGACCATTTATCACATCAAAGGACATTGCTTTGACCACTACCCAGTTAGAATATAAGCTTAATCTTGAAAAAACATTGAGTAGAAGAATAAGGACCCTCCTCATACCCGTTGTAGGCCCTGGAAAGGTAATAGCCCAGGTGAATGTTGACCTTGATTTAAGTGAGCAGAATATTTATAAAGAATTATATGATCCAGACAAAACAGTTATAAGGAGCGAACAAAAGGTAAAAGAATCTTCAATAGGAGTTACACAGGCTGAGACATCAAAGCCTGGAGTGCAATATCAAAAAACTGGTAGTACTACCACAAAAGAACAAACAGAGCGTTCCCAGAAAACCTTAAATTATGAAATAAACAAAGAAGAGAGGAAAATATATATCCCAAAGGGGCAAATAGATCACATAACTGTAGCAGTATTAGTTGATGGATATTATAAAAAGGGTAAAGATGGTAATAAGATTTTTGTTCCAAGATCCAAGGATGAGTTAGAAAAGATAAAGGAATTGGTAAAAAATGCAGTTGGCATAAATCCTAAACGAGGAGATAGTGTAGAAGTGGTTTCCATGCAATTTACCCCATTAGAGCTGGGTGGGCCAACTTTTTGGCAGGTGTTACTTGATTATTTATCTAAATTCCTCACTCCAATTTTAAATAGTCTGGTAATCTTGCTCTTCTTGCTACTTGTAGTGAGGCCAGTGGTATTATCACTTATCAAGCCAAAAGTTGAAGAAGAAACTGCGGAGTTAGAAGAATTGCCAGAGGGAGAAGAAAAGGAAGTGGAGGAACCTCAGCTTAGTGAAGAGGAACTGGCTGCGCTTGAGGCCAAACGGCCTTTTGAAGAATTAAAACAAAAGGTTGCAAATATTCTGGACAAACACTCAGACGAGGCATTGATTATAATAAAAAATTGGATGCGAGATGATGTGAGGAGATAAAAAATATGGAAGAGATCAAAGATCCTAAGGAGTTAACTGGAGTTCAAAAGACAGCGATCCTGCTTTTGACAATGGGAGATGAGTATGTCCAAAAAATATTTAAAGAGCTGGATAGAGATGAGATAGTAAAAGTTTCAAAGGCAATGGTGGAATTAGAGACTGTGCCACAGGAAATTGTAGAAGCAGTTTTAACAGAATTTCATGAGACCTTTTTGTCTGGAAAGAGGGCCCTTGTTGGTGGCCCTTCACAGGCAAAGAGAATTTTGTCTAAGGTCCTGGATGGGGAGAGTGTAGAAGATATTATGAAAAGATTGGAAACTGAACATAAACCTCCTCCTTTTAAAGGGCTGGAGAATTATAGTCCTAATATAATGGCTCGAATTCTTGCCAATGAACACCCCCAGACCCTTGCCCTGATACTTGGACACCTTCCACCACATCAGGCTGCTGAAGTTTTGAAAAACCTCCCACCTGGGGTAAGGCCGGAGGTCCTTTTGAGATTGGCAAAATTGGAAAGTGTACCATTGGAGATGTTATATGAAGTGGATTTTGTCTTAAGGGAACAGTTAGAAGCAATGGGTGGAGAAGGTCAAAAAGTTGGCGGAGTACAGGCAGTTGCAGAAATATTAAATGCAACAGAGCGTTCCATAGAAGAAGAGGTCCTTGCTGAGATTGAAACTGAATCCCCACAAATGGCTGAAGAGATCAGAGAGCTTATGTTTGTTTTTGAAGATATTAAGAACCTTGATGATCGTTCCATCAGGGAATTATTAAAAGAAATCTCCAACGAAGATTTAACTTTGGCCTTAAAAGGTGCATCAGATGAATTAAAAGAAAAGTTCTTCTCTAACTTATCAGAGCGTGCAGCAACTATGATTAAAGAAGACCTTGAGATAATGGGACCTGTAAGACTTTCAGATGTGGAACAGGCCCAGAGAAATATTGTGCGTATTGTTAGACAGTTAGAAGCTGAAGGTAGAATAGTTATCGCTGGTAAGGGAGGAGAAGATGTCCTCATCTAAAGGGAGAATAATTGTGGGAAATACTGGGTTTGTAATAGACGAAGAGGAATTTGCCAAAAAACATACAGAATTGGATTTATGGGACGAGGAGATTGAAAAAAGATTTCTCAATAAAATTAAACAAAAGGCCTCTGTAGAGGCTTCAAACATAATAAAAAATGCTTATAAAAAAGCAAAATCAATTAAACTACAGGCCCAGGAGCAGGGCTATAATGAAGGATATCAAAGAGGATATGAGGAAGGTCTGAAAAAGGCTCAACAAGAAGGAGATGATTTAAAATCCCAGATGAAAGATAAATTCCTTGCCTTGATAGATTCCATTGAACAGAAAAAACAAAACATAATAAAAACTTTTAGAGATGATATATTGGAATTGATTTTGGTTTCAGTAGAGAAGATAACAGGTTTTGCATATATTAAACAAAGAAAAAGGATTTTAGAGGAACTACTTAATTCATGTTTAAAGGAGATTAAAGAAGCAAGGAGTGTAAAAATATATGTTTCTGAAGAAGATTTTCCCCTGGTACAAGAATTAATAGAGCATGTTAAAGAAAAATATTTTGACATAAAGAATTGGCATATTATGAAAAAAGATAATATAAAAGCTGGAGAAGTGGTAGTAGATACAGGTGTGGTTAAAGTAACGGAATCTTTTAATAAAAGATATGAAATGGTTAAAAAAATTTTAGAAGATGTTGAAATAGATGATTAAGTTATGAAAATAAAAGATGCAATCAATAAAATTGTTTCCATTAAAAGCACTGAGAGCTTTGGAAAGATAAATAAGGTGATTGGGCTTGTAATAGAAGGAAAAGGGCTAAATACCTCTATTGGTTCAGTTTGTGAGGTGATAGTTGAAAATGGTAAGTCTATTCCTGCAGAGGTAGTGGGTTTTAGAAATTCCAGTGTACTGCTGATGCCCTGTGGTGAGCTAAGAGGGATTAAACCTGGTTCATATATAAAAAATTCTAACACCCCACCTCTTATTGGAGTGGGTTTTGAGCTTTTAGGAAGGGTGGTTGATTCTTTTTTAAACCCATTAGATGGAAAAGGTAAAATAAAGGTATCCAATTTTTATCCTTTATATGCAGAACCTTTAAATCCCATTTTAAGGCGCCGTATAGATACCCCCTTAGACGTGGGGGTAAGGGCAATAAATGGGCTTATCACCATTGGAAAAGGGCAAAGAATAGCTATAATGGCAGGATCTGGTGTTGGAAAATCCACTTTACTTGGTATGATAGCCAGATATACAAATGCAGATGTAAATGTAATTTGCCTTGTGGGAGAACGTGGAAGAGAAGTTAATGAATTTATTGAAGATTCATTAGGGGAAGAGGGATTAAAAAAGTCTGTAGTGGTGGTGGCCACTTCAGATCTATCACCACTTGAGAGGATAAGGGCGGTCTATACTGCCCAAACAATAGCAGAATATTTTAGAGATATGTCAAAGGATGTACTCTTTATGATGGATTCAATAACCAGGTTTGCAATGGCATCCAGGGAAGTTGGTCTATCTATTGGGGAGCCACCCACAACTAAGGGTTACACTCCATCTGTATTTTCTCAATTGCCTAAATTGCTAGAAAGGGCTGGCACATCTGACAAGGGCACAATAACTGGAATATATACGGTCTTGGTTGAAGGGGATGATTTTACAGAACCAATTGCAGATGCAGTTAGATCAATAGTAGATGGACATATTGTGCTAACAAGGGAACTGGCAGACCAGGGACATTATCCAGCAATAGATGTGTTAAAAAGCATTAGCAGATTGATGCCCCTGATAATAGATAGGGAACTCTTTAATCTGAGCAAAAAGATTCTCTCCACCTTGGCCACATATAAAAGGGTGGAAGATATGATAAATATAGGAGCATATTCTAAGGGTTCTAACACAAAAATTGATTTTGCAATAGAAAAAATTGACAAAATAAATGAATTTTTAACCCAGGATGTACAAGAAAGATCCTCTTTAGAAGACTCTTTTGCAAGGCTAAAATCAATTATACAAAATTGATGACAAATTGTTTTTAATACCTTGACCATCCCGCTGCTTTAAAATAAATTAATACTTACTCAATTTAAATGTTTATATCTTGGGTTTACTGGGTTTAGGGGGTGTTGAGTTTGTGGGTTTATTGGGTTCATACCTCAACCCATTAACCCATCAACCCATAAACCCTTTAAATATGAATATGAGTAAAAATTATGGCCATTGAAAGGGAAGTAAAATTTTTCGTTAAGCACGGATTTGAAGACATTAGAAATCGGTTAAAAAATCTGGGGGCAATTTTTATAGACAGGTATTTTGAACAAAATATTGTGTTTGATTATCCTGATAAAAGGTTAAAAAATCAGGGAATACTTTTAAGGCTAAGAAGTACAAATAAAACCCATACCTTGTGTTTGAAAAAACCAATCCCTGCCCAAAAATTAAAGGAAGAAAAAATAGTTGAAGAATTTGAAACCATTATTGACAATAGGGAAAATTTGGTAATTACCCTGACCAATATTGGACTTGAAATTTCTCTTAAATATGAGAAAATAAGGGAAAAGTGGGAGGTTGATAATACTATTATATGCCTGGACACTCTACCTTTTGGTGATTATTTAGAAATCGAAGGAACAGGAGATTTAAAAAAAATTGCCATTGAGTTAGATCTGGATTATGGGAATTCTTCAACCTTGACCTATCATGATATCAACGCTCAAATTAGAAAAAAATTAGGACTTCCACCAATGGATAGTTTTGTTTTTAAGGATTGGACTAAATATAAAAAATCCTATAAAGGAGTTTTGGATTATGACTATAGAAAATAGACCAGAACTCCAGGAAGACATACTTATAGAAGAAGAACTTAAGGAGCCACCTAAATACAAAGTTTTGCTCCATAACGATGATTACACCACTATGGACTTTGTAGTCGACATTTTAATGAGGGTCTTTCACAAAAGCAAAGAAGAAGCTGTGGCCATTATGTTGAATGTGCATAAAAAAGGAGTTGGGGTATGTGGAATATATCCAGCTGAGATAGCAGAAACAAAGGTGGCTTTAGTACACAAGATGGCTAGAAAAAAAGGATTCCCTTTAAAATGCACCATGGAAGAGGTTTAGATATGTTAAGTAAAGATTTAGAAAAGGTATTTGCATTGGCAATTAGAGAAGTAAGGATACGACACCACGAATTTTTGACCTTAGAACATGTACTTTATGCCTATTTACTTATACCTCAGGGGAAAATCCTCCTGAAAAATTGTGGGGTTAATGTAAACAAACTAAAGGGACAGTTAGAGAGGTATTTTATAGATAATTTGGATGTATATCCTGGGTCACATGGACGAGAAGTCATCCAGACCCTGGCTGTTCAACGGGTAATTCAGCGAGCGATCTTTCATGTTCAGTCAGCTGAAAAACCACGGGTAGAGTTGGGAGATTTTCTGGCTTCCCTAATGGAAGAAGAAGATTCATATGCTACGTATTTTTTAAAGAGTCACGGTGTAGAGAGGCTGGATATATTGGAATATATATCCCATGGCCAACCAAAAGAAGAGGTTGAAAGTCCAAGAAGAGAGTCTTTTTTAGAAAGATATACCCAGGACCTTGTAGTAAAGGCCCAGATGGGGCTTATAGATCCTTTAATTGGGCGTGAAGAGGAAATTGAGCGAACCATCCAGATTTTGTCTCGTAGGAGGAAGAACAATCCTTTATATGTAGGTGAGCCTGGTGTTGGTAAAACCGCACTGGCAGAAGGTCTTGCCCTAAAGATTGCCAGGGGAGAAGTACCAAAAAAATTCCAGGAAACCAAGATTTACGCCCTTGATATGGGATCTCTAGTTGCAGGGACAAAGTTTAGAGGAGACTTTGAAGGAAGATTAAAGGGTATCATTAATGAACTCAAAAAGAAAAAGGAAAATGTAATCCTTTTTATTGACGAGATACATACTATTGTTGGTGCTGGCGCAACCAGTGGTGGGTCTTTAGATGCATCAAATATCTTAAAGCCTGTGCTGGCTTCAGGAGAAATTAGATGTATAGGATCAACCACTTATGAAGAATATAAAAATCTATTTGAAAAAGACAGGGCCCTTTCCAGACGTTTTCAAAAAATAGATATTTTAGAGCCCAGCAGAGATGAAAGCGTTGAAATATTAAAGGGTCTTAAAAAATATTACGAACAACATCACAATATCAGATATTCAAAAAAGGCCATAGAAGCAGCGGTTGACCTCACAATTAAATACCTGCCAGATAGGTTTTTGCCAGACAAGGCAATAGACGTAATAGACGAATGTGGAGCCTATTTTTCCTTGAAGGAGCGAAAGAAAAAGGTAATATCTGTAAAAGATATAGAAAATGTAGTTGCTAAGATTGCTCGCGTGCCAATTAAAAGTGTAACCACTTCAGATAAGGATAGACTTAAGAACCTAGAGACAGAACTAAAACAGGTTGTCTTTGGACAGGATCAGGCAATTGAGCAAGTTGTGCGTGCTATAAAACGTTCCCGTGCTGGGTTAAGAGAGCCCAATAAACCTATTGGTAGCTTCCTATTTGTTGGTCCAACAGGTGTTGGAAAGACAGAACTTGCAAGACAACTTGCTAATATTCTTGGAATTAATTTCTTGAGGTTTGATATGAGTGAATACATGGAGCAACATTCTGTAGCACGCCTAATTGGTGCTCCTCCAGGATATATTGGCTTTGATCAAGGGGGGTTACTGACTGATAGTATTAGAAAACATCCACACAGTGTTTTGCTTTTAGATGAGATAGAAAAGGCCCATTCAGACCTCTTTAATATATTACTTCAGGTTATGGATTATGCAACTTTGACTGATAACACAGGCAGAAAAGCAGACTTCAGGCATGTAATCTTGCTTATGACCTCCAATGTTGGTGCAAGGGATATGTCTTCTACGTCTATTGGTTTTGCTAAAGAAGAAATTGAAGACAAAGCACATAAGGGAGTGAAGGCAGCAGAGAAATATTTTTCCCCAGAGTTTAGAAATAGATTAGATGGAATTGTTCCTTTTAAACCCCTCAATAGAGATTTGATGAAGATGATAGTAGATAAGTTCATTAAGGAATTAAATGAGCAATTAAGGGATAAAAAGGTTCAAGTGCTACTGGACGAATCTGCAAGGGAGGTCCTGGCGAAAAAAGGATTTGATCCAGATTATGGCGCAAGACCAATGAGAAGGGTGGTGCAAAAGGAGATTGCAGACCCACTTACTGATGAGATACTTTTTGGTAAGCTCAGTGGAGGAGGAAAGGTCTTGGTTATAGCAAAAAATGAGGGAAAAGAAGATAGGCTTGAATTTAAGTTTGAAAATTAGAATATTTTTTTCGTAGTTCTGAGTATGAAAGGATTTTTGATTGGTAAAATAGTCAGAAATTATTGTGAAATTAAAGGTTAATGAAATATTTTATTCTCTCCAGGGAGAGGGACCTTTTATAGGGTCTCCTTTTGTTTTTTTAAGGCTTGGTGGTTGTATAGAGCCATATTGTCCTTTTTGCGATACAAAATATGCATGGGAGAATTTCTATCCCCTTTCAATAGACCAAATTTTTTATGAAATCAAAAAATACAGGTGCAAAAACGTAGTTATAACAGGAGGAGAGCCCTTTTTACAATGGAATTTGGGATTAAAAAAACTTGCACAAATATTAAAACAAAATTCATTTTTCATTCAATATGAAACCAGCGGCAAAGTAGAAATTCCCAAAGAGTCTTATGGAGTAGTAGTATGTAGTCCAAAGTATTTTAATGGTAAATGGTATTTTAGATCAAAAAATCTCTTTCATTGCCATTATTTTAAATTACTGGCCAATGAAAAGAACTTAGATCTTATAGTAGACTTTGTCTTTATGAATAACATAAAAAAAGAACATGTCTATATTATGCCTTTTGGGCATACAAGGGAAGAACAAATTCACAATATGCCCATTGTATTTGAATTTTGTAAAAAGTATGGATTTAAAATGACACCCCGTCTCCACATATTGTGTTTTGGAGAGAGAAGGGGAGTGTGAGTTTAAAATTTTGCAAAATTTTAGAAATAGATAATATATTTACATATCAACAGGGCTTTTAACAATCACTCCTGGTCTGTTCATTACATGGGTATATATCATAGTGGTGGAGACATCAGCATGGCCTAAGAGGTCCTGGACTGTGCGTATGTCATAACCTGCTTCAAGTAAATGGGTGGCAAAACTGTGTCTGAGTGTATGGCAGCTAACTCTTTTGGTCAAACCTGCTTTAAGGGCAGCCTTTTTAATGGCCTTTTGTAGGCTGTTTTCATGGACATGATGTCGTCTGACCTTTCCTGTCCTTGGATCAACAGAAAGTCTGGAAGAAGGAAAAACATATTGCCATATCCATTCTTTAGACATCCCTGGATATTTTCTGTCCAGGGCATAAGGAAGATATACCTCTCCAAAGCCTCTGCTGAGGTCGCTTTCATGTAGCTCTTTTACTTTGCATAAATGTTCCTGTAATTTATAATAATACCTAAAATTTGCATCATAAGATAATGTTTAGCTTGACAATATAGTGAATTAATGGTATAAAGTGTTTCAAATAGGAAGTATGAAGGAGGCACTGATTCTATGCGTAGATTCCATGTTAAGTTCACTGAAAAAAATCTTACGGGCAACGCCGGACTGGTATTGCTGGGCCTGTTTGCTGACAAACTGAAGCTTCCCAAGATGCTTGAGCAACACATTACTATTAAGCGGGGAGCTACCGCACAGTATAAGGTTTCCGACATTATCATGATTTTGATGATGGCAGTGTTAGCCGGGGCTAAGCATATGAGCCATGTATTTATCCTAAAATCTGATTTAGCATTGAGGTCGCTTTTTAAATGGGAAAGGTTTCCTGACTATACTACCATAAATCGGGTTTTTAAGTTGTTTAATCCCCGACATTGCAATGAGCTCTCCGATGTAGAAACAAAAGTGCGCAAAAAGGTTTGGGGTAAAAAATGGTTTAGCCGCATCACTTTAGATTTGGACTCTACAGTGCGTGGGGTGTATGGGAAACAGGAAGGTGCCGAGAAGGGTTACAACCCCAAGAAGCCAGGACAAAGGGGATATCATCCGCTACTTTGCTTTATTGCTGAGACGCGGGAATGTCTTCACAACTGGTTTAGAGCCGGAGATGCTTATTCAGCCAATGGTTGTGTAGAGTTTATGCAAGAGTGCTTTGCCAAGCTTCCAAGGAGAGTCTGGAAAATTATTGTACGTGCAGATTCCGCCTTTTTTAATGGAGAACTTTTAGACTACTTAGAAGAGGCTCATGCTTTGTACTTAATCAAGGTTAAGATGCGAGGACTCACTCAGCTTTTAGAAACTCAGAAATGGCACAAGGTTAAAAATAGACCTGGCTATGAGAAGACCGAATTCACATACAAATGTGAAAGGTGGAAGCACCCCCGCCGGTTTGTGGCCGTACGTCAAGTAATAGAGAGCAAATTTAGTTGCTTTTTTTTCAGCGTTACAAAGACTGAGTATGATTATTTTTGTTATGTAACAAATATGAACCTGAGTCCCTGGGACGTCCACAGGTATTATTGCCAACGGGGGGCCAGTGAAAACTGGATTGAGTGGTGTAAGGGACAGATGGCCTCTGGAAGCATTTTGACACAGGATTTTTGGGCCAACTCCGCCATATTCCAGACCTGTATTCTGGCTTACAATCTACTGGTTTGGATGATGTGGCTCAACGATGAAGATGGTTTTAGAGAAGAGCCCAACACAATCCGCATGTTTCTAATCCATGTTCCAGCTCGGCTGATGCATGCGGGACGACAATGGTTCCTTCGATTATCGAGGGATTATTTTTTCAAAGAACGTTGGATAAAGATAGAAAATTCCATCCGGTCATTACAATTTGCTTAATCTTTTTTTGAGAGTATCCTCCAAAATAGGATTTTGCGTAAGTCCATGTGCAGTGGTGTGCCTTTACACACCCGTAAAGAGTGCCACTGACCGCAGCTTCTACCTGAAAAAGCCTTCCAAGTCACAATGAGGGAGACATATCCTTTAACATAACAGCTCCATATCTAGGTATCTCTGTCCAGAACAATCAGTTGCTTACGATTGAACTGTAATTGCAGATTTTAGGTAATATTTTTCCGGCAAAGGAACACGCCTGTCTTTGTCGCCCTTTCCTGAACGTACAGTTATGTATTTATAACCAAAATTAATATCTTTAACACGCAATCTGACACATTCCATGAGTCTCATACCTGTTCCATATAGCAGGCCAGCCATTAATTCATGAACTCCTGTGAGTTTGGAAAGAAGTGCATGAACCTCAGCTTTAGTAAGTATTACTGGTAAATTTTGTTTAGGCCTTGGCCTTTGAAAATTACCAAGTTCCAGGGGACGATTTAATACCTCCCTGTACACAAATATAAGGGCATTAAGGGCTTGTTTTTGAGTAGCAGGCGATACATTTCTTTTAACTGCCAGATATTCAAGGAATGCTTTGACTTGAACCTCACCCATTTGAGTAATATCTTGGTGTTTGTGAAAATTGATAAATTTTTTAAGCCAGTTTAAGTATGTTTCTTCGGTACGAATGGAATAATATCTGCTTCTAATTTCATCTCTTACTTTAGCAAATATATAATCATTTTTATTCTGAACTGATTTTGAACTTCTTGAATTCAATTTTTGTTGTTTTTCATCTTGAGAGGAGTTTTGAGGCACTTCACGTTTTAAAGTAGGATGTTCAGAAGAGATGTTTTTTGCTGATTGTTTCCAGAAATCCCAATTAAAGTTATTAGCCCAAGATGGGTTTAAAAGGTCACAAAAAAATATCTTAAGAGCTTCTACTGCCTGTAGGAACTGCATATATTGGATACTCTTTTTTCTGCCTAACTCCTGCAGATAACCTAAAAGGGAGTTTTTAGAATACAGGTTTTTATTTGTTTCATTAGGATTAATCTGATTAACCTGGCTGATATAATTCTGTACCCAGCGCGCCATCCAACGCCACTGTTTTTGAGGGACCTTTCGCTTTTTAAGTGCTTGTTGATACTGACTCCATAAAGATTTTTGAGATAAATTTGTAGTAGACATTTTTCACAATCTCCTTGACATTAGGGAAAGTTAATGATATATTGTTATCCATATTTTTATCAAAATGGGTTTTTTAGGGTGTACTCGGTTGTGAGTTTGACAGAATATATGTTTAGTAGAATAAACAGATTATGTCAAGCTCACGAAAAAATGATTACTTCTAATAAACTGTTCGGCGCATAATAAAACGATAAGGATATCATATCAAAGATGAATAGAACTGAACTAGAAATATTGCAGAAACTAGATAAAAATGACCAAGAAAAAATTATGTATTTTTTGAAATTATTACTTAATCAAGCAAAATATAAAAAACTAAAAGATGAAATATTATTCCGAAAAAAAGAAATAAAACATGGAGAAGTTTTTGAACATGATGAAATATGGAAAGAATTAGATGTTTAAGATAATCTATGCAAAAAGTGTATTAAAAGATTTAAAGAAAATATCTAAAAACAATTTACCAAAAATAAAAATGGATATAGAAGAATTAAAAAATTGTCCTAATATTTCCCAGATTAAACATTTAAGAAATCATCCTTTAGCAGATTATAGATTAAGAATAGGAAATCACAGAGTATTATTTAATATAGATTGAGATAAAAAAGAGATTTATATATTGAAAATAGGTCATAGAAGGGATGGATATTAAATCATTAATTCTCGGTGAGAAATAATTTGATTTTACGGTCTTATATAGTTATTTAGAGACAGTTATAGAATATCTTTTTGTTTATTTTTTTTAATATATTCTACAAAAATAATTATAATTGTTCTCGTATTTTTTTGTAAATCCTACGTTTACAAACTCACCGAGAATTGCTGATATTATAGTATCCTGCAGAATTCTATGTAATTGACCCATAATACAAAAACAGAATAAAGAAAAATTAAGAACGAGAAAGATAGAAGTTTTATAAAAACAATATCTTATATAAATAGGCTTTCGCCGAACAAGGCGCTGCAGTGGACTCGCAACCCGCCTGCGCCTACGGCTTGGCGGTTGCTCGCCACTGAGCTTTGGCGTTAGCATATAAGGATATATAATTTAGACTGTTTTTATAATAAATCTAAAAAGGGCAAAATAGATGGAGTTGAAAGAAAAAATAAAAAAAGAAATTGACTCTATCCCAGAAGAATATTTATTTCAGTTAGAAAAATATGTTAAAATTTAAAAAAATAACATTCAAAAGGAAAAACGAATAAAAACTCTTCATTTACAAGGAAAATTTGACAAAGTAAACATAAGAAAAATGGCATATGAGTAATTCTATATTAATAGACACAAATGTTCTTATTTATGCGGTTGATGCTGATTCTCAGTTTCATCACCGAGCATGGAATATTTTATTAGATCCAGAAGTAAGACTTTTTACAACATCAAAGAATATTTCTGAATTTTTAGTAGTATTGACAAGAGATATAGAGATGGGATTATCAACAGATGAATGTTTAGAGATCTTAAAAGAATTATTAAGAGATATTATTGTGCTTTATCCCACCCCGAAATCATTTAAGATTTTTGAGGAATTAATTCAAAAATATAATCCTCGTGGTTTATGGATACATGATGTGGAAATAGCTAGTATTGGCATTTCATATGGTGTTTCAACTATAGTTACGAGAAATGTTTCTGATTTTAGACGAATAAAGGAAATAAGTATAAAAGAAATATAATCATTACAAACGGTTACGCTAACAAGGCGCTGCAGTGGACTCGCAACCCGCCTGCGCCTACGGCTTGGCGGTTGCTCGCCACTGAGCTTTGCGTTAGAGGAAGAGGAATGAAATTATAGTTGGTGTTTTGATTAGTTGTAGATGAAGAGATTATTTTGATTTAAAGAGATAATGTTGAAAAAGAAATAAGCTTTTTGATTATTCATTGCATTAATAGATAATCTTGCGGTAAGAAGCAAAATTAGAGGATGGATTATAAAGAGATTGAAGAGAAAGATTATTTGTTGCCATATTCTATAATTTTTCAATAAAGAGATAATTTAATAGGTGGATTATAAAAGAACATAGAAAAGAGATAAGTAGTTGCATTAAAGAGATAATTTATTGCAGAATAGACTGAATTAAAAATGAAAAAGTTATTTGATAAGAGAGATTATTATTTGCCATGTTCTATAATTTTGAAATGAAGAGATAATTAAAAATTTGGACTATAAAATACCATTGCAAATAGATAATGAGTTGCATGAAAGAGATTATTTATTGCAGGATAGATAAAATTAAAAAAGAAAGAAGCTATTTGCTTATTTTGTCTTTAAAGAGATAAAATAGATAAGATATAAATAGATTTTGTGTTAGATAATTAAGTAGTATTTAGATAAGACAGAGGTATAGAGCTTAGTAACATAGTAATAAAATCTCTAACAAATTGCTCCAGTGGACTCGCAACCCGCCTGCGCCTATGGCTTGGCGGTTGCTCGCCACTGAGCTTTGCGTTAGCCCTAAATAAAAGTGATGAAAAAAGTTATTAATAGAGAAGTAATAATAAAAGAATAATAGAAAATAAAAGAAAAATATAAAGATAAAATTATTAAGATAGGTATATTTGGCTCTATAGCAAGAAATGAATATAATCAAAAAAGTGGTATAGGTGTAGTTGTAGAACAGAAATATTCAGATTTGTTTTTGTTAGGTAGGATAAAAATAGAATTGGAAGAAAAATTTAATAATCATGTTGATATTATAAGAGTTAGAAATGATATAAACCCATCTTTGAAAAAAAGAATAGAAAGAGATTCTATTTATGTATAACGATAAGGAATTGATAATAGAAATCTTACATTAAATGAATAATGCATTAGAAGTTATTCTATATCGTTTTGCACCAGTAAGAAAAGTATTAGATTTTACCAATTCTTTAGGAGGTATGGAGAAATTGGATTTAATATGTATGTAACTTATATCAATTGGAGAAACTGTTAAAAAAAATAGATAAACTTATAGAAGGGAAATTATTTTCTAAATATTCCTCTATTGATTGGAAAGAGATAAAAGGAATGAGAGATATAATAAGTCATCAATATTTTGATATTGATGCAGAGATAATTTATGAAGTATGCAAGAATAAAATACCAGAGCTTAAAGATACAATAGAAGAGATTTTAAAAACAATATAAAATCAAAGGGCTAACAAGTCGGTTCAGCGGACTCGCTAACCGCTCGCCGCTGACCTCTAACGTTAGAGGAAGAGGAATGAAATTATAGTTGGTGTTTTGATTAGTTGTAGATGAAGAGATTATTTTGATTTAAAGAGATAATGTTGAAAAAGAAATAAGCTTTTTGATTATTCATTGCATTAATAGATAATCTTGCGGTAAGAAGCAAAATTAGAGGATGGATTATAAAGAGATTGAAGAGAAAGATTATTTGTTGCCATATTCTATAATTTTTCAATAAAGAGATAATTTAATAGGTGGATTATAAAAGAACATAGAAAAGAGATAAGTAGTTGCATTAAAGAGATAATTTATTGCAGAATAGACTGAATTAAAAATGAAAAAGTTATTTGATAAGAGAGATTATTATTTGCCATGTTCTATAATTTTGAAATGAAGAGATAATTAAAAATTTGGACTATAAAATACCATTGCAAATAGATAATGAGTTGCATGAAAGAGATTATTTATTGCAGGATAGATAAAATTAAAAAAGAAAGAAGCTATTTGCTTATTTTGTCTTTAAAGAGATAAAATAGATAAGATATAAATAGATTTTGTGTTAGATAATTAAGTAGTATTTAGATAAGACAGAGGTATAGAGCTTAGTAACATAGTAATAAAATCTCTAACAAATTGCTCCAGTGGACTCGCAACCCGCCTGCGCCTATGGCTTGGCGGTTGCTCGCCACTGAGCTTTGCGTTAGCTTGCTAGATAAGAAATGTTACCTCTAGCATTAAGAGAAAAAAAGGCAGAGTTACAACAAGCTATTGGGAGCATTGGCGTAGCAATATCATTATCATTTTTCTTTCATCTTCTTCCTGCATGGTCTCATGTTAAAGAGGACACCTTTAGTAAATCTATTATTTCCTTAATACTATATGAAAAATGGCCTATCATTAGCTTTATATCTTTTCTTTTCATCTCAATTAAAGGTTATATTCAAGCAGGGAAAGAAAAACTAGAATTAATGAAAAAACATAAAGTTGAGTTAAATCAAGCTCAAGAAAAAATTCAATCTATAAGGATAAAATTCTGTGAAACTCTTTTAGAACTTTCACGGGAATATTTAAGGCAAATATGGAGGGAAAACTTTGATTCTAGTGGAACTTTACGAATTACTTTGTATTTTCATCATGATAATTTTTTTTATAATGCTGGTAGATGGAGTAAAAACCCAAACTATGTTAAACAAGGGCGTTTCAAAATTCCGGATTATCAAGGATGTCTAGGAGAGGCTTGGTTGGATGATGGAAATAATTATTCAGCATCGCTATCAAGTATGTCTTTAGATGAGATTTGTAGTAAATATAAATTCTCAAAAGAAGATTATGAAAAGTTATCAATGAAAAGTACCTTGTTTGAGATTAGACCAATTTTTGATCATCATGATAAGAAAGTGGGTTTATTAGTTTTTGAAACAACCAATAATCACTTTCCATTAAGGGATAAAAGGAAAAAAGCTGCTAACATTATTGATGAAATAGTTGAGAGACATCATGATTTTTTTATAAAAATAATAACAACATTAAAACCTATAAGTCTTAAAACAATTTATAAAGAAGGGACGGGCGATGAGTAAGTTGAGAGAAATAATAAGATATATTTGTGATCATTATCCATATCAAAACGAGTTATCAAAGGCTCGTTTAACAAAACTTGTTTATCTAGCAGATTGGAAGGCGGCACTAAAATATGGTAAACAACTAACAAATATAACATGGTTTTTTAATTATTATGGTCCTTATGTTGAGGATGTATTTAATGAGGCAAAAGAGGATCCACATTTAGAAATCAAACGTGATATGACAATATTTGGTGATCCTAAAACAATCATAATTTCTAAGAAAAAAAGTAAAAAATATGATCTAACTGAAGAAGAGATAGATATTTTAAAAGAAGTGATAGAGGAAACGAAGTCACTATATTGGGATCAATTTGTTGATTTAATTTATTCGACCTACCCTGTAAAGACCCAAGATAAATTTTCTGTTTTAGATTTAGTAAAGTCAGCAAAAGAGAAAAAGCAGCTAACAAACCGCTCTAGGGGACGGCGCTTACAGCGCCGCCCCTAAGCTTGGGTGTTAGCGTTTATAGATAAGATAAAATGAGTACTCCAAGTGTATATCAAGATAGATATTGGAGAGAATTATATCAATTAATAGTACACGTATACTATTTAGGTCTATATTTTGAACAATCTGAAAAATTAGAAAAAGGAATTAATGCCTTTTTAGCAATTACATCAAGTAGCAGTATTTGTGGATGGGCAATATGGAATAAATATAGTTTTATTTGGGCTCTTATTATTGCGATTTCTCAATTGATAACAGCAGTTAAACAATTTCTTCCATTTAAAAAGAGAATGAAAGTAATATCATCATTATTACGAGATTTAGAAGAGCTACTTAATTTCGCTGAAATGAGATGGTTTGACGTCGCTGAAGGAAGACTTACTAATGAAGAAATAAATAGGTTGCAATTTGAGATTAGAAAAAAGAAAAACAAATTATTGCATAAACATCTAAGCCATCAGTCTCTGCCAGAAAAAAAGAAATTGTTTAACAAAGCAAAAGAAATGGCGCAGATTTACGTAACTAATTTTTATGGAGTATAAAATGTCTGAGAAATCTCAAAAAACTCCTAAACAAATAACGGACAAACTAGGGGGTCCCCCAAAACCATCTCGGGATAAAGAAATTATAGAAAAAGATTTACCGCCGGTTGATTATACACCGCCTACTCCACCGGTTAAACCGCCAAAAAAAGACAAAAAGGATTAATCATGCTAACAATTGGGTGCAGTGGACTGGTATTCCGCTGGCGCTCCATACCAGCCACTGACCCATGACGTTAGAGGAAGAGGAATGAAATTATAGTTGGTGTTTTGATTAGTTGTAGATGAAGAGATTATTTTGATTTAAAGAGATAATGTTGAAAAAGAAATAAGCTTTTTGATTATTCATTGCATTAATAGATAATCTTGCGGTAAGAAGCAAAATTAGAGGATGGATTATAAAGAGATTGAAGAGAAAGATTATTTGTTGCCATATTCTATAATTTTTCAATAAAGAGATAATTTAATAGGTGGATTATAAAAGAACATAGAAAAGAGATAAGTAGTTGCATTAAAGAGATAATTTATTGCAGAATAGACTGAATTAAAAATGAAAAAGTTATTTGATAAGAGAGATTATTATTTGCCATGTTCTATAATTTTGAAATGAAGAGATAATTAAAAATTTGGACTATAAAATACCATTGCAAATAGATAATGAGTTGCATGAAAGAGATTATTTATTGCAGGATAGATAAAATTAAAAAAGAAAGAAGCTATTTGCTTATTTTGTCTTTAAAGAGATAAAATAGATAAGATATAAATAGATTTTGTGTTAGATAATTAAGTAGTATTTAGATAAGACAGAGGTATAGAGCTTAGTAACATAGTAATAAAATCTCTAACAAATTGCTCCAGTGGACTCGCAACCCGCCTGCGCCTATGGCTTGGCGGTTGCTCGCCACTGAGCTTTGCGTTAGAAATTAAAAAAATAATGGATGAGGATGGAAGATGAAAGGTACTACCTTAAATACAATTAATAAGATGTTGGAATCTTTACCTGAGAATAAACAAGAACAAGTATTAAATCATTTGTATAATTATATTACAGAATTACAAGATGAAATTAAATGGGATTTGTTATTTAAAAAATCTGAGAAGGAGATATCTCGAATAGCTAGGGAAGTTAAAGAAGAGATTAAAAAAGGTAATATAGAAGATTTTGATTATGATAGATTATAAAGTCAAAACTTTACCATCTTTTTGGAAACATTATGAAAGACTTCAAGAAAATATAAAAAGACAAGCGAGAAAAGCATTTCAGTTATGGAAAGAAAATCCTTTTCATCCTTCCTTACATTTTAAATGTGTAAATTCAGAAGAAGAAATATGGTCATTAAGGATTACAAAAGGATATAGAGCATTATGTATTTATGAAAAAAATTTAATTGTATGGTTTTGGATTGGTCATCATGATGATTATAAGAGATTGATAAAGAAAGTAAAATAACTATAAAAAATTTCTAACAAGGCGCTGAAGCTGACCGCCAACCCGCTGCGCCTTAGGCTTGCGGTTGTCGGCAGCTTAGCTTTAACGTTCTGCAAAAATATAATGGGAGATTAGCACAATGGATACAAGGCATGCTGTATTCATCTCATATGCACATCACGACACAACTATAACTCGCGTTGCTGGTTTTACTAAATTCCTTACAGATCACCTTCCCAATAAAATAAGACTTTTTCTAGATAGAAAATTTCTCAAGATTGGAAGAAATATCCCCAATTATATGCAATATCTTGAAAGTTGCCCTGTTGTAATTATTCTGTTAACACCTGAATATAAGCGTAGAGTTGAAAATACTATAGGGGGTGTTTTTAAAGAATTTCAAATAATAAGAAAAAGAATATTAAATGAAGAGGATGATTTTTTATGTTTGCCCTTATTATTTGAGGGAAATGAAGAAACTTCTATTCCGGAACCACTGAAAGATTTTATATATAAAGATCTTAGAAAATTCACTCCACAAGAGCAAAAACAAGAGCAAAAAACTGGTAGATATACTCTTTCAAAAAATTTACAAAATTTATTTTTTCCGGTTTTTAGAGAAATAGCTAGGACTATTGAAGCAAAAATTTCTGTTCGCATAGCACTACCTGAAGAAAAATATACAGAATTTATACAGCTACTTTTTGCAAAAACAAAAATTACAAGGGGATGGATCCAGAACCACCCAGAATTTTTGAATCATTTATTTGTTTCTACTAAGTCCTATAAAAATGTAGAGAGTCAACATGCATTTTTCCTGATAGGACGAAAGGGATCTGGCAAATCTACTGTTGCTAACTCATTACCTGAACTAAGATACGAACGATACAAAACAAATATAGTAATAAGTGCCGACTATATCAACCTTTTAGCTGCATCACAATTTATCGATTATTCACTTTTTTATAATTCTACTACAAATAAAATTAATGGTTTTGACAGTATGTCTAGTTCATATATTAGTCGCACTGCAAAAGAATTTACGCAGTTTTATCCATTAGAACTTATATTTAAATATACATGGCTTGGACTAATTTATATTTGTCTAGCAAATGCATTAGATGATTTGGGGAAAAATAATAAACTAAACATTAAACAGCAAAAATATTATCCAGTTCTATCAAAGGCTTTTAAAGAATTTTCTTTTGGACAAAGTGGAAATATTGAAGCAAGTACATACTTTACGACAGCTTCTATAGCTTTTTGCGAATTTTGGGAAAATCAGATATCTAAGGCGCTGGATGGAAAAACTTTTCATGATGTCATTAAGTATGTTGATTCAAATGTTAATAAAGAACAATACTTAAAATATTTATTAGGTGAAAAGTTACTTGATAGCATACGTAATATAGTATCTAATTGTGACAAATATGCTCTATTAGTTTTGGATGATTTTGATACAGTATTTTCTATGTTTAGACAACATATTCAACTAAAGATGGGGGATGAAAATAATAGTTATTTGAAATATATTGAATCTGCATGCATACACTCTCTTATGATATTAATTTTAGAGTTAAAAGGTTGCCGTAAGGGTTGGTATGATCCAATTTCTAAAAGATTAGATTTTTGTATTACTATACCAAAAGATTCTTATATGCAAGTTATCCATAAAGATCGTGATGCATATTTAAATATAGAGCATACTACAGATTTAGATTGGACAGGGATATATCTAGCTGAAATGTTATTGAAAAGACTGAGTTATATGTACAATGAACCAATAAAAGAAAATAAAAATGTACTTGACGAATTAAATAGATTATTTAGGACCTATATAAGCAAACTTCCTACTACTCTTGAATTTGAATTTAACGATCAACGTATTCATATTAATCTCTTTTGTTATGTTTTAAGGCATACTTTTTGGAGGCCTAGAGATGTATTAACATATTATGCTTCTTTATTAACAGCTGCAACATCGTTATCTGATAATGATCTATTTACCACAGAGCAAATACGCATGATAATAGGTGTAACCACAAGGAGGATTGTGCAAACAGAATTTATAAGAGAATATAAGCAAGTAATCAAAAATTTAAATAAGATATTGCAAAGTCTCTATAAGGCACCACAAATAATGACTTATGAGGAATTATATAGTCGATTAAAGGGTGTAGATTTTCATATGCTACCAAATGAATGGATTTCGAATTTTAAAGACAAATTAAAAATTTTATATGAAATTGGTTTGCTAGGATTACAACTTGATCCTTCCTTTGCGAAGGAACAACATATTCAAATACTCGATAGTTTCTATTTTAATGAAGGTTCAATAATATTTGATCGATTGTCACAAAGTTCATTTGAGGGAAACAGCTTTATCATTCATCCTATTTTTGTAGAAGAACTAAGTCTTGATTATAGCAATAATTCATTTGTTTTAAACTTGGATGAAGATTATTTAATGAATAATCATTTAGTGAGGATGTCCAGTTTGGATATTTTCTAGATGAAAATAAATGCAGAACAAGGCGCTGCACTGGACTGGCATTCCGCTGCGCTCCATGCCAGCCAGTGAGCTTGATCGTTATGTAAATAGGGGAATGATTATATGGATGAAAAAAAGAAGCAATGTTTTGTGATTGCTCCTATTGGGGAACCTGATTCAGACACAAGAAAACGTTCAGATCAAGTATTGCGCCATATTATTAGACCTGCTGTAGAACAGTGTGGGTATTACGCAGTACGTGCTGATGAAATAGATAAGCCAGGCGTTATTACAAGTCAGGTTATTCAACATGTAGTGAACGATCCTTTGGTAATTGCAGATTTAACGGAAACAAATCCAAATGTTTTTTATGAGTTGGCCATAAGACACGCAATAAAAAAGCCATTGGTTCAGATAATAAAAAAAGGGGAAAGAATTCCTTTTGATGTTGCAGGGTTGAGAACTGTAATTTTTGATCATAGAGATTTAGATAGTGTTGAATCAGCTAAAAATGAAATAATTGAGCAGATCAAGTCATTAGAAAAAAATGATGAAGAAATTGAAACTCCAATTTCTATTTCTTTAGATCTTCAAATACTTCGTCAAAGTGATAAACCGGAAGAACGTTCTTTAGCTGATATTGTTGCTGCTATTTCTAATCTCAGCATCAATTTAGCCAAGTTGGAGGAAAAAGTTACTTCACAAAATATAGAAGTTATTCGAGATGAAATACGCACAAACATCAAAGAATTATTTTATAGAATACAAGATATTGATAATATTTCAAGTAAAAAGAGACTCTATAGGAAATTTGATCCATATATGCTTCGTAAGATGGCACGCATATTACCTGAGTCTGGATCTCCTGTTGGGATATTAGTTTTGCTTGGATTATTCAGAGATGAGGCCCCATGGTTATATGAAATTGGTATAGAAGCATATAGAAGAGCTAGAGAAGGGGATGTTGAAGGAGTTAGATACGCTATTAAGGATATGAGAAAATTGTCGGAATTAGTAATGGATAGTCCTATGGGAATGGAAATGATGGGTAATAAAGATATTTATATTCTATTCAAGGAGTTGCCAATGCTTCTTGAGGAGTTTTTGCATTCTATACCAATGACTATGAGACGAAGAAAAAATAAAGATAATATTGAATAAAATTGTACATAACGAATAAGGTTAGATTGTGAGAGCGAGCGTAAGAGAGCGAACCACAATCTGAACCGTTTGTTGGACAAGCCCGGTTAAATATAGAAAATATCTTTTTGTGGCTATGGAGTGTTGATCAAGGAAAGTGGTGGTAAGGGGCATTGGTTGGATTAACCAATGCTATGGGAAGTTGATTTGTTGTTGCGATTGTCATTTTTTTTAATATCCAGGCAATTTTCAGGTAAAAAATTCTGTTTTTAGGGTATAACTATCCTTTGCCGGGGATTTTAAAAGATCTCCGGTTTTTTGAATCATATATGGTTTGAGCTTACATAATCATCCTCCCAGCCCCTTTCATGTACAATAACCAGGTTGCGATGGTAATAATCCAGGTATCATTGTTTTTATAATCTTCATGCTATTTCCACAGAGGGGGCAGACTATTGACGGTTTTGGTTTTCGTTTCCATTTGGTGAATGGATTAATACGGAGTATCAACTGTAAAAAACAGATTAATTTCTTGCTGCATGAGTGAAGAAAGCCATAACTTCTGCTTCTTCTAAAGCCTTTAGGCAATACATGGAGCATAATGAGATAGAGGAAGTATTCACCTGAAACGGTTCTGGTTTTATATTGCCTGGTTTTGGCATGGAAGTATCTGAAGGTGACCTTTCCGTTTTTGCATTTTAAGATGTCCTTTTCCCGAATAACTCCTCTGTAAAGATAATTGCCAAGATAGACAATGGCCTTTTCAGCGTTTCCGACGTTTTTACAGTGGACGATCCATTTTTTGGAGCAATTTTTGGGGAGTCTAAGTTTTGCATCTACAATGGCGTGCAGGAGTTTAGCCCTAAACACGGTTCCAAGAGCCTTTTGGTTAAAGAGGTATTTAGTGGATTTTGTTCGCCACAGCCCTGTTTTTGTATTGATGCTGGCTGCAGGCATGATTACATGGATGTGGGGATGATAGTTAAGGTTGCGGGAATGGGTATGAAGTACGGCAATAAAGCCTGCTGCACCGCCAAGTTTTTTATCGTTTTTTACAAAAGTCTTCAAGGTTTCCTGGACAGATTCAAACATCAGGGAATAGAAGGTTTTTTGATTTTTCCATGCCAGGTTTCTGAGCTGAGTGGGAAGAGTAAATGTAATCAGCCAGTAAGTAGCGGGAAGTTTTTTGCTCAACTGATTTTCTATCCATTGCTGGTTTTCATGGTTCTGGCAGTGAGGACAACTTCTGTGTCCACATGAATGTGGAATATAAACGGTGTGGGAGCAGTTATCATTTGAGCACCGTGCTAACATGAGAGGGCCATGTTTATCCCTGCAATGTTCCATGACATGTAGGGCCTTTTTATGGGCCGGCAGGACGAAATTTTTATACTTTACAAAAAAAGAATCTTTGAATTGGGTTATGATAGAAGAAAGGTAAATCATTGCACATCTCCCCATCTGATTTCAAGGTGATTGCTGAGGAAGTTTGCAGCTTTTTGAGCATTGGTTCCGGTTTTGTTGGTAAGGTGTGTGTATTTTGAGGTTGTGAGGATGCTGACATGCCCCAGGATTTTCTGTAATTCTACAAGGTCAACTCCGGCCTCCAGCATATGTGTCGCATAACTGTGGCGAAGAGAGTGACATGAAATTTTTTTTCTAATTTCTAGTTCTGTGACAACTACTTTCATGGCAGTCTGGATGCCACTTCTATCCAGTGGTTTGTCAACAAGATGGGCGTTTTTACGACCTCTTTTGCGATTTGGGAATATAAAGCGTGGATGTTTGTGAACTCTCCAAAAATTTCTGAGTACCTGTAAGGTTTTCCGTGGCAATGGGACTAATCTATCTTTTCTGCCCTTGGCATCACGAATATGAACCCTCATGTTTGTATAGTCGATATCTCCGAGGTGAAGCTCAATTCCCTCACCCAACCGCAATCCCAATGAATAGAGTGTGAAAAAGAAAACTTTGTAACTCAAACTTCTGGTAGCTGTTATTAATCGTTGAAGTTCTTCTATAGTCAGAATATCAGGAATTCTGGATGTTTTTGGCGGTTTAATCAAAGGGATATTTTCCCATGTTTTTTTCAGCACATAGGAATAAAAAAATTTGAGACCATAGAGATCGAGCTTGACGGCACTCCAGGAGTGGCTTGCCCGAAGATCGTTGAAGTAATCCAGAAGCTGGTCAGAGGATAGGTCGGATATTTTACAATCAAAGTAATTTCCGATTCGCCTAAGTGCCCTAGAATATGCCTCAATTGTTTTTGGCTGAAATCCGCTTAATTTCAGTAACTTAACATGTTTTTGATAATAAGCATTGAATTTGGGGTCAGTGGGCATGTTTGTGTTCATTATAACCTCCTAATTTAAGAGCCTCTTCTTGGCTCAATACTAGCTAACCTTTTATCACATAAACTTTATATTGCAATCATTAATTATCCGAAGTATAATTACCTAAAATTGCTTGCCGCTTTAGCGGCTTCGTCCAACAAGAGGGTCCACTTGACCGCCATTTCGCTGCGGCCTTCGGCCTTGCTCCATGTCGGCAAGTGACCCTTGACGTTAAGCTAAAAAAGGAAGAAAGAAATGCTTTCATGCTATTTGCCAGATATCGGAGATGGATTGGCCGCTGGAATAAAGCTACTGGATGGAAGTGATTTACAAATAGATTGTGGTAGTAAACAAAATCCAAAACAAGTTTTTAGAAAAAGTATTTGCAGAATTAATCCTGATGTTTTTATTCTTTCCCACTTTCATTTGGATCATTATAATGGTTTTTTTTACAATCAAAAGTGTCGTCCACACCAACATCCTACCATACAAAAGGTATTTTTTCCTAAGTTACCTCGAAAAAAGGAAATAAAGGATTTCATTTTATGTATGTTTGCGATAAATATCCGTTTTTTAGGCGATATATCTGGTAGTATGGAGTTAGATTTTTTAAATCTTTTATCCAAAAGAAACAAATGTTCTTTTGCTTACAAAGCAGTTTCTCAAGGTGACATAATTTCGTTAGGTGGTTCTCACATTGAGATATTATGGCCACCAAAAGAAATTGATGAATCTGCATTGAAAATTATCAAAAAGGCAATTGATGATTTTGAAGAGGCAAAAAAAGAAGACAAAGTCCTCAATGATATTTACAATCGAATAAATCAAGATAAATCCATTGAAAAATATTTTCAGGCCACTGATGGAGAAAATATATATTCTAATGTAGAAAATCGCGATGATAGCGACATAAATTATATTGAATGTAGAAACCTTGATATCATAAGAAGCATTCCAGAACAAACGAGAAAGGCTAATAAATCCTTAAAGCATGCTGCAAATCATCTTAGTCTAGCTTTTAGATACAATAATCAAATTTTATTTTTAGGCGATCTGGAAAGTAGTGAATTAAGAGAAATCTCTAATTATCTATCAGTCAGCAACTTGACACATTATTTAATAATAATTACCCCACATCATGGAACACATTGGCATAATGCTTTAAGTCAGTTATCAACTATTTATGCTATTAGTTCAGTTGGGCCTAATTTGTTTCCCAAAATAAAACCAGAATTCAAACAGATTTCGCATATATGTCTCTATACTTATGCAAATGGCGATATAGAGATTCCACATCCTATTTTGCGTCCATTACGTTACTGGAGAGGTAGGTACTGGAGATTATATATTTAAAAGCTTAACGAATAAGGTTAGATTGTGAGAGCGAGCGTAAGAGAGCGAACCACAATCTGAACCGTTTGTTGGACAAGCCCGGTTATATATAGAAAATATCTTTTTGTGGCTATGGAGTGTTGATCAAGGAAAGTGGTGGTAAGGGGCATTGGTTGGATTAACCAATGCTATGTGAAGTTGATTTGTTGTTGCGATTGTCATTTTTTTTAATATCCAGGCAATTTTCAGGTAAAAAATTCTGTTTTTAGGGCATAACTATCTTTTACCGGGGATTTTAAAAGATCTCCGGTTTTTTGAATCATATATGGTTTGAGCTTACATAATCATCCTTCCAGCCCCTTTCATGTACAATAACCAGCTTGCGATGGTAATAATCCAGGTATCATTGTTTTTATAATCTTCATGCTATTTCCACAGAGGGGGCAGACTATTGACGGTTTTGGTTTTCGTTTCCATTTGGTGAATGGATTAATACGGAGTATCAACTGTAAAAAACAGATTAATTTCTTGCTGCATGAGTGAAGAAAGCCATAACTTCTGCTTCTTCTAAAGCCTTTAGGCAATACATGGAGCATAATGAGATAGAGAAAGTATTCACCTGAAACGGTTCTGGTTTTATATTGCCTGGTTTTGGCATGGAAGTATCTGAAGGTGACCTTTCCGTTTTTGCATTTTAAGATGTCCTTTTCCCGAATAACTCCTCTGTAAAGATAATTGCCAAGATAGACAATGGCCTTTTCAGCGTTTCCCACGTTTTTACAGTGGACGATCCATTTTTGGGAGCAATTTTTGGGGAGTCTAAGTTTTGCATCTACAATGGCGTGCAGGAGTTTTGCCCTAAACACGGTTCCAAGAGCCTTTTGGTTAAAGAGGTATTTAGTGGATTTTGTTCGCCACAGCCCTGTTTTTGTATTGATGCTGGCTGCAGGCATGATTACATGGATGTGGGGATGATAGTTAAGGTTGCGGGAATGGGTATGAAGTACGGCAATAAAGCCTGCTGCACCGCCAAGTTTTTTATCGTTTTTTACAAAAGTCTTCAGGGTTTCTTGGACAGATGCAAACATCAGGGAATAGAAGGTTTTTTGATTTTTCCATGCCAGGTTTCTGAGCTGAGTGGGAAGAGTAAATGTAATCAGCCAGTAAGTAGCGGGAAGTTTTTTTCTCAACTGATTTTCTATCCATTGCTGGTTTTCATGGTTCTGGCAGTGAGGACAACTTCTGTGTCCACATGAATGTGGAATATAAACGGTGTGGGAGCAATTATCATTTGAGCACCGTGCTAACATGAGAGGGCCATGTTTATCCCTGCAATGTTCCATGACATGTAGAGCCTTTTTATGCTCCGGCAGGACGAAATTTTTATACTTTACAAAAAAAGAATCTTTGAATTGGGTTATGATAGAAGAAAGGTAAATCATTGTACATCTCCCCATCTGATTTCAAGGTGATTGCTGAGGAAGTTTGCAGCCTTTTGAGCATTGGTTCTGGTTTTGTTGGTAAGGTGTGTGTATTTTGAGGTTGTGAGGATGCTGACATGCCCCAGGATTTTCTGTAATTCTACAAGGTCAACTCCGGCCTCCAGCATATGTGTCGCATAACTGTGGCGAAGAGAGTGACATGAAATTTTTTTTCTAATTTCTAGTTCTGTGACAACTACTTTCATGGCAGTCTGGATGCCACTTCTATCCAGTGGTTTGTCAACAAGATGGGCGTTTTTACGGCCTCTTTTGCGATTTGGGAATATAAAGCGTGGATGTTTGTGAACTCTCCAAAAATTTCTGAGTACCTGTAAGGTTTTCCGTGGCAATGGGACTAATCTATCTTTTCTGCCCTTGGCATCACGAATATGAACCCTCATGTTTGTAGAGTCGATATCTCCGAGGTGAAGCTCAATTCCCTCACCCAACCGCAATCCCAATGAATAGAGTGTGAAAAAGAAAACTTTGTAACTCAAACTTCTGGTAGCTGTTATTAATCGTTGAAGTTCTTCTATAGTCAGAATATCAGGAATTCTGGATGTTTTTGGCGGTTTAATCAAAGGGATATTTTCCCATGTTTTTTTCAGCACATAGGAATAAAAAAATTTGAGACCATAGAGATCGAGCTTGACGGCACTCCAGGAGTGGCTTGCCCGAAGATCGTTGAAGTAATCCAGAAGCTGGTCAGAGGATAGGTCGGATATTTTACAATCAAAGTAATTTCCGATTCGCCTAAGTGCCCTAGAATATGCCTCAATTGTTTTTGGCTGAAATCCGCTTAATTTCAGTAACTTAACATGTTTTTGATAATAAGCATTGAATTTGGGGTCAGTGGGCATGTTTGTGTTCATTATAACCTCCTAATTTAAGAGCCTCTTCTTGGCTCAATACTAGCTAACCTTTTATCACATAAACTTTATATTGCAATCATTAATTATCCGAAGTATAATTACCTAAAATTGCTTGCCGCTTTAGCGGCTTCGTCCAACAAGTCGGTTCAACAAGTCGGTTCAGCGGACTCGCTACCCGCTCGCCGCTGACCTCTAACGTTAGCCCTAAATAAAAGTGGTGAATAGAGAAGTAATAATAAAAGAATTACAGAAAATAAAAGAAAAATATAAAGATAAAATTATTAAGATAGGTATATTTGGCTCTGTAACAAGAAATAAATATAATCAAGAAAGTGATATAGATGTAGTTGTAGGACAGAAATATGCAGATTTATTTTTATTAGGTAGGATAAAAATAGAATTGGAAGAAAAATTTAATAGTCATGTTGATATTATAAGATTTACAAATGATATAAAGCCATCTATGAAAAAAAGAATAGAAAGAGATTTTATTTACGTATAACGATAAGGAATTGATAATGGAAATCTTACAGCAAATAAATAATGCATTAGAAGTTATTCTATATCGTTCTGCACCAGTAAGAAAAGTATTATATTTTACCAATTCATTAGGAGGTATGTAGAAATTGGATTCAATATGTATATAACTTATAGCAATTGGAGAAAGTGTTAAAAAAAAGATAAACTTATAGAAGGGAAATTATTTTCTAAATATCCCTCTATTGATAGAAAAGGGATAAAAAGAATGAGGGATATAATAAGTCATCATTATTTTGATGTTGATATAGAGATAATTTATGAAGTATGCAAGAATAAAATGCCAGAGCTTAAAGATACAATAGAAGAGATTTTAAAAGACATATAAAATCAAAGGGCTAACAAGTCGGTTCAGCGGACTCGCTAACCGCTCGCCGCTGACCTCTAACGTTAGAAAAAATTAAAAGATAAATAGGGAGAAATGTATGCAAGTTATTTTAGAAGTTGAAAATAATAAAGAAGGAAGAGCTTTAATAAATTTTTTGAGACAATTGCCTTTTGTTAAAATTCAAAAATCTCAAAAATATAAAAAAGAACAAAAATTAGAGGAAATTTTTGGTATTTGGAAAGATAGGGATATTACAAAAGAGACATTAAGAGAAAAAGCATGGAGAATGTAAGAATTTTATGTGATACAGATGTAATTATAGAGTACTTAAAAGGCAATGAAACTACAAAAAATATTTTGAATAACTTAGAAAACGCAGATATTGCAGTAAGTGCTATTACTCTAATGGAATTATATTATGGAGCACTTAACAAGAGAGAATTAAACAAAATCAAAAAAGCATTAAGTGAGTTCAGCATATTGCCTTTAAACGAAGAGATTACAGAAATAGCAATAAATTTAATTGAAAAATATTCAAAAAGTCATACACTGAAGATACCAGATGCCTTAATAGCTTCTACGGCTATTTGTTATGATATTAGTTTATGGACTTACAATATTAGAGATTTTCGTTTTATAGAGGATTTAAGCTTATTTAAAATACCCAATAAAAAATGAAATTGAAAATAGAAAATTTCTAACAAGGCGCTGAAGCTGACCGCTATTTCGCTGCGCTCATAGCGGCAGCTTAGCTTTAACGTTGGGCTCAAAAAAGCTAATATTTATGAATTCTCGCTTAATAGCGTTTGAAGGGTTGACTTGTTGATGGCCAAGAGCTAAAATATTTATATGTATAAAATCACTTTTAGTAAACAGGCTGACAAAACTCTTCGAAAAATGCCTCGAAATTTAGCCTTAAAAATTGCTAAAAAAATAAAAGAATTAGCTAACCATCCAGAAAAAATGTCAAATATTAAGAAATTAACCAATCATCCTGGATACAGGATGCGAGTGGGAGATTGGTGTGTAGTTTATCTGGTTAATGATAGTGAAAAAAATATTCACATTATAAAAATAAAAACGAGAGGTGGAGTATATAAATGAATGTTCAAATTATTGAAAAAAATGGTAAGCCTGAATGGGCAGTAATTCCTTATAAAGAATATATAAAAATTCAGGAATTAATGGATGATATTGAAGACAGAAAGGATATCGAGAAATATGTTCAAGCAATAGAGAGTGGGGAAGAGCAGAACATTCCTGGTGAAGTGACCTTTGCTATTTTAGAGGGGATCCATCCCATTCGGGCATGGCGTGAATACAAACAAATTACGGTTAGAGAGCTTGCAAAACGAGCAGGTATTACGTCTTCATATCTTTCTCAGATAGAAACTGGAAAAAGAAATCCCACAATAGATACATTAAAATCAATAGCAGAGGCCTTGGGGATAGATGTTGAAATATTAATTTGAAGAGCGCCCAACAAGGCGCTGAAGCTGACCGCCAACCCGCTGCGCCTTAGGCTTGCGGTTGTCGGCAGCTTAGCTTTAACGTTATGCTTAAATAAGACTAGGGGGTTGACATTTTTATAGTATCGCATATAATACCTATATGGAAGTCCCCAAAATAATAATTGATACCAACGTATTATTATCAGCTCTATATTCGAGGCGTGGTGCTTCATTTAAATTAATATCATTAATTGGGCAAGGATATTTTGATATTGTATTGTCAGTACCACTATTTATTGAATATAAATCAATTATTAAACGAAATCGTTCAAAAATTAAACTATCAGATGAAAAAATAAATGATATTTTAAATTATTTGTGTTTAGTATCGGAACATCATGAAATTTATTATTTATGGAGACCATTTTTGAGAGATCCGAAGGACGATATGATACTCGAATTGGCAGTAACAGCTCGATGTAAATATATAGTGACTTACAATATAAGAGATTTTAAGGGAGTAGAACAATTTGGTATAAAAGTCCTATCAGCAAAAGATTTTTTAAATAAAATAGGAGTCGTTAAATGAGCACATTAAGTGTACGATTACCTAACTCTCTTCATGAAACAGTACGAGAGTTATCCAAAAAAGAAGGAATATCAATTAATCAGTTTATTGCCTCTGCATTAGCAGAGAAGATTAGTGCGTTAATGACCTTAGATTATCTAAAAAAAAGAGCTAAGGAAGCTTCACGGGATAAGTTTTTAGATGCTCTAAAAGAAGTTCCAGACGTTGAACCATTTGAATATGATAAGCTGTAATAGCATAACGAATAAGGTTAGATTGTGAGAGCGAGCGTAAGAGAGCGAACCACAATCTGAACCGTTTGTTGGACAAGCCCGGTTATATATAGAAAATATCTTTTTGTGGCTATGGAGTGTTGATCAAGGAAAGTGGTGGTAAGGGGCATTGGTTGGATTAACCAATGCTATGTGAAGTTGATTTGTTGTTGCGATTGTCATTTTTTTTAATATCCAGGCAATTTTCAGGTAAAAAATTCTGTTTTTAGGGCATAACTATCCTTTACCGGGGATTTTAAAAGATCTCCGGTTTTTTGAATCATATATGGTTTGAGCTTACATAATCATCCTCCCAGCCCCTTTCATGTACAATAACCAGGTTGCGATGGTAATAATCCAGGTATCATTGTTTTTATAATCTTCATGCTATTTCCACAGAGGGGGCAGACTATTGACGGTTTTGGTTTTCGTTTCCATTTGGTGAATGGATTAATACGGAGTATCAACTGTAAAAAACAGATTAATTTCTTGCTGCATGAGTGAAGAAACCCATAACTTCTGCTTCTTCTAAAGCCTTTAGGCAATACATGGAGCATAATGAGATAGAGGAAGTATTCTCCTGAAACGGTTCTGGTTTTATATTGCCTGGTTTTGGCATGGAAGTATCTGAAGGTGACCTTTCCGTTTTTGCATTTTAAGATGTCCTTTTCCCGAATAACTCCTCTGTAAAGATAATTGCCAAGATAGACAATGGCTTTTTCAGCGTTTCCGACGTTTTTACAGTGGACGATCCATTTTTTGGAGCAATTTTTGGGGAGTTTAAGTCTTGCATCTACAATGGCGTGCAGGAGTTTTGCCCTAAACACGGTTCCAAGAGCCTTTTGGTTAAAGAGGTATTTAGTGGATTTTGTTCGCCACAGCCCTGTTTTTGTATTGATGCTGGCTGCAGGCATGATTACATGGATGTGGGGATGATAGTTAAGGTTGCGGGAATGGGTATGAAGTACGGCAATAAAGCCTGCTGCACCGCCAAGTTTTTTATCGTTTTTTACAAAAGTCTTCAGGGTTTCCTGGACAGATGCAAACATCAGGGAATAGAAGGTTTTTTGATTTTTCCATGCCAGGTTTCTGAGTTGAGTGGGAAGAGTAAATGTAATCAGCCAGTAAGTAGCGGGAAGTTTTTTGCTCAACTGATTTTCTATCCATTGCTGGTTTTCATGGTTCTGGCAGTGAGGACAACTTCTGTGTCCACATGAATGTGGAATATAAACGGTGTGGGAGCAGTTATCATTTGAGCACCGTGCTAACATGAGAGGGCCATGTTTATCCCTGCAATGTTCCATGACATGTAGGGCCTTTTTATGGGCCGGCAGGACGAAATTTTTATACTTTACAAAAAAAGAATCTTTGAATTGGGTTATGATAGAAGAAAGGTAAATCATTGCACATCTCCCCATCTGATTTCAAGGTGATTGCTGAGGAAGTTTGCAGCCTTTTGAGCATTGGTTCCGGTTTTGTTGGTAAGGTGTGTGTATTTTGAGGTTGTGAGGATGCTGACATGCCCCAGGATTTTCTGTAATTCTACAAGGTCAACTCCGGCCTCCAGCATATGTGTCGCATAACTGTGGCGAAGAGAGTGACATGAAATTTTTTTTCTAATTTCTAGTTCTGTGACAACTACTTTCATGGCAGTCTGGATGCCACTTCTATCCAGTGGTTTGTCAACAAGATGGGCGTTTTTACGACCTCTTTTGCGATTTGGGAATATAAAGCGTGGATGTTTGTGAACTCTCCAAAAATTTCTGAGTACCTGTAAGGTTTTCCGTGGCAATGGGACTAATCTATCTTTTCTGCCCTTGGCATCACGAATATGAACCCTCATGTTTGTATAGTCGATATCTCCGAGGTGAAGCTCAATTCCCTCACCCAACCGCAATCCCAATGAATAGAGTGTGAAAAAGAAAACTTTGTAACTCAAACTTCTGGTAGCTGTTATTAATCGTTGAAGTTCTTCTATAGTCAGAATATCAGGAATTCTGGATGTTTTTGGCGGTTTAATCAAAGGGATATTTTCCCATGTTTTTTTCAGCACATAGGAATAAAAAAATTTGAGACCATAGAGATCGAGCTTGACGGCACTCCAGGAGTGGCTTGCCCGAAGATCGTTGAAGTAATCCAGAAGCTGGTCAGAGGATAGGTCGGATATTTTACAATCAAAGTAATTTCCGATTCGCCTAAGTGCCCTAGAATATGCCTCAATTGTTTTTGGCTGAAATCCGCTTAATTTCAGTAACTTAACATGTTTTTGATAATAAGCATTGAATTTGGGGTCAGTGGGCATGTTTGTGTTCATTATAACCTCCTAATTTAAGAGCCTCTTCTTGGCTCAATACTAGCTAACCTTTTATCACATAAACTTTATATTGCAATCATTAATTATCCGAAGTATAATTACCTAAAATTGCTTGCCGCTTTAGCGGCTTCGTCCAACAATTCAGTGCAACAATTCAGTGCACCAGACCGCCATTCCGCTGCTCCCTTCGGGCTTGCGTCTTGTCGGCTGGTGACTTTTAACGTTATGCTATGAAATGAAAAAGGAGAATAGTATGGATAAAGTGAAAGATATATGTATCATTCCGACTCAAAAGGGGCCAAGTGAAATAGAAACATCTATAAAAACTCTAAATGCTCCTTTGTCAGAATTACTTGGCTATATTAATCTACCTACGGAGAATGTTTTGTCACCGATATCTGAGCGAAGGAAAGTTATTCATGCCCTTGAAAGTACTTTGGAGATTTTACCAATAGCTCAAAGAAAAAAAGCATATTATTTATCAAAATTTACTGTAGCAATAACAGTTGGATTATTTGATGGAGCCTTAGCATATTTATGGGATGAAACTATTAAAGCAATAAAAAATATCATAGTTTCCTTCGATCTACAATATTTTTTCACTGTAGCCGAATCCCTATGTGGGAGATATAGAAATTTACATACTAAAGAAGATTTAGATATTATTTCCGAACATGATCTTTTAGAGATATCTAGAAGAATAGGTCTTATTAATGATGTAAATTTTAAGAGGCTAGAACATGTTAACTATTTAAGAAATCATGCTAGTTCAGCACATCCTAATGAAAATGATATTTCAGGCATTGAAATGCTTTCTTTATTAGAGCATTGCTTGAAATATGCAATTACAGCCAGACCAGATCATTCAGTTATTCAGATAAAAAGATTATTAAATAATATAAGAACAAATGAAATTCCTGATGAGGATTTCTATATAATAGGGCAAGATATTTCTAAACAACCTCAGGAACGAATTAATGATTTTATATTATCAATATTCGGTATGTATTGTGATCCAAGACAAGAGCCCATTGTAAAAAGAAATATTGAGAAATTAGCTCCGTATATATGGAAAATAACATCAGAGGAAATCAAATATCAAATTGGCTCAAAATTTGGTTTATATAGAAAGAATGGAGATGTTGATAGAAAAGACGCAACCCACCGTTTTTTAGAAATTGTGAATGGATTAAAATATAAAGACGAGGATAGCCTTGCAGCAGAACTTTTAGAAAAGCTACAAAACCTAAGAAGTGTTCACTTTGATTGGTATAATTTCTACAATGAATATCCCCATGCCAAGTCAATAGAAGAGTCGATTCCTAGAAGTGGTATACCAGAATCAGTGAGGAAAATATTCGTAAAAGTAATTTGTATATGTTATTGTGGTAATGGCAGGGGTTATCGGGAAGGGGTAGATGAAAGAGCAGTGCCATACTATAAAAAATATATTGATATGTTTTCTATAAATGAGATTAAAGAATATCTCAAATTATTTCAAGACAGAGAATTTGTTTTTGATTTAGATATGCCAAAGGCAGATAGAAGGATGAGAGAACTTGCAAAATTATTAAAATCTAAAACGACTGATATTCATATAAATAAATTACTTGATTTAATTATCAACTTCCCTCAGCAGAAACTACCAAATCTTAGCGAGGATAAACGTTATAAAGAGACAATCTCATTTATTTAATTGCATAACGAATAAGGTTAGATTGTGAGAGCGAGCGTAAGAGAGCGAACCACAATCTGAACCGTTTGTTGGACAAGCCCGGTTAAATATAGAAAATATCTTTTTGTGGCTATGGAGTGTTGATCAAGGAAAGTGGTGGTAAGGGGCATTGGTTGGATTAACCAATGCTATGGGAAGTTGATTTGTTGTTGCGATTGTCATTTTTTTTAATATCCAGGCAATTTTCAGGTAAAAAATTCTGTTTTTAGGGTATAACTATCCTTTGCCGGGGATTTTAAAAGATCTCCGGTTTTTTGAATCATATATGGTTTGAGCTTACATAATCATCCTCCCAGCCCCTTTCATGTACAATAACCAGGTTGCGATGGTAATAATCCAGGTATCATTGTTTTTATAATCTTCATGCTATTTCCACAGAGGGGGCAGACTATTGACGGTTTTGGTTTTCGTTTCCATTTGGTGAATGGATTAATACGGAGTATCAACTGTAAAAAACAGATTAATTTCTTGCTGCATGAGTGAAGAAAGCCATAACTTCTGCTTCTTCTAAAGCCTTTAGGCAATACATGGAGCATAATGAGATAGAGGAAGTATTCACCTGAAACGGTTCTGGTTTTATATTGCCTGGTTTTGGCATGGAAGTATCTGAAGGTGACCTTTCCGTTTTTGCATTTTAAGATGTCCTTTTCCCGAATAACTCCTCTGTAAAGATAATTGCCAAGATAGACAATGGCCTTTTCAGCGTTTCCGACGTTTTTACAGTGGACGATCCATTTTTTGGAGCAATTTTTGGGGAGTCTAAGTTTTGCATCTACAATGGCGTGCAGGAGTTTAGCCCTAAACACGGTTCCAAGAGCCTTTTGGTTAAAGAGGTATTTAGTGGATTTTGTTCGCCACAGCCCTGTTTTTGTATTGATGCTGGCTGCAGGCATGATTACATGGATGTGGGGATGATAGTTAAGGTTGCGGGAATGGGTATGAAGTACGGCAATAAAGCCTGCTGCACCGCCAAGTTTTTTATCGTTTTTTACAAAAGTCTTCAAGGTTTCCTGGACAGATTCAAACATCAGGGAATAGAAGGTTTTTTGATTTTTCCATGCCAGGTTTCTGAGCTGAGTGGGAAGAGTAAATGTAATCAGCCAGTAAGTAGCGGGAAGTTTTTTGCTCAACTGATTTTCTATCCATTGCTGGTTTTCATGGTTCTGGCAGTGAGGACAACTTCTGTGTCCACATGAATGTGGAATATAAACGGTGTGGGAGCAGTTATCATTTGAGCACCGTGCTAACATGAGAGGGCCATGTTTATCCCTGCAATGTTCCATGACATGTAGGGCCTTTTTATGGGCCGGCAGGACGAAATTTTTATACTTTACAAAAAAAGAATCTTTGAATTGGGTTATGATAGAAGAAAGGTAAATCATTGCACATCTCCCCATCTGATTTCAAGGTGATTGCTGAGGAAGTTTGCAGCCTTTTGAGCATTGGTTCCGGTTTTGTTGGTAAGGTGTGTGTATTTTGAGGTTGTGAGGATGCTGACATGCCCCAGGATTTTCTGTAATTCTACAAGGTCAACTCCGGCCTCCAGCATATGTGTCGCATAACTGTGGCGAAGAGAGTGACATGAAATTTTTTTTCTAATTTCTAGTTCTGTGACAACTACTTTCATGGCAGTCTGGATGCCACTTCTATCCAGTGGTTTGTCAACAAGATGGGCGTTTTTACGACCTCTTTTGCGATTTGGGAATATAAAGCGTGGATGTTTGTGAACTCTCCAAAAATTTCTGAGTACCTGTAAGGTTTTCCGTGGCAATGGGACTAATCTATCTTTTCTGCCCTTGGCATCACGAATATGAACCCTCATGTTTGTATAGTCGATATCTCCGAGGTGAAGCTCAATTCCCTCACCCAACCGCAATCCCAATGAATAGAGTGTGAAAAAGAAAACTTTGTAACTCAAACTTCTGGTAGCTGTTATTAATCGTTGAAGTTCTTCTATAGTCAGAATATCAGGAATTCTGGATGTTTTTGGCGGTTTAATCAAAGGGATATTTTCCCATGTTTTTTTCAGCACATAGGAATAAAAAAATTTGAGACCATAGAGATCGAGCTTGACGGCACTCCAGGAGTGGCTTGCCCGAAGATCGTTGAAGTAATCCAGAAGCTGGTCAGAGGATAGGTCGGATATTTTACAATCAAAGTAATTTCCGATTCGCCTAAGTGCCCTAGAATATGCCTCAATTGTTTTTGGCTGAAATCCGCTTAATTTCAGTAACTTAACATGTTTTTGATAATAAGCATTGAATTTGGGGTCAGTGGGCATGTTTGTGTTCATTATAACCTCCTAATTTAAGAGCCTCTTCTTGGCTCAATACTAGCTAACCTTTTATCACATAAACTTTATATTGCAATCATTAATTATCCGAAGTATAATTACCTAAAATTGCTTGCCGCTTTAGCGGCTTCGTCCAACAAATGGGTGCACCTGACCGCCATTTCGGTGGCGCTTCATGGCGGCAGGTGACCCCGGGTGTTAGCGTATAAGGATATATAATTTAGACTATTTTTTTAATAAAGTTAAAAAAGGGTAAAATAAATGGAATTAAAAGAAAAAATAAAAAAAGAAATTGACTCTATCCCAGAAGAATATTTATTTCAGTTAGAAAAATATATTAAAATTTTAAAAAATAACATTCAAAAGGAAAAACGAATAAAAACTCTTCATTTACAAGGAAAATTTGACAAAGTAAACATAAGAAAAATGGCATATGAGTAATTCTATATTAATAGACACAAATGTTCTTATTTACGCAGTTGATGCTGATTCTCAGTTTCATAACCGAGCATGGAATATTTTATTAGATCCAGAAGTAAGACTTTTTACAACATCAAAGAATATTTCTGAATTTTTAGTAGTCTTGACAAGAAATGTAGAGATAGGATTATCAACAGGTGAATGTTTGGAGATATTAAAAGAATTATTAAGAGATATTGTTGTGCTTTATCCCACCCCGAAATCATTTAAAATCTTTGAGGAATTAATTCAAAAATATAATCCTCGTGGTTTATGGATACATGATGTGGAAATAGCTAGTATTGGCATTTCATATGGTGTTTCAACTATAGTTACGAGAAATGTTTCTGATTTTAGACGAATAAAGGAAATAAGTATAAAAGAAATATAATCATTACAAACGGTTACGCTAACAAGGCGCTCCAGTGGACTCGCAACCCGCCTGCGCCTACGGCTTGGCGGTTGCTCGCCGCTGAGCTTTGCGTTCGGTGTAGATTAATAGGCAGTAAATGAAAAAATTGTGTTATATTATAGCCGGTCCTAATGGAGCAGGAAAGACAACTTTTGCAAGAGAATTTCTTCCATGTGAGGCGAAATGTACTAATTTTATAAATGCAGATTTGATAGCTGAAGGATTAGCACCTCTCCAACCTGAAAAGGCTGTAGTAAAGGCAGGAAAAATCATGCTTCATCAGATTAATGAATATATTAGAAAAGGAAAATCTTTTGCTTTTGAGACTACTTTGAGTGGTAAGGTTTATCTTAAGAAAATTAAAGAAATGAAATCAAAAGGATATGAAATAATTATATATTATCTAAAGTTAGCCACAGTAGAATTGGCAATAGAGCGTGTAAAACTGCGTGTTGCACAAGGGGGTCACAATATACCTGAAAAAGATATTAGACGTCGCTTTGAAAGAAGTTGGATTAACTTTATTCACCTATATAGACCATTGGCTGATAAATGGGTAGTATTTGATACATCTGGTCCAGAGCCAAAGATATTAGATAAGTCGGAGTAATATTTATGAGGAAACAGAGAGAAGATTATACAGTTATGGCTTTAAAAGCTCTAAAAAGAGCAGCTCGTAAGACATTGGAAAGAGCTTGCCAAGATAATTTACGAGTACCGATATGGAGAAATGGTAAGATAGAATATATCTCCAAAGAAATAAACACCGAACAAGGCGCTGAAGCTGACCGCCAACCCGCTGCGCCTTAGGCTTGCGGTTGTCGGCAGCTTAGCTTTAACGTTGGGCTATATATGGATATCCATATAAAAATAAATCAAGATGATTAATAGACCGATACGCGCCTTTATTAGTTATTCTCACGCTGACGAAGCATTTCTTAACGAACTCGTGAAGCATCTCTCGCTACTGAAACGCCAAGGGTTACTTGAGACATGGCATGACCGAGAGATTACTCCTGGCATTGAATTTGATGATACAATCGACAGAAATCTTGAAGAAGCCGATATCATAATATTGCTTGTAGGCCCTGACTTCATAGCCTCGGATTACTGTTATAGCAAAGAACTTAAACACGCAATGGAATGTCATGAAAGAAAAATAGCAAGGGTGATTCCAATTATTGTTCGTCCAGTGGATTTAGACGGAGCTCCTTTCATGAAACTGCAGTCCTTACCCAAAGATGCTAAGCCTGTGTCAAAATGGGAAGACAAGGATGAGGCTTGGTTAAATGTTGCCAAGAGTCTCCGATCTGTTATTGAGCAGATAAGAAAACTTGAGGAGCCTATTCGTATAAATATAGCGCCTGACAAGGAACAGGCTATTTGCATCAAGGCCGATGTCGAATTTTGCATAAAAATGAGGCAAAGGAATGGGATACCTATCCAGAAAAAACAACTCTCCAAGCTAATTGATGAAAATATTAACAGGTGGGACTATTCACCACTTGGTATGTTATGGGACTCTATTGTTATCCGGACAAAACACTATCTTTTACCAATACTTAAAGAACGTATTCGGATTGAATCAGAACTACGTGCTGTTTATCGTATACCATTTACCCAAAAGCGGATAGTGGCTTTAAAACACCAGCTTTATATGATAGTGCAAAAAGAATGGCCTTCTATTGTAAGTGCAAGTTATTACGATGCTATAAAACATGTGGAACGAAAGCTAGGAGAAGTACCTGAGTATAAACGTATTGAGTTAAAGGAGCGGCAAGAGAAGTTTTAAAATTGCAACCTAATGGTCCATTCTTTACTATGATTGATAATATGATTGATGATATGCTTCAGATTGCGTTGGCTGATTCAGTTCTTTTAAGTAAGTGAGAGTCTAACATAGTTTAACAGAAAATAAGTGTTGCCCAACAAAGCGCTCCAGTGGACTCGCAACCCGCTGCGCCTTAGGCTTGCGGTTGTCGGCAGCTTAGCTTTAACGTTAGAATTATAAATAAATAGGAGTTGGTTTTAATGAACACAGTAAATGATCCAATAGTAGCCCTCATTGAAGAGTTTTTAATGAATGGAGCCGGGTGGCTGGCCTGTTCATTAAGAAAAGTACTATTAGTATCAAAGCAAAGAACTACACCTTATGGATTTGAATGGCTTATACAAACAGCGCTTGCTTGCTTTCTAATAAATAAAAAACAAGTAGGAAATTTAAAAATTGGACAACAAGATCAGGATACAAAGAAAAAATACGATATATCTTTTGAATTAAACAATGAACAATTTATTATTGAACTAAAGACAACCGCAAATCTTGATCTTTCTTTTGTAAAAAAGGACGCCCAAAAAACAGTTCCAAGTGATGCCAAGTTGTATCTGTTGGTTTTTAGCTATCCAACAGACAAGGAAAGCCCTAAAATAGAAAACTGTGAATTACTAATTGACCAGCTAACTTATGAAAATTTTAAGTGTCTTTTATTTAGAAAGAAGAACTAAATTCTAACGAATAAGGTTAGATTGTGAGAGCGAGCGTAAGAGAGCGAACCACAATCTGAACCGTTTGTTGGACAAGCCCGGTTAAATATAGAAAATATCTTTTTGTGGCTATGGAGTGTTGATCAAGGAAAGTGGTGGTAAGGGGCATTGGTTGGATTAACCAATGCTATGGGAAGTTGATTTGTTGTTGCGATTGTCATTTTTTTTAATATCCAGGCAATTTTCAGGTAAAAAATTCTGTTTTTAGGGTATAACTATCCTTTGCCGGGGATTTTAAAAGATCTCCGGTTTTTTGAATCATATATGGTTTGAGCTTACATAATCATCCTCCCAGCCCCTTTCATGTACAATAACCAGGTTGCGATGGTAATAATCCAGGTATCATTGTTTTTATAATCTTCATGCTATTTCCACAGAGGGGGCAGACTATTGACGGTTTTGGTTTTCGTTTCCATTTGGTGAATGGATTAATACGGAGTATCAACTGTAAAAAACAGATTAATTTCTTGCTGCATGAGTGAAGAAAGCCATAACTTCTGCTTCTTCTAAAGCCTTTAGGCAATACATGGAGCATAATGAGATAGAGGAAGTATTCACCTGAAACGGTTCTGGTTTTATATTGCCTGGTTTTGGCATGGAAGTATCTGAAGGTGACCTTTCCGTTTTTGCATTTTAAGATGTCCTTTTCCCGAATAACTCCTCTGTAAAGATAATTGCCAAGATAGACAATGGCCTTTTCAGCGTTTCCGACGTTTTTACAGTGGACGATCCATTTTTTGGAGCAATTTTTGGGGAGTCTAAGTTTTGCATCTACAATGGCGTGCAGGAGTTTAGCCCTAAACACGGTTCCAAGAGCCTTTTGGTTAAAGAGGTATTTAGTGGATTTTGTTCGCCACAGCCCTGTTTTTGTATTGATGCTGGCTGCAGGCATGATTACATGGATGTGGGGATGATAGTTAAGGTTGCGGGAATGGGTATGAAGTACGGCAATAAAGCCTGCTGCACCGCCAAGTTTTTTATCGTTTTTTACAAAAGTCTTCAAGGTTTCCTGGACAGATTCAAACATCAGGGAATAGAAGGTTTTTTGATTTTTCCATGCCAGGTTTCTGAGCTGAGTGGGAAGAGTAAATGTAATCAGCCAGTAAGTAGCGGGAAGTTTTTTGCTCAACTGATTTTCTATCCATTGCTGGTTTTCATGGTTCTGGCAGTGAGGACAACTTCTGTGTCCACATGAATGTGGAATATAAACGGTGTGGGAGCAGTTATCATTTGAGCACCGTGCTAACATGAGAGGGCCATGTTTATCCCTGCAATGTTCCATGACATGTAGGGCCTTTTTATGGGCCGGCAGGACGAAATTTTTATACTTTACAAAAAAAGAATCTTTGAATTGGGTTATGATAGAAGAAAGGTAAATCATTGCACATCTCCCCATCTGATTTCAAGGTGATTGCTGAGGAAGTTTGCAGCTTTTTGAGCATTGGTTCCGGTTTTGTTGGTAAGGTGTGTGTATTTTGAGGTTGTGAGGATGCTGACATGCCCCAGGATTTTCTGTAATTCTACAAGGTCAACTCCGGCCTCCAGCATATGTGTCGCATAACTGTGGCGAAGAGAGTGACATGAAATTTTTTTTCTAATTTCTAGTTCTGTGACAACTACTTTCATGGCAGTCTGGATGCCACTTCTATCCAGTGGTTTGTCAACAAGATGGGCGTTTTTACGACCTCTTTTGCGATTTGGGAATATAAAGCGTGGATGTTTGTGAACTCTCCAAAAATTTCTGAGTACCTGTAAGGTTTTCCGTGGCAATGGGACTAATCTATCTTTTCTGCCCTTGGCATCACGAATATGAACCCTCATGTTTGTATAGTCGATATCTCCGAGGTGAAGCTCAATTCCCTCACCCAACCGCAATCCCAATGAATAGAGTGTGAAAAAGAAAACTTTGTAACTCAAACTTCTGGTAGCTGTTATTAATCGTTGAAGTTCTTCTATAGTCAGAATATCAGGAATTCTGGATGTTTTTGGCGGTTTAATCAAAGGGATATTTTCCCATGTTTTTTTCAGCACATAGGAATAAAAAAATTTGAGACCATAGAGATCGAGCTTGACGGCACTCCAGGAGTGGCTTGCCCGAAGATCGTTGAAGTAATCCAGAAGCTGGTCAGAGGATAGGTCGGATATTTTACAATCAAAGTAATTTCCGATTCGCCTAAGTGCCCTAGAATATGCCTCAATTGTTTTTGGCTGAAATCCGCTTAATTTCAGTAACTTAACATGTTTTTGATAATAAGCATTGAATTTGGGGTCAGTGGGCATGTTTGTGTTCATTATAACCTCCTAATTTAAGAGCCTCTTCTTGGCTCAATACTAGCTAACCTTTTATCACATAAACTTTATATTGCAATCATTAATTATCCGAAGTATAATTACCTAAAATTGCTTGCCGCTTTAGCGGCTTCGTCCAACAAGTCGGTTCAACAAGTCGGTTCAACAAGTCGGTTCAACAAGTCGGTTCAGCGGACTCGCTAACCGCTCGCCGCTGACCTCTAACGTTAGGAGATAAAAATGATATTTAAAGTTGGCAAAAAAATTCATTCACAAACTTTAAATAAATGGCGAAAGAGATTAGAAAAAAAATTTGATTTCGAGGCGGAAGGAGATAGGCCTACAGAAAAAATGGAAGATTCAATAGAGAAGATTGAAGAAATAATAGTAGATAAAACTAAAATATGGTATAAAATTGGGGCAAAAAGGGGAATTCAAAAATTTATTGAAAAAATTTTAAACCAAGAGATTCAGGTAAAAAATACAGAAGATGGTATAGAATTAGTGACAAATATAGATAAAATTGAATGGGAAAAGAATTTAAAAATAAAAGTTGGAAATAAAACAAAGAAAGAAAAAGTAAAGATTACCTTAAGTTTTATTAAAGATTTAGATTTTGTTAACACCTAACATACGCTCCAGCGGACGGTGTTATACGCAGACGCTGAGTTTAGGCGTTGGCTATGATTCAATAGATGGAGGAAGAAATGCCTATACATGAAATTTTTATGAAAATTCCTTCCAAAACAGTCTTAAATAAAGATGTCGAATTTCATATATACTCTGATAATGAAAAGTTAGGAACATTAAGAATAAGTAAAGGATCAATTGAATGGAAACCTAAAAGTCATATCAAAGGATTTCATTTAGAATGGGAAAAGTTTGATGCCTTAATGAGGGAGAATGGTACACAACCTTAATTATAATTTTAAACAGGATCAAATTGCATGAAAGTTACCTTATATGTTGAAATAAGTGAGTTAAATTTGAAAAAATCAAATACCTTACTCCCCACTATTGAAGTAGATTTAAACACTATTCCACAAAAATTTTTTGGATATGGAGATATAGTTTGTGATGCCCTAAAAAAATTTGCTTGTCATAATAAAGATATCACTGCAACAGTTTATGTTTATCATGGACAAAGTGTAAATTTCCACGAGTTGTCTAACTCTGCTTTTTTCGCTGTTGTTGGATCTCAACAAAATGAAATTTTAGACATTTTGTTAAAGTGCTTTAAAAGCTTATCAATAAAGGTAATGAGAAGTAATTACATAAATCCTTTAAAAGGATTACCAGAATTTCATGTTGAAAATGGTTTCGTATGGCAGCCAATAGATGCAATTGAATGGTATACTAAAGATGTTATATTGGATGAACCAGAATTAGTTAGATATAGAGGGGCTAGAGATGATGCAATGGTAGGAACTATTATTCAAAAAATAGAAAAATTATTTAAATTACCGGAAGGTTCAATAAGAATATGTAAACCAGATGGAAGTTTTTTTAGGAAGGATGCTAAAATAGCGACAGTGAGAAGGCATTGGCAAGAATAACATAATATAAAGCTAACAACGGGTCATATTTGAGCGAGATTCCGTTGCGCTCCATGTCGGCAAATGACCCTGAACGTTAGAGACAGAAGAAAAAATTAAAGAGATAGATAAGTAATTGGTATTTTGATTAGGTGTAGGTGAGGAGATTATTTTGTGTTAAAGAGATAATGGTGTAAAGAAATAATCTTTTTGATTATTCGTTGCATTAATAAATAATTTTGTGATAGGAAACAAAGTAATAGGATAGATTATAAAGGGATTGAGAAGAAAGATTAGTTGTTGCTATATTCTATTATTTTGCAATAAAGAGATAATTTTATATTTGAATTATAAAATCCCATATAAAATAGATAATCAGTTGTATAAAAGAGATTATTTATTGCACAATAGACGAGATTAAAAAAGAAAAAATCTATTTGATTATTTCGTTTTAAAGAGATAATTTTTTGAGATAGAAAAAAGATAGATACATTTTGTGTTATATAATTAATTGGTATTTAGATTAAGATAGAGGTATAGAGCTTAGTAACATAGTAATAAAATCTCTAACAAATTGCTCCAGTGGACTCGCAACCCGCCTGCGCCTACGGCTTGGCGGTTGCTCGCCACTGAGCTTTGCGTTCGACGCATAATAAAACGATAAGGATATCAAAGATGAATACAACTGAACTAGAAATATTGCAGAAACTAGATAAAAATGACCAAGAAAAAGTTAAGTATTTTTTGAAATTATTATTTAATCAAGCAAAATATAAAAAATTAAAGGATGAAATATTATCCCGAAAAGATGAAATAAAACATGGAGAAGTTTTTGAACATGATGAAATATGGAAAGAATTAGATGTTTAAGATAATCTATGCAAAAAGTGTATTAAAAGATTTAAGGAAAATATCTAAAAAGAATCTGCCAAAAATAAAAATGGGTATAGAAGATTTAAAAAATTTTCCTAATATTTCCCAGATTAAACATTTAAGAAATCATCCTTTAGCAGATTATAGATTAAGAATAGGAAATTACAGAGTATTATTTGATATAGATTGGGATGAAAAAGAGATTTATATATTGAAAATAGGTCATAGAAGGGATGTATATTAAATCATTAATTCTCGGTGAGAAATAATTTGATTTTACGGTCTTATATAGTTATTTAGAGACAGTTATAGAATATCTTTTTGTTTATTTTTTTAATATATTCTACGAAAAATAAATATAATTTTTCTTGTACTTTTTTTGTAAATCTGACGTTTACAAACTCACCGAGAATTGCTGATATTATAGTATCCTGCAGAATTCTATGTAATTGACCCATAATACAAAAACAGAATAAAGAAAAATAAAGAACGAGAAAGAGAGAAATTTTATAAAAACAATATCATAAATATTATAAATAGGGTTTCGCCGAACAAGGCGCTGCAGTGGACTCGCAACCCGCCTGCGCCTACGGCTTGGCGGATGCTCGCCACTGAGCTTTGCGTTAGCCCTAAATAAAAGTGGTGAATAGAGAAGTAATAATAAAAGAATTACAGAAAATAAAAGAAAAATATAAAGATAAAATTATTAAGATAGGTATATTTGGTTCTGTAGCAAGAAATGAATATAATCAAGAAAGTGATATAGATGTAGTTGTAGAACAAAAATATCTAGATTTGTTTTTATTAGGTAGAATAAAAATAGAACTGAAAGAAAAGTTTAACAAAAATGTTGATATTATAAGACTTAGAAATGATATAAATCCTTTTTTAAAGAAAAGAATAGAAAGAGACTCTATTTATGAATAATGACAAAGAGTTAATAATAGAAATTTTGCAGCAAATAGATAATGCTTTAGATATTATTTTGTTTCTTTTTAAACCAGTGAAAACAGTATCTGATTTTACCGATTCACCACGTGTCATGGAAAAATTGGATTCAATATGTATGTAACTTATAGCAATTGGAGAAAGTGTTAAAAAAATAGATAAACTTACATAAGGGAAATTATTTTCTAAATATCCTTCTATTGATTGGAAAGGGATAAAAGGAATGAGGGATATAATAAGTCATCAACATTTTGATATTGATGCAGAGATAATTTATGAAGTATGCAAGAATAAAATACCAGAGCTTAAAGATACAATAGAAGAGATTTTAAAAGACATATAAAATCAAAGGGCTAATGAATAAGGTTAGATTGTGAGAGCGAGCGTAAGAGAGCGAACCACAATAACGAATAAGGTTAGATTGTGAGAGCGAGCGTAAGAGAGCGAACCACAATCTGAACCGTTTGTTGGACAAGCCCGGTTAAATATAGAAAATATCTTTTTGTGGCTATGGAGTGTTGATCAAGGAAAGTGGTGGTAAGGGGCATTGGTTGGATTAACCAATGCTATGGGAAGTTGATTTGTTGTTGCGATTGTCATTTTTTTTAATATCCAGGCAATTTTCAGGTAAAAAATTCTGTTTTTAGGGTATAACTATCCTTTGCCGGGGATTTTAAAAGATCTCCGGTTTTTTGAATCATATATGGTTTGAGCTTACATAATCATCCTCCCAGCCCCTTTCATGTACAATAACCAGGTTGCGATGGTAATAATCCAGGTATCATTGTTTTTATAATCTTCATGCTATTTCCACAGAGGGGGCAGACTATTGACGGTTTTGGTTTTCGTTTCCATTTGGTGAATGGATTAATACGGAGTATCAACTGTAAAAAACAGATTAATTTCTTGCTGCATGAGTGAAGAAAGCCATAACTTCTGCTTCTTCTAAAGCCTTTAGGCAATACATGGAGCATAATGAGATAGAGGAAGTATTCACCTGAAACGGTTCTGGTTTTATATTGCCTGGTTTTGGCATGGAAGTATCTGAAGGTGACCTTTCCGTTTTTGCATTTTAAGATGTCCTTTTCCCGAATAACTCCTCTGTAAAGATAATTGCCAAGATAGACAATGGCCTTTTCAGCGTTTCCGACGTTTTTACAGTGGACGATCCATTTTTTGGAGCAATTTTTGGGGAGTCTAAGTTTTGCATCTACAATGGCGTGCAGGAGTTTAGCCCTAAACACGGTTCCAAGAGCCTTTTGGTTAAAGAGGTATTTAGTGGATTTTGTTCGCCACAGCCCTGTTTTTGTATTGATGCTGGCTGCAGGCATGATTACATGGATGTGGGGATGATAGTTAAGGTTGCGGGAATGGGTATGAAGTACGGCAATAAAGCCTGCTGCACCGCCAAGTTTTTTATCGTTTTTTACAAAAGTCTTCAAGGTTTCCTGGACAGATTCAAACATCAGGGAATAGAAGGTTTTTTGATTTTTCCATGCCAGGTTTCTGAGCTGAGTGGGAAGAGTAAATGTAATCAGCCAGTAAGTAGCGGGAAGTTTTTTGCTCAACTGATTTTCTATCCATTGCTGGTTTTCATGGTTCTGGCAGTGAGGACAACTTCTGTGTCCACATGAATGTGGAATATAAACGGTGTGGGAGCAGTTATCATTTGAGCACCGTGCTAACATGAGAGGGCCATGTTTATCCCTGCAATGTTCCATGACATGTAGGGCCTTTTTATGGTCCGGCAGGACGAAATTTTTATACTTCCTAAAATCTGCAATTACAGTTCAATCGTAAGCAACTGATTGTTCTGGACAGAGATACCTAGATATGGAGCTGTTATGTTAAAGGATATGTCTCCCTCATTGTGACTTGGAAGGCTTTTTCAGGTAGAAGCTGCGGTCAGTGGCACTCTTTACGGGTGTGTAAAGGCACACCACTGCACATGGACTTACGCAAAATCCTATTTTGGAGGATACTCTCAAAAAAAGATTAAGCAAATTGTAATGACCGGATGGAATTTTCTATCTTTATCCAACGTTCTTTGAAAAAATAATCCCTCGATAATCGAAGGAACCATTGTCGTCCCGCATGCATCAGCCGAGCTGGAACATGGATTAGAAACATGCGGATTGTGTTGGGCTCTTCTCTAAAACCATCTTCATCGTTGAGCCACATCATCCAAACCAGTAGATTGTAAGCCAGAATACAGGTCTGGAATATGGCGGAGTTGGCCCAAAAATCCTGTGTCAAAATGCTTCCAGAGGCCATCTGTCCCTTACACCACTCAATCCAGTTTTCACTGGCCCCCCGTTGGCAATAATACCTGTGGACGTCCCAGGGACTCAGGTTCATATTTGTTACATAACAAAAATAATCATACTCAGTCTTTGTAACGCTGAAAAAAAAGCAACTAAATTTGCTCTCTATTACTTGACGTACGGCCACAAACCGGCGGGGGTGTTTCCACCTCTCACATTTGTATGTGAATTCGGTCTTCTCATAGCCAGGTCTATTTTTAACCTTGTGCCATTTCTGAGCTTCTAAAAGCTGAGTGAGTCCTCGCATCTTAACCTTGATTAAGTACAAAGCATGAGCCTCTTCTAAGTAGTCTAAAAGTTCTCCATTAAAAAAGGCGGAATCTGCACGTACAATAATTTTCCAGACTCTCCTTGGAAGCTTGGCAAAGCACTCTTGCATAAACTCTACACAACCATTGGCTGAATAAGCATCTCCGGCTCTAAACCAGTTGTGAAGACATTCCCGCGTCTCAGCAATAAAGCAAAGGAGCGGATGATATCCCCTTTGTCCTGGCTTCTTGGGGTTGTAACCCTTCTCGGCACCTTCCTGTTTCCCATACACCCCACGCACTGTAGAGTCCAAATCTAAAGTGATGCGGCTAAACCATTTTTTACCCCAAACCTTTTTGCGCACTTTTGTTTCTACATCGGAGAGCTCATTGCAATGTCGGGGATTAAACAACTTAAAAACCCGATTTATGGTAGTATAGTCAGGAAACCTTTCCCATTTAAAAAGCGACCTCAATGCTAAATCAGATCTTAGGATAAATACATGGCTCATATGCTTAGCCCCAGCTAACACTGCCATCATCAAAATCATGATAATGTCGGAAACCTTATACTGTGCGGTAGCTCCCCGCTTAATAGTAATGTGTTGCTCAAGCATCTTGGGAAGCTTCAGTTTGTCAGCAAACAGGCCCAGCAATACCAGTCCGGCGTTGCCCGTAAGATTTTTTTCAGTGAACTTAACATGGAATCTACGCATAGAATCAGTGCCTCCTTCATACTTCCTATTTGAAACACTTTATACCATTAATTCACTATATTGTCAAGCTAAACATTATCTTATGATGCAAATTTTAGGTACTTTACAAAAAAAGAATCTTTGAATTGGGTTATGATAGAAGAAAGGTAAATCATTGCACATCTCCCCATCTGATTTCAAGGTGATTGCTGAGGAAGTTTGCAGCCTTTTGAGCATTGGTTCCGGTTTTGTTGGTAAGGTGTGTGTATTTTGAGGTTGTGAGGATGCTGACATGCCCCAGGATTTTCTGTAATTCTACAAGGTCAACTCCGGCCTCCAGCATATGTGTCGCATAACTGTGGCGAAGAGAGTGACATGAAATTTTTTTTCTAATTTCTAGTTCTGTGACAACTACTTTCATGGCAGTCTGGATGCCACTTCTATCCAGTGGTTTGTCAACAAGATGGGCGTTTTTACGACCTCTTTTGCGATTTGGGAATATAAAGCGTGGATGTTTGTGAACTCTCCAAAAATTTCTGAGTACCTGTAAGGTTTTCCGTGGCAATGGGACTAATCTATCTTTTCTGCCCTTGGCATCACGAATATGAACCCTCATGTTTGTATAGTCGATATCTCCGAGGTGAAGCTCAATTCCCTCACCCAACCGCAATCCCAATGAATAGAGTGTGAAAAAGAAAACTTTGTAACTCAAACTTCTGGTAGCTGTTATTAATCGTTGAAGTTCTTCTATAGTCAGAATATCAGGAATTCTGGATGTTTTTGGCGGTTTAATCAAAGGGATATTTTCCCATGTTTTTTTCAGCACATAGGAATAAAAAAATTTGAGACCATAGAGATCGAGCTTGACGGCACTCCAGGAGTGGCTTGCCCGAAGATCGTTGAAGTAATCCAGAAGCTGGTCAGAGGATAGGTCGGATATTTTACAATCAAAGTAATTTCCGATTCGCCTAAGTGCCCTAGAATATGCCTCAATTGTTTTTGGCTGAAATCCGCTTAATTTCAGTAACTTAACATGTTTTTGATAATAAGCATTGAATTTGGGGTCAGTGGGCATGTTTGTGTTCATTATAACCTCCTAATTTAAGAGCCTCTTCTTGGCTCAATACTAGCTAACCTTTTATCACATAAACTTTATATTGCAATCATTAATTATCCGAAGTATAATTACCTAAAATTGCTTGCCGCTTTAGCGGCTTCGTCCAACAAGGCGCTGAAGCTGACCGCCAACCCGCTGCGCCCTAGGCTTGCGGTTGTCGGCAGCTTAGCTTTAACGTTGGGCTCAAAAAAGCTAATATTTATGAATTCTCGCTTAATAGCGTTTGAAGGGTTGACTTGTTGATGGCCAAGAGCTAAAATATTTATATGTATAAAATCACTTTTAGTAAACAGGCTGACAAAACTCTTCGAAAAATGCCTCGAAATTTAGCCTTAAAAATTGCTAAAAAAATAAAAGAATTAGCTAACCATCCAGAAAAAATGTCAAATATTAAGAAATTAACCAATCATCCTGGATACAGGATGCGAGTGGGAGATTGGCGTGTAGTTTATCTGGTTAATGATAGTGAAAAAAATATTCACATTATAAAAATAAAAACGAGAGGTGGAGTATATAAATGAATGTTCAAATTATTGAAAAAAATGGTAAGCCTGAATGGGCAGTAATTCCTTATAAAGAATATATAAAAATTCAGGAATTAATGGATGATATTGAAGACAGAAAGGATATCGAGAAATATGTTCAAGCAATAGAGAGTGGGGAAGAGCAGAACATTCCTGGTGAAGTGACCTTTGCTATTTTAGAGGGGATCCATCCCATTCGGGCATGGCGTGAATACAAACAAATTACGGTTAGAGAGCTTGCAAAACGAGCAGGTATTACGTCTTCATATCTTTCTCAGATAGAAACTGGAAAAAGAAATCCCACAATAGATACATTAAAATCAATAGCAGAGGCCTTGGGGATAGATGTTGAAATATTAATTTGAAGAGCGCCCAACAAGGCGCTGAAGCTGACCGCCAACCCGCTGCGCCTTAGGCTTGCGGTTGTCGGCAGCTTAGCTTTAACGTTAGCCCTAAATAAAAGTGATGAATAGAGAAGTAATAATAAAAGAATTACAGAAAATAAAAGAAAAATATAAAGATAAAATTATTAAGATGGGTATATTTTGCTCTGTAGCAAGAAATGAATATAATCAAAAAAGTGATATAGCTGTAGTTGTAGAACAAAAATATCCAGATTTTTTTTGTGAGGTAGGAAAAAAATAGAATTGAAAGAAAAATTTAATAATCATGTTGATATTATAAGAGTTAGAAATGATATAAACCTATTATTGAAAAAAAGAATAGAAAGAAATTTTATTTACGTATAACGATAAGGAATTGATAATAGAAATCTTACAGTAAATAAATAATGCATTAGAAGTTATTCTATATCGTTTTGCACCAGTAAGAAAAGTATTAGATTGTATCAATTCTTTAGGAGGTATGTAGAAATTGGAGAAAGTGTTTAAAAAAATAGATAAACTTATAGAAGAGTAATTATTTTCTAAATATCCCTCTATTGATTAAAGGGATAAATTGAATGATAGATATAATAAGTCATCATTATTTTGATATTGATGCAGAGATAATTTATGAAGAATGCAAAAACAAAATACCAAAGCTTAAAGATACAATAGAAGAAATTTAAAAAACAATATAAGATCAAAGGGCTAACAAGTCGGTTCAACAAGTCGGTTCAGCGGACTCGCTAACCGCTCGCCGCTGACCTCTAACGTTATACTATAAAAAATGGAGTTATTTAAGATGTTATTAACAGAAAAATTGAAAGAGATGTCAAAAAAAGAAAAACTTGTATTAATGGAACAAATTTGGGATTCCTTGTTACAGGAAGATGATGGAATAAATTCTCCTCAATGGCACAAAGAGATTCTGGAAGAACGGATGGCAAAGATGAAAAAAGGGGAAGCTAAATTTATTACCATCAATGAATTGAGGTAGATGAATTGAAAAGAATAAAAAGGATATTCCTTCTTGAGGAAGTTAAAGAGGATATTGAAGAAGGAAAAAGATTTTATGAGATGCAAGAGAAGGGGTTGGGAGATTATTTTAGAGATAATATAATATCTGATATTGAGTCCTTATTCCTTTATGGAGGAATTCACTCTAAAAATTTTGGTTTATATCGTATGTTAAGTAAAAGATTTCCATATGCGATATATTATGACATAGATGGAGAAGATGCGATAATAGTAGCAGTTTTGCATATGAAGAGAGAATCGAGCAAATTATATAAGAATTTAAAAAAGAGATATTCCATAAAATAGTATAACGAATAAGGTTAGATTGTGAGAGCGAGCGTAAGAGAGCGAACCACAATCTGAACCGTTTGTTGGACAAGCCCGGTTAAATATAGAAAATATCTTTTTGTGGCTATGGAGTGTTGATCAAGGAAAGTGGTGGTAAGGGGCATTGGTTGGATTAACCAATGCTATGGGAAGTTGATTTGTTGTTGCGATTGTCATTTTTTTTAATATCCAGGCAATTTTCAGGTAAAAAATTCTGTTTTTAGGGTATAACTATCCTTTGCCGGGGATTTTAAAAGATCTCCGGTTTTTTGAATCATATATGGTTTGAGCTTACATAATCATCCTCCCAGCCCCTTTCATGTACAATAACCAGGTTGCGATGGTAATAATCCAGGTATCATTGTTTTTATAATCTTCATGCTATTTCCACAGAGGGGGCAGACTATTGACGGTTTTGGTTTTCGTTTCCATTTGGTGAATGGATTAATACGGAGTATCAACTGTAAAAAACAGATTAATTTCTTGCTGCATGAGTGAAGAAAGCCATAACTTCTGCTTCTTCTAAAGCCTTTAGGCAATACATGGAGCATAATGAGATAGAGGAAGTATTCACCTGAAACGGTTCTGGTTTTATATTGCCTGGTTTTGGCATGGAAGTATCTGAAGGTGACCTTTCCGTTTTTGCATTTTAAGATGTCCTTTTCCCGAATAACTCCTCTGTAAAGATAATTGCCAAGATAGACAATGGCCTTTTCAGCGTTTCCGACGTTTTTACAGTGGACGATCCATTTTTTGGAGCAATTTTTGGGGAGTCTAAGTTTTGCATCTACAATGGCGTGCAGGAGTTTAGCCCTAAACACGGTTCCAAGAGCCTTTTGGTTAAAGAGGTATTTAGTGGATTTTGTTCGCCACAGCCCTGTTTTTGTATTGATGCTGGCTGCAGGCATGATTACATGGATGTGGGGATGATAGTTAAGGTTGCGGGAATGGGTATGAAGTACGGCAATAAAGCCTGCTGCACCGCCAAGTTTTTTATCGTTTTTTACAAAAGTCTTCAAGGTTTCCTGGACAGATTCAAACATCAGGGAATAGAAGGTTTTTTGATTTTTCCATGCCAGGTTTCTGAGCTGAGTGGGAAGAGTAAATGTAATCAGCCAGTAAGTAGCGGGAAGTTTTTTGCTCAACTGATTTTCTATCCATTGCTGGTTTTCATGGTTCTGGCAGTGAGGACAACTTCTGTGTCCACATGAATGTGGAATATAAACGGTGTGGGAGCAGTTATCATTTGAGCACCGTGCTAACATGAGAGGGCCATGTTTATCCCTGCAATGTTCCATGACATGTAGGGCCTTTTTATGGGCCGGCAGGACGAAATTTTTATACTTTACAAAAAAAGAATCTTTGAATTGGGTTATGATAGAAGAAAGGTAAATCATTGCACATCTCCCCATCTGATTTCAAGGTGATTGCTGAGGAAGTTTGCAGCCTTTTGAGCATTGGTTCCGGTTTTGTTGGTAAGGTGTGTGTATTTTGAGGTTGTGAGGATGCTGACATGCCCCAGGATTTTCTGTAATTCTACAAGGTCAACTCCGGCCTCCAGCATATGTGTCGCATAACTGTGGCGAAGAGAGTGACATGAAATTTTTTTTCTAATTTCTAGTTCTGTGACAACTACTTTCATGGCAGTCTGGATGCCACTTCTATCCAGTGGTTTGTCAACAAGATGGGCGTTTTTACGACCTCTTTTGCGATTTGGGAATATAAAGCGTGGATGTTTGTGAACTCTCCAAAAATTTCTGAGTACCTGTAAGGTTTTCCGTGGCAATGGGACTAATCTATCTTTTCTGCCCTTGGCATCACGAATATGAACCCTCATGTTTGTATAGTCGATATCTCCGAGGTGAAGCTCAATTCCCTCACCCAACCGCAATCCCAATGAATAGAGTGTGAAAAAGAAAACTTTGTAACTCAAACTTCTGGTAGCTGTCCCAATGTCTCAGGAAAGATGTCGCCTTAGTGAGATAAGAAAGGGGGTTCTTTTCTTGAGCTCCTATCTTATCATCCTTCCCCCTAGGGGGAAGGGAAAATTTTAACCTGGGCGAAAAGGAGTCTTTTATTATGTTTTATCCTGAAGATGTTAAAGAAAGTGTGCTTAAGCAAATTTTAACCACTTCAAAAACAGTTGCTGCTATTGCAAGAGAGAATAATATCCCCTATAGTACAGTGATGACATGGAAAATTAACGCTCAAAAAGGAAAAACAATGAATAAAAAATTTTCAGCTGAAGAAAAACTTAATTTACTTTTTCAATGTGCCTCAATGAGTGAGATTGAGGTGTCCAGGTTTTGTAGGGAAAAAGGCATATATCCGAGTACATTGGAGAAATGGAAACAGGCCTGTCTGGAAAATATTGATAACCGTTCTAATAAGGAATTCAAGAAAAAAGAGAAAAGATTAAAACAGAAGATTTGCAAGTTAGAAAGGGAAATACGGCGAAAGGACAAGACTATAGCAGAGACAACGGCTTTATTGGTGCTTAAAAAAAAATGGGAAAATTTCTTGGAGGAGCAAGAGGACGAAAGATAGAGTTACAACAAAAAGAATATGCTTACAAAGCTATAACACAAGCCAAAAAAGAGGGGTGTAGTTTGAAAAAAGCATGTGATCTTATTGGGATTTCAATAAGGACTTACCAACGATGGAAGAGTGCAGGGACTTTGGAAGATAAGAGAAAAGATGTCCCCAGGAAGCCAGCTAACAAGTTGTCTGAGCAAGAAAGAAAAAAGATCTTATCTATTTGTAATTCAGAGACCTTCAAAGAGTTATCCCCCAATAAGATTGTACCCATGTTAGCTGACAGAGGGCAATATATTGCATCAGAAAGTACTTTTTACCGTGTACTCAGAGAAGCAGGTCAATTGACACACAGGCAAAGGTCTAAACCCAAGACATATTCCAAACCTAAACATTATAGAGCTTCAGGGCCGAATCAGATTTGGAGTTGGGATATCACTTATCTTCCTACATTAATCCAAGGCATGTTTTTTTATTTATACATGTACATAGATATTTATAGCCGTAAGATAGTAGGATGGGAGGTATATTCAGAACAAAAAAGTGACTTGGCAACAAAAGTACTAAATAGAGCTTTGCTTTGTGAAAATATTACAGGACAAGGGCTTGTGATTCATTCAGACAATGGTAAGCCTATGAAAGGCTCAAGCATGTTAGCTACTATGCAGAATTTAGGGATAGTGCCATCTTTTAGTCGCCCTCATGTTAGTGATGATAATCCATACATAGAGTCCCTTTTTAAAACAGTAAAATATTGTCCTGAGTATCCATGTAGATTTTCTAGTCTGGAAGAAGCCAGGAATTGGTGTCTTGAATTTGTTAATTGGTATAATTTTAAACATTATCACAGCAAAATTAAGTTTGTTACGCCTGAGCAGAGACACTTAGGCTTGGATATTGAGATTTTAGCCAAGCGTAAAGAGGTATACAAAAAAGCCCGTTCTAAACATCCAGAGCGGTGGTCTGGAAACATCCGGAATTGGGATCCTATTTTAAGTGTTGATCTCAATCCAGGAACTAAACAACATCTTAAAAAGGTTGCTTGATGGGAAAAAATAAAATAACTTTTGGTGACATCTTTACTGACATTCACCGTTACCCACCTGTGCCATGAATCTGTATCGCAGTGAGCGCAATCGACTGAAAAGTTGGATGTGCTCATTATATCGTTTGAAAACAACAGAAGCATTTTTTCTAGCTTGATATTGAGCATCGGTTTCGTTTGGTCCACGTTCGATATCTTCTGTTTCTTTAGAAAGACTTACAGGATGTCTGATATACCTAATAACATCTTTTACCTCGTAAAATAATGCAAGAACCTCTTCAGCTAACTCTATTTTGCGTTTTTCAATGTATTCTCTTCTCCATGAGTCAATTCCATATATGGCAACCCATATACCTATTAAAATAGATACTTCCTTTAACGCTTCTAGTATAGACATTTAGAACTATCCAATGATCATTCAGCTAACACCCAAGCTTAGGGGCGGCGCTGTAAGCGCCGTCCCCTAGAGCGGTTTGTTAGCTGCTTTTTCTCTTTTGCTGACTTTACTAAATCTAAAACAGAAAATTTATCTTGGGTCTTTACAGGGTAGGTCGAATAAATTAAATCAACAAATTGATCCCAATATAGTGACTTCGTTTCCTCTATCACTTCTTTTAAAATATCTATCTCTTCTTCAGTTAGATCATATTTTTTACTTTTTTTCTTAGAAATTATGATTGTTTTAGGATCACCAAATATTGTCATATCACGTTTGATTTCTAAATGTGGATCCTCTTTTGCCTCATTAAATACATCCTCAACATAAGGACCATAATAATTAAAAAACCATGTTATATTTGTTAGTTGTTTACCATATTTTAGTGCCGCCTTCCAATCTGCTAGATAAACAAGTTTTGTTAAACGAGCCTTTGATAACTCGTTTTGATATGGATAATGATCACAAATATATCTTATTATTTCTCTCAACTTACTCATCGCCCGTCCCTTCTTTATAAATTGTTTTAAGACTTATAGGTTTTAATGTTGTTATTATTTTTATAAAAAAATCATGATGTCTCTCAACTATTTCATCAATAATGTTAGCAGCTTTTTTCCTTTTATCCCTTAATGGAAAGTGATTATTGGTTGTTTCAAAAACTAATAAACCCACTTTCTTATCATGATGATCAAAAATTGGTCTAATCTCAAACAAGGTACTTTTCATTGATAACTTTTCATAATCTTCTTTTGAGAATTTATATTTACTACAAATCTCATCTAAAGACATACTTGATAGCGATGCTGAATAATTATTTCCATCATCCAACCAAGCCTCTCCTAGACATCCTTGATAATCCGGAATTTTGAAACGCCCTTGTTTAACATAGTTTGGGTTTTTACTCCATCTACCAGCATTATAAAAAAAATTATCATGATGAAAATACAAAGTAATTCGTAAAGTTCCACTAGAATCAAAGTTTTCCCTCCATATTTGCCTTAAATATTCCCGTGAAAGTTCTAAAAGAGTTTCACAGAATTTTATCCTTATAGATTGAATTTTTTCTTGGGCTTGATTTAACTCAACTTTATGTTTTTTCATTAATTCTAGTTTTTCTTTCCCTGCTTGAATATAACCTTTAATTGAGATGAAAAGAAAAGATATAAAGCTAATGATAGGCCATTTTTCATATAGTATTAAGGAAATAATAGATTTACTAAAGGTGTCCTCTTTAACATGAGACCATGCAGGAAGAAGATGAAAGAAAAATGATAATGATATTGCTACGCCAATGCTCCCAATAGCTTGTTGTAACTCTGTCTTTTTTTCTCTTAATGCTAGAGGTAACATTTCTTATCTAGCAAGCTAACGTTAGAGGTCAGCGGCGAGCGGGTAGCGAGTCCGCTGAACCGACTTGTTGGACGAAGCCGCTAAAGCGGCAAGCAATTTTAGGTAATTATACTTCGGATAATTAATGATTGCAATATAAAGTTTATGTGATAAAAGGTTAGCTAGTATTGAGCCAAGAAGAGGCTCTTAAATTAGGAGGTTATAATGAACACAAACATGCCCACTGACCCCAAATTCAATGCTTATTATCAAAAACATGTTAAGTTACTGAAATTAAGCGGATTTCAGCCAAAAACAATTGAGGCATATTCTAGGGCACTTAGGCGAATCGGAAATTACTTTGATTGTAAAATATCCGACCTATCCTCTGACCAGCTTCTGGATTACTTCAACGATCTTCGGGCAAGCCACTCCTGGAGTGCCGTCAAGCTCGATCTCTATGGTCTCAAATTTTTTTATTCCTATGTGCTGAAAAAAACATGGGAAAATATCCCTTTGATTAAACCGCCAAAAACATCCAGAATTCCTGATATTCTGACTATAGAAGAACTTCAACGATTAATAACAGCTACCAGAAGTTTGAGTTACAAAGTTTTCTTTTTCACACTCTATTCATTGGGATTGCGGTTGGGTGAGGGAATTGAGCTTCACCTCGGAGATATCGACTATACAAACATGAGGGTTCATATTCGTGATGCCAAGGGCAGAAAAGATAGATTAGTCCCATTGCCACGGAAAACCTTACAGGTACTCAGAAATTTTTGGAGAGTTCACAAACATCCACGCTTTATATTCCCAAATCGCAAAAGAGGTCGTAAAAACGCCCATCTTGTTGACAAACCACTGGATAGAAGTGGCATCCAGACTGCCATGAAAGTAGTTGTCACAGAACTAGAAATTAGAAAAAAAATTTCATGTCACTCTCTTCGCCACAGTTATGCGACACATATGCTGGAGGCCGGAGTTGACCTTGTAGAATTACAGAAAATCCTGGGGCATGTCAGCATCCTCACAACCTCAAAATACACACACCTTACCAACAAAACCGGAACCAATGCTCAAAAGGCTGCAAACTTCCTCAGCAATCACCTTGAAATCAGATGGGGAGATGTGCAATGATTTACCTTTCTTCTATCATAACCCAATTCAAAGATTCTTTTTTTGTAAAGTATAAAAATTTCGTCCTGCCGGCCCATAAAAAGGCCCTACATGTCATGGAACATTGCAGGGATAAACATGGCCCTCTCATGTTAGCACGGTGCTCAAATGATAACTGCTCCCACACCGTTTATATTCCACATTCATGTGGACACAGAAGTTGTCCTCACTGCCAGAACCATGAAAACCAGCAATGGATAGAAAATCAGTTGAGCAAAAAACTTCCCGCTACTTACTGGCTGATTACATTTACTCTTCCCACTCAGCTCAGAAACCTGGCATGGAAAAATCAAAAAACCTTCTATTCCCTGATGTTTGAATCTGTCCAGGAAACCTTGAAGACTTTTGTAAAAAACGATAAAAAACTTGGCGGTGCAGCAGGCTTTATTGCCGTACTTCATACCCATTCCCGCAACCTTAACTATCATCCCCACATCCATGTAATCATGCCTGCAGCCAGCATCAATACAAAAACAGGGCTGTGGCGAACAAAATCCACTAAATACCTCTTTAACCAAAAGGCTCTTGGAACCGTGTTTAGGGCTAAACTCCTGCACGCCATTGTAGATGCAAAACTTAGACTCCCCAAAAATTGCTCCAAAAAATGGATCGTCCACTGTAAAAACGTCGGAAACGCTGAAAAGGCCATTGTCTATCTTGGCAATTATCTTTACAGAGGAGTTATTCGGGAAAAGGACATCTTAAAATGCAAAAACGGAAAGGTCACCTTCAGATACTTCCATGCCAAAACCAGGCAATATAAAACCAGAACCGTTTCAGGTGAATACTTCCTCTATCTCATTATGCTCCATGTATTGCCTAAAGGCTTTAGAAGAAGCAGAAGTTATGGCTTTCTTCACTCATGCAGCAAGAAATTAATCTGTTTTTTACAGTTGATACTCCGTATTAATCCATTCACCAAATGGAAACGAAAACCAAAACCGTCAATAGTCTGCCCCCTCTGTGGAAATAGCATGAAGATTATAAAAACAATGATACCTGGATTATTACCATCGCAACCTGGTTATTGTACATGAAAGGGGCTGGGAGGATGATTATGTAAGCTCAAACCATATATGATTCAAAAAACCGGAGATCTTTTAAAATCCCCGGCAAAGGATAGTTATACCCTAAAAACAGAATTTTTTACCTGAAAATTGCCTGGATATTAAAAAAAATGACAATCGCAACAACAAATCAACTTCCCATAGCATTGGTTAATCCAACCAATGCCCCTTACCACCACTTTCCTTGATCAACACTCCATAGCCACAAAAAGATATTTTCTATATTTAACCGGGCTTGTCCAACAAACGGTTCAGATTGTGGTTCGCTCTCTTACGCTCGCTCTCACAATCTAACCTTATTCGTTGGGCTTGTTGTATAGTTCTATGTTCCTTTAATAGATACTTAAGTAATAATTCCATCAGTGTCGCCTGCTTATCGGCATTTTCAGTATCACCTACAATCTTAAATGATAGCAAAACGTTCTGAACCTCAATAAGACTATCGTGATATTCTTTAAGTTGTCTTACAGTTTTATTGTAAAGATAGAAAAAAACACCTGCTATAAATTCTACTAATATACCTGAACCAGAAGATATATATGCAAGGTACCGTGATTTCTCAGCAACTAAGAAACCAATAATCAGTCCGCTTACGATCAAAAGAAAACCGATAGTTCCAGCAGAAATTGATGCTATGAAACTATTATTAGTATGATCCTTGACTAATCTGTAATAAGCTTCAAGATTTGTTATATTAATATCAACGAGCCTATCAAAATAGGTTGAGTTTTTATCGCTATTTTCTTTATATATCTCAAAATTTAAACCCCTTAATATAATTTCCCTTTTTGCTTTTAGCATATCGAGATCGCGCTCTATAGAGCTTATTTGGGCTGATCTCAAGATATAAAAATATCCCCCGCCAAACAGAACATAGCCAATTACAATAAGACCAATTAACGGTGCCTTATTTGCAATTGTGCTATAGCCTGATTTTTGAAGGATTATTGGCCCCAAGAAAATAAAAGTAATAGCAGCCAAGATTATTAATACAAAAACAGAATAAATTGCTTTACTTTTTTTAACTGACCTAAGTCTAGCCTCAAGCTTAGTGATGTTTAAGTCTATTTCAGTTAATGGATCATTTATATTGCTAATCTCTTTAATTTCTTCTTGCCTGTCCATAAAATTCTCATGCCTTTATAGTAAGCCCAACGCAAAGCTCAGTGGCGAGCAACCGCCGCAGGCGGGTTGCGAGTCCACTGCAGCGCCTTGTTAAAAATTTTATTACTATATTCTTCCATTCTATACATCTCTATCTTATCTATATACCACTTAATTGTCTAGCACAAAATGTATCTATATCCTATCTATTTTAAACAAATTATCTCTTTAAAGACAAAATAATCAAATAGCTTCTTTCCTTTTTAATTTTATCTATTCTGCAATAAATAATCTCTTTTATGCAACTAATTATCTATTTGCAATGGAATTTTATAATCCAGATTTTAATTTTATAATCCAGATTTTTAACTATCTCTTTATTTCAAAATTATAAAATATGGCAACAAATAATCTTTATAATCAAATAACTTTTTTTAATCTTGTCTATTCTGCAATAAATTATCTCTTTAATGCAACTACTTATCTCTTTTCTATGTTCTTTTATAATCCAACTATTAAATTATATCTTTATTACAAAACTATTGAATATCACAACAAGTAATGTTTTTCCTTCATCTCTTTATAATCTATTCTATTACTTTGAATCCTACCACAAAATTGTCTATTAATGCAACGAATAATCAATAAAGCTTATTTCTTTTACAACATTATCTCTTTAACTCAAAATAATCTCTTTATCTACAACTAATTAAAACATCAACTCTTTATCTCCCCTTATAATCTCTTTTCTCTTTTTTAACGCAAAGCTCAGTGGCGAGCAACCGCCAAGCCGTAGGCGCAGGCGGGTTGCGAGTCCACTGCAGCGCCTTGTTAGCGTAACCATTTGTAATGATTATATTTCTTTTATACTTATTTCCTTTATTCGTCTAAAATCAGAAACATTTCTCGTAACTATAGTTGAAACACCATATGAAATGCCAATACTAGCTATTTCCACATCATGTATCCATAAACCACGAGGATTATATTTTTGAATTAATTCCTCAAAGATTTTAAATGATTTCGGGGTGGGATAAAGCACAATAATATCTCTTAATAATTCTTTTAAGATCTCTAAACATTCACCTGTTGATAATCCCATCTCTACATCTCTTGTCAATACTACTAAAAATTCAGAAATATTCTTTGATGTTGTAAAAAGTCTTACTTCTGGATCTAATAAAATATTCCATGCTCGGTGATGAAACTGAGAATCAGCATCAACCGCATAAATAAGAACATTTGTGTCTATTAATATAGAATTACTCATATGCCATTTTTCTTATGTTTACTTTGTCAAATTTTCCTTGTAAATGAAGAGTTTTTATTCGTTTTTCCTTTTGAATGTTATTTTTTAAAATTTTAACATATTTTTCTAACTGAAATAAATATTCTTCTGGGATAGAGTCAATTTCTTTTTTTATTTTTTCTTTCAACTCCATCTATTTTGCCCTTTTTAGATTTATTATAAAAACAGTCTAAATTATATATCCTTATACGCTAACGTCTAGGGTCACTTGCCGACATGGAGCAAGGCCGAAGGCCGCAGCGAAATGGCGGTCAAGTGGACCCTATTGTTGGGCTATTTCTTGTTTATTTTTCATATGTAACTTCCTAAGCTCTGCCTGCACTCTTTCTGACAAAAATATTTTTAATAAAGATTGATATGGAACATCTTTTTTATTAGCCAATAACTTTAATTCATTTAATAAATCTTCTGGCAATCTAAGGGAAATGGTCTTTAAAGATGGTTTGAGCTTAGGCAAAATCATCTTTTCAGCATTGTCCCAATCTATATATTCAGTTGAATCGTGTAAATGCCAAAATTCTCTTTCTTGAGTTTCATTTTTAAATTTTGGTATCTTCTTTTTTTTCATATCGTTGCCTCATATATTTTTCTTTCTTTTTTGCTCATATCTCTGGCTGAGATAACTCGTATCTTTTTGTTCCTTATAGTAAACACAATAAATAATTTTCTATTTAAATCAGTATGCCCTAGAGCATAAAAACGAGTTTCCGTGTCCGAATGTTTTTCATCAAAATTGATAATAAGAGGTTGATTAAAGAAGATTTGTTCACATTCGCTGTTACTTACTTTATGTTTTATCCAATTTTTATCTTTATTTCCTTCATCCCATTCAAAGCCTGTACATTCCAAAAGTAACTGTTTGAATTTTTTATCCATACCGTTAGTATATATGAGAAATATACATAAATCAAGCTAAAAAAAATCCTTCTGCGTTCAGATTTTAAATAGCGCGGATTGATTAGCCCAACGCAAAGCTCAGTGGCGAGCAACCGCCGCAGGCGGGTTGCGAGTCCACTGCAGCGCATTGTTAAAAATTCTATTACTATATTTTTCCATTATAGATATCTCTATCTTAACCTAAATAGCACTCAATTGTCTAGCACAAAATGTATCTATATCTTATCTATTTTAAACGAATTATCTCTTTAAAGACAAAATAATCAAATAGCTTCTTTCTTTTTTAATTTTATCTATCCTGCAATAAATAATCTCTTTAATGCAACTAATTATCTATTTGCAATGATATTTTATAATCCAAATTTTTAATTATCTCTTCATCTCAAAATTATAGAACATAGCAACAAATAATCTTTATTATCAAATAACATTTTTTTCTTTTCTAATTTTGTCTATTCTGCAACTAATTATCTCATTCATGCAACTAATTATCTATTTTCTATGTTCTTTTATAATTCAACTATTAAATTATCTCTTTATTACAAAACTATTAAATATGGCAACAAATAATGTTTTTCCTCAATCTTTTTATAATCTATTCTATTACTTTGCATCCTACCACAAAATTATCTATTAATGCAACGAATAATCAAAAGAGCTTATCTCTTTTACAACATTATCACTTTAACTCAAAATAATCTCTTCATCTACAACTAATCAAAACATCAACTCTTTATCTCCCATTATAATCTCTTTTCTTTTTTTTAACGTTAAAGCTAAGCTGCCGACAACCGCAAGCCTAAGGCGCAGCGGGTTGGCGGTCAGCTTCAGCGCCTTGTTAGCTGAAGATTATTTCCGTGTTTTTACAGCAGTTCCTTCAACTTTCCATCCTGACTGCCCATAGATATATGGAATATAAAAAAACCAACTTTTTATAACAGCATCAGTAAGTACATCCCCCCCGGATTTATCAAGTGCATCATCTATCGCACCTTCTAAGGTAGGAGGACCCCCTGTAGGTACAAATATTATTATATGGTTTATATCTTCTCCTGTTACTTTTTGTCTGTCTTGGACATTAAGATTAAAATTGTGTGTATCAATTAATTTATTTGATAAAACAGTAAAATCACCGTGGCGCACAGCACACCCAGATATAATGAAAACCATTAATGACCAGATTAATATAATATCAAAATTTTTCATTGATATACCTCCCTTAAAATTTACTGACTATGGGTATTAACTACAGTCCCTTTTACTTCAATTATACTTTGTCCAATCAAAAACCACCAAGATCGAGAGTAGATTACTGCATCCAACATCAGATCTCCTTCTCCCTTATCAAGTGCATCATCTACTGCGTCCTCTAATTGTGGAAATCCAAACGGTATGAAAAGAAATACAAAATTTGAATCTTTTCCTTCTACTCTTTTTGCTGGAAGAGAATTTAAATCAACACCATCTAATTTCACATTTCTTGTACTTATTGCCGTAAGATCAGCTTGTCTTACCGCGCAACTTGATAAAAACAATACTAAGAAAATTATCATAAAATACCGCAATAATTTCATCTTTCTTTCCTCCTTCTATACTATTAAGTTATCCTATTAACTTAATCTGATTTTTCCCTAAGAACATAAACTTGTTCAGAAGCTTTATGTCATTTTATCACCCCCTTTACAGCTAACGCAAAGCTCAGTGGCGAGCAACCGCCAAGCCGTAGGCGCAGGCGGGTTGCGAGTCCACTGCAGCGCATTGTTAAAAATTTTATTACTTTATTCTTCCATTCTATACATCTCTATCTTATCTAAATATCACTCAATTGTCTAACACAAAATGTATCTCTATCTTATCTTTTTTAAACAAATTATCTCTTTAAAGACAAAATAATCAAATAGCTTTTTTTCTTTTTAATTTTATCTATCCTGCAATAAATTATCTCTTTAATGCAACTGAGTATCTATTTGGAATGGTCTTTTATAATCTAGATTTTTAATTATCTTTTTCTTTCAAAATTATAGGACATGGCAACAAATAATCTTTATACTCAAATAACTTTTTTTCTTTTTTAATCTTGTCTATTCTGCAATAAATTATCTCTTTAATACAACTAATTATCTATTTTCTATTTTCTTTTATAATTCTACTATTAAATTATCTCTTTATTACAAAACTATTGAATATAGCAACAAATAATATTTTTCCTCAATCTCTTTATAATCTATTCTATTACTTTGCATCCTACCACAAAATTATCTATTAATGCAACGAATAATCAAAAGAGCTTATCTCTTCTACAACATTATCTCTTTAACTCAAAATAATCTCTTTATCTATAACTAATTAAAACATCAACTCTTTATCTCCCCTTCTAATCTCTTTTCTCTTTTTTAACGTTAAAGCTAAGCTGCCGACAACCGCAAGCCTAGGGCGCAGCGGGTTGGCGGTCAGCTTCAGCGCCTTGTTAGCGCTTTTATCTGTTTGATTTATTAAAAAATTCATGCATAAACTCTCTTGGGGAGAGAATCTTTATATCGATGTATTTTCCTATGTTCAATAAATGCTTATCTCCAGATATTATTATTTTTGATCCTAATTCTACTGCACATTCTATAAATTTATTATCATCCGGATCATCCTTTACAATTTCAATTTTTGGCGTAGTTGCTGCAAAAATTAAGTTATATCCTTCAGCAAATAATTTTGTTAATTTTGTAATCTCATGTTTATCTATACCTAATCGATTCAATACCTTTATGTATTCTTCTAATATTGATTGTGATATACAAATAGTTATCTGCCCATCTCTCCAAAGATTTATAATTTCCCGGGGGATTCCCCCGAAAAATGAGGAAATAAAAACATTAGTATCAATAACAACTTTAATCATTTGATGAACGAACCTTTTGAATTATTCCATCAATATCTGTCTGGGATATATTTTTCTCTGATAATCTTCTTCCGATTTTATCCCATAAATTGTCAATATATGCTCCCATATCTCTCTCCCTGACATACTTTTCAAGAAGTTCACGAACTAATTCGCTCAGATTTTTCCCTTCTTTTCTAGCTAGATTGCTGACTTTTTCCTTTAAGAAAGGATCTAGCCTTATAATCATTTGAGTTGCCATACAGGTCTCCTTTATTTACTTGAAAAATGATAATAAATTTTTTATCTTGCTATCTCGTATATACAATATTGACTCAAATTGAGTCTGTCAAGTATGAGGAGCGATGAAAGAAGGTAATTAATCAGTTTATTGCGCTAACGTCATGGGTCACTTGCCGACATGGAGCAAGCCCAAAGGGCGCAGCGAAATGGCGGTCAAGTGCACCCATTTGTTGGACGAAGCCGCTAAAGCGGCAAGCAATTTTAGGTAATTATACTTCGGATAATTAATGATTGCAATATAAAGTTTATGTGATAAAAGGTTAGCTAGTATTGAGCCAAGAAGAGGCTCTTAAATTAGGAGGTTATAATGAACACAAACATGCCCACTGACCCCAAATTCAATGCTTATTATCAAAAACATGTTAAGTTACTGAAATTAAGCGGATTTCAGCCAAAAACAATTGAGGCATATTCTAGGGCACTTAGGCGAATCGGAAATTACTTTGATTGTAAAATATCCGACCTATCCTCTGACCAGCTTCTGGATTACTTCAACGATCTTCGGGCAAGCCACTCCTGGAGTGCCGTCAAGCTCGATCTCTATGGTCTCAAATTTTTTTATTCCTATGTGCTGAAAAAAACATGGGAAAATATCCCTTTGATTAAACCGCCAAAAACATCCAGAATTCCTGATATTCTGACTATAGAAGAACTTCAACGATTAATAACAGCTACCAGAAGTTTGAGTTACAAAGTTTTCTTTTTCACACTCTATTCATTGGGATTGCGGTTGGGTGAGGGAATTGAGCTTCACCTCGGAGATATCGACTATACAAACATGAGGGTTCATATTCGTGATGCCAAGGGCAGAAAAGATAGATTAGTCCCATTGCCACGGAAAACCTTACAGGTACTCAGAAATTTTTGGAGAGTTCACAAACATCCACGCTTTATATTCCCAAATCGCAAAAGAGGTCGTAAAAACGCCCATCTTGTTGACAAACCACTGGATAGAAGTGGCATCCAGACTGCCATGAAAGTAGTTGTCACAGAACTAGAAATTAGAAAAAAAATTTCATGTCACTCTCTTCGCCACAGTTATGCGACACATATGCTGGAGGCCGGAGTTGACCTTGTAGAATTACAGAAAATCCTGGGGCATGTCAGCATCCTCACAACCTCAAAATACACACACCTTACCAACAAAACCGGAACCAATGCTCAAAAGGCTGCAAACTTCCTCAGCAATCACCTTGAAATCAGATGGGGAGATGTGCAATGATTTACCTTTCTTCTATCATAACCCAATTCAAAGATTCTTTTTTTGTAAAGTATAAAAATTTCGTCCTGCCGGCCCATAAAAAGGCCCTACATGTCATGGAACATTGCAGGGATAAACATGGCCCTCTCATGTTAGCACGGTGCTCAAATGATAACTGCTCCCACACCGTTTATATTCCACATTCATGTGGACACAGAAGTTGTCCTCACTGCCAGAACCATGAAAACCAGCAATGGATAGAAAATCAGTTGAGCAAAAAACTTCCCGCTACTTACTGGCTGATTACATTTACTCTTCCCACTCAGCTCAGAAACCTGGCATGGAAAAATCAAAAAACCTTCTATTCCCTGATGTTTGAATCTGTCCAGGAAACCTTGAAGACTTTTGTAAAAAACGATAAAAAACTTGGCGGTGCAGCAGGCTTTATTGCCGTACTTCATACCCATTCCCGCAACCTTAACTATCATCCCCACATCCATGTAATCATGCCTGCAGCCAGCATCAATACAAAAACAGGGCTGTGGCGAACAAAATCCACTAAATACCTCTTTAACCAAAAGGCTCTTGGAACCGTGTTTAGGGCTAAACTCCTGCACGCCATTGTAGATGCAAAACTTAGACTCCCCAAAAATTGCTCCAAAAAATGGATCGTCCACTGTAAAAACGTCGGAAACGCTGAAAAGGCCATTGTCTATCTTGGCAATTATCTTTACAGAGGAGTTATTCGGGAAAAGGACATCTTAAAATGCAAAAACGGAAAGGTCACCTTCAGATACTTCCATGCCAAAACCAGGCAATATAAAACCAGAACCGTTTCAGGTGAATACTTCCTCTATCTCATTATGCTCCATGTATTGCCTAAAGGCTTTAGAAGAAGCAGAAGTTATGGCTTTCTTCACTCATGCAGCAAGAAATTAATCTGTTTTTTACAGTTGATACTCCGTATTAATCCATTCACCAAATGGAAACGAAAACCAAAACCGTCAATAGTCTGCCCCCTCTGTGGAAATAGCATGAAGATTATAAAAACAATGATACCTGGATTATTACCATCGCAACCTGGTTATTGTACATGAAAGGGGCTGGGAGGATGATTATGTAAGCTCAAACCATATATGATTCAAAAAACCGGAGATCTTTTAAAATCCCCGGCAAAGGATAGTTATACCCTAAAAACAGAATTTTTTACCTGAAAATTGCCTGGATATTAAAAAAAATGACAATCGCAACAACAAATCAACTTCCCATAGCATTGGTTAATCCAACCAATGCCCCTTACCACCACTTTCCTTGATCAACACTCCATAGCCACAAAAAGATATTTTCTATATTTAACCGGGCTTGTCCAACAAACGGTTCAGATTGTGGTTCGCTCTCTTACGCTCGCTCTCACAATCTAACCTTATTCGTTTTATTGTGGTTCGCTCTCTTACGCTCGCTCTCACAATCTAACCTTATTCGTTAGCCCTTTAATTTTATATGTCTTTTAAAATCTCTTCTCTTGTATCTTTAAGCTCTGGTATTTTATTTTTGCATACTTCATAAATTATCTCTGCATCAATATCAAAATAATGATGACTTATTATATCCCTCATTCCTTTTATCTCTTTCCAATCAATAGAGGGATATTTAGAAAATAATTTCCTTTCTATAAGTTTATCTATTTTTTTTTTCTAACAATTTCTACACTTACTATAAGTTATATACATATTGAATCCAATTTCTCCATACCTCCTAAAGAATTGGTAAAATCTAATACTTTTCTTACTGGTGCAAAACGATATAGAATAACTTCTAATGCATTATTTATTTGCTGTAAGATTTCTATTATCAATTCCTTATCGTTATACGTAAATAAAATCTCTTTCTATTCTTTTTTTCATAGATGGCTTTATATCATTTGTAACTCTTATAATATCAAAATGATTATTAAATTTTTCTTCCAATTCTATTTTTATCCTATCTAACAAGAACAAATCTGGATATTTCTGTTCTACAACTATATTTATAATATCACTTTCTTAATTATATTCATTTCTTGCGACAGAGCCAAATATACCTATCTTAATAATTTTATCTTTATATTTTTCTTTTATTTTCTGTAATTCTTTTATTATTACTTCTCTATTCATCACTTTTATTTAGGGCTAACGTTAAAGCTAAGCTGCCGACAACCGCAAGCCTAAGGCGCAGCGGGTTGGCGGTCAGCTTCAGCGCCTTGTTAGCTGAAGATTATTTCCGTGTTTTTACAGCAGTTCCTTCAACTTTCCATCCTGACTGCCCATAGATATATGGAATATAAAAAAACCAACTTTTTATAACAGCATCAGTAAGTACATCCCCCCCGGATTTATCAAGTGCATCATCTATCGCACCTTCTAAGGTAGGAGGACCCCCTGTAGGTACAAATATTATTATATGGTTTATATCTTCTCCTGTTACTTTTTGTCTGTCTTGGACATTAAGATTAAAATTGTGTGTATCAATTAATTTATTTGATAAAACAGTAAAATCACCGTGGCGCACAGCACACCCAGATATAATGAAAACCATTAACGACCAGATTAATATAATATCAAAATTTTTCATTGATATACCTCCCTTAAAATTTACTGACTATGGGTATTAACTACAGTCCCTTTTACTTCAATTATACTTTGTCCAATCAAAAACCACCAAGATCGAGAGTAGATTACTGCATCCAACATCAGATCTCCTTCTCCCTTATCAAGTGCATCATCTACTGCGTCCTCTAATTGTGGAAATCCAAACGGTATGAAAAGAAATACAAAATTTGAATCTTTTCCTTCTACTCTTTTTGCTGGAAGAGAATTTAAATCAACACCATCTAATTTCACATTTCTTGTACTTATTGCCGTAAGATCAGCTTGTCTTACCGCGCAACTTGATAAAAACAATACTAAGAAAATTATCATAAAATACCGCAATAATTTCATCTTTCTTTCCTCCTTCTATACTATTAAGTTATCCTATTAACTTAATCTGATTTTTCCCTAAGAACATAAACTTGTTCAGAAGCTTTATGTCATTTTATCACCCCCTTTACAGCTAACGCAAAGCTCAGTGGCGAGCAACCGCCAAGCAGTAGGCGCAGGCGGGTTGCGAGTCCACTGGAGCAATTTGTTAGAGATTTTATTACTATGTTACTAAATTCTAACCCTTTGTCTTATCTAAATAGCACTCAATTATCTACAAAAAAATATATTAATATCTTATTTAACCTAAAATTTGCATCATAAGATAATGTTTAGCTTGACAATATAGTGAATTAATGGTATAAAGTGTTTCAAATAGGAAGTATGAAGGAGGCACTGATTCTATGCGTAGATTCCATGTTAAGTTCACTGAAAAAAATCTTACGGGCAACGCCGGACTGGTATTGCTGGGCCTGTTTGCTGACAAACTGAAGCTTCCCAAGATGCTTGAGCAACACATTACTATTAAGCGGGGAGCTACCGCACAGTATAAGGTTTCCGACATTATCATGATTTTGATGATGGCAGTGTTAGCTGGGGCTAAGCATATGAGCCATGTATTTATCCTAAGATCTGATTTAGCATTGAGGTCGCTTTTTAAATGGGAAAGGTTTCCTGACTATACTACCATAAATCGGGTTTTTAAGTTGTTTAATCCCCGACATTGCAATGAGCTCTCCGATGTAGAAACAAAAGTGCGCAAAAAGGTTTGGGGTAAAAAATGGTTTAGCCGCATCACTTTAGATTTGGACTCTACAGTGCGTGGGGTGTATGGGAAACAGGAAGGTGCCGAGAAGGGTTACAACCCCAAGAAGCCAGGACAAAGGGGATATCATCCGCTACTTTGCTTTATTGCTGAGACGCGGGAATGTCTTCACAACTGGTTTAGAGCCGGAGATGCTTATTCAGCCAATGGTTGTGTAGAGTTTATGCAAGAGTGCTTTGCCAAGCTTCCAAGGAGAGTCTGGAAAATTATTGTACGTGCAGATTCCGCCTTTTTTAATGGAGAACTTTTAGACTACTTAGAAGAGGCTCATGCTTTGTACTTAATCAAGGTTAAGATGCGAGGACTCACTCAGCTTTTAGAAGCTCAGAAATGGCACAAGGTTAAAAATAGACCTGGCTATGAGAAGACCGAATTCACATACAAATGTGAGAGGTGGAAACACCCCCGCCGGTTTGTGGCCGTACGTCAAGTAATAGAGAGCAAATTTAGTTGCTTTTTTTTCAGCGTTACAAAGACTGAGTATGATTATTTTTGTTATGTAACAAATATGAACCTGAGTCCCTGGGACGTCCACAGGTATTATTGCCAACGGGGGGCCAGTGAAAACTGGATTGAGTGGTGTAAGGGACAGATGGCCTCTGGAAGCATTTTGACACAGGATTTTTGGGCCAACTCCGCCATATTCCAGACCTGTATTCTGGCTTACAATCTACTGGTTTGGATGATGTGGCTCAACGATGAAGATGGTTTTAGAGAAGAGCCCAACACAATCCGCATGTTTCTAATCCATGTTCCAGCTCGGCTGATGCATGCGGGACGACAATGGTTCCTTCGATTATCGAGGGATTATTTTTTCAAAGAACGTTGGATAAAGATAGAAAATTCCATCCGGTCATTACAATTTGCTTAATCTTTTTTTGAGAGTATCCTCCAAAATAGGATTTTGCGTAAGTCCATGTGCAGTGGTGTGCCTTTACACACCCGTAAAGAGTGCCACTGACCGCAGCTTCTACCTGAAAAAGCCTTCCAAGTCACAATGAGGGAGACATATCCTTTAACATAACAGCTCCATATCTAGGTATCTCTGTCCAGAACAATCAGTTGCTTACGATTGAACTGTAATTGCAGATTTTAGGTTTAATTAAAAAAATTGTCTCTTTAAAAACTAAATAATCAAATAGCTTTTTTAATCTTGTCTATTTTGCAATAAATTATCTCTTTAATGTAACTGATTATCTATTTGCAATGACCTTTTATAATCCAGATTTTTAATTATCTCTTTATTGAAAAATTATAGAATATGGCAACAAATAATCTTTCTCCTCAATCTCTTTATAATATATCCTCTAACTTTGCTTCCTACCGCAACATTATCTATTAATTCAATGAATTATCAAAAAGCTTATTTCTTTTATAATATTAACTTAAAATAATCTTTTCAATTACACCTAATTAAAATACCATACCTATATATTTTTTATTTCTTCTTCTATCTCTAACGCAAAGCTCAGTGGCGAGCAACCGCCAAGCCGTAGGCGCAGGCGGGTTGCGAGTCCACTGCAGCGCATTGTTAAAAATTTTATTACTTTATTCTTCCATTCTATACATCTCTATCTTATCTAAATATCACTCAATTGTCTAACACAAAATGTATCTCTATCTTATCTTTTTTAAACAAATTATCTCTTTAAAGACAAAATAATCAAATAGCTTTTTTTCTTTTTAATTTTATCTATCCTGCAATAAATTATCTCTTTAATGCAACTGAGTATCTATTTGGAATGGTCTTTTATAATCTAGATTTTTAATTATCTTTTTCTTTCAAAATTATAGGACATGGCAACAAATAATCTTTATACTCAAATAACTTTTTTTCTTTTTTAATCTTGTCTATTCTGCAATAAATTATCTCTTTAATACAACTAATTATCTATTTTCTATTTTCTTTTATAATTCTACTATTAAATTATCTCCCGACTTTGACAGTTAGAGTAGGAAATTAGTGGAATTTGGGGGTATTTTTTTATAAAAGTTTAATCAGATCAGTTACATATATTTTTTATCAAAAAATTTTGTAGTCCTAACTTTACAATATTAATACTTTTTTATTGACTAAAAATAAAGAATTTATTAACATATCTATGCAGTCTAACTAAAGGGGGGAGTATGTTCCTTAAAGTTTCTAAGGTCAAAGGCTATGAATATGTTCGCATTGTTTATTCTTATAGAACTGAAGATAATAAAGTTAGACATAAAACCGTGGCTAATCTCGGTAGGGCCGACAAGCTCCATCTTATGTTTCCTGCTTTTGAAAAATTGTTCGAACTCTATGCCCAAAATGTTTTTACTTCTATTGATAAAATTAACACTCAAGAGGCTTGTATTAAAAATTATTCTTATATTATTATTAAAGAAATCTGGAATAAATATAAATTGGGTAATTTTTTTTCGAGTCTATTAAAAAAAAGAAGAGTTGCTTTTGATTTTGTAAAAACGGTTTTTACTTTGGTGATAAACAGATTGTTAGTAAGCGAGTTATCTAAGTTAGGGTATTTTAATAATAAAGATATGTTTTTATATCTTAATGAAGAATTATCTCTTCAGGATTTATACAAAACTTTAGATATGTTAGAAGAATGCAAAGAGGAATTAGAAGAATATTTATTTCACAGGAGTTTAAAATTAATAGATAGGGAATTAAAAGTATGTTTTTTTGATGTAACTACATTATATTTTGAGAGTAAAAAAGAAGATGAATTAAGGAAATATGGTTTAAGTAAAGATCATAAAAATAATGAAGTTCAGATAGTTCTCTCATTATTGATAGATTCTGATGGATTTCCTATAAGTTTTGATATATATGAAGGAAATAAAGCAGAAAGTAAGACGTTGTTGGACAGTCTTGATAGGCTAAAAAAGAAGTATAAATTAGAAAAAATAATCGTAGTTGCCGATAGGGGTATAAGTAATTCTTTGAATTTAAAGGAGATTAAAAAAAGGGGATATGAATATATAGTAGGATATAAGTTCAAAAATACTAAAATCCAAGATAAAATATTAGATAAAGAAGGATATGAAGTTATAACATATAATGAGAAAGAAGGAGTCTATGCATATAAGGAATTTGAGGTCCTAGAAAAAAGAAAGGTAAAGACTTCAAAAAGTTATCAAGAGATTGAATTAAATCATAAAATAGTAGCTACATATTCAGATAAAAGGACATTAAAAGACAAAAAAGAAAGAGATAAATTAATTAATAAAGTTATAAAAAAGCTTCAAAAAAATAAAATAAAAGGTAAAGAAAAATATATAGAAAAATATTGTGATGGTGGCAAAGTTAGATATAGATTAAATTTAAAGAAAATAGAAGAAGATAAAAAATATGACGGATATTATACTTTGGCGTGTTCAGATGTTAATATGCCAGCACTAAAAGTGATAAAAATCCATAAGCAAATATATAACGTTGAAAGTGCTTTTAGAGAATTAAAGACTGATTTGAATATAAGGCCTATTTATCATTACACTCCTAAAAGGATAAAAGGTCATATTATAGTCTCGTTTTTAGCCTATTTTTTATTAAAACATATAGAACATAGATTAAAATACAATAAAAAAACTCAGGACATGGTAATTACTTCAGCTGGTATAATAAATGCTTTAAAAGAGATAAATGCAATAGAAACAGACATAAATGGTAAGAAATATTATCTCAAAACCAAACATAATAAATTGGCAAGTAAGATGTTTGAAATTTTTAAAATAAAAAATATGAAACACATAATGTCTGAAGAGGAAATGAAAAAATATCTCTTTCCATCACTCTAAAGGTTTGTAGGTAAAATTCCCTCATTTTTAAAATTATAACATGCTAATATAATTGATTTTTAAACTTTTTAACTATCAAAGTCGGGTCTCTATCTTATCTAAATATCACTCAATTGTCTAACACAAAATGTATCTCTATCTTATCTTTTTTAAACAAATTATCTCTTTAAAGACAAAATAATCAAATAGCTTTTTTTCTTTTTAATTTTATCTATCCTGCAATAAATTATCTCTTTAATGCAACTGAGTATCTATTTGGAATGGTCTTTTATAATCTAGATTTTTAATTATCTTTTTCTTTCAAAATTATAGGACATGGCAACAAATAATCTTTATACTCAAATAACTTTTTTTCTTTTTTAATCTTGTCTATTCTGCAATAAATTATCTCTTTAATACAACTAATTATCTATTTTCTATTTTCTTTTATAATTCTACTATTAAATTATCTCTTTATTACAAAACTATTGAATATAGCAACAAATAATATTTTTCCTCAATCTCTTTATAATCTATTCTATTACTTTGCATCCTACCACAAAATTATCTATTAATGCAACGAATAATCAAAAGAGCTTATCTCTTCTACAACATTATCTCTTTAACTCAAAATAATCTCTTTATCTATAACTAATTAAAACATCAACTCTTTATCTCCCCTTCTAATCTCTTTTCTCTTTTTTAACGTCAAAGCTAAGCTGCCGCTATGAGCGCAGCGAAATAGCGGTCAGCTTGAGCGACTTGTTCGGCGAAAGCCTATTTAATATACATCCCTTCTATGACCTATTTTCAATATATAAATCTCTTTTTTATCCCAATCTATATCAAATAATACTCTGTAATTTCCTATTCTTAATCTATAATCTGCTAAAGGATGATTTCTTAAATGTTTAATCTGGGAAATATTAGGAAAATTTTTTAATTCTTCTATTCCCATTTTTATTTTTGGCAGATTCTTTTTAGATATTTTCCTTAAATCTTTCAATACACTTTTTGCATAGATTATTTTAAACATCTAATTCTTTCCATATTTCATCATGTTCAAAAACTTCTCCATGCTTTATTTCATTTTTTCGGGATAATATTTCATCCTTTAATTTTTTATATTTTGCTTGATTAAGTAATAATTTCAAAAAATACATAACTTTTTCTTGATCATTTTTATCTAGTTTTTGCAATATTTCTAGTTCAGTTGTATTCATCTCTATATCCTTATCGTTTTATTATGCGCCGAACGTTAGAGGTCAGCGGCGAGCGGGTAGCGAGTCCGCTGAACCGACTTGTTGGACGAAGCCGCTAAAGCGGCAAGCAATTTTAGGTAATTATACTTCGGATAATTAATGATTGCAATATAAAGTTTATGTGATAAAAGGTTAGCTAGTATTGAGCCAAGAAGAGGCTCTTAAATTAGGAGGTTATAATGAACACAAACATGCCCACTGACCCCAAATTCAATGCTTATTATCAAAAACATGTTAAGTTACTGAAATTAAGCGGATTTCAGCCAAAAACAATTGAGGCATATTCTAGGGCACTTAGGCGAATCGGAAATTACTTTGATTGTAAAATATCCGACCTATCCTCTGACCAGCTTCTGGATTACTTCAACGATCTTCGGGCAAGCCACTCCTGGAGTGCCGTCAAGCTCGATCTCTATGGTCTCAAATTTTTTTATTCCTATGTGCTGAAAAAAACATGGGAAAATATCCCTTTGATTAAACCGCCAAAAACATCCAGAATTCCTGATATTCTGACTATAGAAGAACTTCAACGATTAATAACAGCTACCAGAAGTTTGAGTTACAAAGTTTTCTTTTTCACACTCTATTCATTGGGATTGCGGTTGGGTGAGGGAATTGAGCTTCACCTCGGAGATATCGACTATACAAACATGAGGGTTCATATTCGTGATGCCAAGGGCAGAAAAGATAGATTAGTCCCATTGCCACGGAAAACCTTACAGGTACTCAGAAATTTTTGGAGAGTTCACAAACATCCACGCTTTATATTCCCAAATCGCAAAAGAGGTCGTAAAAACGCCCATCTTGTTGACAAACCACTGGATAGAAGTGGCATCCAGACTGCCATGAAAGTAGTTGTCACAGAACTAGAAATTAGAAAAAAAATTTCATGTCACTCTCTTCGCCACAGTTATGCGACACATATGCTGGAGGCCGGAGTTGACCTTGTAGAATTACAGAAAATCCTGGGGCATGTCAGCATCCTCACAACCTCAAAATACACACACCTTACCAACAAAACCGGAACCAATGCTCAAAAGGCTGCAAACTTCCTCAGCAATCACCTTGAAATCAGATGGGGAGATGTGCAATGATTTACCTTTCTTCTATCATAACCCAATTCAAAGATTCTTTTTTTGTAAAGTATAAAAATTTCGTCCTGCCGGCCCATAAAAAGGCCCTACATGTCATGGAACATTGCAGGGATAAACATGGCCCTCTCATGTTAGCACGGTGCTCAAATGATAACTGCTCCCACACCGTTTATATTCCACATTCATGTGGACACAGAAGTTGTCCTCACTGCCAGAACCATGAAAACCAGCAATGGATAGAAAATCAGTTGAGCAAAAAACTTCCCGCTACTTACTGGCTGATTACATTTACTCTTCCCACTCAGCTCAGAAACCTGGCATGGAAAAATCAAAAAACCTTCTATTCCCTGATGTTTGAATCTGTCCAGGAAACCTTGAAGACTTTTGTAAAAAACGATAAAAAACTTGGCGGTGCAGCAGGCTTTATTGCCGTACTTCATACCCATTCCCGCAACCTTAACTATCATCCCCACATCCATGTAATCATGCCTGCAGCCAGCATCAATACAAAAACAGGGCTGTGGCGAACAAAATCCACTAAATACCTCTTTAACCAAAAGGCTCTTGGAACCGTGTTTAGGGCTAAACTCCTGCACGCCATTGTAGATGCAAAACTTAGACTCCCCAAAAATTGCTCCAAAAAATGGATCGTCCACTGTAAAAACGTCGGAAACGCTGAAAAGGCCATTGTCTATCTTGGCAATTATCTTTACAGAGGAGTTATTCGGGAAAAGGACATCTTAAAATGCAAAAACGGAAAGGTCACCTTCAGATACTTCCATGCCAAAACCAGGCAATATAAAACCAGAACCGTTTCAGGTGAATACTTCCTCTATCTCATTATGCTCCATGTATTGCCTAAAGGCTTTAGAAGAAGCAGAAGTTATGGCTTTCTTCACTCATGCAGCAAGAAATTAATCTGTTTTTTACAGTTGATACTCCGTATTAATCCATTCACCAAATGGAAACGAAAACCAAAACCGTCAATAGTCTGCCCCCTCTGTGGAAATAGCATGAAGATTATAAAAACAATGATACCTGGATTATTACCATCGCAACCTGGTTATTGTACATGAAAGGGGCTGGGAGGATGATTATGTAAGCTCAAACCATATATGATTCAAAAAACCGGAGATCTTTTAAAATCCCCGGCAAAGGATAGTTATACCCTAAAAACAGAATTTTTTACCTGAAAATTGCCTGGATATTAAAAAAAATGACAATCGCAACAACAAATCAACTTCCCATAGCATTGGTTAATCCAACCAATGCCCCTTACCACCACTTTCCTTGATCAACACTCCATAGCCACAAAAAGATATTTTCTATATTTAACCGGGCTTGTCCAACAAACGGTTCAGATTGTGGTTCGCTCTCTTACGCTCGCTCTCACAATCTAACCTTATTCGTTAGCCCTTTGATTTTATATGTCTTTTAAAATCTCTTCTCTTGTATCTTTAAGCTCTGGTATTTTATTCTTGCATTCTTCATAAATTATCTCTGCATCAACATCAAAATAATGATGACTTATTATATCTCTCATTCCTTTTATCTCTTTCCAATCAATAGAGGGATATTTAGAAAATAATTTCCCTTCTATAAGTTTATCTATTTTTTTTAACAGTTTTTCCAATTGATATAAGTTATATACATATTGAATCCAATTTCTCCATACCTCCTAATGAATTGGTAAAATCTAATACTTTTCTTACTGGTGCAAAACGATATAGAATAACTTCTAATGCATTATTTATTTACTGTAAGATTTCTATTATCAATTCCGTATCATTATACATAAATAAAATCTCTTTCTATTCTTTTTTTCATAGATGGCTTTATATCATGGGTATATATCATTGTGGTAGAAACATCTGCATGACCTAAAAGGTCCTGAACTGTTCGTATTTTGTAACTCTTATAATATCAAAATGATTATTAAATTTTTCTTCCAATTCTATCTTTATTCTACCTAATAAAAACAAATCTGGATATTTCTGTTCTACAACTACATCTATATCACTTTCTTGATTATATTCATTTCTTACTACAGAGCCAAATATACCTATCTTAGTAATTTTATCTTTATATTTTTCTTTTATTTTCTGTAATTCTTTTATTATTACTTCTCTATTCATCACTTTTATTTAGGGCTAACGTCTAGGGTCACTTGCCGACATGGAGCAAGGCCGAAGGCCGCAGCGAAATGGCGGTCAAGTGGACCCTATTGTTGGGCTATTTCTTGTTTATTTTTCATATGTAACTTCCTAAGCTCTGCCTGCACTCTTTCTGACAAAAATATTTTTAATAAAGATTGATATGGAACATCTTTTTTATTAGCCAATAACTTTAATTCATTTAATAAATCTTCTGGCAATCTAAGGGAAATGGTCTTTAAAGATGGTTTGAGCTTAGGCAAAATCATCTTTTCAGCATTGTCCCAATCTATATATTCAGTTGAATCGTGTAAATGCCAAAATTCTCTTTCTTGAGTTTCATTTTTAAATTTTGGTATCTTCTTTTTTTTCATATCGTTGCCTCATATATTTTTCTTTCTTTTTTGCTCATATCTCTGGCTGAGATAACTCGTATCTTTTTGTTCCTTATAGTAAACACAATAAATAATTTTCTATTTAAATCAGTATGCCCTAGAGCATAAAAACGAGTTTCCGTGTCCGAATGTTTTTCATCAAAATTGATAATAAGAGGTTGATTAAAGAAGATTTGTTCACATTCGCTGTTACTTACTTTATGTTTTATCCAATTTTTATCTTTATTTCCTTCATCCCATTCAAAGCCTGTACATTCCAAAAGTAACTGTTTGAATTTTTTATCCATACCGTTAGTATATATGAGAAATATACATAAATCAAGCTAAAAAAAATCCTTCTGCGTTCAGATTTTAAATAGCGCGGATTGATTAGCCCAACGTTAAAGCTAAGCTGCCGCCAACCGCAAGCCTAAGGCGCAGCGGGTTGGCGGTCAGCTTGAGCGCCTTGTTCGGCGATTTCCTTTCTCCTTAATTCCATTGCCCTTTGACTAATGCTCTCTATGCTTAGAGACTCATCTAACCCTTGTCGCCATTTGGTATAATCAAATGGCTCTCTTTGAATAAGAGCAATAAATCTCTCTGCTTCTACATCACCAAGATGTTCTGCAAGAATTTGCATACCTTTTAACTTAATTTCTGTATCGGTAATCATGATAATACTTCCTTTATAAAACCAATTGGATCATTTATCTTGATATCATTTAATAATCTTGCCCGCTTCAAAATTTGATCATCGGTAGTTAAAAAATATTCACTTTTTGAAATAATAGCACAAGCTATATGCAATGAATCAATCTTATGGAATCCTTTCTTATTCAATTCCTTTGCAGTTTCAATAAGTTCGGGACTTTCTTCTATATACTCTATAGCATAACTTTTCCATTTCTTTATTCGCTGCTTTCTTTCTATAAAAGGATTTTTATTATTTTCATAATCTAAAATATATGACCATATCAGCTGAAATGTTCCTGCTCTAATTTCTTCCTGGATTTTTAGCTTGGCCTCGGCTTCAAGTCGAATCCTGATTTGAGATTGATCATCGAATGGCCGATTGAAACAACAATTATCCAAATATAATTTAATTTTCATTCCATCTCTCAATTTTTACGCCGAACGTTAGAGGTCAGCGGCGAGCGGTTAGCGAGTCCGCTGAACCGACTTGTTGGGCTAGGGAAATTATTCCTTTTCTTTTCTATTCCCTTCCTTTTCTGGTGGTGGATCAGGCCAAGGCTCTGGCCTCTCCATTTTTTCAATAATATATTCTTTATCTGACGGCGGAACTTTTTTCTTTGCTATATCCTTTATCGGTTTCTCAGCAGGTATTTTTTTCTTGTTTTCATCAGACATATTTATCACCTTTGTTTGCATTTAAAAATGTGAGAGTGTAAACATAGATAAAAATCTTTGCTGATATTGGGCAAAAATTTCAGGATCAGGTAATGCATGCCATAATTTCATTGCTGCATGAACCATTTCTTCCTTTTTCTCCCTCGCATCATTTTGTAATTTTATATTATATTTCCATCTAAATGTAAACACTCTCTCTTGTTATTCTATGACAATAATCCCCTTGACTTTAATACCTCGTTCCTGCATCGTTGTAACAGCTTTTTGTCATTTGGAAGATTTGCTTCTTTTTGGCTTATTCTGGCTTCTTTCTCTTTCAATTTTTTTAATTCTTTTTTTACTTTATTTTCATCATTAATTCCATCTTTGATCTCAAGCCAAAGGATTTCATAATCAGACTTTATCTGAAACCATTTTTGCTTTAAGTCTATCATACTCTCAACCATCTTAGGCCAATTCAAGATAGGTAGAGCTATAGCCAACAGTGCAGATATAGCAGATAAAATTTTCCACAATATTTCTATTTGACTCCAAAATCCCCAACTTGCAACAGTACCTGATGTCATTATTGCTAGGAATATCTTAGCCCATTTATCTCTGTCATGATATCGCTTAGCTAGATATGTCCAATATCGTTCATTTAGGTCCGCATCTAACATAGAATCCCAAACAGTTTTTCGCATTTCTCTCCTTTTTGAAAATTTAGCAATCTGTTAAAGCCCAACGCAAAGCTCAGTGGCGAGCAACCGCCGCAGGCGGGTTGCGAGTCCACTGGAGCGCCTTGTTAGCGTAACCGTTTGTAATGATTATATTTCTTTTATACTTATTTCCTTTATTCGTCTAAAATCAGAAACATTTCTCGTAACTATAGTTGAAACACCATATGAAATGCCAATACTAGCTATTTCCACATCATGTATCCATAAACCACGAGGATTATATTTTTGAATTAATTCCTCAAAGATTTTAAATGATTTCGGGGTGGGATAAAGCACAACAATATCTCTTAATAATTCTTTTAATATCTCCAAACATTCACCTGTTGATAATCCTATCTCTACATTTCTTGTCAAGACTACTAAAAATTCAGAAATATTCTTTGATGTTGTAAAAAGTCTTACTTCTGGATCTAATAAAATATTCCATGCTCGGTTATGAAACTGAGAATCAGCATCAACTGCGTAAATAAGAACATTTGTGTCTATTAATATAGAATTACTCATATGCCATTTTTCTTATGTTTACTTTGTCAAATTTTCCTTGTAAATGAAGAGTTTTTATTCGTTTTTCCTTTTGAATGTTATTTTTTAAAATTTTAATATATTTTTCTAACTGAAATAAATATTCTTCTGGGATAGAGTCAATTTCTTTTTTTATTTTTTCTTTTAATTCCATTTATTTTACCCTTTTTTAACTTTATTAAAAAAATAGTCTAAATTATATATCCTTATACGCTAACACCCGGGGTCACCTGCCGCCATGAAGCGCCACCGAAATGGCGGTCAGGTGCACCCATTTGTTGGACGAAGCCGCTAAAGCGGCAAGCAATTTTAGGTAATTATACTTCGGATAATTAATGATTGCAATATAAAGTTTATGTGATAAAAGGTTAGCTAGTATTGAGCCAAGAAGAGGCTCTTAAATTAGGAGGTTATAATGAACACAAACATGCCCACTGACCCCAAATTCAATGCTTATTATCAAAAACATGTTAAGTTACTGAAATTAAGCGGATTTCAGCCAAAAACAATTGAGGCATATTCTAGGGCACTTAGGCGAATCGGAAATTACTTTGATTGTAAAATATCCGACCTATCCTCTGACCAGCTTCTGGATTACTTCAACGATCTTCGGGCAAGCCACTCCTGGAGTGCCGTCAAGCTCGATCTCTATGGTCTCAAATTTTTTTATTCCTATGTGCTGAAAAAAACATGGGAAAATATCCCTTTGATTAAACCGCCAAAAACATCCAGAATTCCTGATATTCTGACTATAGAAGAACTTCAACGATTAATAACAGCTACCAGAAGTTTGAGTTACAAAGTTTTCTTTTTCACACTCTATTCATTGGGATTGCGGTTGGGTGAGGGAATTGAGCTTCACCTCGGAGATATCGACTATACAAACATGAGGGTTCATATTCGTGATGCCAAGGGCAGAAAAGATAGATTAGTCCCATTGCCACGGAAAACCTTACAGGTACTCAGAAATTTTTGGAGAGTTCACAAACATCCACGCTTTATATTCCCAAATCGCAAAAGAGGTCGTAAAAACGCCCATCTTGTTGACAAACCACTGGATAGAAGTGGCATCCAGACTGCCATGAAAGTAGTTGTCACAGAACTAGAAATTAGAAAAAAAATTTCATGTCACTCTCTTCGCCACAGTTATGCGACACATATGCTGGAGGCCGGAGTTGACCTTGTAGAATTACAGAAAATCCTGGGGCATGTCAGCATCCTCACAACCTCAAAATACACACACCTTACCAACAAAACCGGAACCAATGCTCAAAAGGCTGCAAACTTCCTCAGCAATCACCTTGAAATCAGATGGGGAGATGTGCAATGATTTACCTTTCTTCTATCATAACCCAATTCAAAGATTCTTTTTTTGTAAAGTATAAAAATTTCGTCCTGCCGGCCCATAAAAAGGCCCTACATGTCATGGAACATTGCAGGGATAAACATGGCCCTCTCATGTTAGCACGGTGCTCAAATGATAACTGCTCCCACACCGTTTATATTCCACATTCATGTGGACACAGAAGTTGTCCTCACTGCCAGAACCATGAAAACCAGCAATGGATAGAAAATCAGTTGAGCAAAAAACTTCCCGCTACTTACTGGCTGATTACATTTACTCTTCCCACTCAGCTCAGAAACCTGGCATGGAAAAATCAAAAAACCTTCTATTCCCTGATGTTTGAATCTGTCCAGGAAACCTTGAAGACTTTTGTAAAAAACGATAAAAAACTTGGCGGTGCAGCAGGCTTTATTGCCGTACTTCATACCCATTCCCGCAACCTTAACTATCATCCCCACATCCATGTAATCATGCCTGCAGCCAGCATCAATACAAAAACAGGGCTGTGGCGAACAAAATCCACTAAATACCTCTTTAACCAAAAGGCTCTTGGAACCGTGTTTAGGGCTAAACTCCTGCACGCCATTGTAGATGCAAAACTTAGACTCCCCAAAAATTGCTCCAAAAAATGGATCGTCCACTGTAAAAACGTCGGAAACGCTGAAAAGGCCATTGTCTATCTTGGCAATTATCTTTACAGAGGAGTTATTCGGGAAAAGGACATCTTAAAATGCAAAAACGGAAAGGTCACCTTCAGATACTTCCATGCCAAAACCAGGCAATATAAAACCAGAACCGTTTCAGGTGAATACTTCCTCTATCTCATTATGCTCCATGTATTGCCTAAAGGCTTTAGAAGAAGCAGAAGTTATGGCTTTCTTCACTCATGCAGCAAGAAATTAATCTGTTTTTTACAGTTGATACTCCGTATTAATCCATTCACCAAATGGAAACGAAAACCAAAACCGTCAATAGTCTGCCCCCTCTGTGGAAATAGCATGAAGATTATAAAAACAATGATACCTGGATTATTACCATCGCAACCTGGTTATTGTACATGAAAGGGGCTGGGAGGATGATTATGTAAGCTCAAACCATATATGATTCAAAAAACCGGAGATCTTTTAAAATCCCCGGCAAAGGATAGTTATACCCTAAAAACAGAATTTTTTACCTGAAAATTGCCTGGATATTAAAAAAAATGACAATCGCAACAACAAATCAACTTCCCATAGCATTGGTTAATCCAACCAATGCCCCTTACCACCACTTTCCTTGATCAACACTCCATAGCCACAAAAAGATATTTTCTATATTTAACCGGGCTTGTCCAACAAACGGTTCAGATTGTGGTTCGCTCTCTTACGCTCGCTCTCACAATCTAACCTTATTCGTTAGGCGTTAATATTTTCTGCTTTTAATATAAATCTTTCAGGATGTTCTATTATATCTATACTTAAATCTACATCTATCTCTGGCCAATAAAGATGACCAGGATAAGGTTGTTCTACATTTAAAATTTTGCTAATAGAAACTTCCTTAAACCAAGGAAAATCTTCATAAGATAAAAAATATTCTTTGTTATCAACTAATATCCATATTCCGTGAGTCGATATATTTGTAATCTCAACATCCGAAAACTTTTTTCCATGCATTTTTAATTTCCTCATTATGTTCTTCTATTATTTTTTCTATTTCTTTAAGCTGTTTTCTTGATAATCCATAATTTCTTGCTAATTCTATTTGTGGTTCTAACCAAAATTTAGCTTCACCATCTGCACAATATACATGAATATGCATCCGTGGCTCTTCACGAGAGAAGAAGAAAAACCGATATCCATCTTGCCTAAAAACTGTCGGGCTCATTTTTTATACGCCTTACCATAAGTTATATTGATTCGTAATTATCACCATAAATTATAAAAATATTATTCCCTGTCATTTCAACCTCTTGCCATTTTGTATTCATGCTTCCATATAACCCCGTGTCTCTATAATTTTTATAACCATAATTTTCCCACGTAATATCAATACGTGCATAATTGGGCCTCATATAAATCACTTGAGTACTTTTAGATGAAGTCATTAAATCCAACTTATTATACTCCATTTATATTTTTATGCCCAACGCCATGGGTCACTTGCCGCTGTGAAGCGCCAGCGGAACAGCGGTCAAGTGCACCCAATTGTTGGACGAAGCCGCTAAAGCGGCAAGCAATTTTAGGTAATTATACTTCGGATAATTAATGATTGCAATATAAAGTTTATGTGATAAAAGGTTAGCTAGTATTGAGCCAAGAAGAGGCTCTTAAATTAGGAGGTTATAATGAACACAAACATGCCCACTGACCCCAAATTCAATGCTTATTATCAAAAACATGTTAAGTTACTGAAATTAAGCGGATTTCAGCCAAAAACAATTGAGGCATATTCTAGGGCACTTAGGCGAATCGGAAATTACTTTGATTGTAAAATATCCGACCTATCCTCTGACCAGCTTCTGGATTACTTCAACGATCTTCGGGCAAGCCACTCCTGGAGTGCCGTCAAGCTCGATCTCTATGGTCTCAAATTTTTTTATTCCTATGTGCTGAAAAAAACATGGGAAAATATCCCTTTGATTAAACCGCCAAAAACATCCAGAATTCCTGATATTCTGACTATAGAAGAACTTCAACGATTAATAACAGCTACCAGAAGTTTGAGTTACAAAGTTTTCTTTTTCACACTCTATTCATTGGGATTGCGGTTGGGTGAGGGAATTGAGCTTCACCTCGGAGATATCGACTATACAAACATGAGGGTTCATATTCGTGATGCCAAGGGCAGAAAAGATAGATTAGTCCCATTGCCACGGAAAACCTTACAGGTACTCAGAAATTTTTGGAGAGTTCACAAACATCCACGCTTTATATTCCCAAATCGCAAAAGAGGTCGTAAAAACGCCCATCTTGTTGACAAACCACTGGATAGAAGTGGCATCCAGACTGCCATGAAAGTAGTTGTCACAGAACTAGAAATTAGAAAAAAAATTTCATGTCACTCTCTTCGCCACAGTTATGCGACACATATGCTGGAGGCCGGAGTTGACCTTGTAGAATTACAGAAAATCCTGGGGCATGTCAGCATCCTCACAACCTCAAAATACACACACCTTACCAACAAAACCGGAACCAATGCTCAAAAGGCTGCAAACTTCCTCAGCAATCACCTTGAAATCAGATGGGGAGATGTGCAATGATTTACCTTTCTTCTATCATAACCCAATTCAAAGATTCTTTTTTTGTAAAGTATAAAAATTTCGTCCTGCCGGCCCATAAAAAGGCCCTACATGTCATGGAACATTGCAGGGATAAACATGGCCCTCTCATGTTAGCACGGTGCTCAAATGATAACTGCTCCCACACCGTTTATATTCCACATTCATGTGGACACAGAAGTTGTCCTCACTGCCAGAACCATGAAAACCAGCAATGGATAGAAAATCAGTTGAGCAAAAAACTTCCCGCTACTTACTGGCTGATTACATTTACTCTTCCCACTCAGCTCAGAAACCTGGCATGGAAAAATCAAAAAACCTTCTATTCCCTGATGTTTGAATCTGTCCAGGAAACCTTGAAGACTTTTGTAAAAAACGATAAAAAACTTGGCGGTGCAGCAGGCTTTATTGCCGTACTTCATACCCATTCCCGCAACCTTAACTATCATCCCCACATCCATGTAATCATGCCTGCAGCCAGCATCAATACAAAAACAGGGCTGTGGCGAACAAAATCCACTAAATACCTCTTTAACCAAAAGGCTCTTGGAACCGTGTTTAGGGCTAAACTCCTGCACGCCATTGTAGATGCAAAACTTAGACTCCCCAAAAATTGCTCCAAAAAATGGATCGTCCACTGTAAAAACGTCGGAAACGCTGAAAAGGCCATTGTCTATCTTGGCAATTATCTTTACAGAGGAGTTATTCGGGAAAAGGACATCTTAAAATGCAAAAACGGAAAGGTCACCTTCAGATACTTCCATGCCAAAACCAGGCAATATAAAACCAGAACCGTTTCAGGTGAATACTTCCTCTATCTCATTATGCTCCATGTATTGCCTAAAGGCTTTAGAAGAAGCAGAAGTTATGGCTTTCTTCACTCATGCAGCAAGAAATTAATCTGTTTTTTACAGTTGATACTCCGTATTAATCCATTCACCAAATGGAAACGAAAACCAAAACCGTCAATAGTCTGCCCCCTCTGTGGAAATAGCATGAAGATTATAAAAACAATGATACCTGGATTATTACCATCGCAACCTGGTTATTGTACATGAAAGGGGCTGGGAGGATGATTATGTAAGCTCAAACCATATATGATTCAAAAAACCGGAGATCTTTTAAAATCCCCGGCAAAGGATAGTTATACCCTAAAAACAGAATTTTTTACCTGAAAATTGCCTGGATATTAAAAAAAATGACAATCGCAACAACAAATCAACTTCCCATAGCATTGGTTAATCCAACCAATGCCCCTTACCACCACTTTCCTTGATCAACACTCCATAGCCACAAAAAGATATTTTCTATATTTAACCGGGCTTGTCCAACAAACGGTTCAGATTGTGGTTCGCTCTCTTACGCTCGCTCTCACAATCTAACCTTATTCGTTGCTCTCACAATCTAACCTTATTCGTTGGGCATTTTCACTCTCTTAAACTATCCCTTTATTAAGTACAAAATAGTGCTAACTGCGGCAACGGCGCCAATTCGTAAGGACCAGTTTAGGATCCTATATTTTTCTTTACATACTACGGCTAATTCATATACATGATTCAGAAGCTCGTTAGTAAGCGATTGATTATCTAGTTGCTGTACTGAATTACTGAAAGATGATGCCGATTCAAACTCTGATATGGACTCCCAAAAAATATATCCGCGTCGCGATCCTTTAAGTTTTGGAAACACTACTGCAACAGCCAACATACATGACATTGCTAATCCTATTACAGAGACAAATACCAAGACTTCGCCCAACGACCACGCATTAGGGCTTTTAAGCCATGAAGCAACTATTCGGTGAATGTCAGTAAAGATGTCACCAAATTTTGCTCAAAGTACTCGATGATTTTAAAGTGAGCCGTCCCTCTTTCTAAGAGTAATAGATGAATGTTGGACTATTTTAAGTTTTTATATGTTATATATTTTTGTTAAATATGCTGTTAATGTCAAACAAAAAATTCCTTACCCAGAAATTTAAAGTCTAAAATCTAAGCCCTAGCATTGGTCAAGTTGTTTTAATTTTTCCTCAAACTCAGACAAAGAATCTGCTCTAATAGCGAGTTTAAGCAGACTTTTTAAAACCTCTCTGTTTACTATTCCCTTAATTTTAACAGACAAATCTGGTTTAATAAGTCCAAACCTCTCTATCAAGGCCTCGAGAACCATTTCTTGAGCATCTAAGACCATGCCTTTAATCATCCCTTGTTCTTCTCCCTGTTTCCGTCCTTCTAATAGTCCTTCTATTCGTCCTTGTTCTATCCATTTTTCTGCAAGAGTTGGCATAATGTTTCGTGATTCGTGATTTGTGATTAGTGATTAGAGGAAAAGGACCATGCAAATATTGATTAAAGCATTCGAAGCCTTATGTTCTATGTTTTCCCTTCTAAGAATCTAAAGCCTAGAACTTACAAGTTGTCAAGTTGTTTTAATTTTTCCTCAAATTCAGATAAAGAATCCACTCTAATAGCGAGTTTATGCAGATTTTTTAAAACCTCTCTGTTTACTATTCCCTTAATTTTAACAGACAAATCTGGTTTAATAAGTCCAAACCTCTCTATCAAGGCCTCGAGAACCATTTCTTGAGCATCTAAGACCATGCCTTTAATCATCCCTTGCCGTTCTCCTTGTTCTATCCATTTTTCTGCAAGAGTTGGCATAATATCTGCCTCCTTTCCTATTTGTTTTATTGCTTCTTTTATATCTTTTTCTTCTATTTTATCACTAGCACTCGCTATGTAACGTAAAAGTGTTTCTAGATATTGAAGAGGTGTATTGCTCTCACTAAGTTCTTTAAAAAGACTAAAAATTCCTTTTAGATGTTTGCCTGGTTCAGGTGTTGTAAGATATTTTAGTGCCATTAAAGTGGCTTTTAATATCACTCTCCCCTTGATCTGTTCATCTGATAGAGTAGACAAGTCATAAAGTAAGTAATTAAACTCAGGTATATATTTATTTAGCTCCTTTTCTATTTCTCCAAAAAGATAGGAAAAATTTGTTTTAATCATCCATCTCCTATGTCCATTATAAATCACAAGAGGAATAATAACAGGAAGAATAGGCTCATGATTTTGTTTAAGATAAAGGTCCCAGATCTTCACCATGTAACGCAATAGTTGCAGACCAGTAAATCTTTCGGGAGTGCTTTTGTGTTCAAAAAGCAAATAAATAAAACCAGGCCTGGAGCTTAGCTGGACTTCATACAAAAGATCAGAAAAATGTTCTTTTAATTCTTCATCTACAAAGGAATCTTTGACAAGACTAAGGGAATCAAAATCAATTAATCTGCAAATATCTTGGGGAAGATAATTTTTTAAGAAATCTTCAGCCTGCTCCTTGTGAGAAAAGACTTCCTTAACAAAGGCATCATGTGGATTTTGGATGTATTTTTTGTCCATAATTTTTTAATAAAACACCTTTTATAAGAATAGCAAGCGGCTATTTTCACCTCCTATGATTAAATCATCAATACCTTGAAATTCAAATAACCCAAATCTGCTGTGGGTTCCACCAATATTGTATACAAAAACATTTTTTTATTCTATTTCAAGACCAATTGGACAATGGTCTGATCCCATTATTTTGTCTTCAATCCATGCATTTTTTACTCTGGGTAAAAGCTCTTTTGATACAAAGAAATAGTCTATTCTCCAACCTATATTTTTCTTTCTTGCATTAAATCTATAGCTCCACCATGTATATTTGCCTGGGCTTTTATCAAATATCCTAAAAGTATCCACGTAACCTGCAGCTATAAATTTATCTATCCATGCCCTTTCAATGGGCAGGAAGCCTGACCTATTTGAATTTTCTTTTGGATTGGCAAGGTCTATTTCTGTGTGGGCAGTATTAAAATCTCCTCCCACTATAATTGGTTTGTTTTTTCTTAATTTTTCTACATAATCTAAAAAATAGTCATAAAAATCCAATTTAAATTTAAGTCTTTCTTCACTCATCTGACCATTTGGAAAATAGATATTAAATAGATAGAAGTCATCATATTCCAGCTCTATGACCCTTCCTTCTCCAGCGAATTTTTTTTCTGGGAATTCCAATGAATATCTTATTGGTTTATTTTTATAAAAAACTGCAACCCCAGAATACCCTTTTTTCTTTTTTGATGAATTCCAGATAAAGTTATAACCATCTCTTTTTTCCAATTCTTTTTTTGGTATTTGACTAATTTCAGCCTTGATTTCCTGAATAAGCACAATATCACCTTTACATGAGTTTAGCCAGTCCCAGAATCCCTTTTTAATTACAGCCCTAAATCCATTTACATTCCATGAATAGATTTTCATAACTCACCAAAAAATAGGGGATATCCCATTTGATATCCCCTAATAAAGTTTTATGTTTATTTTAAGGTTTCCATATTTCCCATACCTTGCCAACAAGCTCAGGGCCAGGAGTCAAAGTCTTATCTCCTGGTTCCCAACCAGATGGGGCGACCTCGCCTGTTTTAACTACATGCTGAAATGCCTTTATCTGTCTTAAAAGCTCTTTAGGATTCCTGCCAACTTCTGGGGTAAGCACTTCCATGGCCCTTACCTTGAAGTCAGGATCAATAATAAATCTTCCCCTAATATCTACCCCAGCCTCTTCATCATATACTCCGTAAACTTTTCCAATCTTTCCACCAGGATCAGATAGCATTGGAAATGGTACCCCACCTTCAATCATTTTTGAGAGTTCTTCTTCCTGCCATATCTTGTGGACAAAACGGCTGTCCGTGCTAATTGCCATGATTTCCACCCCAAGGGCCTTAAATTCATCATAAAGGCTGGCAACTGCAGCCAACTCAGTTGGTCAGACAAATGTAAAATCTCCAGGATAGAAGCAAAGTACTATCCACTTTCCTTTGTAGTCTGAAAGTTTTAATGGTTTAAAACCAAATCCTGGAACAAATGCACTTGTTTCAAAGTCTATTGCTTCTTTTCCTACTTTTATTAACATATCATCTCCTCCTGTAAAATTTTGATTTTCCTCTTTTGATTTGTCTGCTGAAAAAATTGGCCCTTTTGTTGGGGTTACGCACTCATCTTTTAATTGTTCCATGGCCCATCCTCCTTTTTTAATTTAATTTTTTTAATTTATCTGCCATCTGTTTACCCAAATCTTCGCACTGCTTAAGGCCATTAGAATTGGGCACATACTGAATCTTAAGGGCTGGGGCTATAATTTCAAAATTTGCCTCTCTTAAAATTTCTTCCACCTTTTTGGGGGCCTCACCGCTCCATCCATATGAACCAAAAGCTGCCCCTAATTTGTTTTTGGGTCTAAGACCCTTCATGTATGTCAAAAAATCAGAAATGGTTGGGAATATGGAGTTATTTAATGTTGGAGAACCCACTAAAAGACCACCTGCATCCATAAGTTCTGTTATAATATCGCTTCTATGCCATGACTTAAGACTCATAACCTTTACTTCAATATCTTCCTTGTTTAATGTTTCTCCTATTGTTTCTGCCATCTTTTCAGTTGAATGCCACATTGTATCATAAACCACCAATGCCTTTTTAGTGGGTTTTTGCTCTGCCCACTTTACATATAGGTCTATGATCTTACCAATGTGTTTGGTCCAGATTACTCCATGGTCAGGGCATATCATGTTAAATTCTAAATTTAATTTTTTTACTTTTTCAAATAATTTTAAGACTAAGTTAGAATATGGCAATAGGATGTTTGCATAATATTTTTTTGCCTGTTTAAATAGCTCGTCTTCATCTACTTCATGATCAAATCTTCTGGATGTGGCATAGTGTTCTCCAAATGCATCAGAGGAAAATAGTATTTTTTCTTCTGGAATATATGTGAACATGCTATCTGGCCAGTGAAGCATCCTTGTTTCAATAAACATTAATTCTCTTTTACCAATGGTAAGTTTATCTCCATCTGCAACAGGGATGTAGTAAAAGCCATCTCCAAAATGTAGACTCAAATTCTTTTTGCCCATTTTTGAGCAATATACAGGCTTATCTTTTCCAATTATATGCATAAGTCTTGGTAATGACCCAGTATGATCCATTTCTGTATGGTTACTTATAACAATATCTATTTTCCTGGGGTCTATTACTTGTCTAATATTTGAAATAAATTGGTCAAATAATTTGTCTTTAACAGTATCAATTAATGTTATTTTTTCATCTAAAATTAAATAAGCATTGTATGTTGAACCTTCATATGTGGAATAACCATGAAAGTCTCTTATATTCCAGTCTACAGCACCAACCCAGTAAATATTATCTGCAATTTTAAATGGTCCCATTATTTAGCCTCCTTTTTTTGTTAATATGCTTCTTCATATGCCAGATCGTCTTTTGTGATTGGGTGTGCAAATTTTTTGTATACCCAAAGTTGGTATAAGATTACTATTGGAACAAAGATAAGAGCAACTATTAGCATTATTTTAAGAGTTAATGGAGATGCTGAGCCGTTATAAATTGTCACTGAATATTTTGGATCAATAGATGATGGTAGCATATTTGGATAAATTCCTAAGAGTCCAAAAAGGGTAGTTCCAGCAATGGTTAATGCTGACCCAATCCAGGCTTTAACCCATTTTTGAGCAGCAATAGCATTTCTGGACAAAAACAATCCATAAATAGGCAATATGAGTATGGGTAAGAGATAGATATGGTGGAAATAGTTTGCAAATAGATCAGTGACAAAGACTGATAGAGCCAAAAACAAGACAAAAACAACCACTTTTGCCTGCCATATGCGAGTGGCAATTACAGCAGCTCTAATCTGGAGATCTCCAGTTGACCTAATACATAGCCATAGGGCTCCGTGTTCTAAGAATAAAAGTACAAAAAGCACACCGCCAATAAGTCCGTAAGGGTTCAACAATGTAAGGATATTTCCGTGAAATACCCCATTTTCATCAATAGGTATTCCTTTAAAGATATTGGCAAAGGCAACACCAAGGAGCAGGGCAGGTAAAAAACTTCCTACAAATAAACAAATATCCCAAACCCCTTTCCAGAATTTGCTATCCACCTTTCCTCTAAATTCAAAGGAAACTCCCCTGATGATGAGTGCAACTAAAAGGAGCATAAGGGCTGTATAGAGTCCTGAGAACATTACTGCATAGGTCTTTGGAAATGCGGCAAAGGTGATTCCTCCTGCACTAATTAACCATACTTCGTTCCCGTCCCAAAAAGGACCTATTGCATTGTAAATAATCCTTTTTTCTTCTTCATTTTTTGCAATAAAGGGCATCAAGGTTCCTAGCCCAAGGTCAAATCCATCCAAGATAAAATAAACAATCCACAAAATTCCCCAGAGTAAAAACCATATGGTATTCATATCTACCTCCCTTTTGTTTTTTAACTACCAATTGGTTCGGGTCCTTTTTTTGCGTATTTGAAGAGCAAGAATATATCAACAGCACCCAAGAAAGTATAGAGTATTGTCAAGAGAACAAGAGAAAAATAGACCTGGGACCCAGCTATTGGAGACACTGCATCTGATGTCTTGAGCATACCATAAACTATCCATGGCTGCCTGCCCACTTCTGCTACAATCCAACCTGCTTCCATTGCAATATATGGAAGGGGAATTGCCCATGGTAAGTATTTTATTATTTTTGGATTATTTTCCAGATTATTTCTTTCTTTCCAGGCAAAAAAGGCAAGGAGAATAAATAAAAAGCCTAGGCCAACCATTAGTCTAAAAGATAAAAAGGTTAAAAAAACTGGTGGTCTTTCATCCTTAGGAAAGTCTCTAAGTCCTTTTACTTCTGCTGATGGGTGGTGGAATGCGAGCATACTTAAGACACCTGGAATAGGTAAGATCTGAATTTTATTTTTTTCACGTTGTTCGTCAGGAATTAAAAAAAGATACATAGGGGCATATTTTTTTGTCTCCCAATGGGACTCCATTGCAGCCAGTTTTGCAGGTTGTTTAGATGCCACCTCTCCACCGTGGATGTGCCCTTGAAATACGAGCAAAAGAGAGAACACAAATGTCCATACTGATGCTAGTTTAAAGGATTTTTCAAAGAATTTAAACTCATTTTTCTTAAAGATGTGATAGCTTGATATGCCAAGTATGAAAAATCCAGCGAGCACGTATGCTCCCAAAAGTGTATGGAATATCTGCTGCCAGGCAAAGGGATTTGTTACCACCGCCTTAAAACTCTTAAGTTCTGCCCTTCCATTTCTAATCACATAACCAACTGGATGTTGCATAAAACCATTTGCAAGAAGTATCCATATGGCAGACAAACTAGATGCAAACGCTACTAAGGTGATTGATAGGGCATGTAGTTTAGGAGATAGTTTATTCCATCCAAAGACCCACACCGCAATGAATGTGGACTCTAAGAAAAACGCTGCAGTTGCCTCTATTGCAAGTAGAGGCCCAAATATATCACCCATATATTCGGAATATTTAGACCAATTGGTCCCAAACTGGAATTCCAGGGTAATACCAGTAACTACCCCAAGGGCAAAATTAATAAGAAATAGTTTTCCCCAGAATTTTGCCATACGCTTGTAATCTTCATCTCCACTTAAAACATACTTCCACTCCATAATGGCCACAAGGATTGAGAGGCCCAGGGTCAAAGGGACAAATATAAAGTGAAACATAGTAGCCATTGCAAATTGTAATCTAGATAGCCATACAACATCCATATGACTCCTCCTTAATTTATATAAGTTCTCTTGCCATATCTTTTATTGTTATTTCCTGAAATTTGTTGTCCCAGTATATTCTAATTTTTTGGTTTTTATTTAAAAATTCTTTTACACCAGGCCAGCTAAACCCAGTTAATTTAAATATCAATAGACCCATAAGTTGTATATAGGGGTCTGTTTCTTTAATATAGGCGTTTAATATATCGTTAATATGTGTTTTTACAATCAAGGGATGATTTTTAGAAAATCGGGCTACTGCCCAGTATCCTCCCCTCCTCAAAAGCTTATGTTCTAAAAAGACGTCTGGTCTTCCAGGGAGATCTATTATTTGATATATTAAAATAGTGGAAAATTCTTCAGCCAGGTAGTCCACTTCAGATAATACCTCTCCCATGACTTCAGGAACTCCCCAACCAATTCCTCCAGACTCATCACTGAGCATCCAGATAAGTCTTCTTATAAAAATCCTCCCATATTCTGGATCTTCAGCACAAAGGATTTTTAATAAAGCACCAAAACAGGTTACAGCGTGCCATTTTACTTTTTCATTTTTGTTGTTTATTGCAGAAAAAAGAGCTCCTAACGCCTTTTTGTGTGGATATTTTAGAATATCATCTAGAAATTCAGGATATTCTTTTATTGCTAATATTTCTAAGATATCTTTCTTTATTTTTCTGGAATTCATTTTTTTATTATTAAAAAAGCCCCTCCAAAATATAGAGGGGCCTTTTGGGTTTATTAAGTTATTCTTTATTAAAGTCACTTTTGGGTGCCCCGCATACAGGGCATGTCCAATCATCGGGTAAATCTTCAAACTTTGTTCCAGGTTGAATTCCATTGTCTGGGTCCCCTTTTTCTGGATCATAAGTATAGCCACATACTTCACATACCCATTTTTCCATAACACTACTCCTTTTTATTTGTTTTGTCCTAATACTGAACCTTCTCCTGCCAAGGGTTTAAATGCCTTTTTTGAAGCTCCGCAAACTGGACATCTCCAGTCATCTGGCAGGTCTTCAAACTTTGTGCCCTTTGGGATCTTTCCTTTTCTATCCCCCTTGTCAGGGTTGTAAATATAACCACAATTTGTGGTCTGACATTGATACATTTCTTCTGGTTTGGCCATAGGTCTGTCTGCCTTATAGTTCGGCCTTCCAAAGTCCATGCAAATTACAGTATTCTCTTGCAACTACCTTATCTGCTTCAACGCAAAATACAGCTTCTGGGGCATCGCCAGGATTTAAAAATTTATAATAAGATGTACCGTCAGCAATCAATTCAATCCATTGAATATAGTGTTTTTCTTCCATTGGATGTGCTACGCTGCCTACTTTTACCTTGTATCCATTATCAATCTTTTCAATTACAGGTATATGTTTTTCCAATGCTGCATCCTCTGCCCCTTCTTTTAAGAGATTCATAGGTTGGTTGCAGCATACAAGCTGTCCCTTTCCGCCCTGTAAGACAGCAACAATATTTCCACATACATTACATTTGTAAATTTCATACCTTTGAGCCATGATTTAATCCTCCATTAGTTTTAATAATTTTCACAAACCAACTCAAAATGTGCCCTTGGGTGAGCACAAGCTGGACATACCTCAGGCGCCTCTTTTCCTTTATGGATGTAACCACAATTTTGGCATCTCCATATCACTTCCTCATTTTTTTTAAATACCATATCCTTTTCAATGTTTTCAGCTAATTTTTTATATCTCTTTTCGTGAAATTCTTCTGCAACAGCAATTGCTTCAAATACCTTTGCTATGTCTTCAAAGCCTTCTTCACGGGCGATTTTTGCAAATTCAGGATACATCTTTGTATGCTCATAATTTTCACCTTCAGCAGAGGCCTTTAAGTTTTCTAATGTTGAACCAATTTTTCCAGCTGGAAATGAACCAGTGATTTCTACTTCTCCGCCTTCTAATAATTTAAAGAGTCTCTTTGCATGTTCTTTTTCTTGATTAGCTGTTTCTTCAAATATCTTGGCAATCTGCACATAGCCTTCCTTTTTGGCCTGGGAAGCGAAATATGTATAACGATTCCTTGCTTGTGACTCTCCAGCAAAGGCAGTCAAGATATTTTTTTCTGTTTTTGTTCCTTTTAAACTTGGCATAAATGAACCTCCTTTTTTAATTTTTTAGTTTTTTCTTGATCTTAAAGGCACAATCCCTGATTAGACCACAAAGTATAAGCAGATCTTCATCATTGAATTTACTAATTCCATTGTTAGATATCTCAAGCATATCTTGAATCAGGGCCTCTACCTTTTTTAGATACTTTATTTTTTCTTTTTTTTCAATAGAATGGTAAATTTCTTTATGCATAATCTTTACTTAACGTTTATAAAAAGTTTTGTGTTATTACCTTTACAGCAACTAATATGCCAAAAATAAAAAGTTTAAAGTATAATGTTTTTATGTCTTAAAAGAAATATGTATAATTTTTTTGATACATTATTTCGTGTTTTTATTGCATTCTCAGGCAGAGACACTATTGTCTCATTTTGCATTTGAGACATTTATTTGGTCCTTATCTCTTGATAGAGTTTTTTTACTTTACTTAGGATTTCATCTCTAGTTTTTCTCATAAATTCTATGTCCTTGTCTGCTGGATCCTCTATGTCCCATTCAATTTTATTAACTCCAGGTATATATGGACACTGCTCCCCACAACCCATTGAGACCAAAGTATCTGGCGTGAATTCTTTTAATAAATCCTCTAGTGATTTTGGTTTTATATAGGCCATATCAATCCCTATTTCTTCCATGACCTGTATCATTTTGGGATTTATCTTTTCTGCTGGCTTAGAGCCTGCTGATCTAACATCAAACTCATCTCCATAAAATTTTTTAAAAAATGCCCATGACATCTGGCTTCTACATGCATTTTCTCTGCACACAAAGATGATTTTTTTTCTTTGAAGATATGTTTTGCAAATTTGTTCAGCCTTTTTTTGTGTTTGTTCTAGGATTTCAGGAAATTTGTTTATATCTCCAGGTTTTTCTACCTGTCTTACGCAAATATCGTCTAAATAAGAAGCGCCACAAGCATCAAAAAAATATTTTGCAATTAATTTTGAGCCATCAAATAGGTTTTTTCCCTTTGTTGCGCCAACTCCAATAAATAAACCTTTTCTGTTATTTCTTCCTGGATCTTCCAATCCTTTTACATACTTTCTTACCCACAAGGCTTGAGTTCTATCAATTAAGGCCTTGACCTGTGCAGTTGGGCCATAGAAAAACATTGGTGTTGCTAAGATAATGAGATCAGATTCCCATATTTTGGGATAAATTCCTTGCATATCATCTTTTTGGACACAATATCCTTTGTCATCACATATCCCACACTCAAGACAGGGTTTGATGTTTTTCTTTGTTACCTCAATTTTTTCTGGTTTCGCCCCAATCTTTTGTGCCTTTTCTAAAAATGTATCAAGCAAAATACTCGTGTTTCCCTTTAGCCTCGGGCTTCCCTGAATCCCTAAAATTTTCATAAAATTTCCTCCCTTTCTTAAAGTAATATTATATTATAACATCTTTATTTAGTTACTTTTTAGTTGAAAAAAATTTAATAAAAGTAATACTAAACGTTATATGAAAAAAAACAAGAGGAGGGTTTAAAATGAAGGTCCTTTTAGTCTTGTTTATTCAGATTTAATCCATATTATTTGGTATATTATTTGCTGTAGAAAAAAATGTGATTTTAATTTTAAAATTTTAAGAGGAGGTATTATATGGCTAAAAAAGACAGATTGGATTTGGGTGCAGTTTTACAAAGAGACAAAGAGACTTATGCAATTGTTCCCCATATTCCTGGGGGAATTTGTACACCCGAGACACTTAGAAAAATTGCAGATGTGGCAGAAAAGTTTAATGCTAAGGCAATCAAGCTGACTGGTGCCCAGAGACTTGCAATTGTTGGTTTGCAAGAAGAGGATCTTGAAAAGGCCTGGAAAGAGCTTGGGATGAAGCCTGCTGCGGCTGTGGGTATGTGTATAAGGAGTATTAAATTGTGTCCTGGAACTACTTTTTGCAGATTAGGACAACAGGACTCAGTAAAGGTTGGGCTCAAACTGGACGAATTATATCACGGATACCCATTACCTGCAAAATTTAAGATTGGAGTATCAGGATGTCCAAACTGTTGTGCTGATTCATGGTTTAAGGATATTGGACTTATTGGAACCCCAAAGGGTTGGAAGCTGGTAGTTGGTGGAAATGGTGGGGCAAAGCCCAGAATTGCGGATCTCATTGCTGAAGAATTAAGTGATGATGCGGCCCTGGATTTAATTCAAAAAATAATTGATGTCTTTAAAAATAAGGAAAAGCCTGGACGTATTGGAAAATATATAGATAAAGTAGGGCTTGAAAAATTCAAACAAGAAATAGGAATTAACTAGTTTGCTATTGTTTGTTCGGATTTGTCCCTAGCTATAAAAGGTTTATAGGGATATATTGATTGATAAAGAGAAGGGAGGAGGAAAGATGGAAGACAAGGAAGCATTAGTGCTTTCTGCTATGAAAAAAGCTGGAAAACCACTAAGGCCTGGAGAAATAGCCAAAGAAATTGGAATAGAAAGTAAAGAGGTTTCTAAAATAATAAAAAAACTTAGGGAAAAAGGTGAAGTAATATCCCCAAAAAGATGTTATTATGCACCTAAAGGAGATTAATATACCCGGGACAGGGGATATTTCCCTGTCCTTTTTTTCAAATTTCCAGTTTATTTAGGAAAGTGCCATCCCACTTTTACAAGTGCAATGGACTCGTCAATAAGTAATATCATCAAAGATAACAGGAACCCTTTTCTTTAGCTCTTGGAGAAGGGGTATCATGATTTCTCTGATCTGAGGATGTGCCCTTTTTGAACACCTGAGGCGAAATACATGACGCCATTCTCTAAAATTGGCACTCATCACAATTTCAGCCTTAAGGCTGTTTGGTAACACAGATCTTGCCTCTTCAGGCCTGGCACCTAGTCTTAAAAGTTCCATATAATTCTTTTCAGCTTGCTCCATTGCCTTAAGCCAGATATTATATTCTTCTGTTCCTTCTTCAAAAAAACAGGGCTTTATTACAGTGATCTCAGAGCCGAATCTATCCATTGAATAATTGGCATATCTAGTACTTTCCTGGGAATAGGCTGCTAGTCTGTGCCTTACAAGTTCGTGAGTAACCCCTCTATCACAAATAAATTTTACTGTTAAGAAGCTGTGTTCAATTACACTTTCGTGTCCAGATTTAATTATCCTTCTTATAAATTCCTTGGCAGAATCATGGGAGATTTTATGTTCAGATTTATAGCAGGTCCTTCCAGCAATCTCTATTACCCTTAAAATTTCATCTGGTTCTGGAAGATAAAGAATTTCATAGGAAGGTCTTACAACTTTCATGTATGGCTCCTTCTCTCATAACCAGACTTTAAGATATTTTTTAAAAGATTTTTATCTTTAAATGTTTATATGCCCTTTGTGTGGCAACCCTGCCCCTTGGGGTCCTTTTTATAAATCCCAGTTGTATAAGATAAGGCTCGTAAATTTCCTCTATTGTGCGGACCTCTTCACAACATGCAGTTGCTATTGTCTTAATCCCAACCGGGCCACCTCCAAACCTTTTTATCAATATGTTTAATATCTTTCTATCCATAGAGTCCAGACCCAATGGGTCAATATCCAGTCTGTCCAATGCCCTTTTTGCAACATCTTTTGTTATTTTTTCATCTTCTTCCACCATTGCAAAATCAATAACCCGCCTAAGCAGTCTGTTGGCAATCCTTGGCGTACCTCTGGACCTGCGTCCAATCTCTAGTGCTCCCTCTCTGGTAATCTCAATCCGGAAGACTTTAGCTGATCGCTGAATTATCTTTGCAAGATCCTCTGGGGAATAAAAACCTAATCTGAAAATTACGCCAAATCTGTCTCTTAAAGGAGAGCTCAAAAGTCCAATTCTTGTAGTTGCACCAATCAAGGTAAATGGCTCTAGGTCTATTTTTACGGTCCTTGCACCTGGTCCTTGTCCTATTATAAGGTCTAATTTAAAATCTTCCATTGCAGGATACAAGATTTCTTCAACTGCTGGGTGCAATCTATGTATTTCATCTATAAACAATATGTCATTTGTATTTAAGTTTGTCAAAATAGCAGCGAGGTCTGCTCCCCTTTCTATTACAGGGCCAGAAGAGGTTATTAGATTTACTCCGAGTTCACTTGCAATAATCCTGGCCAGGGTGGTCTTTCCAAGTCCGGGATTTCCATATAAAAGGATGTGATCTATTGCCTGATTTCTCTCTTTTGCCGCTGTTATAAAGACCTTTAAATTCCTTTTTAACTCTTCTTGACCAATAAATTCATCTAAGTTCTGGGGTCTGATGTATTCTTCCTTGATTTTATTCATGTTTTTTTGCTAATTTTTTTAAAACATTACGTATTATTTCTTCTATCAAGAGGTCTGGTTCTTGCTCAATTTCCTCTTTAATCAAAAACTCAACTTCTTCCTCTTTGTAGCCTAAATTTTTAAGTGCTGACAATACATCTGCGTATTTTTGATTCTCTATTCTTTTTGGTTCTATATATAAATCATTTATTCCATGTGTTTTTTCCAATTTTTCCTTTAATTCTAAAATAATTCTTTTTGCTGTTTTTTTTCCTATGCCTGGTATCTGGGTAAGTTTAATGATATTTTCATTAAAAATTGCTTCAATAAATTCATCAGGAGAGAGTTTAGATAGGATATTAATTGCAGTTTTAGGGCCTAATTTTGTTACTTGAATAAGTTTATTAAAAAGATTTTTTTGCTGGGGGGTCTCAAATCCGAAAAGTTCTATTGAGTCTTCTCTTACAACGGTTTTTATGTAGAGTTCAACCTGTTCTTTTTTTAGAAAATTTTTATCAATTAATATTGGTTTTGGCACTGTTACTTCATATCCCACGCCTGAAGAGGTGAGGATAATAGCCATATCTTCACTGATGAATACTATTTTTCCTTTTATATAGCCGATCATTTGTATTTCTTAAGGGTGGTTCTAATTAAGTGATGGCAAATAGCAATTGCAATTGCATCACTGGCATCTTTGGGCCAGACAGGTTTTTGTCCAAGGATTTGACCAACCATAAAGGCTACTTGATTTTTATCCGCTCTTCCCCTTCCAACAATAGTCTTTTTTATGAGTGTTGGCTCGTAAGTATAAATATCCACATTGTTATTTGTGCAAGCAACCATTGCTGCTCCCCTGGCATGTCCAAGTATTAGTGCAGAGCGAATATTAACAGACATAAAAACATCTTCAATTGCAGCTTCTTCTGGAGAATATTTTTTTATGAGCTCCACTATTTGATTGTAGATATATGAAATTTTTTCGCTTAAATCCTGCTTTTGTTTAGGGGATATGACCCCGGTATCTATTAAGGAGAGTTTTTGTTTCTCGCCTGCGATTATACCAAATCCAGTATGTCTAATACCAGGGTCGAGTCCTAGGACTATCATGGGTTAATTTTTAAGCTCTTCATATAGTTCATCAGGGATTTCAAAATTGGTGTGTACCTTTTGAACATCATCGTGGTCATCTAACTGTTCATAGAGTTTCAAGGCCTTTTTAGCTGTTTCTTTGTCTAAATTTACATAGTTTTGAGGGATCATGGTTATCTCTGCGTTCTCAAATTCTATTCCTGCTTTTTCATAGGCATCTTTTACCTTAATAAAATCTTCTACAGATGTCCTGACTTCATAAGAATCTCCGTCATCTACTATATCTTCAACCCCAGCGTCTAATCCAACTTCTAAGAGTTCATCTTCTGAATATTTTTCCTTGGAAAAAGTAAGTACTCCCATTTTTTCAAACATCCAGCTAACACATCCAGTTTCTCCAAGGTTTCCATTGTTTTTACTGAATATCTTTCTTATTTCTGCAACTGTCCTGTTTTTATTATCTGTTACTGCCTCTACAATTATGGCAACACCTCCTGGACCATATCCTTCGTATACTACCTCCTCTAAAGAACCAGCAGATATCTCTCCAGTGCCCTTTTTGATGGCTGTCTCAATCTTGTCTTTGGGCATGTTTATACTTTTTGCATAGTCTATTGCCATCCTGAGCCTGGAGTTCATGGATGGGTCTCCACCTCCCACCCTGGCAGCAACCATTATTTCCTTTGTGGCCTTTGTAAATAACTTTCCCCTTTTTGCGTCCTGACGACTTTTTCTATATTTAATATTTGCCCATTTACTATGTCCCGCCATATTTCCTCCTGCAAATGCAAAATTAATTATCTTGTTTTTTTAAAGCCCAAAAAAAATGTCTCTTTGCTCTCAGACCTAGAACTTTTAGGTTTATAGGTTTTAACTATTTTAAAAAATTTACGTAATTTTTTCTGAAAATCAGGCACATCAGGTCCATTAAATATCTTCACTACAAATGAACCATTATTTTTTAAGAATTCTATTGCTATATCCAGTGCCATTTCCGCAAGTTCCAATGAGCGTGTCTGGTCAGTTATTTTTATTCCTGTTGTCTTTGGGGCCATATCACTTAATACAACGTCAAAGGGACTATTATCCACTAATATTTTTTCTAACTCCTCATCTCTATTTAAAATATCACCCTGATAAAAGATAATTCCTTGTTGTATGGGAATTTTTAGCTCATTTAGGTCAATAGCAATGACCTTTCCGTTTTTTCCAATCTTTGATTTTGCATATTTTGTCCATGAGCCAGGCGATGCCCCAAGGTCAAGGATATTTTGACCTTTTTTAAAGAGACCAAACTTTTTGTCTATTTCCATTAACTTATAAACAGACCTGGCTGGGTAATTTTCCTTTTTAGCCTTTTTAAAATAATAATCCCGATAATTTTTCAATACCTGCCCCTACACGTGCATTTCGATAAAATATATATGAAAACTCCCTTAAAGCCAAGAGAAAAACTCTATAAGTTTATTTTAAACAAAATACATGATAAAAAATTTACCTGGATTGGACTTTTACTCGTAGACTATAATGGACTTTTTAATATTATTTCAATTATCTCTTCTGCACTATATAACCTTCCTCTTCCTATTCCTGGACACTCTTTTTCAACCTCTTTCCAAATTTTTTCATTTCTTAAATTTTCAAGCCAAAATGGATATGTTTTGCACTGCATTGGTCTTACAGGATAAATGGTACATAATTTATTTTTATAAAAAATACAATCTCCATTTTCTAATTCTTTAATGCTATATGAATCTTTATATGGATATAAAAACTCATTTTTTAATTTTTTTTCGTCTATATTTAAATAATCTGCTATTTTTTTAATTTCATCTTCTGTCACATAAACAGTTCCAGGTTCTCCAGTACAACAAGCACCACATTGTATACATTCAAATTTAATTCCCCCTGAAAAAAAGTATTTTTTTAAATCCATTATAAATAACCCCTAACTAAAAAATTTTCTTTTAAATATTCATTATCATATCTAAAATAACAGCTAATTCCTGAATTTACTTCTGTAATTAAATTTCCATCATCATCTTCAAAAGCGTATGTATTTGGTTCTATTTTAGGTCTAATAAGACCTGGTATAATGATTTCTAATGGTTTTGATATGTCTATCTTATGTCTTACTGATATTAAATACTTGTCAGATGATATTTTTTCTATTACTTTAAACACAACTGGATTTTTATTTTTTGCTGGTTCAATAATATTCTTTCTCATTCCTGGTAAAAAAAATCCTGTATTACATACCCTTGTTGTACTATTTCTTAGTTCTTTTAAGTAAAGATCTAATCTAAATCTTCTCAGTTGCAGATCCTGTAATGCTGAATTATAGACATCAATAACAGGGCCTAAATATGAGCTTGTCTTATTACGGCCCTCTATTTTTAATGCATCAATTTTGTTAATACAAAACCATTTTAAATATTTGATCAAACATAAATCCTCTGCTGCGAAAAATGCGCTAAAATCATCTTGTTCAAAATATTCCCAGAGTATTCTGTCTGGTCGTTCCTTTTCTTCTACTGCAATGCCCTTAATTTTATATAAAAATCTACATGGATGGGTGCAAAGTCCCTGATTAGCAGATCTATTGTTTAAATAGGCGCTTAAATGGCACCTGCCAGAAATTGCCATACACATTGCGCCATGAATAAAGACTTCCAGTTCTATATCTGGATGTGCATATCTTATTCTTTTTAGGTCTTTTAAATTTGTCTCCCTGGCAATGTTTATTCTCTTTATCCCGAATTTTTTCCAGAACCCAACACTATAGCTGTTTGATGTGTTTGCTTGAGTAGATAAGTGAATGGGGAATGAGGGATAGTCTTTTTTTAGTATCTCTATTACTCCTGGATCTGCGCATATTACTCCATCAAATGGTATGTGGTCAATTTCGTCCAGATATGACTTTAATTCAGAAATTTGATGGTCATATAAATAAGCATTTAAACAAAGATAGACCTTTTTTTTGTGCTTTTTTACAAGTGATACAGCCTGTTCTAGCTCTTTATTTGAGAAATTCGCACCCTTTGCCCTAAGGTTAAATTTTTCTCCTCCAAGGTAAACAGCGTCTGCTCCATATGTTAAGGCGGTTGTGAGTCTATCCATATTGCCAGCTGGACAAAGAAGCTCTGGTCTATGCAACAAAAAGCCCCCTTTTTTGCCTGTATTTCTTCATTTCTTCCACTAAGGTGTAGGGTATTTTTAAATTTCCCCTTCCCCATCCAAGTTCAATATTTTTTTTTACAGTGCCATGGAAGTCTGATCCGCCGCTAATAAGTAAATTCAATTCTTTGCACAGGCCAAGATACATTTCAGTGTGCTCAGGCGTATGTTCAGAATAATAGACTTCCATACCATCTAAACCATATTGTTTGAGTTTTATGAGTTCTTTTTTTAATTCTTCTTTTGTTAAATTTAAGGAATAAGGATGTGCTAAAATTACAGTTGCGCTTTCTTTTTTTAAAATAGATATGGCCTTTTTAGGAGAAAACTTTGTCTTTGGTACATATGCAATGCCAGATGGCCCAATATATTTGTCAAAGGCTTCTTTTATGTCTTTGGCCACTTTTTTTTCAACAAGAACCCTTGCAATATGTGGCCTTCCAACTGTAGAGCCCTTTTCAACTATGGTTAATACCTCGTTATAAGTTATATCTATTCCAGCATCTTTTAATTTTTCTATTATTTGTCTGTTTCTATCGTGTCTTTTGTTTCTCAGATATTCAAGTTCGCTCAAAAGGTGCTTTGGTTGTAATGGAAGCCAGAGCCCGACAATATGCATCTGTCCCCTAGGATATTCAACGCTCAGTTCACATCCAGGTATTACCTCTATTTTCTCTCTTTCACCAGCCAGATAGGCCTCTTCCAATCCTTTGGTTGTATCGTGGTCAGTAATTGCAATTGCCTTAAGCCCAATCTTCTTTGCCAAAAGAACCACTTCAGTTGGGGAATAAGTCCCATCTGATGCAGTGGTATGTACATGCAGGTCAACATAATCCATAATTTTATCCCCATTTGTTATAAAAATTCCTTTGATCTTTTTTATTTGGTTATTTAAATTAAGTCAAATACAAGGTTTTTCTCCAAATTTAAAATTACCCTTTATAGATTTTTTAAATATTTTGACAAAACCTGAAGAAAATTCAAAACTATTAGCACCTTTAATTTGAGATTTCATGGAATAAACAAAAAAATATTTAAGGAGGGAGCTTATGGCGTTAAATAAGGAACTGTTGGAGATTTTGGCATGTCCAAAGTGTAAGGGTGATTTAGAACTTACAAAAGAAGAAGATGGACTTATATGTCATCAGTGTAAATTGGTATATCCAATAAAAGAAGAAATACCCATTATGCTTATAGAAGAGGCAATTAAATTAGAAGACTTTATAAATAAAAATAAATGATAGAATTTATTTTTCCCCTTGACACCTCCTGTTTTGATATTATTGTTTATGTTAGAAATGGAAATAAAATAAAAATGAAAACAATAAAAACAGGAGGTGATGTAATATGGTACTAGATTTCAATACACTTTATGATATACCAAGGACAATAGAAAAATTTTTTGATGAAATGTGGGCTCCATTAGAAATTAGTCAAAGGAGACTTGCTTATCCACCAATGAATATTGCAGAAGATGATAACAACATCTATGTTGTAATGGAGCTTCCTGGAGTTGATGTAAAGGATCTTGATCTAACTATTGCAGATAAAAGTTTAATATTGAAGGGTGAAAGAAAATCAGAAGATGCTGAATACATTCGTCAAGAAAGACCGACAGGCCACTTTCAAAGGATTATAAATCTGAATGTTGATGTTGATAGAGAAAAAATAAGTGCAAAAATGAAAAATGGAGTATTAGAAATAGTATTACCAAAGGCAGAAGAGATAAAACCAAAGAAGATTCAAATCGAATCATAAATTAAAAAAAGGGGGTGATATTATGGGAAATGAAGTTGTAAAAAAGAAAGAATATCCAAAGGTTCAACCTTTTACAGATATAATGCATAAAGATAATTCATATTACATTGTAATGGATATGCCTGGTGTTCCAAAGGAGAATTTAAACATTTCAGTAGACAATGATGTATTGACTGTTGAGGCAAAGACAGCTTTTCCCACATTTGAAGGCAAGGATTTACTGAGAAGTGAATTTGGAAATGTGAAATATGTAAGGCAATTCACCTTAACAGATGCAGTGGATAAAGAGAAGATCTCAGCAAGTTTAAAAAATGGTATTTTGACACTAACCTTACCAAAGGCAGAAAAATTGCAACCAAAGAAGATTGAGATACAGGCCGAATAAGGAAAAAATAATTGTTTGGTAACGGAGTCGCCTTTTGGGGTGGCTCCGTTATTTTTTGTTTTTTTTTAAGAGGAATTTTTTTTAATGTCTTGGTTTAGCGTGAAATGGAATTTTCCCCAATAATAAAGTAGCTAATTTTGATTTACAAAAAGCCTATTAAGGATAGATTCCCGGTAACACACCTCAAGTCAAGGACGGTCAATGACAAGCCTTTTGAAAGTAGTAAAAATCTGACGGAAAATTCTTGATAAAATGCGTATGTTAAGACTTGGCATTTTAAAAATCTTGTGCTAGTTTTCACAAAGTCTTGTCTATGTAAATTAACTTATATTCACAAAAAATTATTAGGAGGTAGATATGGCAGTATATGTAGTAGGGCACAAAAGCCCAGATACCGATTCTGTGTGCGCAGCAATTGCTCTGGCTGACCTCAAAAGCAAGATGGGTTTAGAGTGTGTTCCTGTTGTTCAGGGAGAACTCAATAATGAGAGCAAGTTTGTATTGGAAAAATTTGGGGTAAAGGCCCCGGAAATAATGACTGACGGAACAGGAAAACAGGTGATATTAGTGGACCACTCAGACATTTCTCAATCTCTTGATAACCTGGACAAGGCAGAAATCCTTGGCATAGTTGATCACCACAAGGTAGGGGATGTAACCACTCCAAATCCTGTGGAAGTTTGGACATGGCCAGTAGGCTGCACATGCACTGTCCTAAAAAATATGTATGATTTCTTTGGTGTAGAGATTCCGAAAAATATAGCAGGAATAATGGCCTGTGCAATTTTAAGTGATACCGTTATTTTTAAATCTGCAACATGTACAGACAAGGATAAAGAAGCAGCAGAAGCACTTGCAAAAATAGCTGGAATAGATGATTTACAGACCCTAGGTCTTGAGATGTTCAAGGTCAAATCTGCTGTAGAAGGCACGCCAATTAGGGACCTTGTAAAGAGAGATTATAAAGACTTTGATATGAGCGGCAACAAGGTGGGAATTGGACAACTGGAGGTTGTGGATTTAACAATTTTAGACCCAGTAAAAGAACAGCTTGCCGAAGATATAAAGAAGCTAAAAGAAGAGGGTGGATATCACAGTGTATTTTTACTCCTTACAGATATTATGAAGGAAGGCTCCCTTATGCTTATTGCATCTAATGATCCTTCTATTGTTGAAAAAGCTTTTGGAAAGTCTCCTGAAGGTGATAGGGTATGGCTTGACGGAGTTATGTCTAGAAAGAAACAGGTGGTTCCAAACTTAGAAAAGGCTTTTGCTAGTTAAACAATGGGCCCGTAAGGGCCCTTAGTTCCTAAACACAAATACATGTGATGCCCCCACAAAGGTTGGATAAGGAGTTTAAAAGAAAAAAAGTATGAAAATAGTAGGATGAAAGACAAGTTGCTACTTGTTACTTTTTTATAAACCTTAAAATGGAGTTGTTTGACAATCTCACCCTACAGGGATGATGCTAAATTCTTTTATTGAGCTAAAAAATATTAATAAAATTTTTTCACAAAATTATTGCTACAACCAAAGACTTCGTGAAGGGGATTATCCTCCTGATATGCTGGCACTTACAATTAAGACTCTGTTAAAAGAGGCTGAATTAATACCGATGAAATTGTAATGGATGGAAATAGCTGCCTTCCAAACAATAATTAACTGTCTACGAAAAATATTATAAGCACCTAATAAAAATGCCGGGGGAGGGAGTCGAACCCTCACGGGCGCGAGGCCCGCGGGATTTTGAGTCCCGTGCGTCTTCCAATTCCGCCACCCCGGCTTAAGTACCCAATATATTATTTCATTTACAATTACATGTCAAGTATAGATTTTTCTTTAATTGCCAGTGAGGCCAGTTAGGTCAACATTATATAACTTTACTGAATTTTACATTTATATTATGAAAGTTGTGATTTGAGTTTACTACACATCTCTAAACAGTTATCAAATTATCAAAGGAGTTAAAATATATGATTTTAGATGAGAAATATATTGATGAATTAATTGAATACCTTAAGTCTGGAAATTTAGCTGAAGATTTTGAATATTCTACAGAAGAAAGAAGATATGAGATATTGGATTTTTTAGAAAAACTTATGGAATTAGGTGAAGTTGCAGATGAAGCAGCAACCAAGATTATTTTTAAAAATACTCAACTGGGAGCTTTTTTTGAAAACAACCAAAAATAACGCTCCTTTTTTGAAGGCAATACATAAGAATGCTGGGTGATAAAAGAAAAATCCGTTAACTTTTGAACATTCCACCTGGAGTTTGAAAAAATTAAAACATACCCCGTTTGTTTTAAATAGTTTTTAGAGAGTTTTAAAAATCTATCCCACTTACAAAAGGCCCGTGATAAGCACAAATCAAAGTCCTTTTGTTTAAGTTCTTCAATGTTTCCAAAAAATACTTTTGTATTTTTTAGATCAAGGAGTTTTACCATTAAATTTAGGAATACCCCCCTTTTTTTTCTTGGTTCAACCATAAGATATTCGCCCCATTTGTATAAAATTCGAAAAGGTATGCCTGGAATGCCTGCGCCAGCACCAATATCTAAGATTTTAAAATTATAGTAATTTTTTTTCTTTGAAAAATTTTTTAAAATAAAATCAGCAAGATAGATAGAGTCTATTATGAGTTCATCGAAAATTGTTTTTGGATCTTCTATCCCAACTAAATTGGCTTTTTTTGTCCATTTGCTTAAATGAATTACGTATAGAGTAATTTTTTTTATTTCTTCTATACTTAGATTTAATTCTGTATGATCAGCAATTTTTCTTAAAATGTGTTTTTCTAATGAATTAACATCCATAACTTAATTTTAAAAAAAAAATCCAAAAAACACAATTGCAATTTTGATAAAAAAATTTTTAGTTGACATTTTTTTTAAAGTAAGTATTCATAGAATCCATGAAGACAAAACTCGGGCTAGAATCCACCTCATTTAATTTTTATTTTAGCTATTTTTATTTTTGGTTTTGGTATTTTAGGGGTGGAGTCTGTGGCCCGGGTGGTGTGATGTAAATACAACCCAAAAAAAGTCAAAAGGCCGCAGGCTCCAGAAGCCAGCGGCCTTTTTTTATGGTCGTTGGCTTTTGATTTAAGGAGCTTTGGCCCGGATAAAAAAACAAAAAGGAGGTTTAAAATGCATCTGGGCAAATCAATTAGACTTGAGAGGATTTTTAACAGAAATACTGGCAGGACTATTATTGTTCCATTAGATCATGGCGTTACTGTTGGACCAATTCATGGACTTGTGGATTTAAAAGAAACCGTGGACAAAGTTGCAGAAGGCGGAGCAAATGCTGTTTTAATGCATAAAGGTCTTGTGAGATGTGGACACAGAGAACATGGAAAAGATGTAGGACTGATAATTCACCTATCTGCCAGTACTCAACTATCTCCATTTCCCAATGCCAAGACCCTTGTTGGCACAGTTGAAGATGCAATTAAGCTCGGTGCAGATGGAGTGTCTGTGCATGTAAATTTAGGGGACGAGACAGAAAGATATATGCTTGCTGACCTTGGAAAAGTAACCAGTAAGGCTACAGAATGGGGCATGCCAGTACTTGCAATGGTATATGCAAGAGGTCCAAAGATAAAAGATGGATATGATCCTGAAATAGTAGCCCATTGCGCTAGAGTTGGAGAAGAACTTGGGGCAGATGTGGTAAAAGTACCATATACAGGAGATGTAGAATCATTCAGTAAAGTTGTAGACGCATGTTGCATTCCTGTTGTGATTGCAGGCGGGCCAAAGATGGAAAATAAAAAACAGATTTTGACCATGGTATATGAATCTATACAGGCCGGTGGAGCAGGTTTATCTGTTGGTAGGAATATATTCCAGGACGACGACCCTGCTACTTTGGTTAAGGCCCTTCACGGGATTGTGCATGAAGATATGAGTGTTGATGAGGCCCTTGAAATTATAAATAAAAAATAAGGAGCAATAGTAGGCTTATGAAAGAGATAATAGTAAAGGCCATACCTTTTGATAAAAAACTTGTGACTTTATCCCTAGAATCTGGTGTAGATGCTATTCTGGTAGAACAAGATAAGATAAAAGATGTAACTACCCTTGGGAGAATAAATACAACTACACCAGAGGATTTTGATATAATCACATTAAATTCAAAAGAAGATGAACTTTTGGCACAAGAATCTTTAAAAAAAGGGAAAAATGTCCTTATAACCCATGGCTGGGAGATTATTCCAATTGAGAATCTTTTGGCTGTGCAAGAAGGAAGACTTGGAGTTGAGGTCAAAAATCTAGAAGAGGCCAAAGTTGCTGCTGGAATCTTAGAAAAGGGCGTGGATTTTCTAGTTATTTTGCCAGAGGGTAGAGAATTTATAAAGGAAATTGTAAAAGAGCTAAAGCTCACTGGAGAAAAAGTGAAACTTGAAGTAGCAAAAATTACTCAAATAAAAACCATTGGTCTTGGTCACAGGGTTTGTGTTGATACTTGTTCTATTTTAAATACGGGGCAGGGGATGCTTGTTGGAAACTCCTCTGCCTTTACTTTTCTCGTTCATGCAGAGACAGAAGAAAATCCATATGTTGCTGCAAGACCCTTTAGAATAAATGCAGGAGCTGTTCATTCTTATGTATTAAGGCCTGGAGATAAAACATCATATCTGGAAGAATTAAAATCAGGGGATGAAGTACTTATTGTAGATAGCAAGGGAAATACCCTGCTTAGCTCAGTAGGAAGAGTTAAGATTGAAATAAGACCCCTACTTTTAATAAGTGCGGAGACTTCAGGTAAAAAGGGAGATGTGATTTTACAAAATGCCGAGACAATAAGATTGGTAGCAAAGGATGGATCTCCTGTATCTGTTGTAAAGTTAAAACAAGGAGATGAGGTTTTAGTTAAAATAGACGATGCTGGAAGACACTTTGGTATGCGGATTAAAGAAGAAATAAAAGAAAAATAAATTCTTGGCAGGAGATAAGGATGTCAGAAGAGATTAACTCAAAACTAGAAGAAATTAGAAAGCAAATAAACAAAATAGATAGACAGATACTTGAGCTCTTAAATAAACGGGCTGAATATAGTTTAGAAGTTGGAAAGATAAAAAAACATAGTAAAGAAAGCATTTTTAAACCATTTAGAGAAAAGGACATATTAGAAGAATTGGTAAAGGCAAATCCAGGTCCTCTTCCAAGGGAACACTTACTTGCAATTTATCGTGAGATATTGTCATCTTCCAGGAGCCTTCAGCGTCCTCAAAAGATAGTATACCTTGGTCCTGAAGGTACTTTTTCTTATTTTGCTGCACTCCATTATTTTGGACACTCAGCCACTTACTTTCCAAAATTTATCTTAGAAGACGTGTTCAAGGCTGTTAGAAACAAGGAGGCAGAGCTTGGAGTTATCCCCCTTGAAAACTCCCTTCAGGGAACTGTTGGTCAGAGTCTGGATATGTTTTTAAAATATCAGGTCTATATCCAGGCAGAGATCTTTTGTAAGATAAGTCACAGTATTCTTTCCCTTAGTGAAAATCTATCGGACATTGAGGTTGTCTATTCCCATCCCCAGGCATTACAACAGTGCTCTTTGTGGCTCAAGACAAGACTGCCTGGTGTGAAAATTGTTCCTGTGGATAGCACTGCTGCAGGGGCAAAAATGGCGAGCCAGAATAAAAAAGCAGCAGCAATTGCCCACCCTGCCCTTGCTGCAAACTTGGGACTGAATGTTCTAGAGACAGGAATTGAAGATTTGCCTGAAAACTGGACTAGATTTTTGATAATAGGCTCAGATGAACCACCACAAGGTAATAGGGACAAGACATCTCTGCTCTTTACTCTTCCTGATAAACCAGGTTCATTGGCAAGGGTTTTAAACTTGCTGGCCATGGAAAATGTAAATATGAAAAAGTTAGAATCCAGGCCATTGAGGGGCGAGAAGTGGCAATACGTATTCTTTTGCGACGTTGAGTGCGATCTCAGCAAAGAACAATACAAGGCGCTTTTAAAGGATCTTAAACACTCCTGTCACACTTTGAGGATCCTGGGAAGTTATCCAAATGGTCCATATATAGATTTGCCAGGAGAACTAATAAATGAGTCCAGGAGCCAAATATGAAACAAGTTTCTGCACCTCCAAGTAAGTCCTTGACCCACAGGGCCATTATGTGTGCCTCTCTAAGTAGAGGCACATCTGTAATAAAAAATCCTTTAATCAGTGATGATACCAAAAGAACCATTGAATGTTGTATTGCTTTAGGCGCAAAATGCACTATCTCTCAAGAAAAAATAGAAATAAAAGGAATTAAGGAATACAAGACAGATAAAAAAGTAAAATTAAATGTTGGTGAATCTGGAACCACCTGTAGGCTAATTACCCCTATTGTAGGTGCTATAGAGGGTATTGAAGCTTTTGTGTTTGGGGAAGGTCGTATGCACAAAAGGCCAATAGGAGAGCTCATAAACGTTCTCTCTTCATTAAGTTGCCAAATCTCCTATAATGAAAAGCAAGGATATCCCCCTTTTACCATAAGGTCAAAAGGGTTAAAAGGAGGTGTTACACAAATAAGCTTAGAAAAATCTTCACAATACCTATCTGGTCTGCTTTTGGCAGCTCCCATGGCAAAGGCGGATATGGAAATCCATGTAATTGGCAAAAAGACTGTATCTTGGCCTTATGTGGGTTTGACTATCCAGACCATGAAGAAATTTGGCATAGATGTATCAATCTATGAGGCCCAAGAAGATAAATGGATAAAAAAGGAGCTAGGTGAAATAACTTATGTTGAACCTGGCAAGATAAAATTTGTAGTTAAAAAGGGAAAATATAAGCCCTGTGATTTTTTTGTTGAAGGAGATTGGTCCAATGCTTCATATCTGGTAGCTGCTGGACTTCTTTTAAAAAGTGGGTTAAAAATAGGAGGACTTTTTAAAGATTCTCTACAAGGAGATAGAAAGATTTTAGATATTTTGACAAAAATGGGGGCACGAATTTTGTGGGACAAAGATGCAGTGGTAGCACATCCTTCTAATCTTCATGGTATTGAAATTAATATGAAAGAGTGTCCAGACCTTGTGCCAACTGTGGCAGTGCTTGCTTCCATGGCAGACTCAAAGAGTGTAATTACAGGAGTTGAACACTTAAAATTAAAGGAAAGTGATAGGTTAATGGGAGTTGCAAATGAGGTGAAAAAGGTTGGAGCAAAGGTGGAGGTATTTGATGATGGGCTCTTAATTGAGCCAAATCCCTTACCCCTTGGCCAGGAAATTTCTTTTTGCACATATGCAGACCACAGGATGGCAATGAGTTTATCTTTGTATGAGCTTAAGGGAATTAAAGTAAAACTGGACAATAAGAGTTGTGTAGCCAAATCTTTTCCAAATTTTTTTGATATCTGGGAAAAAATAAAAAATTAATTAAGCTAATTATTTGTGATTTAATGGATAAAAAAATAAAAAATATACTCATTGTGGGAAACAAAGGTGCAATGGGGTCGTTTTTTGAAAAAAAGTTTAGATCCCATGGGAGATTTAATCTACACGGTATAGATAGACCCCTTGAGCTTTCGGCAGTCGAGGATATTTTTGATGATCTTCACATGGCACTGTTATGTGTTCCAATTCATGCCATAAAGGAGGTTGTGGTTAAATTAAAAGATAGATTAAACAAAGACACTATCTTAGTTGATATATGTTCAGTAAAGGTGCTTCCAATGGAGGCCATGTTGAATAATTATCTAGGTCCTGTTGTTGGGACCCATCCCCTATTTGGTCCAAACCCCGAGCCTGATCACCCTTTAAAGGTTGCCATTGTAAAGGGGCGAGGAGATAATGAATTAAAAATGGTTAAGGATATATTTATTTCTATTGGTTGTGATGTTTTTGAATGCACTGCAAAACAACATGACCGAGCAATGGCCTTTATTCAAGGGCTCAATTTTGTAACAACACTTTCTTATTTTGCTGCCTTTTCTGGTGATGAGTCTCTTCTTAGATTCATTACTCCCTCTTTTAAAAGACGCATTGAGTCTGCAAAAAAGATGTTGTGTGAAGATTTTTCTCTTTTTCAGAACCTATTTGAGTCAAATCCCTATTCCCATGAAGCTGTGAAGAAATTCAGGTCTTATTTAAATCTGGCATCTGCAGGTGATCTGGACCTTTTAGTGCAGAAGGCTTGGTGGTGGTGGAAAGTGGATAAAAATAAGGGGGGTGCGCCCTAAAAAGGGGTGTTTTAAATAAAGGATTAATTGAGGGCCGCATCCCCCAAAAGGGATGCGGCCTTTTTTTAACCATATTTTTAGGAGGAGTTGTATGACTATTGAAATCAATCAAACTATAACTACATATCCTGCTGATGTGCACACACCAATTGGCCTTTACCTGAGATTTGTTGGTAAAGACAAAGGCATACTCCTTGAGAGCGCTGAAGTAGATGGAAAGCTTGGAAGATATAGCCTCCTTGCATGGGATTTTAGACTGCAGCTTAAATTAAAAAATGGAAAAATGGAGGTAAAAGCTTATGATCCTAAATTTTCAAATATAGAAAAATTTAAAGGACAGGATTTTTTTAAAGCCATTAAAGAGATTTTAAAAATTATCTCTATTAAACCATCAGAGCAAAATCTTCCTCCAATCACAAGATCACTTATTGGATATATTGGATACGAGTGTATTGGACTCTTTGAACCAAAACTTCAAAGCCACATGGATATCAATGATGCTGAATCCATTTTTATCCTTCCTGGAAAACAGATCCTCTACGATCACCTCCATCTCAAATGTTATTACATCTCCATTGATGGAGAAAAATTAACAGAAGCTAAAGATAAGATCAATTTAAATGCTAAACATAAAATAGGCAAAGTTCACTCGTCTTTCAAAGAAGAAGAATTCATCATGGCAGTAAAACAGACAAAGGATCTCATATATCAGGGAGAAGCTATTCAGGTTGTATTGTCAAATAGATTTTCATCTGAGTTTTCAGGAGAACCCTTTAGCGTGTACAGGGGACTCAGGCAGACAAATCCATCTCCATATATGTTTTTTATGAATTTAGAGGATATTACTTTAATTGGCTCCTCTCCTGAGCTCATGGTGCGATGTCAAAATGACATTGTTGAGGTAAGGCCCATTGCTGGAACAAGGAAAAGGGGCAAAACCGAACTTGAGGACAAAGAACTCGCAATAGACCTTATTAATGACCCAAAGGAGCGGGCTGAGCACGTGATGCTCGTAGATCTTGGAAGAAATGACCTTGGCCGTATAGCTGCCCCTGGTTCTGTTGAAGTAAGCAAATTTATGGAAATAGAAAAATTCTCCCATGTTATGCATTTAACATCCTATGTTGTTGCCAGATTAAAAGAGGGTTTAGATGCCATTGATATTATTTGTGCAACTTTTCCCGCAGGAACAGTATCTGGTGCACCAAAAATCAGGGCAATGGAAATTATATCTCAAATGGAAAAGATCCCCCGTGGGCCATATGCTGGGGCAGTTGGCTGGTTAGGAGTATCACAGGAAAGACACTTCCTGGATACAGGAATAATTATACGATCACTCTGGATAAAAAACTCAAAGGTCTTTTGGCAAGCTGGAGCAGGGATTGTTGCAGATTCAAAACCTGAGAATGAATGGATTGAATGCCATAATAAGGCAAAGGTTATATATCAAGTTTTAACCAATGGGGGAGGTACAGATGTTTTTGCTAATAGATAATTACGACTCATTTACATACAACTTAGTGCAAATTTTTCAAAAATTAAATGTATTTCCCAAGGTATTTAGAAATGATGATGTGGGTATGTTTGAACATCTTAAAGAAAAAAAACTAAAAGGGATTATCTTATCGCCTGGGCCAGGAGGGCCTCTATCCAGTGGACTATGTCTTAAGCTCTTAGAAAAAATCCCACCCAATATGCCTGTGCTAGGAGTATGTCTTGGACATCAAGTTCTTGGTTATTTTGCTGGCTATCAAATATCTCAGGCAAAAAAAATCATGCATGGAAAGACATCCTCTATAAAATTTAAAAAAAGTCCATTATTTGAAAACATGGAAAATCCTTTTATTGCTACAAGATATCACTCTTTAGTGATCTCAAAACCAAGGGTTAAAAATCCAATGGACATTGAAATATTAGCAAAAAGTGAAGATGGAGAGATTATGGCAATTGGTTTTAAGGATAGGCCATGGTATGGTGTCCAATTTCATCCAGAATCAATACTCAGTAAATCAGGTCCAAAAATCATAGAAAACTTCATAAAGATTTCAATAAAAGGAGGACAAGATGGAAATTAAACAAGCGCTTTTAGCATTAGCTAACAAACAGGATGTGGCTGAAGATTTATTAATAAAGTGTTTTGATGACCTATTTCAGGGAAAACTTACTCCATCCCAGGCTGGGGCATTCTTATTTGGCTTAAAAACAAAAGGAGAAACCCCATCTGAGCTTTTTCCCGCGGTTAAAACAGCTTTAAAATATGCAGTAAAAGTAGATGTAACAGATATATCAGACAAAACCATAGATACCTGTGGAACTGGAGGAGATGGAAAGATGAGTTTTAATTGTTCCACTGCAGTTGCCCTATATCTTGCTGATATGGGATACAAGGTTGTAAAACATGGAAATAAGGGAGTATCAAGTAAATGCGGAAGTGCTGATATATTAGAAGAGTTAGGCGTACCTTTTTTAAAAGAACCCGTCGAAATAAAAAATTTTTTAAAAAGTAAAAATTTTGTGTTTTTGTTTGCTCCTTTTTTTCACCCTGCATTTAAACATGTAGCTCCTGTCAGGATGGAGCTTGGAATTCCAACTATCTTTAATGTAATGGGACCTCTGCTAAATCCCGCAAATCCTACCCATCAACTAGTAGGAGTGGGGGACAAAAAATATATGGACACCATGGCAAAAGTATTGCAATTAAAAGGCATAAAAAGAGCAGCAGTTGTCCATGGAGATGGATTTGATGAAATAACACCTACTGGAGAGACACAAGTTATACTAGTTGAGGAAAATGATATAAAAAAATTTACAATTACACCAGAAGAGTTTGAGATTAAAAGATGCAGTGAACAAGATTTAAAGATCAAAGACAAAAATCAATCATTGGAAATAATGAAATTGCTCTTTGAAGGTAAGGCTCCACAACCTATAAAAGATATGGTTGCTTTGAATTTGGGAATGGCCCTGTATTTATTAAATGAAAATATGCAATTAAAAGATGCAGTAAAATCAGCAAGGCAAAGGATAGATAAAGGTATAAACAATATAACCTTTAACTAAAATGCAGGATTAAAAATATGTTAAATAAGTTTATTCAAGCAAAATATGATGAAATAAATAATTTGAAAAAAATGGAGGATCAAGGTATCTTTCCTGACTCCTATAAAAATAAGAAACCCAAGTTATCAAAATCACTGAAACACAAAAAAGGAATTATAGCAGAATATAAGATTGGATCCCCATCTATGGGAATTATCAATAAAAATTTAGATGTGTGTGAAGTAGTAATGGAATATGTTGAAAATGGTGCTGTTGGTGTATCTGTTATTACAGAAAAAAAATATTTTTATGCTGACCTTGATTTATTGAATAAATTGCAACACATAAATGTTCCTATTCTAAGAAAAGACTTTATAATTGACCCTATTCAGGTAAAATATACTGCTACTACACCTGCATCTTCTGTTTTGTTAATTGTCAAATTATTTAAAGATAAATATGACCAATTATTGAAATTAATAGATTATTCTTATTTACTTGGTCTGGAGCCTGTAGTAGAAATAAATGATGCATATGAACTTGAAATTGCAAGAAAAAGTGGAGCTAAATTATTTCTTATAAATAATAGAAATCTAGATACTTTAGAAGTTGATATTAAGACCTCTAAAAACCTTATATCCAAAAAACAAGATAAAGAGATCTGGATTTCAGCAAGTGGAATATCTTCACCTAAAACCGTGAAAGAAATGTTAAAAATAGGATATGATGGGTGTTTGATAGGTACCTATTTTATGAAACACAAAGACCCTGCAAAGGTGCTTGGTTATTTTGTAAAGGAATTAGATTGAAAAATTGGGCGATATTGAGGTAGTTCAAATAAGGAGTAAATTAAATGCTCTTAAAAGTGTGTGGATTAACCAGATATGAAGACGTTGTGTTTTGCGATGATCTTGGAGTAGATCTAGTTGGGTTTATTTTCTTTAAAAAAAGCCCAAGATATATATCCGTGGATAAGGTAAAAAGTTTTTGTACAAAAAATGCAAAAAAAGTTGGAGTATTTGTGGATCACTCTGCTCATGAAATTCTAGAGATAATTGAATATGCAAATCTGGATCTTGTGCAGCTCCATGGAAAATATTCAGAAACAGATTGCGAGAAAATAGGAACACATAGAATAATTTTAACCAAATGGCCTGATGCATATAAAGATAAAAATGCATTTTTAAATGAAATACACAGGCTATCAAATAAATGTTTATATTTTTTGTTTGATGCAGGAATAAAAGGAGGTGGACATGGAACAAAAATAAAAAATATTTCCTTTTTAAAGGCCATTCCAGAAGAAATTAAATGGATCATTGCTGGTGGAATATCTTCAAATAATATAGAGGATATTTTGTGTGAGTTATCTCCAGATGGTATAGACGTAAATTCAGGTGTTGAGATATCTAAAGGCATAAAGGATAAAGATAAAATTATGGGCATTTACAAAAAAATAAAGGAGTTAAGATGAAGAAGGCATATTTTGGAGAGTTTGGAGGGCAATTTGTTCCAGAACTATTGATGCCACCTTTAATAGAACTAGAAGAGGCATATGAGCAAATTGTCCCATCAGAAGATTTTCAGAGAGAATTTAATTCAATATTAAAGGATTATGTAGGAAGGCCAACTCCCCTTACCTTTTGTAAGAATTTGAGCTCAGAACTTGGCTTTAATCTCTGGTTAAAAAGGGAGGATCTTGCCCATAGTGGGGCCCATAAAATCAATAATACAATTGGTCAGGCACTTTTAACCAAGTATATGGGCAAAAAAAGATTGGTGGCTGAAACTGGCGCTGGACAACACGGAGTTGCAACAGCCACTGCTGCAGCATTACTTGGACTTGAGTGCATAGTCTTTATGGGTGCAAAGGATGTAGAAAGACAGGCTCCAAATGTAAAGAGGATGGAGCTTTTGGGGGCTGAGGTAAGGCCTGTATATTCATCCACCCAAACATTAAAAGATGCAATAAATGAGGCCCTTAGATATTGGATATCTCATCAAAGGGATACTCATTATTGTCTTGGCTCTGTTGTTGGTCCACACCCATTTCCTGCCCTGGTAAGGGATTTTCAATCTGTTATAGGAAAGGAGGCAAAGGAACAATTTTTAGAAAAAACAAATAGACTTCCAGACCATGTAATTGCCTGCGTGGGCGGTGGATCAAATGCAATGGGAATCTTTTATGAATTTTTAGAACACAGGGAAGTAAAATTAACAGGAGTTGAAGCTGCTGGTGAAGGCACTCCCAATTGCTACCACTCTGCCACTTTAAACAAAGGAACTCTTGGTATTCTCCACGGAACAAAAACCTATCTTTTGCAAACTGAAGATGGGCAAATCCTACCATCTCATTCTGTTGCCCCAGGGCTCGATTATCCAGGTGTGGGACCTGAACACGCATATTTAAAGGAGACAAAAAGGGCAGAATATGTTTGCGTAACAGATGAACAAGCACTCTTGGCCTTTAAAGTTCTCTGCAAAAAAGAAGGGATAATTCCAGCCCTTGAGAGTTCACACGCCCTTAGCTTTGCATTAAATCTAAAAGGTAAGGTGAAAGAAAATTACCATGTAATTGTAAATCTCTCAGGCAGGGGCGATAAAGACCTGGATATTGTATTTAAGCATTTGAAATAAAAAATGGAGGATAATTGATGTCACTAAATAAATTTGAGAAAATTTTTCAAGATAAGCAAAAAAAAGGCAAAAAGGCTATTATGCCCTTTTTGCCAGCTGGATATCCAGACAAGGAAAAATTTTGGGAATATATAAGAGAAATGGACAAACTGGGAGCTGATATAATCGAGATAGGTGTTCCATTTTCAGATCCAGTAGCTGATGGCCCAGTTGTGGAAGAGGCATCTAATATTGCGCTTAAAAATGGGGTCAATTTAAAATGGATAATTGATAATCTAACAGAATACAGAGTTTTCCTTGATTGTGAGATAGTACTTATGGGCTATTGCAATCCCTTTTTTAAATATGGTTATGAAAAACTGGCAAAGGACATGAAAAATGCTGGAGTATCTGGAATAATTATAGCTGATTTACCTTTAGAAGAAAGCATTAAAATAAAGCCTATTTTTGATGCTCATGATATATCTTTAATCTATCTGGTAGGTTTAAATACATCAAAAGAGAGACTGGAAAAATATGCAAAATTTGCCTCTGGATTTGTCTATTTTGTATCAGTGCTTGGAACAACTGGTGCAAGGGACAAATTGCCAGAGGAGCTCAAAGAAAAATTAAAATTGGCAAGGGATATATTTGACCTTCCTATTTCTATTGGATTTGGTATAAAATCCCCATCTCAAGTTAAAGAAATAGAAGAATATATCGATGGAATTGTATTTGGGAGCTCAGTAATTGAACATATAAATAAGGGTAAAGATATAAAAGATTTTTTTAAGGCATGGATATAAATTTTGGCCCAGGTTTTAGGACCTGGGCTGCACTTATTACTTTTCACATTTTAGCATAAATTCTCTCAAAGTCTTCTTCTCTGAGCTTACTAAAAGAGTATATGTCAAGACCAAGTCTTTTTTTCATGGCTTTGCTCCTTATTAAACAAACTTCACATCCCCCACACCCATATCTCTTTGCCTCTGTATTTTTCCCTTCTCTCAAATATCTTCTCATCCCATGATTTGCCCTTTGTCTTATCAAATATCACAAGATGTCCTTCATCTGCACCACATCTGTCCATATATTCATAGGTCTGAGATAAGCCTTCTTCTATGGTCTTTTCCAGACTTTTATAAAGAACCTTAAGTTCTATCACCACCTTTTGCACTTTTTTTGCTTCAAGAAGACTACTTGTTCCAATAGGCCATATTAAAAGAAGATCTGTTCTCTTTCTGCCAAGTCCATATTCTCTCTCTATCCTCCCGCCGCTGTTAACAATTCTTTGCAAAAATGCCTGCATAAGTAGCTGTGGACCTGCTTCCTTGTATTGAAATCTCTCAAGCCAACTCTCACTGTGTTCTCTAAAAAACTCCTGAAATGCTCGCATAAGTTTTACCATATCAAGACTTCCATCTGGATTAACATACCACAAAGCATCATGGGTTATGGTTACCTGGGTGCTAAAGGTAAGTTCCCTTGGAATTATCTCCTGATATATCTTATTGGAAATCCTCAAATTCGGACGGGTCTTAATCAAACCTAAATCCTCTACATACAAAATATCATCAATTGATATTTCCTCTGGATTTTTGTCTCCTTCTAAAATTGCCTCTATTACCCTTTGAACCCTATCTTCCTTAAGCTTGTCTGCAAGTTGATCAATGTGGGTGTATCTCTCTAAAATAATCTTTTCCTTTGCTTCGGTGATAAAATCTTTTGTAATAATCGTATTTCTATCTCTTGCTTTTTTTAATTCAAAGCATGCAACATATCCCAGTGCATTTACAAGCCAGGGCTGGCCTTCTGTTAATTCCCATACATAATCTATAACACCATCTTCAAACCTTTGTCCCGTTTCCTCTGTATGTTGACTGTAAAGTATCTTTACTTCATGTATGTTAAAATCTCCAAGGTGTAAAGATTTGGCTTTGATGTTAAATGCACTTCCTCCTGTTATAATTTCCTTTTCTTTGCTTGAGTGTATGCGATAGTCCCTAACATCTCTTACTCCACACAATATAATGCTCTGGGGAAAACCTTCTGGTCTGTCTGTATAACCTGCTCTAAGTTGTCTTAATACACTGATTAATGTATCTCCAACAAGGCTGTCTATCTCATCTATCATTAAGACTATAGGATTTTTAGTATATTCGCTCATCATGCTAAGTAGTGCCTTAAATGCAGAATATTCTCCTGTTTGTTCAAGTATTTTTTTGTAATGTTCGAGAAAATAATCGTCTTTAAATGTCTTTTGATATCTATAGGCAACTTCATACATAATGGACTGTATTGCCCTATACACATCTTCTCTTGCCCCTTGAGCGCTTTCCACATTCACATATAGTGCCCTGTATTTGCCTTCTTTGTTGAGATATTCCTGCAAAGCAAGCAAACAGGTTGTTTTACCTGTTTGTCTTGGTGCATGAAGGACAAAATACTTTTTCTGATCAATTAGCATTAGCACTTCTTCTAAATCTAACCGCTCTAATGGCGGCAAACAATAATGATCCTCGCACCTTACAGGTCCTGCTGTATTAAAAAATCTCATGTGTGCTCCTTAAGTTATTGATTGTTTTTATAGCATATTTTTCTTTTATGATAATAAACCTATCCTTTATCTTCCTCATTACTACAAAAGGAATTTAATTTTCACATCCCCCACACCCATATCTCTTTGCCTCTGTATTTTTCCCTTCTCTCAAATATCTTCTCATCCCACGGTTTGCCCTTTGTCTTATCAAATATCACAAGATGTCCCTCTTCAGCACCACATCTGTCCATATATTCATAGGTCTGAGATAAACCTTCTTCTATGGTCTTATCCAAACTTTTGTATAAAACCTTGAGCTCTATCACCACCTTTTGCACTTTCTTTGCTTCAAGAAGGCTATTTGTCCCAATAGGCCATATTAAAAGAAGATCTGTTCTCTTTCTGCTAAGACCATATTCTCTTTCAATTCTTCCGCCACTATTAACAATTCTTTGCAAAAATGCCTGCATAAGTAGTTGTGGTCCTGCTTCCTTGTATTGAAATCTCTCAAGCCAGCTCTCACTGTGTTCTCTAAAAAACTCCTGAAATGCTCGCATAAGTTTTACCATATCAAGGCTTCCATCTGGATTTACATACCACAAAGGTTTAAATTGACCCTCTAGCTCTGTCTGTAACATATAGGTAATCTCTCTTGGGATGATCTCTCTGTATATGCCATTGGATATCCTTGGTCCTTCTTCCCTATCTCTTTTAACAAGACCTAAGTCTATAACATATTGAAGATCATCCTCTTTTATATTTCTTATGCCTTCGCCTTTTAAAATTGCTTCTATTACGCTCTTTACTCTCTCTTCCTTAAGCTTGTCTGCAAGCTGATCAATGTGGGTGTATCTCTCTAAAATAATCTTTTCCTTTGCTTCTGTGATAAGTTCTTTTATAATGGGCTTATTTCTATCTCTTCCCTCTTTTAACTTAAAACATGCAACATATCCCAATGCATTTACAAGCCAGGGCTGTCCTTCTGTAAGCTCCCATACATAATCTATAACCCCCTCTTCAAACTTTTGTCCTGTTTCCTCTGTATGTTGATTATAAAGGACTTTTATTTCTCTTTTATTAAAATCTCCAAGATGCAAAGACTCGGCTTTAATGTTAAATGCACTTCCTCCTGTTATAATTTCTTTTTCTTTGCTTGAGTGTATGCGATAGTCCCGAACATCTCTTACTCCACACAATATAATGCTCTGGGGAAAGCCTTCTGGTCTGTCTGTATAACCTGCTCTAAGTTGTCTTAATACACTGATTAATGTATCTCCAACAAGGCTGTCTATCTCATCTATCATTAAGACTATAGGATTTTTAGTATATTCGCTCATCATGCTAAGTAGTGCCTTAAATGCAGAATATTCTCCTGTTTGTTCAAGTATTTTTTTGTAATGTTCGAGAAAATAATCGTCTTTAAATGTCTTTTGATATCTATAGGCAACTTCATACATAATAGATTGAATTCCCCTGTACACATCCTCTCTTGCCCCTTGAGCACTTTCCACATTTACATATAATGCCCTGTATTTGCTTTCTTTGTTGAGATACTCCTGAAGTGCTAAAAGACAGGTTGTTTTACCTGTTTGTCTTGGTGCATGAAGCACAAAATATTTTTTCTGATCAATGAGCATTAGCACTTCTTCCAAATCAAAGCGTTCTAATGGTGGAAGACAATAATGATCCTCGCACCTTACAGGTCCTGCTGTATTAAAAAATCTCATGTGTGCTCCTTAAGTTATTGATTGTTTTTATAGCATATTTTTCTTTTATGATAGTAAACCTATCCTTTATCTTCCTCATTACTACAAAAGGAATTTAATTTTCACATCCCCCAGATCCATATCTCTTTGCCTCTGTATTTTTCCCTTCTCTCAAATATCTTCTCATCCCATGATTTGCCCTTTGTCTTGTCAAATATCACAAGATGTCCCTCTTCTGCTCCACATTTGTCCATATACTCATAGGTTTGAGATAAACCTTCTTCTATGGTCTTTTCCAGACTTTTATAAAGGACCTTGAGCTCAATAACCACCTTTTGCACCTTCTTTGCTTCAAGAACACTATTTCTCCCAATAGGCCATATCAAAAGAAGATCTGTCCTCCTTCTGCCAAGACCATATTCTCTTTCTATCCTTCCGCCACTGTTAACAATCCTTTGCAAAAATGCCTGCATAAGTAGTTGTGGCCCTGCTTCTTTGTATTGAAATCTCTCAAGCCAACTCTCGCTGTGTTCTCTAAAAAACTCCTGAAATGCTCGCATAAGTTTTACCATATCAAGGCTTCCATCTGGATTTACATACCACAAAGGTTTAAACTGGCTTTCTAGCTCTGTCTGTAACATATAGGTAATCTCTCTTGGAATGATCTCTCTGTATATGCCATTAGATATCCTTGGTCCTTCTTCCCTATCCCTTTTAACAAGACCTAAGTCTATAACATATTGAAGATCATCCTCTTTTATATTTCTTATGCCTTCGCCTTTTAAAATTGCTTCTATTACGCTCTTTACTCTCTCTTCCTTAAGCTTGTCTGCAAGTTGATCAATGTGGGTGTATCTCTCTAAAATAATCTTTTCCTTAGCTTCTGTGATAAGATCCTTTGTAATGAGTCTTTTTCTATCTCTTCCCTCTTTTAACTCAAAACATGCAACATATCCCAGTGCATTTACAAGCCAGGGCTGTCCTTCTGTTAAGTCCCATACATAATCTATAACCCCCTCTTCAAACTTTTGTCCTGTTTCCTCTGTGTGTTGGCTGTAAAGTATCTCTATCTCTTTTTTGTTAAAATCCCCGAGATGCAAGGACTTGGCTTTGATGTTAAATGCACTTCCTCCTGTTATAATTTCCTTTTCTTTACTTGAGTGTATGCGATAGTCCCTAACATCTCTTACTCCACATAAGATTATACTCTGGGGGAATGCCTTTGGTCTTAAATTATATCCTGCTCTAAGCTGTCTCAAAACACTGATCAAAGTATCTCCAACAAGACTATCTATCTCATCAATCATTACCACTACAGGTCTGGTGGACTTTTGGGTAACTTTTCTTAAGTAAGTTAAAAGGGCAGAATCTTCTCCATGTTCTCTTAATACTTTATTGTAATCTATGTCTAAACCTTCTTCCCAATACTCTTCTATCATTATTGTCATTGTACTTAAAATTGCCTTAATTCCCCTGTACACATCCTCCCTTGCCCCTTGAGCACTTTCCACATTTACATATAGTGCCCTGTATTTGCCTTCTTTATTCAGATACTCTTGAAGTGCTAAAAGGCAGGTTGTTTTACCTGTTTGCCTTGGTGCATGAAGGACAAAATATTTTTTCTGATCAATAAGCATTAGCACTTCTTCTAAATCTAACCGCTCCAATGGGGGCAAACAATAATGATCTTCGCACCTTACAGGCCCTGCTGTATTAAAAAATCTCATGGGTGCTCCTTAATTTTTTATAGCATATTTTCCTTTCTTGGTGCCAGACACACAATTTATGGAACACTATCTCAACATCTTCAGGAAGGAGAGAAGCTGCAATAACTCCTCTTGCACCAATAAGAGGCTTTCTTGTCCAGTAAAAAACATCTCCCAAAAAGGCGGTCTCCCTGCTCCTTTTTCAGAAGAAGACCTACGATTCACCTCACTAATAGGAAATTTAAGTGATTCCGCAAATCTTTTTTGCATTACCAAGACTCCTATGCTTTTGTCCTTTTGTACTCATTTTTTAAGCTTTTAAGATTACCATCTTGATTAGACTTTTTCTTTTATATAAGCAAAACGCACTCTTTTCTCTGTAGCTACTACAAAACTTCCAGTTAGTTTATCCTTATATTCTTTTATCAACTTTTCAAGCACTATGATTTTCAGATTTGAACGTTCATCTGTTAATCTTAAAAGGATAATTCCTTTATGCAGCTTTTTTTCTCTGTAAACCTTTGTTCCAAAATCTTTGTCAGCAGTAATTAAAATCCAACCCTCAGTATTAGCTTTTTCAATAAGCTGGTCATCAGAAGCTCCTCGTGCTTCTTCATATACAGAAAAAACTTGAAAGCCTTGTTCCCTGAGCCATTTTGCTACTTTAGGACCAACACATTCATCTACCGTAAATTTCATTAAACTACCTCTTTTTCTAATGGCATAAACTCGGTTTCAGAAAGAGTGCGGCTTGCAAAAAGAAGACAGGCAAAAATATCTTCTTTTGTAAGACCTTTATATTCATCCAGAATTTCTTTCACACTCACCCCATTAGCAAGGAGATTAAGTATGAACTCAACAGTCAAACGAGTCCCCTTAATAACAGGCTTTCCAACCATAACTTTAGGATTTATTTCTATTCTCTCAAGTAATTTGTTTTTTTTCATATTTTCTTTTCCTCCAGCAAAATATTTATTGTATTCCTTATGGATACTGGATTAAACACCCTCACATTATTTGACTCGCTAAACCTGTATCCATCGTAATAAAACTTGAGTTTCTTCATAGCTTTATCCAAAGTTAACTGATACACCTTAGCCAGATCTTCTAAATAATCCTTAAAATAAATCTTTACCTCTTCCTCTCTATAACCCAAAAAATCAGCAAACTCTCCTCTCATGGTTATATCTTGCAAGTTATTCCATTTGGAAAAAATAGAGACCTTGGAAAATCTGGATACTCCTGTTACAAAGACAAACTGGATTATATCCACCACATTTGCGCCTTTTAATACACCAAAAAAATTCTCCAGCATATCCCTGTTTTGAATTGCTACTTGCAGTTCTTTATCTCCCTTGCCTAAATGATTTATTATTGGCTTGTCATATTCATCAATTAAAATCACTACTTTTTGGTTAAATTTATGTATAAAGATACAATAAGCTGTTTGAAAAGAAATGAGAGATCATCTGATGATGGTCTTTTTATCTTATTAACCTCAAAATAGTAATGTTCTAAGGGAATTTTCAAGGTCTTTTGGGGTTTTATTATTTATTTCATTGAAGTCAAAAATAACAACAGGATATTTTTTAAATTCCCATTTGTCGTAAATAAAAAGACCCTCAAAAAGCTCTTTGTTTCCATAAAAAAGCTCTTTTAGAGTAGATATGGTTAAGGATTTACCAAATCTTCTGGGCCTTGATAAAAAATAACATTCTTCCTCTGTAATAAGCTTATATATCCATTTGGTTTTATCCACATATACAAGGTCCTTTTCTCTGAGTTTTCTAAAAGACGATGTATCAAGACCAAGTCTTTTTTTCATGGCTTTGCTCCCTTAATTAAACAAACCTCACATTCCCCACACCCATATCTCTTTCCCTCTGTATTTTTCCCTTCTCTCAAATATCTTCTCATCCCATGATTTGCCCTTTGTTTTATCAAATATTACAAGATGTCCTTCATCTGCTCCACATCTGTCCATATATTCATAAGTCTGAGATAAACCTTCTTCTATGGTCTTTTCCAGACTTTTATAAAGGACCTTGAGCTCAATAACCACCTTTTGCACCTTCTTTGCTTCAAGAAGACTGGTTGTTCCAATAGGCCATATCAAAAGAAGATCTGTCCTCCTTCTGCCAAGTCCATATTCTCTCTCTATTCTACCTCCACTATTAACAATTCTCTGTAAAAAAGCCTGCATAAGTAATTGTGGTCCTGCTTCTTTGTATTGAAATCTCTCAAGCCAGCTTTCACTATGTTCCCTGAAAAACTCCTGAAATGCCCGCATAAGTTTTACCATATCAAGGCTCCCATCTGGATTAACATACCACAAAGCATCATGGGTTATGGTTACCTGGGTGCTAAAGGTAAGTTCCCTTGGAATTATCTCCTGATATATCTTATTGGAAATCCTCAAATTCGGACGGGTCTTAATCAAACCTAAATCCTCTACATACAAAATATCATCAACTGGTATGTCCTCTGGATTTTTGTCTCCTTCTAAAATTGCCTCTATTACCCTTTGAACCCTATCTTCCTTAAGCTTGTCTGCAAGCTGATCAATGTGGGTATATCTCTCTAAAATAATCTTTTCCTTTGCCTCGGTGATGAAATCTTTTGTAATAATCTTATTTCTATCTCTTGCTTTTTTTAATTCAAAACATGCCACATATCCAAGTGCATTTACAAGCCAGGGCTGGCCTTCTGTAAGCTCCCACACATAATCTATAACCCCATCTTCAAACCTTTGTCCTGTTTCCTCTGTATGTTGACTGTAAAGTATCTCTATCTCTTTTTTATTAAAATCCCCAAGATGCAAGGACTTGGCTTTGATGTTAAATGCACTTCCTCCTGTTATAATTTCTTTTTCTTTGCTTGAGTGTATGCGATAATCCCTAACATCTCTTACTCCACATAGGATTATACTTTGAGGAAAACCTTCTGGTCTGTCTGTATAACCTGCTCTAAGTTGTCTTAAAACACTGATTAATGTGTCTCCAACAAGGCTGTCTATCTCATCAAGTAATAACACCACAGGCTTATTGCTTTTTTCTGTAAGTAAACACAAAAATTCTCTCAAGGCATCATCAGGTCCTCTTTTCTCTAAAATAAAACCAAAATCTTCTCCAAAGTCTTCTTTCCAGTATCTTCTAATACGAGATTCAATTATACTTAAAATAGTTTTAATGCCTAAATATACATCTTCCCTTGCTGCCTGAGCACCTTCTACATTTACATATAATGCCCTGTATTTGCGTTCTTTGTTGAGATACTCCTGAAGTGCTAAAAGGCAGGTTGTCTTACCTGTTTGCCTTGGTGCATGAAGGACAAAGTATTTTTTCTGATCAATTAGCATTAGCACTTCTTCTAAATCTAACCGCTCCAATGGGGGTAAACAATAATGGTCCTCGCACCTTACAGGTCCTGCTGTATTGAAAAATCTCATATATGCTCCTTAAGTTATTGATTGTTTTTATAGCATATTTTTCTTTTTATAATAATAAACCTATCCTTTATCTTCCTCATTACTACAAAAGGAATTTAATTTTCACATTCCCCACACCCATATCTCTTTGCCTTTGTATTTTTCCCTTCTCTCAAATATCTTCTCATCCCAACTCACATCTTTTCTTTTATCAAATATTACAAGATGTCCTTCATCTGCTCCACATCTGTCCATATATTCATAGGTCTGAGATAAGCCTTCCTCTATGGTCTTATCCAAACTTTTGTATAAAACCTTGAGCTCTATCACCACCTTTTGCACCTTCTTTGCCTCTAAAAGACTATTTGTCCCAATAGGCCATATCAAAAGAAGATCTGTCCTCCTTCTGCCAAGTCCATATTCTCTCTCTATCCTTCCGCCACTGTTAACAATCCTTTGCAAAAATGCCTGCATAAGTAGTTGTGGCCCTGCTTCTTTATATTGAAATCTCTCAAGCCAACTCTCGCTGTGCTCTCTAAAAAACTCCTGAAATGCCCGCATAAGTTTTACCATATCAAGGCTTCCATCTGGATTTACATACCACAAAGCATCATGGGTTATGGTTACTTGAGTGCTAAAGGTAAGTTCCCTTGGAATTATCTCCTGATATATCTTATTTGAAATCCTCAAATTCGGACGGGTCTTTATTAGACCTAAATCCTCTACATACAAAATATCATCAACTGGTATGTCCTCTGGATTTTTGTCTCCTTCTAAAATAGCCTCTATTACCCTTTGAACCCTATCTTCCTTAAGCTTGTCTGCAAGCTGATCAATGTGGGTATATCTCTCTAAAATAATCTTTTCCTTGGCCTCGGTGATGAAATCTTTTGTAATAATCTTATTTCTATCTCTTGCTTTTTTTAATTCAAAACATGCCACATATCCAAGTGCATTTACAAGCCAGGGCTGGCCTTCTGTAAGCTCCCACACATAATCTATAACACCATCTTCAAATCTTTGTCCTGTTTCCTCTGTGTGTTGGCTGTAAAGTATCTCTATCTCTTTTTTATTAAAATCCCCAAGATGCAAGGACTTGGCTTTGATGTTAAATGCACTTCCTCCTGTTATAATTTCTTTTTCTTTGCTTGAGTGTATGCGATAGTCCCGAACATCTCTTACTCCACATAATATAATACTCTGGGGAAAGCCTTCTGGTCTTAAATTATATCCTGCCCTAAGTTGTCTTAAAACACTAATCAAAGTATCTCCAACAAGGCTATCTATCTCATCAATCATCAATACTACTGGTTTGTCTGCTCTAATGTTAAGCACACTAAGAAGTTCTCTTAAACCATCATCTTCTCCTCTTTGTTTGAGTATCTCAAGCCAATCTTTCAAAATTTCCTGTTTCCAGAAAAACCTAACACCTGCTTCCAGAGAACTCATTATTGAGCGGATCCCCCTATACACATCCTCCCTTGCGCCTTGAGCACTCTCTACATTTACATATAGCGCCCTGTATTTGCCTTCTTTATTCAGATACTCTTGAAGTGCTAAAAGGCAGGTTGTTTTACCTGTTTGTCTTGGTGCATGAAGCACAAAATATTTTTTCTGATCAATTAGCATTAGCACTTCTTCTAAATCTAACCGCTCTAATGGAGGCAAACAATAATGATCCTCGCACCTTACAGGTCCTGCTGTATTGAAAAATCTCATGGGTGCTCCTTAAGTTATTGATTGTTTTTATAACATATTTTTCTTTATTATAATAATAAACCTATCCTTTATCTTCCTCATACATAAGGAATTTAATTTTCACATCCCCCACACCCATATCTCTTTGCCTTTGTATTTTTCCCTTCTCTCAAATATCTTCTCATCCCATGATTTGCCCTTTGTTTTATCAAATATTACAAGATGTCCTTCATCTGCACCACATCTGTCCATATATTCATAGGTCTGAGATAAACCTTCCTCTATGGTCTTTTCCAGACTTTTATAAAGAACCTTGAGCTCTATCACCACCTTTTGTATCTTCTTTGCCTCTAAAAGACTGGTTGTCCCAATGGGCCATATCAAAAGAAGATCTGTCCTCCTTCTGCCAAGTCCATATTCTCTCTCTATTCTGCCTCCACTATTAACAATTCTCTGTAAAAAAGCCTGCATAAGTAGTTGTGGTCCTGCTTCCTTGTACTTAAATCTCTCAAGCCAGCTCTCGCTGTGTTCTCTAAAAAACTCCTGAAATGCTCGCATAAGTTTTACCATATCAAGGCTTCCATCTGGATTTACATACCACAAAGGTTTAAACTGGCTTTCTAGCTCTGTCTGTAACATATAGGTAATCTCTCTTGGGATGATCTCTCTGTATATGCCATTGGATATCCTTGGTCCTTCTTCCCTATCTCTTTTAACAAGACCTAAGTCTATAACATATTGAAGATCATCCTCTTTTATATTTCTTATGCCTTCACCTTTTAAAATTGTTTCTATTACGCTTTTTACTCTATCTTCTTTAAGCTTGTCTGCAAGTTGATCTATGTGAGTATATCTTTCTAAAATTATCCTCTCCTTTGCCTCGGTAATAAGCTCTTTTGTAATTGGTTTACTCCTATCCCTACCCTCTTTTAACTTAAAACATGCAACATATCCAAGTGCATTTACAAGCCATGGCTGTCCTTCTGTAAGCTCCCATACATAATCTATAACCCCATCTTCAAACTTTTGACCTGTTTCCTCTGTATGTTGATTATAAAGGACTTTTATTTCTCTCTTATTAAAATCTCCAAGATGCAAGGACTCGGCTTTGATGTTAAATGCACTTCCTCCTGTTATAATTTCTTTTTCTTTGCTTGAGTGTATGCGATAGTCCCGAACATCTCTTACTCCACACAATATAATGCTCTGGGGAAAGCCTTCTGGTCTTAAATTATATCCTGCCCTAAGCTGTCTTAACACACTAATCAAAGTATCTCCAACAAGACTATCTATCTCATCTATCATCAATACAACAGGTCTAGTGGACTTTTGGGTAAGTTTTCTCAAGTAAGTTAAAAGGGCAGAATCTTCTCCATGTTCTCTTAATACTTTATTGTAATCTATGTCTAAACCTTCTTCCCAATACTCTTCTATCATTATTGTCATTGTACTTAAAATTGCCTTAATTCCCCTGTACACATCCTCCCTTGCGCCTTGAGCACTCTCTACATTTACATATAGCGCCCTGTATTTGTCTTCTTTATTCAGATACTCTTGAAGTGCTAAAAGGCAGGTTGTTTTACCTGTTTGTCTTGGTGCATGAAGCACAAAATATTTTTTCTGATCAATTAGCATTAGCACTTCTTCTAAATCTAACCGCTCCAATGGGGGTAAACAATAATGATCTTCACACCTTACAGGTCCTGCTGTATTGAAAAATCTCATGGGTGCTCCTTAATTTATTAGTTGTTTTTATAGCATATTTTTCTTTTAATTGCAGTACAACCTTCTTAATTCTTCATATTATCTTGACACAATTAATGCAATATTATCTCATTCTACACATATCACTTTTCTTACACTACTTCTAATACTCAGCTTAGAGTGTTCTGTTGTGTTGGTATCATTGCTTCCAGTAACAAGCCAAATCTTAGAACACTTTTCATCAAATGGACAATAAAGGTAATTTTTTAAAACATTTGTTGCCCATATTCTAAACATTGTGGCTTTTTTGGAATTAACCCTGTATCCTACGGAGATTATGACATCCTGGTTGTAATAGGTTATTTTTCTTTTAATTTTTCTCTTACCTTCAATTTGAACTGGTTCCAAAATGGAAACAGGTGACTCCCTTTGAAGCTCTCCAGAATCATATATATTTTTAATGTGTTTTGAAATCGCAGCCTTTTGAACATCAAAAAGTTCGGCAATTTGATTAAGAGATAGCCAAATAGTCTCTTCTCGCAAAGAGACTTCAATTTTTTTGTCCTTTTGCTGGTAAATGATTATTTCATTGGTAGTGGGCATAACTCTTATAAGGTCGTCAACTGATATTTTTAACTAGTTCAATTTTTATTAATTTCTCATAGAAATTTATTCTTTAAATTAACTATCAAATTCGAAAATACCATATCCAAGAGATGTCTTTGCTCCTATACCAAAATTTTTCAATGCATCTTCAAGCCACTCTTTTGCAGTTCTGATAAGACATTCGTCTTTATTCAAAAGAACAAAGTGAAAGGTAGTTCTCTCAACTGTAAGAAATTTAATTGGCTTAGGTTGTTGCCAGTCAGCAGGGGGAATATTATTGGAATAATAGTCAGGATAATGAGGATTCATGATATCAAGTTTGAGATTTGCTTCATTTATAGGTAACGCATCCATAAAAATAATATTTCCTTGCTGTTTTTGAGTACCAAATATTTTTTGAAAGGCCTCATCTTGTTCTGCGTTTTTCTCATTATTCTCAAATTTAGAAAGAATTATCCAGTGTCTTGTAACTCCTTTTACTGCGCTACCAGGAATATAAGGGATTCCATATATATGGTGAAGAGTCATTGAAGTTTCCTGAGGATGCGAAGCTCCAAGTCCCACAACAAGACGCCAGCTACACATTTTTTCAATCTCTTCTTTTTTGTATCCATTTATTTCAAATTCTGAAATAACAGTATATCTCCGTTTATTAATAAATTTTAAAAAAGTTTTTTCCCATTTAAATAATTCAATCTCTTCATTAACTTGTATCGTTAATTTATTCTTTTTAAAAAAACATCTTGGCGAGTTAAAAAGATAAAAGAAATTATCTCTTTCACCTATTTTAAAATTTTGAAAAACATTTTGCGTATCCTGAGGAAAATACTTATTATTATCAGGTATTGCAATTTTAGCCATTTTCTTCCTCCGAAACTTCAATCATACCTTCTCCTTTTAACACATTCAATCTTTACCCCTTTTCCTCATCCTCTATCTCAATATTCCCCTGTTTTAATGCCTCTATGATTTTATCTTCATATTCTGTTATTTTTAATTTGCCTGAGCTTGCTGAAATTGTGATTTTTACATTTAGTTCATCAAATCTGGTTTTTAAATAATTTACTACTCCTGCAATTGTAGAGATCTGGCCTATTGGGACATTAAGGGTTAAATTTAAGCTGGAAAGGGCATCTTTCGCATATTCTGCTGGAGGCTCATGTATTTGAGGAGGTTCAGGAGTTTTAGGAGTATGCTCTGGTTTAAACAGAGGTTGTTTTTTATCTTCTTTTTCCTGAGGTTGTTTTACGCATAGCTCTGGATTTATAATAATTTCTCCTTCATTTAATTCCACCTGTGGCTCTTCGCCTATAAATTTGCACTCAACATCTCCATTTTGTAAGTAGCCATATCCAAAAAGTTTATTTTTAACACCTTCTTTTATGCTTTTTATAAAGGCATCTTTTGAAGTAAGTCTTATTTCTCCAGGAGTTTTTAAAAATGCCTCATAAAGCACCTTTGCTTCCAGATGTTTTTTATCTGCAAGGTATTTATTTTTAATGACCATTGGCGCAATCTTTTCAAGTATTTCTCCTTTACTTCGCAGGCTCTCGTATATTTCTTTATCAAGCATATTCTCCACATAGCTTGGAAGTCCCAGATCAATTTCCTTAAAACCTTGTTTTGAAGGCAAAAATATTTTGCGGTACAGTTTTCTTAAGGTTTCATATTCCCTGTCTTTTTGCGCCCTTAACTTATTTTTTATTTCTTTTTTCTGCCCTTCAGTCAAATTTAGCTTTGTTTCAGCTTCAATGGATTTTAAGGCAAGTGTTTTTCTCAAAAACATAATAAATTGTTCTTTATATTCATCATCCAGACAAAAAAATATCAAACTATTTTTATATATCCTTGGAGACTCTCCATATTTTTCAAAAAACTCTCTGTCAGGTTCTTTAGCCTTTAAAATAATGAGTTTTAGCTCTGGGGTATCAGGAATATCCCTTGAAAGTCTGGGATATAAAAATGTTTTCATCTTAGGTGGTCTTGAGATGTGGTTTTTTATGATATTTTGTTCTTGTTTTTCAATTTCATCTAATGATACATTTTCCTCTTTTGAAAGGATAATTCTGTTTAAATTAGGCTGGTTTGTAAAATATAGCCCCTCATCTGAGAGATAAAATAAGCGTTCTTTTAAATTGCTGAGAGCAGTGTCCACAACATTGCTTGAAAACTCAGGATATACACAGGACAATTTTATATCTTTCACGCTTGCCTCCATTTTCCCTTTTCCAGAAAAGGAATACATAAAAATAGCAGTAGTAACAGCACTTCCAAGTTTATAGGGTTTGTATGCGCTTCCAAGTTCATCATCTACTTTTTTTGCACCAGCAGATTTTGATGTGATGTCCTGTGAGATAATGCTGTCCCATTCGTTTCCTATGTGTTTTATGAGTTCCCGTTTAATTTCTTCGTTTTTAAGGTCAAAATCTGCTATGCGAATAAAGGGAATATTTTTGTCCAAAAGACTGTAAACAACCAAAGAAAGAAGCCTTAACACACCTCTGGTTCTTTGAAATTCTGGAAAAGAGCCCCATCTTTTGTAGAGCACATCTATTACTTCTGGTTTAAATGGATAGGAGTTTATAAATTTTTCTCTGTAATCTAAAGATTCTTCTTTTGAGATAAGTCCTTCTGAGACTGCATATTCCACAAACACATCCACTATTTCTTTGATTTGTTTTTCATCCACCTTGCTAAAAAGTCTTGTTCTTATCACAAGCTCTATTTCATCGTCTGCCACAGGCGCATATATTTTTTCTGTTCTTCCTGTTATTTTTTGAAGTTGCTGGAACATCCTTTCAGATGTTTCATCATATCTTTCCAAAATACTTGATGGCAAAGTTAAGACCAAAAGAGCATTTCCCACAGTTGCCACTGCTGCTGTGAGTTCTTGAACAAAGGCAAGGGTTTGAGATGCAAGGTTAGAATCTCCAACCTTTACTCCGGCGGCCTTTGTGGCGTATTGAAGAAGCTCATCAATTAAGATCAATACAGGAGAGTTTTCAGACAAAATATTTATTAGCGCCTGCTTTCCTGGAGATATTTCTCCTTTGGTGAGTTCAATTTTCCCTGTAAGCTGTCTTTCAATCTCTTCCCACAATCTCACTTCTTTTGGATTGTGCGCTGTGCCATCAAATACCACCACTTTAGCATTCCACTCTCTTGCCTTATGATAAAGGGAAATAAGGGTGTGGGTTTTACCGCCGCCAAAAGGGGTCTGAAGCTGAATAACAGAATCTCCGCTTTTACCTTGAAGCCTTGATTTCACTACCTCAAGGATATTTAAAAGTCCCTTGGTCTTGTATGTTTTTTTAAAAAACAAATCACGATCTTGATAATCCAGAGGTGCTTTGCCCTCTGCCACCTGCCATAGGTCTGCGGCAAACACATCCATTTGAAGTTTGCCTTTTAAAATATCTTCATGAGGTGTTGCCACCTGAGTAAATGGCTTCATCAGATTAACCTCCCTATATCCTGAGTCACTATCCTTGTTACCTTAAAATCGTAAATTGGCGCCCAGATGGGGTGTTATTTCATTAAAAAATTGTTTAAAACTAATTTTTTGCTTCATCCCTTATAGGCTATTAAATAATTTAGGGGTCAATCTATTTATACGAAAGTCTATAAGCAACTCCTGGAATTTGGGGTCTTTTAGGGGATCCTGTTCAAAATAAAAGAGATGGGAATTGCACTTACAGTCAGATGAACCAAATCCTGATATTGGCTTTCCTAAATTGGCTAATTTTTTGGCTATAATACACTCTAAAGGTTCATAACTTCTAATGGGAATGGCCACTTTCTTTTTTGCTTCTTTAGTTAAATAATCAATATGCCAGTGAAGTTTCTTTTTTTTTCTTAAGTGTCTATTTATTCTACTAGTGAGTCCTTTTTTTGCGGACCCCACATAGATATAATAACCTTTTTCTAAAAAAAAGCTCTTCTTTCCCGCAACAATATCCTTAGAGTTATCTAAAAAAATCCAGATAAGATAACATCCTGAATCTCTTAGTTCTTTTTCAATAAGTTCAAAGGGTATCTTGACTTCTTTTACAAAGGATATCTTTTCAACATTTTCATCAAAACCAAGACTTATAGCCCTTATGTCCAATTTTTTAGATAGATCAATAAGGTTTTTTGAAAAAGTTAAATCCACATGGAAAGCAGGCATGAAAAAGGATATGTCAGGATTCATTATGACAAAAAGAAGTGCCCCCTTTTGATTTAAGGGATTTAAATTGGCAAGTTCTTGAATGTGACGAGTTCCTCTTTTAGTCTCTGCGTCGGGAAACATTCCTATATCTTTTCCAAAGAGGGTGCAGGTTTTTACTTCTAAAAACATGAATTTTTCGCAATCTTTGGTAATATTTCTGAGCAAAAAATCAATTCTTCCTTTTCCCAATCTTACTTCATCCTTAAAAAATTCCCAATCTCTCCAAAAGGGAAGTCTTTTATTCAATAACAGAGATTTTACTATTTTGTTAGTTAAGTGGGTATGAAGTAAAATCCAGGTGTTGTGTTTTTTACAGGCCAAAAGGGTATATGGGAGTTTTGTATGGGAATGATTTTTTACAATCAATACTTCTGTGTTTGGAATTAGAAGTTCCCACAGTCTTCCAGGATTAGGAAGATAGGCCAAAGTTTTTTTAGAATTTACAATTACCTCTACTGTAAATCTATTGAGTCTCTTTAAAAAAAGACCTTTTATTTTTTTAAAACTAAAGGGATAGGTTAGCATTTAAAAAATTTTAAAGAAAATATAAATTTTTTCAAGACCAAATGGCAAATTTAAAATTTTCAAAAACTTTTAGAAGACAAAACAGAAGATTTCAATTGGTGAGAAGATTCTACCCAAAAATTTTTTTAAAAATCCCTCTTTTGAGGGATTGATTTTTTTTAACACCGGATATCCTTTTAAAAAAGGAATTGAAGGAGGGTTGTTATGAGAAATTTATTAATTAAAAAAATGATTTTTTTGTTTTTAATCTGTTTTTGGGTTGCAGGTCCCTTTGGTATGGCAAAGGCTATGGTTGGAGCCCCACCCAATACTATAACAGTAACTTTTAATGATTTTTCTAATTCTTCAAATTTACAGCTAAATGGGAATGCTTCCATCACAAATGGAATATTGAGGCTTACTCCAGACCAAGGGGAAAAGAGGGGAAGTGCTTTTTATAAAACTCCAATCTTTATAAGTGATTACTTCAGCACAAAATTTACCTTCCAAATTCATGATGGGGGGTATAATGGTCAAGACAGAGGAGATGGATTTGCCTTTGTGGCTCAAATATCTTCTAATGGAACCTCGGCCCTGGGTGCAGGAGGAGGTGGATTAGGTTACAAAGGGATTTCTCCAAGTATAGCAGTAGAATTTGATACTTTTAAAAATGACAATTATAGCGATCCAAGTAAATATCATGTTGGTTTAGATCTAAATGGCAATATGACTTCGGTTAAAACTACAGATGTAGTTTCCAGCTCGCTATATAGTAATAACTCCAATAGATATGCATGGATTGACTACGATGAGGGATGGATCAAGGTTTATTTATCAAATTCTAATAATAAACCCGATAATCCAACTCTGAGTTATGAGATTGGAAATTTGGGTAATTATGAAAATGTATATGTAGGTTTCACCGCAGCAACTGGGGGTGCTTATGAAATACACGATATTATCTCTTGGGAATTTACTACACAAAAGCCTGTGGCTGCTCCCCTGCCAGCAGCTATTTATCTCTTAGGCTCAAGTCTGATGGGGTTATTGGTTGTGAGAAGAAGGATGAATCTTATGGAATCGACAATGTAAAAATATTTGCCATTCCAGTCCCTATCCCTGCAAGTGTTTGGATTTTGGGCTCCGGTCTGTTTGGGCTTTTATGTATAACACGTCGGCATAGAATTAATTTTTAGAGGTGCTATATTTTTTGAGCTTCTTTTGAAAGTTTTTTCAGGTAGGTTCCAGAACCTTAAATAATTAATTGCTTATGCTTGATGTAATTGCAGATTTTAGAAATAAGATAAAAAAGCCATCTCTAAAGGGAGATGGCTTTTTTATCTTACTTATATTCAGATATATTATCTTCTAGATCTTGCTTCGTTTACCCTCAGTCTGCGTCCATCAAGTTCTTTTCCATTAAGACCTTCAATTGCCCTATTAGCACCATCTGTATCCATTTCCACAAAACCAAAACCTCTGGACCTTCCAGTTTCCCTGTCCCTGATCAGGTTGAAAGAATGAACTTCTCCGTACTCAGAAAAAGTTCCATTACCTGTTCTTCTCTTACGCTGTAAGGAATGTTTCCCACATACAAATTCTTCATAAAAAAATCTCCTAAAAAATAAAATTAAAAGTTACACAATTGTGTTAACCAATGATGAGACTATTTCATACTTTATTTGTAATGTCAATTAAAAATTAAAAGAAAATATAATTTTTTGAATTATTCTATTATTGACTAATTTAGTCTATAAATTTAAAATGTTATAAAAACAATAAAGCATAATAACACATGAATATAACTAAATACAAAAAAATAATCTTTGTACATAAAGGCGCATTAGGTGATTTTTTACAAATATGGCCTAGTTTATGTAATATTGTAGAATTTTATAAAAATAAGATTGAGTTTTATTTTTATGGAAAACAATATTATAATTATTGGATAAAGCCTTTAAATATAAAATTTCTTCCATGGAAATATAGGATACTTTTGGATAAAATATATTTAAATGAAAAACTTTCCTCAGAATTTAACGACTCTTTAATTATCTGGTTTGTTTTAAAGAAAAATATATCAAATCAAAAATATCATAATGTAATATTTTTAAAAGGGATTTTAGAAAACAAAGAAGAAAAAGTCTGGAAACAGTATCTAAATCAATTACAAAATATAGGATTAGATAGTTGTGTAGATTGGCAAAAAATATGGTCATTTTATTTTAAAAGACAAAGCAACTCCAATTTTGTAACAATTTTTCCAGGCTCTGGTCATAGACTAAAAAATTGGCCCATTGAAAATTTTATAAAACTCGCAGAGATATTGTTGTCCATGGGTCAAAATGTTAGATTTGTGATGGGCCCTGCAGAATTAGAGCGATTTGATCTTAATTTTTTTTCCAAGTTTTCTGTTTTAGTATCACAAGACGTTTATACACTTCAGAACATAATCTTAGAATCTAAATTAGTAATTGGGAATGACAGTGGTCCAATGCACCTTGCTGGGATGAATCAGGTGCCTAACATAACTATATTTGGTCCAACAAATCCTAAATTATGGGGGCCTATTGGGTCGTTAATTATTTCTCCAAATATTAGCTGTTCACCTTGTACATCAATTATAGATATTAAATGTGATAAAATGTTGTGTCTTAAAGAGATTACAGTGGATACAGTATTGGATAAGATTAAAATATATTTTAATCTTCTTTGACATTGATATTTAAAAAATTATTTGAGAAAATGATTTAATTTCTCCCCTTGCCGAGAATCGCTGAAATTAGCTCGTTTTTCTTGACACAATGAAAAAGTCTTACTAAGTTCTTGAATATTCAATAAAAATTGACCAGAAAAACACTTACATGTAACCCACATACTTAATATGAACGTTGTTACTTATTTTATTGCCTTAATTATTTTTTTATTTCAAGTCGCAAGTGCCCTTCATGCACTTTTTTATAAAAAAGATCCAAGGGAGGCCTGGGTATGGATAATTCTATATTTTATGTTTGGAATAAATAGGGTCAAATTAAAGGCAAAAAAATAAGATGGTTTTGGCCTGATGTAATTAATAACGACTTGGTTCTGATCAATAACAAAGACAAATACCTCAATTCTTCTTATAGATTCTTTGTAATCCCCCCTGATTTTCATCAAATTGCAAAGATTTCTGATTCAATATCAAAATTTCCCCTTGTGTCTGATAATAATATTGAGATTTTACACAATGGAGATGATGCATATCCTTCGATGTTATATCAAATAAAACATGCTAAAGAATCTGTTTTTTTGCAAACCTATATATTTGAAAGAAGAAAAATTGGAAAACAATTTGTAGAACCACTAAAACATGCTAAAGACAGAGGAGTGGATGTAAGGGTAATTGTTGATGGTATTGGAGAGTGGTACTCTTATCCAACCATTGGCCCATATCTAAGAAAAAACAACATACCTTTCACTAGGTTTCTTCCTCCAAGATTATATCCTTTCTCTCCTCTAATAAATCTGAGAAATCACAGAAAAATACTGGTTGTTGACGGAAAAGTGGGGTTTACAGGAGGAATTAATATTAGAGACAAACACATAATCTCTCAATATAAAAAAAGAAATAAGATTCAAGATATTCATTTTAAACTAACTGGACCTATAGTGGGACAGCTTGAACAAATATTTATAGATGATTGGTTTTTTTGTACAGGTGAGAAAATAAAAAAACAAAGATTACCACCTGAACCTAAGGGAGAGGCTATTTGTAGATGCATAACTGTTGGCCCAGATGATGACTTAAATTCCTTAACCATCCTCCTGGTCGGTGCAATTTCACTAGCAAAAGAATATATTTACATCATGAGTCCTTATTTTCTCCCTAATAGGGAAATAATCGGGGCACTCCAATCAGCAGCTTTGAGGGGAGTTGATGTAAAAATAATACTTCCTGAAAAAACAACATTCCCTACGTTCATTGGGCCACAAGGAATATGCTCTGGGAACTGCTAATGTATGGGGTAAAAGTCTATTTTCAACCTCCACCTTTTTGTCATTCAAAGATATTTGTCCTGGATGGTTTTTATTCATTATAGTTATCCGCACAATTTCATATAATATGGGGTGCCCTTTAAAAATTTTTCTATCCAACTTTTAGCAAAACTTAGTTTTTTACATAACCTATTCCATGCTTCTGATATAACCTCCTTCATCTCTTTTATATCTTTTACAAAAACTAATGAAAGCACTCTTTTTATACTTTTCCAGATATACTCAATAGGATTTAACTCTTGTGAATAAGGGGGAAGATAGACTAGATAAATATCTAACTCAGATGCCTTCTCTCTTACTACTTTACTCTTATGGGATGAAAAATTATCTATTATTGCTACTATCGCTTTATATTTCTTATTTACTTCTCTTATCTTTTCTAAAAACTTAGCTATTGATAAGTCTTTTGAATCTTCTAAAAATGATTTTACACTTTCTCCTTTTATAGCATAAAAACCTATTGTGTTTGTCTTGAACTTTGTTGTATTTTTTATAATTCTTGTCTTCTCAAAACTCCATACCCTTACTGTATTGGCGGTGTTCTGCGGACTTGTTTCATCTATAAAACCTATTGCTATCTCCTCTTCTTTAAATCCTTTCTCCTTTAACAGAGAAAAAGTAAGTTGAAGTTGATTCTCTAATATCTTCTCTCCATCTTTTGGTTTCCTATAATCCATCGGATATGGTTTAGAAAAATGCATCTTAAGCTTATCTCTCAATATCCTTACTACATGGTCTTGGGAGTATTCTATATCAAAAGTATCTTTTATCAATGCCCTTACTTCTTTTGTAGTCCAATAAGCTCTCTTTTTAAGTAATTCCTTAAGCTTTTTTAAATCTTCCTCTGATAGCCTACTTGGCCTTCCTCCCCCTTTTCCTCTTCCTTTACCTTTTATCCCTTTATAACCCTCTTGGTTCCATTCCCTTATCCATAAGTATCCTGTCGATTGGGCTATCCCACAACCGCTACACGCCTTTTCAAAATCTATCCCTTCTCTTATAAGATTTAGAAAAATAAGTTTTACCAAAATATTGTCTTTCTTCTCACCCTTTAATTTTTCCTTTAGCTCTTCTATATTTTTAACCTTAATACGTTCCCCTTTCATAAATATTCATTATATCAAATCGTTCCTATTATATCAAGTTCTGAAGGATACTATAAACTTAACCTCTTTATCCTCTACAAAAGGATATAGAGCCACCTTTTTGTTTTTTTTCTTGGCAAGCCAGAATTGCCTCATGAGGGGAATCTCAGCACCGCAGGTCGGGTTTTGACATGGAATTGTCCTTGCCCAGATGTAGCCTACAGGAATAAAACCGTCTTCATCTTGAGGATAAAACCTTCCAATTTCTTTTTTTGCTTCTTTAAGTACCCAATCTCCCCATTTTTTTACATCTTCAAGGAGGGGATTTATCTCTTTTTCCACTTCAAATCCAAACTCGTTTTTTACCTTTTTAAGTGTCTTTTTTTCAAACTTCTGCGGGTATTCAAGAGTACACTTTAAGATAAGATTGGCAACTGGGTTGTAATCAACAGCATGGGCCTCACATCCAAGGCGAAGGGCTTCCAAAGGAATTGCTCCACCGCCTGAAAAGGGATCTAAAACCCTTGGAGGCTTTCCTCCGTTTGCCTCTAAAATGTCCTTTCTTGCTTTTTCAATGATGTGGGGATTTAGTGAATTTTCCCATTTTGATAGCTCTATTATAAATTGCCTTGTTTTATCCCACTGCTCTGGATTTTCAGAAGCAGGAATAAGTGCTGCATAATTTGTTGCCCTTGATGATGCCAGAGGACGCCTTGCCCACCAGATGTGAAGGGTTGAAATATGGCCGTGCCTTATGTTTTTTTCTTTTGCTGAGATCTTGCTTATCTCTTTTACCGGGAAACTGACCTCTATAAAGCGTTTAGTTTTCATTATTTTCTCCTTCTGCCTTTAAGATTCCTATCTACACAAGCTGTTACAAATCTCTACAGAAAAAACTATTTTTTTCGTATTCTTTAAATATACAGAACAGACTTTATCTGTCTCTCACTCAGTCATATCTTTCTCAAATTTATCATCCCAGATTTAAAAGCCACTTCCATAACGGAATAAAGTCAATCTCAAAGCCATTTATCTTTTTTTTATCTTCAGTATCTGAGGTAATTATAGTTCCTTTTTTTAGACCCAGCTCTTTTAAACCATAAATAAGACTTGTTATTTCTCTTTTCAGAACTTTATCATTATGTATGTCAAAACAAACCTGAATAGCATCTATTATCTTTTTTTTGTCTCTAACTATAAAATCAATCTCCCTTCCTCTTTTGTCTTTGTAATAATATAACTCTTTCCCTCTTCGCTTTAATTCAATAAAAACAGTATTTTCATAAAGTTTTCCCATATCCTGTGAAGAAGAATATGCAACAGCTTCAATAAATCCGTTGTCTATTGTATATATCTTTTTTATTTTTGTATGAATTTCTTTTAAAGAATGAGCAAACCTTGAGAGTTCAAAAAACATATATGTTGAGGTAAGATAATCAACATAATTTTTTACAGTATGAACACTTCCAAGTGAATAAATGTTTTTTATCCTATTATAAGAAAATTCATTTGCACTGTTTGACAGAAGAAAATGCGCAATCTCTTTAATTGTCCTAACCTCTTTTACTTTATATCTGTTTACAACATCTTTTGTGATAACATCTGAAAAAAGAGTTCTCAATAAAGATGGTTCTTTATACTTTACCATTTCAGGAAACCCGCCAGATTTTATATATTCATCCAGCAGTTTTCTCAGTTTTGCCTTTATTTCTGTTTTGTAGAAACTTTTTTGCTGAATCACCTCATCTAATGGGAATTTCTTGTAAATTAAAAATTCCTTAAAAGAAAAAGGAAAGATTTCAATGTCCACATACCTTCCTGTTAAAAATGTAGCAAGTTCAGATGAAAGAAGCTTTGCATTTGAACCTGTGATATAAACTTTATATCCTTGATTAAAGAGTCTTGTTACAAACCTTTCCCAATCTTCAAGATTTTGAATTTCATCAAAAAATATTACCTTTTTCTCACCAAATAAGATATGAAAAGTTTCCAGAACCTTATTCATATCCTCAGATTTGAGAGAAGAGAGCCTTTCATCATCAAGATTGAGATAATAAACATCATCCATCCCATAATATTTATTAACAATCTGGGAGAGAAAGACGCTTTTTCCCGCCCTTCTATGACCTGTAATTACAACTATGTGTTTTAGTCCATAAAATCGCTGAATATCTTCTATTGCATCTCTGAGAATATATTCTGATGAGGGTCTGATAAGTTCTTTTTGCTCTATTAACACCTGTTTTAACAAACTCTCTAATATCATATCTACACCTTATTGCAAATAATTCCGTTTTTTTTTGTAATATACTGCAAATAATTCCATATTTTCAAGAAAAACTTTCACTCTCCCAAAAAAATCCTGTAATATGTCTCTATGCCCTAGTTTCTAATCTAAAATTAACTTATAAAAAGACGATTTTTTTACTCTGTCTCCATTGCCTTATATGTGTGTTTGTTAATCCCATTAAAATCAAAAATAATAATGGGATGCTTTTTAAATTTCCGCTTTTCATAAAAAAAGTCCTTTATAAAATTCTTTGTTTAAAAAAGTCCTTTAGAGGAGATACGGTTAAGGATTTGCCAAATCTTCTGGGCCTTGATAAAAAATAACATTCCCCCTCTGTAATGAGCTTATATATCCATTTGGTTTTATCCACATACACAAGGTCTTTTTCTCTGAGCTTTCTAAAAGATGATGTGTCAAGACCAAGTCTTTTTTTCATGTTCTTGCTCCATAAAAGGGTTGTTTAATAAAATTATTTTTTCCATGTTTCTTGTTTTTTATTTTTCCACTCATATATGGGCACAACAAATCTCACAACCTCTATTTTCTCCTGAGGTTTGAGATTTTCAGCAGGATTGTTGATAATGTATAAAGTGGGTTTGGTTGCTGCATTGGCTACCACATAGAGCCAGTACTGATCTTTAAACCTTTTTGCCTTAAACCATTCATTGGGGGTTAGAGCCACTTCTCCTTCTCCTTTTCTTGCCTTAACTTCTATGTATCTGGTCTCAGCGTTATTTTTTGAGCGAATGTCAAAACCAAGGTTTTCTCTAGATACATCCACAGGTTCTCTTCCATGAGCTTTTTCGTATTCCATGGCTATTTGCATTCCTATTTTTTCAATCTCTTCATCTTCAATCATCTCATTTTTCTCTGGAACAACCTTAATCACACTTAAATATTCAGGCATGGAAATAGACAGACTCTGCTCTTTTTCTATCTCGTCCTTTAATTTTTTCTTTGTTTTTTCATATCTTTTCTTTTGCTCTTCCTTGTTTCTAATGGGCAAATCAACCTTTTCTCCTTTGTATTTTCTCTCCACAAGCGCAGTAAGCTCTTCGTCTAACTTGCCAATTAAATAATCCAATGATCTTAATCCATATTTTTTCTTTATCTCTGCCTGCCTGTTCCTTTCTTTTGCAATATCCTGTTTGTATTTTTCTACTGCATTTATAACAAAAGGTAAAACTCTGTCTTTTTCAGGGGCATTAGAGGATAGAGCTAAAGGCCTAGATGGCACAAGATCCCACAGGATTGATGGAGAAAGCTCTTGATATTCGCTCCCATTATCAAAAATGGTCAAAATCTTTCTTCCTGCTACTTCTCCTTTTCCGTCTTTTACTTCTCCTATGTAAAACCACAGATATCCGTTTAACCTGCCTGAAGGGTCTTTGAATATTGTGCCTTTTTTAGCCTGTTCACCAAATTTTACCAATGTCCACTCTAAAACAGCCTCAAGTAATGGATGTCCAAAAGATATAAATTCTGCATCAGGATTTTTAAATGCTACATCCTTATCAAAAGTTGCCTTTGGATAATGATTTTTAATAATTCCATATCTGTTTTTAAACTCCGCACTTTTAGCAATGGATTTTATTTCATAAGGTATAGAGTCAATGGCGATAAATCCTGATTTTAATTCTCTAAATCTTCCTCCAGCCTTTGCAAATATCCTTTTAAAAAATTCTTCCACATACTCTGGAATAAGCCTGTATTCACGCGCCTTTTCTGCCATCTCCTTTATCCGGGTGTAATCAATAAATCTGGTGGCAAGGCTCTCACCTAGAGCGTCTTTTATTTTGGCAATGTATTGTTCATCAGGTTCAATATCCAGCTCTTTTAATATCTCATCCATGTCTTTTGCTTGGGTTATTGCATCTAAGATAAGCTGGTGCAGATTTTTACCTTCAAAGACCTCTCCTATAACATCAAATACCCTGTCACTTCCAAGTTTTGTCTTTATTTCTTCTAGTTTGTCAAAAAGTTTTGACAATACCTTTCCTTCTGCTGTGTCCTCTGCCACAAGGTTAAAGATGTAAACATCTTTTTGCTGGCCATATCTAGTGAATTCGTCCCATTCTTTGTTCTAATCTGTTGGGGTTCCATGGTATGTCGTAATTTATCATTATATGGCAAAATTGAAGATTTATTCCTTCTCCTGCAGCTTCTGTGGCTATTAATACATCTGTTTCATCCCTAAAAATTTTTTCAGCCTCTATTCTATCGTCTATGCTCATGCCCCCGTATATGGCATTTACCTTATATCCCCATGATCTTATCTTTTCCTTTAAATACATAAGGGAGTCTTTTGATTCAGTAAAAATCAATATCTTGGGTTTTCCTTTCATCTGTTTTATCTTTTCAAAGCCAAGCTGAATAGCATTTTTTAACTCTTTTATCTTTACTTCACACTCGCTATTTATCACATGTTTGGCTCTTTGAATAACAGAGTCTATGGTCTCTATTTCTTTTTTAAGCTCAACTGGATCTTTAGCTACAGTAACAGCTTCCCATTCTTCTTCCTTTTTCCATCTATCAATCTCTTCCACATCTTCAATCTCTTCATAGTCAGCAAAATTTAAAAGCGCATCTTTTGTTTTTTCTTCCCCATTTAATATTTTTTCCAGTCTTTGTTTTCTTCTCTCAAGGGACATGAGCAAGGCATAGGCACTGGAAGCCATTCTTCTTTGAAGAATCATCAGGGCAAAGGCAATATTTCTTTTTTATTGTCTGCTTGCAGGGCTTTGTTGTATTGTTCTAATACATAACGGGAGAGACGATTATAAAGATCTTTTTCAGGCTCAGACAGACGAAATTTTATTGTATGGGTAAATCTTCGGGTAAATATGGGCTTGCCCTCAAAGTCTTTAAGGTCTTCTTTTAGTCTTCTGATAAATAGGGGATTGTCTTTGTTTTTTAAGGATTCTTCTACCATTTCAAGGGATGCGAAAAAACCTGGCATCAAAAGATCTAAAAACAATCTAAAATTCTCTGGGTCTCCTTTGTGTGGTGTTGCAGTTAAAAAGATGAGATGATTTGATGCTTTTGATAAAACCTCTCCCACTTTGTAGCGTTGAGTCTTTTTTGTCTTATCTCCATATCTATAGGCAGACATTTTATGGGCTTCATCTACAAATGCCAGATCCCAGCTTACAGAACTTAAAGATGTAAGGATATCTTCCTGTTTTATAAAATCAAGAGATGTTATTATTTGATCATTTTGTTCCCAAGGATTTTCTCCATAATGGGCATTAAAGGTGTGCCTGTCCAGAACTATAAATGTCTCATCAAATTTTTCTTTAAGCTCTCTTCTCCATTGATCCTTCAGGTGCCCTGGAACTACTATTAGTATTCGATTTGCAAGTCTTCTTAGTTTTAACTCTTTAATAATAAGTCCAGACATGATGGTTTTGCCTGCACCAGGATCATCTGCAATCAAAAATCGTATGTGGGGTTGCTTTAAAACATATCCATATACAGCTTCTATTTGAAAAGGCAAAGGATCAACCTTTGAGACATTCATGGCAAGAAGTGGATCAAATAAAGACGCATACTTAAACCTCATGGCCTCTATTGCAAAAAAAGTATTTTCTGGATCTGCACTGAGATCAATAAGAGAATTTATTATTTTTAGCTTGTGTTGATCTTCCTTTTCTATGAGTTGATCTACATAATTTTTTGAATGAACTGTATAACCAACGATTCTAAGAGAGTGTTTACATTTAGATAGAAATATAATATAAGTTATCCCAACCAAAATAATGGGAGGGAGAAAATGGTTGTATGCAAGCATTGTAATTCAACGCAAGTCGTCAAAAATGGTTTTGTTCGTAAAAAACAGCGGTATCTGTGCAAGAACTGTTCACGAACTTTTGTGATAGGAGATGCAAGGAGAAAAGAATCTCTGAAAGTTAAAAAAGCCCTTGCAGTTATTCTTTATTCTCTTGGTAAAGCATCATTTGGCTTTTTAGCTAAATTATTTGGAGTTTCTCGTTCATTGACTTACCGATGGATAAAAGAGGAAGCCGAATCACTTCCAGAACCAGTTATATCTAATGAGATAAAAGAAATAGAATTTGATGAGATGTGGCATTTTATCCAGTCAAAAAAAACAAAATATGGATTATCAAGGCGTTGGATCGTAGCAGAGGGCGAACTATTGCCTGGGTTATTGGCAATCGTGATGCTTCAACCTTCAGACGGTTATACAAAAAACTTGAACAATTGAAGGACTGTGTTTTTTATACAGATGATTGGGAAGCTTTTAAGAAGGTATTGCCGCGAGAGCGCCATATAATAGGAAAAAGAGGAACAGTGACAATAGAAAGAGATAATAGCAATACAAGACATCATCTTGGACGAATGACACGTAGGACGAAAGTTGTATCTAAAAAGGAAGAAATGGTTCATGCATCAATGAAATTATGGCATGCATTAACTGATCCTGAAATTTTTGCCCAATATCAGCAAAGATTTTTATCTATCTTTAGGTGAACACTCTCGATTCTAATATATGTTCCTATTTCTTCCATCTTTTCAATTTTAACAGGCTCATTCCAAAAAGGAGCTTCTATTAGGGTGTTTTCTTTTAATTTGTTATCCATAGACATCTCCATAGGTTATACCCTTTTCCAATAATGCCTCTATGATTTTATCTTTAGTATTCTGCTATTTTTTTACATGAAGTTGCGGAGTTTACTTAAATCTCTTTAAAATATCTTTGTCAATGGTAATAAATTTTAAAAACTAACTCCTTGATAACACCTTTAATTTCCAGAAGATTAAATTTGTGCTCTAATATAGGGATCTTCCTTTATGAATTTTCAGACTATATTAGCCGTTACCCCATACTAAAAAAAAATGTCTATTTTTTCTATGTTAAAATTTACACACTTATCCTGAAATCTTACGGCCCTGAATTTTATAAAATGGAAGAGGCTCTAAGTTCTGGTGTTTTTCCGTCCGCGCCAGCAAGAAACATGGGTGTTATCACTTCACATTCAAATGTTATTTCCTGCATTATCTTCTCCTTCTGCTTCTATGAAAGTCTGTTTTGTCCAATATATGTCTGTAAAATGTACGATATGTCCGATATATGATTGATAAAAGATCAAATCATGCAAAAATATACCTTCTCCCTTTTTTTCTCCTTCTGCCTTTAAGATTCCTATCTCCACAAGTTGTTGCAAGTCTCTATAGAAAGTTTTTTCAGACACTCCCAAAACTCTTCTTTAAATTCAGGTTCAGGAACTCCTTGTTTTTTGCAGAGGTCGACCATTCTTTTTGTTCCTGTACCCCATCTTTACTATTAGCCCTGCGTAATAGAAAACCATAGCAAGGAGCTTATTTTTTGATTTGGATGGGTGTTCTTTTTTTAAGTCATCAATTGTTAGCCCTTCTGGCAATCCACCAGGGTTCCAAAACCATATAGGACCATCATATATTTTGATCTGAATCTCTGCGGAATCCATGTAATCACGATGTATAAGGGCATTTATACAGGCTTCTCTGATCGCAGGTAAAGGGTAATCCCACACATCCTTCCTATGCACATCCTCTATTACATAGCTTACATTGATATGCTTTTTAATTGCATTTGTAAGAGCTTCAACTTGCACAAACAGATTTCCTTTTATTATAATGGTATCAACAAAAAACAGGCACTTCACGCCAAGATTGTTTCTTATTTTGTTTGGCAGGGTTTCAAGAAGTTTTTCTGGACTTTCAATCTCAACAGGTGTTCCATCATCGCGGATACCAACATACAATATTCCTCCATCCCCATTGGCAAAAGAACACAAAGTTTTTAGATGTTCGTCTTTCCACTTTTCCTTAAATTCTATATCCTGCGATTCTCTCATCACTTCCTTACCCCAATTCTTTTTCTTTTCACTCCTCAAATTTAAATCTCCTCAAAAACAATCTCTTTTACTTCTCTTTTCTCTGTATCAAAGTTTATCCCACAAAGAATAGTTTTAATCCCCTTATTTTTCCAGGTAATATAGAAGGAGTCTGATTGTCTATCTCATTAAAATCAAAAATAAGCACAGGATGTTTTTTAAAATCCCACTTATCATAAATATAAAGGCCTTAAAAAGCTCTTTGTTTCCATAAAAAAGCTCTTTTAGAGTGGATATGGTTAAGGATTTACCAAATCTTCTGGGCCTTGATAAAAAATAACATTCTCCCTCTGTAATAAGCTTACTTATATATCCATTTGGTTTTATCCACATATACAAGGTCTTTTTCTCTAAGCTTTATAAAAGACGATGTGTCAAGGCCAAGTCTTTTTTTCATGGCTTTGCTCCCTTATTAAACAAATTTCACATCCCCCAGATCCATATCTCTTTGCCTCTGTATTTTTCCCTTCTCTCAAATATCTTCTCATCCCACGGTTTGCCCTTTGTCTTATCAAATATCACAAGATGTCCCTCTTCTGCACCACATCTGTCCATATATTCATAGGTCTGAGATAAACCTTCTTCTATGGTCTTTTCCAGACATTTATAAAGGACCTTGAGCTCAATAACCACTTTTTGCACTTTCTTTGCTTCAAGAAGACTACTTGTTCCAATAGGCCATATTAAAAGAAGGTCTGTTCTTTTTCTGCCAAGACCATATTCTCTTTCTATCCTTCCGCCACTATTAACAATCCTTTGCAAAAATGCCTGCATAAGTAGTTGGGGTCCTGCTTCCTTGTATTGAAATCTCTCAAGCCAGCTCTCACTGTGTTCCCTGAAAAACTCCTGAAATGCCCGCATAAGTTTTACTATATCAAGGCTTCCATCTGGATTTACATACCACAAAGGTTTAAATTGACTCTCTAGCTCTGTCAGTAACATATAGGTAATCTCTCTTGGGATGATCTCTCACCGAGAATTGCTGAAAACTCAAAATCCGCGATTGATTTTTCATTCTAATGTCTCCGCACCCAGGGGGTGTCTGCCAACAGGCAGGACAGCGGAATGCAGGCAAGCGAGCACTCCTTGACAGCCCCAGCCCTATATTTGTGGGTCCTTTTTTAAAGTTATTACTGTTTTGAGGAGTTTACCTTTCTTTTTAGAAAGCTTTTAAAAATTTCGGGGAAAGTCCTGTAAAGAATGAAAAAAATATATGAAAGACTTGCAGACTAAAAGAGGAATATGCAAAGGCAGCCAAGCATTATGAAACCGTGCTTACTGCTTCTATTTAAGGAAAGGTAGTAGGGAAGTGAAAACCAACAGAGGGGATCAACATAACTTCAGCAATGCAATGGTTATGGAAGTTTGGGCTATTATTAATTCAATGATCCATTTGACTAAGCGAATCTCCAAGTCTTTGATATCCTTTTTAGTAGCCAATCTTTCTTTTTGTGACTGCTCAATTATTTCAATAAATTCGTTTGCTTTTTGTCTTCAAGTCTAAGGTCTTTCAAAAGGGGATAAAGCTTTGCTAAGGTAGCCATGTATGTATAAATGAGCAGTATGAACAAAAAATAGGTAATTTGCTTTCCAAATATTGGAGAGCACCTCAAGAAAAAATTTTGTCAATAATGCTTGACAAAAAATTTTTTTTGAGTCAATTTAGATCAATCAAACAATATGAGATAATCTAAATAATGTGAGATAATCCTTACAATTTAAGAATTTGCTAACAAAAGGACGAAGGATGAGCATAGATGAAACAAAGCTTGGTCAAGAATGGCGTATTATAAAGGTAGATAGAGGCGGTGCTGCAGGGCTGCAGCTAAATGTTAGTCCAGTGCATATCATATGTGTTGTGGTGTTTTGTATTGTATTAGGATTTTCAAACGGTTTTTCAAAAATACTTAAAAAAGATACCAATAACGATGGTAATTTAGATATGTGGGCCTATTATGATGAAGATGGAAATTTAGTGAAGATAGAAATTGATTCAAATTTTGATGAGAAATTAGATGAATGGAGGTATTTTGAAAAAGGGGATTTGGTGAGGGTAGAAAGTGATACCAATCATAATGGAAAAATTGATACCTGGAGTTTTTTTGAAGGGGGAAAATTAAAAAGACAGGAACAAGATAAAAATGAGGATGGTTTAAGGGAAATAATCGCCTTTTTAGACAAAGAGGAGGGAAATGAAAGGGTAATAATAGATAGCAATTTCAATGGAAAGTTCGATACCTTTAGTTTTTATAAAAAAGGGGAGCTTATAAGGCAAGAACAAGATAAAAATGAGGATGGAAAGATAGATACATGGTTTTATTTTGAAAAAGGGAAACTAAAAGAGGCCCGATTTGACACAAATTTTGATGGAAGAGTGGATGCCATAAAATTTTATGAAAAAGGAAAAGTCATAAAGGCACAGTGGGATAGCGATTTTGATGGAAAGATAGATACCTGGGATTACATTAAGGAGGCAAGGCAAGAACAGGATAGAAATAAGGACGGAGAAGTGGATGCTTGGCTCTATCTGAACAGATTAGGAAAGATAACTAAAGAGAAAATAGATACCAATTTTGATGGAAAGGTAGATTTAATAAAACACTATCAAAAGGAGATTTTGACCTTAGGAGAAATAGACTCAAATCACGATGGCCAATTTGATGTAAGAAATGAATATAAAAAAGGAAGCCTATATAGACAACTTCGGGACAGAAATAAGGATGGTAAATGGGATTCATGGATATATTTTTCTAAAAATGGGAAAATGAAAGAATCACAAATTGATAAGGATTATGATGGCAGGGTTGATAATTGGTATTTTTATAGAAATGGAAAATTAATAAGGCAGGAACAAGACACAAATAAAGATGGAAGGGTAGATGTATGGAGCTATTATAAGGGAGGTAAACTCAGCTTAAAAAAGAAGGATTCAAATCATGATGGTACCATTGATAAGATAGAGTACTACAGCAAGGGAAGGCTTATAAAATTAGAACAGGACACAAATAAAGATAAAAAGATTGATATTTGCTGGCATTATGGAAAAGATAGGGTTCCCATTAAGGCTGAACAAGACAAGGATGGGGATGGAAAATGGGAACTTTCCTTTTTTTATGAAAATGGAAGCCTCATAAGGGTAGAGGAAGACAGCAATAGAGACGGAAAAATAGATCTCTGGAAGTACTATTGCAAAAAAGGAAAGTTAATTAAGACAGAAAAAGACTTAGATTATGACGGAAGGCCAGATATTTCATTTTAATCTACCCATAATATCGTTTTTAGCAAAAGGGGGGATTTTAATAATTCCTATCCTCTTTTGCTCTGTAATTGCCCTTACTATAGTGCTTGAAAGGCTTTATAGCTCCAGAAAACTGAGAATTAAAAATCCAGATGACCTAATTACTAAGGTTAAGAGGGCATTAAATAAAAAAGGGATAGATAAGGCATTATTTATAGCAGAAAATAGCAAAAATCCCTTAGGAAGGGTGCTAAAAGAAGGTATTAAAAGATACCGGGCTGGTAAAGATAAAGAATGCATAGAAAGGGCTATGGCCTCTGCAGCAGAAAGGGAGATAAGGGAGCTAGAAAGGTATTTGTCTGCCCTCTCTACTGTAGGGAACATTGCCCCGCTTTTAGGTCTCTTAGGTACAGTGACAGGGATGATAAAGGCATTTATGGTAATCGAGAGACTAGGAGGAAGAGTAAATGCCAGTGTGCTTGCAGGTGGCATATGGGAGGCCATGCTTACTACTGCCTTGGGGCTTTCTGTAGCTATCCCTACCATAGTAGCCCACAATTATCTAGTAAGTAGGGTGAGAAATTTTACGGCACTCTTACAAGAAAAACTCAATGAATTTTTGGAGGTATTGGATGATAAGGCTTAAAAATAGCATAAATAATATTGAGGAAATGTCTCTTACACCTTTAGTAGATATGGTATTTTTGCTGATTATATTCTTTCTTTTAACTACAAGGTTCATCACCGAAGAAGGTATCTCAGTGAAGCTTCCTCAGGCAGATTCCACAACGCCACAGACCCAAAGAGAAATTACACTCTATGTATCTAAAGAAGGTAGGGTATTTATTGGGAATAGATTACTTACCTTACATCAACTCTATTATGAATTGAGGTCCCTTATAGGCTCTGATAGAGATAAATTGGTAGTAATAAAGGCAGATAGAGAAGCAATTTTAAATAAAGTGGTAAAGGTAATGGATGTTGCAAAGACTGCTGGTGCAGCAAGGCTTTGTATTGCAACAAGAAAAGAGGGATATGGTGAATAAAAACAAAAATAAGGCTATAAGGATATTTTTTATTATCTCCGTAGTGTTTCATGCATCTATATTACTTTGCTTTACTGACATATTCTCTGCAAAAACACCTGAGAGAAGGATAGAGGTGGATCTAAAAGAAATAAAAGGAGAAAGTGTCAAGTCTCCCAAGATTCCACTTATGCCAAGGATGGTTAAACAGGTAACTTATAATTTAAACCCAATAAAGGAGGTAGTGCATCAGGTAAAATATAGGCAGTGTCCAAAGACCATTGTAGAATCCATTAAAGAAACAAAATATAGGCCTATTTCAGTAGCAAGCATATCTAATTTCTTTTCTAAGCATTATGATTTTAGTAATACCAATAATAAAAGTTCTACTAAAGGAAAAGCTTCTTCGCTCTTTTATTATCAGCAACTCATTAAACAAAAGATTGAAGAGAACAAAAGATACCCGTTACTTGCTAGAAATAAAGGGATTGAGGGTGATGTATGGGTAAAATTTGAGATTTTAAAAAATGGAAAGGTAAAAAATATAAAGGTAGTTAAATCCAGTCATCATCAAATCTTAGATAAGGCTGCTATAGAAAGTATTAAAAAAGCCAATCCATTTCCTCCTTTTCCAGAAGGATTAAAAGAAAGGTCATTAATTATAAATATATGCCTACGCTTTGAATTGAAAGAATATGCACGGAGGTAAGAAGATAGAATAAATAGATAAGATAGGATTTTAAAAATGCGGAAAGCAGCCCCGGCCAAAGGAAACCTGCTTTCCGCCTGTGGCACCTGGCACTCTTTTAACCAGGCCCATTTTTTTTTTAGCAACAATGGCGTTAGTTGTCAATTGATTGAAAGGAGGAGGCTATGAAAAATTTAGTAATTTGCTTTCTATTGGTCTTTCTCATGGTTACCATGGTTTCAGCACAACAAAAGCCAAAGGAAATTGAAATAGGAGAAGTGGTTGTAACTGCCACAAGGACAGAAAGACCAGTAAAAGATGTGCCTAACAGTGTAACTATTATAACCAAGGAAGAGATGGATAAGATGCATGTAAAGACTGTAGATGATGTATTGAACAAGGTGGCTGGTATCAGGATAAAGCGCACTATGGGGCTTTGCACCACAGGCAGTCACACTAGCCTTTTGATGAGAGGTACAGGTTCTTCAAAGCGGACATTGGTGCTAAAAGATGGCATTCCCTTAAACGATATGTATGGTGGTTCTGTTCAAGATTTTAGTACACTTTCCACAGAGGACATAGAGAGGATTGAGATAGTAAGAGGGGCAGGTTCTGCCCTTTATGGCTCTAATGCCATGGGTGGTGTGATAAATATCATTACCAGACCGCCTAAGGAAAGATTTGCTGGTGGCTTGAGCTATGAAGGTGGTGAGATGAATACCCATATATATAACTTTAATATAAGCCGAGAATATGATTGGTTTGGATTTCGCCTCTCAGCAGGTGGCAGAAATACAGATGGCTATAAATATAAAAAGAAATGGAAGGATTATTATAAAAAACCAGAGACAGATAGGTATTATGTATCACCAGAGGTTGATTTTAAATTGGGGAGATCAAAGCTTAAATTTGGGTTTGAATACTTTGATGAAGATGATATTCATGCAGCTCCAACTTTATATGAGTTAGATACAGAGATATATAAATATCACCTTGATTACAGTATCCCTATCTCAGATATAGATTTCAATGCCAAATTTTACTACTTTGACTATGAGTCTAATACAGAGGCACACAAATATAATAAGACCACAAAACAATTTGATAGATTCTATTACAAAAGCGACGTTCCTAAGGAAAACTGGGGGCTTATGCTCCAGGCAAGCAAAGAGATAAAGGGGCTTCTTTTTACCATAGGCTCTGATTTAAAATGGGGAGAGTGTGAATCTCATTATCTATATAAAAAAGGGCCAAGGGATTTTGAAGGGAAGCAAAAGCAATATTCTGGGTTTTTACATGCAGAATGGCCATTATTAAAAGAAAAGTTGATCCTCAGTGCAGGTATTCGCTATGACTGGTGGAAAAACTATGATGGCAGTTTTTATGACAATACCACTGGAAAGGAGATAGCCTTTGACTATCCAGAAAACACTGAAGACCGCTGGTCTCCTAAGGCAGGACTGGTTTATCATTTAACAGAAGACACAAGGTTTAGGACATCTTTTGGCACAGGATTCAGAGCACCAGACCTCTATAGTCTTTATAGGTCAGGTCCTCATGGGGCAGCGCTCTTTGAGATAGGAAATCCGGAGCTTGAGCCTGAAAAGATGACCTATTCTGTAGATGTTGGGGTTGATACAAAGCCTCTTTATGAATTATTTAAAATAGCTAAGGATTTTAATCTGTCTTTTACTGCCTATTGGAGTGAATTTGAGGACTTCATTACTAAGAAGGTCTTAGAACCAGGAGAAATTCCCCCTTATTTTACCCCTGAAGAGGGACAGGAAGTAAAACAAAAAGTAAATGTGGGAAAAGTGCGTATTCATGGCATTGAAACTGAAATAGATTATGCATTTTTAAAATATTTTAAAGTCAATGTTAATTATACATATAACATTTCAAAAGTTGTAGAACATCCTTTGGCACCTGAAATAGAAGGAAAGTTGCTTACCTATACGCCCAAGCACGTAGTAAACTGGGGCATAATTTATGATAACCCCAAGTTATTTACTATAAGTCTATATTGCACCTATATGGGCAAGGTCTTTTATGATGAAAAGAATAAAAAGTCGATTGATGATTATGTAGTGGGTGATTTAAGAGTATCCCGTGTTATACCACTTCCAAAATATATGAGGGGTAAAATGGAAGCCTTTTTAAATGTGGATAATATCTGGGATGAAGAATACAGGCACTATTACTATTATTATCTTCCAGGCACTACTGTAATGGGCGGATTAAAATACACTTTTTAGGAATATGGGAGGGAACATAAATGAAGATGATTATTTATTTTTGGGTAATAGGCACCTTGTTTATGGTCTTAATCTTTGCAACAAAGGCAGGACTTGTAGCTGGCTCTGCTCATTTAAGTAAACTAAAAATAATATCTTTGGCCTCTTTGTATGGCATGCTTTCATTTTTAATGGGTGTTATCTTAAAGATATTTAATCCGCTTGATTATTTTCAATTCTTCCAGAAATTCACATCATATGGGGTATTGCTGCATATATTCCTTTCTTTTGGGCTCTTTGCCTGGGGTCTTTATACCATAAAATCATTTGTAAATGAAAATATAAAGAAAAGAAAAGTAGGTTATCTCTTAATGTTTCCCTGCCCTATTTGTTTATCTTCCATGCTTTTAAGCACCTCTATATTTTCTGCCATAACTGGTATTTCTGCCATTAAGACTAGCGCTTTAATAAGTATAATATTTGTGGTAGTAATCCTTACCTCAGCCCTTTTATTCAAGCATCTTAACCCAATCATGGTTGGATTTTCTATGCTCATGCTTGGCCTTTATTTTGTTATCTCTATCTTAGTTGTGCCTGTTTATAGCCAGTATAAAGCAATTTTTAGCTTGACCCGCTCCACTACCAAAGTGGATTTGTCATTGCCACAGCTTATGGGAATTTTGGGCATTGCTCTTTTATTTTTTGGCATAGGCTATCTAAAAACAAAAAGTGAGATGGAAAAATGATATTAAACTATTTACAGTCTGCCCTTTATTTAATCATGAACGCCTTTTTGTATCCGGTTATGGCTTTGCTTTTGGTCTTTTTTATCTGGATATTAATGTTATTGGGTGGTTTTGTCTCAGAATGGTTATTGCGGAAAAGGATACAAAGTCCAGAATGGCTGGCAGCAAAACTCTGCAATGAAATTTCTCATGCTGCTTATAACAGGGCCTCTAACCAAATCAATGCATACCTAGAGGGGATAAGATTTGGAAACCTGTTCTGGAAAAATTTTTTAGGAGAATTGGCAGGAGAAATCACAGAGAAAAGAGAGCATCTGGATCTGGTTTTAGAGAACCTCCTTCAGGAATATCAGATAAAGGTAGAAAAAATGGTGGATAAGACCCGTATTTTGATAAGAATTGGTCCTATGCTTGGTTTAATGGGCACCCTTATCCCTATGGGGCCAGCCCTTTTGGCCCTATCTCAAGGGGACCTTACCCGTATGGCGAATAGCCTAATTATTGCCTTTAGCACCACAGTAGTGGGCCTGGCCATTGGGGGAATAGCCTATGTCATCTCTACAATCAGACAAAGGTGGTATGAAGAGGATATAAAGGACATCTCTTATTTTTCTGATTTAATTATAAAAAATTTAAATAGGGTGAGGTTAAATGGAATTCTTAAAGAGAAGAAGAAAGAAAAATAAATCACCCGCCTATAAAGAAGAACCATTGGGTGGCATAGCAAATCTGTTTGATGCAGCCATGGTGTTTGCCGTAGGATTTATGGTGGCCATAATAAATGCCTATCATCTCCATGAGATATTTTCTGCTGAGGAGTTTACTTTGGTTAAAAATCCTAACCAGCCAGGCAAAATGGAAATCATTACCAAAAAGGGAAAAGAGATCAAGGTACAGAAGTTAACCAAGAAAATGGCTGAAGGGCAGGGAATAAGATTGGGAACAGCCTATAAGTTATTAGATGGTCGAGTAGTTTATATTCCGGAGGAAGAAGAGAGATAGTTATAATCAGCAGAACTTTCAGCCATCTATCTGGTTGTGACTATTCTTGAGAGGAGGTTTAGTGATGGTCAAAAAGGGAGGGTTTTTAGCAGTTATTTTGACCCTGTGTGTTATCACAATATTGATGGTTCCGGCTAACACGGGTGCATTGACTACCAAAAAGATGGTTTTCTTCATTCCTGAGACTGCCACTAAAGTTATGGCAGAAGGAATATCAAAGTTTAAGGAAGAATATCCTGCACTGAGTAAAAAAGTAGATATAGTGGTGTATCCTGGCAGGGACTTGGAGGAAAAAGTAATAGAGCCTGTTCTGTCTGATGCAGATATTATTTTTTTAAACCACATAAGCTATAGAGTCATGCTGGATATGGAAAAAGACTTAAAAATAGCCAGAGCCAGAGGGGCTAAGGTTATTGGTATTGGCGGATACGACGTATTTCGAGTAAAAGGCTATTATAATGTGGATGTGGCAACCTATCCTGAAATGGTTGCCTACTGGGAATATAGCGGTCCGGAAAATGTGAAGCGTCTTATAGTATATCTTTTCCATCAGTTTGCAGGAATAACGAATCTAACAGTTGAACCTCCAATTGAGATGCCTTTAGAGGGCATCTATCATCCTGATGCACCTGACTCAAAGGTATTCAAAACGCCTGAAACTTACCTGAAATGGTACAAAACTTCAGGTCGCCTTAAAGATGCTCCATGGGTGGGAATCCTTGCCTACAATACCCTGAAGGTTGGCAATAACCAGATTGAGAAGACTATAATTAGGGAATTGGAAGACAGTGGCCTTAATGTGGTTTGTACCATCGGCTATCCTGCTGAAGAGATGCTTCAAAAATATTTGATAAAAGAAGAAAAACCATATGTTCACATCATTATTTCTCTTATGTTTTCTCACCCTAAGGAGAAAAGCACTGAGTTACTTAAAAAGGCAAACATTCCTATAATAAGGGCAGTTTCTCTCTATAATAAGATTGAGGAGTGGGAAAAGAGCCCACAGGGGATTGAGGCATTTCAGTTAGCCTCTCAGATATTCCTGCCGGAGTTAAGTGGCCTGATTGAACCAATTGTGGTGGGTGGCAAACGAACCTTTTTTGATGAAAAGAGCGGTGTAAAGATAACAGAGCGGGTCCCTGTTAATGAGAGGATTGAAAAATTGGTGAAAAGGGTAAAGTCGTGGTTAAGATTAAAATACCTTCCTAATTCTCAAAAAAGGATTGCCATTATTTATTACAATCACCATACAGGAAAACAAAACCTTGGTGCAAGCTACCTTGATTTATTTGAGAGCCTAAAGGAACTTTTAGGTGCCCTTAAAGAGGCAGGTTATTTTTTGGGTGAAGGAGCTTCTTTTACTAAAGAGACTTTGCAGGATATGATTTTAAGGCAGGGAAGAAATATTAGCACCTGGGCACCAGGAGAATTAGAAAAACTGGTTAAAAGTGATAGGATTGTATTGGTTCCTGTTGAGAAATATAAACAATGGTTCAAAGCACTTCCTTCAGATTTTAGAAAAACAGTTTTGGAAAAATGGGGAAGCGTAGATAATACTACCCTTATGACCTGGGAGGACAAAGGAAACAAGAAAAAATACATTGTTATCCCAGGGCTTAAGCTTGGCAATATCTTTCTTGGCCCACAACCTACCAGGGGCTGGCTTGAAGAATCAGAACGTCTTTATCACGACATAACACTGCCTCCCCACCACCAGTATCTTGCCTTTTATCTCTGGCTTAAACATGAGTTTAAAGCAGATGCGGTTATCCACTTTGGCAAACATGGCACCCTGGAATGGACTCCTGGAAAACAGGTGGGATTGTCTGAAAATTGCGCCCCTGATGTCCTGATGCAGGATATACCAGATATTTATCCTTATCTCATGGATGATGTTGGCGAAGGACTCCAGGCCAAGAGAAGAGGATATGGAGTAATCATTGATCATATGATACCAGCTATAAAGATGTCTGGTCTTTATAAAGAATATGCAAAGATAAATGAGCTTATACCCCTTTATGAACAGTCAAAAAATCAAACCCCTGCAGTAGCAGAAAGGTATAAAGAAGAGATATTGAAGCTGGCCAAAGAATTAGGAATTGGAAAGGATATTGGAATAGAACTAAATAAGGAACATTTTGATGATCTCTTGGATGCCCTTCATGATTATCTTGCTGAGATAAGGAGCCAGAGTATGCCTTATGGTCTTCATATACTTGGAGTTTCTTTAAAAGGCGAGAGCCTTGTCAGTATGGTAATAGCCATGCTGAGCGTGGAAACAGATATCCCTTCTATTCAGGAGATAGTTTCAAATATCCTGAAGATGGACTGGGAGAATATAAAAAAACATCCAGGTAAACATATTAAAGAAGCGGAAAAAATAGAGAGTATCTGTGAGGTTTTACTAACAAAGGTCATTCTTGAAAAGATGCCTTTGGAAGAAGCGTTTATTAAGAGTCTTAGTAAGAATTATGCCAGCGCATCTCCCAAAGAAAAGAGATGGTTAAAAGAGATCATAAAACGGGGAATTGACTATGCCGAAAAGCTCAGTAAGTGTCACAAGGAGATTAAGAGTATTCTTAATGCCCTTAATGCAGGGTATATCCCTCCAGGGCCTGGAAATGACCCTATCCGCGACCCTGATGCCTTGCCAACAGGTAGAAATTTTTATGGTTTTAATCCGGAAAAGATTCCAACTAAGGCTGCCTGGAAAGTGGGCAAGAAATTGGCAGATGAGTTGATTGAAAGTTATCTAAAAAAGAATGGAAAATATCCACACAAGATTGCCCTTGTGCTTTGGGCTACAGAGACCTTACGGCACCATGGCATAATGGAATCAAAGGCCCTTTATCTTATGGGAGCAAGGCCGGTGTGGGATGGCAGGGGTCATGTAAAGGGGGTGGAATTGATACCTGAATCGGAATTAAAGAGACCCCGCATTGATATCCTGGTTTCTGCCTCCGGACTATACAGGGATATCTTTCCCATCCAGATTGGCCTAATTGATGATGCTGTCCAGCTTGTAATCAATGCAGAAAAAGAAAAATACCAAAACTTTGTCAGGCTGCATACCTTAGAAGCCGAACAAGTATTTAGAGAAAAAGGTTATTCAGAAAAAGAGGCAAAGGAATTTGCCCGCTACCGTATCTTCGGTGCACCTACAGGAGGATATGGCACAGGTCTTGATCAGGCAATACCTGCTAGTGGCACATGGGAGAAAGAAGATAAATTGGCCGAGCTTTATATCAACAGGATGAATTATGCCTATGGCAGAAATATTTGGGGAAAAAAGGCAAAAGATGCCTTTATACAAGCATTAAAGGGAACAGATATGGTAGTTCATAGCCGCTCCACAAACCTGTTTGGTGTCTTAGATAATGATGATTTTTACCAGTATATGGGTGGACTGGCCATGGCAGTGAGGAATGTCTCAGGAAAGACACCTGAACTATATGTATCCGATGCAAGGGACCCATCTTCTCCTAAGTCGGTAACTTTTGCCAGATTTATGGGGCTTGAGATAAGAGCCCGTTATTTTAATCTTAAATGGATTAAAGGGATGAAAGAACACGGCTATTCAGGTGCAAGGGAGATGGCAAAATTTGTGGAAAATTTATGGGGCTGGCAGGTAACCACTCCAAAAGAGGTATCAAAGGAGATGTGGGAACAGGTATATCAGGTATATATAGAGGATAAATACGGGATGAAATTAAAGGAATTCTTTGAAAAACACAGCCCATTTGCCTATCAAGCCATTATTGCCAGGATACTTGAGGTGGAAAGAAAGGGGTATCAAAAGCTGGATAAAAAATTACTCCAAAAAGTTGCCAGGGATTATGTAACCTCTGTGGCCACAAAGGGAATGGCCTGCTGTGAGCATACCTGCAATAACATTGCCCTAAATCAGTTTGCAGCCAATATCTTGTCTATACCTGGTCTGGTCAGCCCAGAGACCATGCTCAAGTTTCAAAGTCAGGTTAAGCTGACCACAGGACTTGATATCAAGACACCAGATTGGGTTAAGGAGGCGAAGAAAAAGGAGGTTGAGGCCGGTGCAGGAATAGCACCAAGTAAGGTCAAAGAGGAAGCCGGTTCTAAAAAGTTAGAAGAGGTAAAAGGCTATGAGATGAAAGAGAAAAAGGATGAGACGGCCACAGAACTTCCTACCTCAGGGGTATCAATTGTAGCTGTATTGATTGTAATTTTTATTGTTGCCCTGATAGGACGTGGATTGTGGAAAGGGATGAGGAGGTAGCAACTGAGAAAATAAATTTTAGGAGGAAATCTATGGGGAATAAGAGGAGACACATAATAAATGTAATTTTAGTAGTACTTATAGGTCTGGTTATTGTCTCTATGGTAAAGACTCAAAAAATGGCAGGGTATGAGAAATTGGGTCTTACTGAATATGAAAAAGGGAATTATAAGCAAGCAATAGAATATTATTCAAAAGGAATAGAATCTAATCTAAATGATGCATCTTTATATAATAACCGAGGACTAGCTTACTATAATTTGGAACAATATGATAAGGCAATTGCCGATTATACAAAAGCTATAGAGATAAAGCCAGATTTTGCAGATGCTTATTATAATCGGGGTCTGGCATATTTTAAAAAAGGCTCTTCTTATAATCTTGAGCCGCGTAAAAAGGCAATCTCTGATTTTACCAAGGTAATAGAATTAAGACCAGATTTTGTAGATGCCTATTATAATAGAGCATTAGTTTATACTGAGCAAATTCACTACCATCATAAATACAGGACCATACCTCCTAAATTCCCTTCAGAAGACATGGATAATTATAATAAGGCCCTTTTAGATTATTATAAAGTCCTTGATCTAGACCCCTCTTATATTTTGGCCTATCATGGAATGGGAAATTTATTTTATAGACATGGAGATTGGGATTTGGCAACTAAAGCATATAACAAGGCACTTAGTCATAAAGATGAGATATTAAAAAAAGTAGAGGAAGAAGGTTTAGCTGGGGTATATAATAGCAGGGGAAGAAACTATTTAGCTGCAGGGAAACTTAAAGAGGCAATCTCAGATTTTACAAAGGCAATTGAATACTACAAAAAAGGAGCAAATAAAGAGGTGGGACTAAATAAAAATATTACCAATGCCCTTGCCCATAGAACAGTTGCAGCTTGGGAATTAGGAAAATGGGAAGATACTATTAAATATGCTGATGAAACAATTAAAGTAAAGGAAAGCAATCCTAAAAGATATGGAAAGGCTACATTTTATTATTTTACCAAAGGAAGGTGCTATTACAAGCTTGGTAAGTATGATGAAGCGATTCTTAATCTTAAAAAGGCGTTAAGTGAGTCAAAATATGGGATGGATGCAGAGGCAAGATTATGGTTAGGTAGAGTACATAAAAAGAAAGGTGATAAAAGAAAGGCAAAAAAGAAAATAGAGGAGGCTTTAGAATTGTATAATGAAAAAATTAAGGAAGCAGATGAATACAGTATTCATAAACTATATCTTAAAAGAGGATTGTGCTATTTGGAGCTTGATGAGTATGATAAAGCCATCTCTGACTTTAAAGAGACAATAAAAAGAAGGGTATTTTCAGACAGACCAGTTAACCATACAAGTTATTATTTGGATGCCCATAAATATATTGGCATTGCCTATTTGAGAGCAGGAAACAGGGATAAGGCAGAAGAATATTTTAAAAACACAATAGAGTTGGCAAAAGAACGTGGCTTTGAAGAGGTAATAAAAGAGACTGAAGAACTTCTGGCCAATTTGTAATTTTTTGAAAGGAGGTGAAAGGTATGTGTGTTCCAGTAAGTGTACTTACAAAAGGACAAACTAGTGGTTGCACAGGACTGTGTAGGCTTTGGCCTCATATGAGTGCCTTGGTAGCCCTTTTTGCTGGCCTGGTTTGGAACTTTTTGCGTGGAAGAAGGTCAAAGATATTTAAATGAATTGGCTAAATAGACATTTAACTTTGCAGATTGAACCTACTCGCAGATGCAACTTAAACTGCAAGATATGTATGCGACGGAATTTAAATGAAAGTAATATTCAACTATCTTTAGAGAATTTTAAAAGAGTATTGAATTTTGGCAATTTTCAGCATGTTTGTCTACATGGATGGGGTGAGCCACTGCTTAATCCTCAGATATTTCAAATGATAAAATATGCTGAGTCACAAGGAATTTCTACAGAACTTACTACTAATGGGACCCTGCTTAAAGAAAACTTAGAAAAAATCTTGGGCAGTGGTCTGAGTATTATTGCTCTTGGAATACATAATAGGGAAATCTTTTTATCTATTTTGCCACAAATTAGAGAGTCAATAATAAGAAGAAATAAAGAGAAATTGAGGAAACCAAAAATCTATATGGATATTGTCATATACAAAGAAAATGTTAGTCAAATTCTGGACTTAATAAAATTTGCCTCTCAGTTGAATATTGATGCAGTAGTCTTACACAGGCTATTTAAAGTTCACCCCAGTGTGGACTATATTTCTGCTGAGGAGGAAAAGGAGTTATTTAAAAAAGCAAAGGAGTTAGCAAAAGAATTAAAGATAAAACTATATCTGCCTCCAAGACCTTCTATACCTTGTATTGCAATTAATTATAGTAGCTTTGTTACAGTTAAAGGTAAAATTACCCCCTGCCCTTACCTTCCAGAATTTTACCTGGGGGATGCCCTTAACCATGATGATCTAAAAGGCATATATCTAAAAAAGATTAATTTTATTAAAAATATGAGTAAGCACCCTCTATGTAACAAATGCCCATTGGGTTCCAGAAATGGTAAATTTTATTGCTAAAGTGTTCGTTGTTGGTTGTCAGTACTCTGTTATTTTTGCCAGGACAATGGACAAATAACAAGAAAGGAGGAGATAGAGAAAGCATAAAATAGATCCAATTGTCAAGCAATTAAGCAACCCAAAATCCGCGATTGATTTTTCATTCTAATGTCTCCGCACCCAGGGGGTGTCTGCCAACAGGCAGGACAGCGGAATGCAGGCAAGCGAGCACTCCTTGACAGCCCCAGCCCTATATTTGTGGGTCCTTTTTTAAAGTTATTACTGTTTTGAGGAGTTTACCTTTCTTTTTAGAAAGCTTTTAAAAATTTCGGGGAAAGTCCTGTAAAGAATGAAAAAAATATATGAAAGACTTGCAGACTAAAAGAGGAATATGCAAAGGCAGCCAAGCATTATGAAACCGTGCTTACTGCTTCTATTTAAGGAAAGGTAGTAGGGAAGTGAAAACCAACAGAGGGGATCAACATAACTTCAGCAATGCAATGGTTATGGAAGTTTGGGCTATTATTAATTCAATGATCCATTTGACTAAGCGAATCTCCAAGTCTTTGATATCCTTTTTAGTAGCCAATCTTTCTTTTTGTGACTGCTCAATTATTTCAATAAATTCGTTTGCTTTTTGTCTTCAAGTCTAAGGTCTTTCAAAAGGGGATAAAGCTTTGCTAAGGTAGCCATGTATGTATAAATGAGCAGTATGAACAAAAAATAGGTAATTTGCTTTCCAAATATTGGAGAGCACCTCAAGAAAAAATTTTGTCAATAATGCTTGACAAAATTTTTTTTTTGAGTCAATTTAGATCAATCAAACAATATGAGACAATATAAATAATGTGAGATAATCCTTACAATTTAAGAATTTGCTAACAAAAGAGGCCAAGGATGAGCATAGATGAAACAAAGCTTGGTCAAGAATGGCGTAAATAGAAAAGCGTTTGGGGAATCAGGTGATGTTAAGAATGACCGGATTTTACAATGATATAAATGACTGCATGAACAGGATTTACTTTACTATAAAACCCTAGAGGGAATTAAATATTACTGGTGGGAAAACATAGATGAGGCAGAAACTAGCGGTATAGAAATAGAGATAGAATACAGGTCTTTTCCTGGGGAATTTATTTAACCTTTGACAAGTGGGAGACATCAGGTCAGATGATATTCGGTGGGCTAAAGATAATGTTTTAAGGTGATGCAGCAGCAAAAAAATAAGCAGGAGGATAAAAGATGAAGTTAGCAATCCCAACAGAAGACAAGACCACTATAAGTGAACATTTTGGGGGTGCTCCTTACTTTACGGTGGTTACTGTGGAGGACAATAAGATAACAAATAAAGAGATAAGAGAGAAACCGGGGCATAAAGATTTTGCAGGAGAGGAGCATTCTCCTCAAACCAGCGAGACAGGAAGACATGGCATTGGTCCTGTGGCATCGGAAAGACATAAAAAGATATTCGAGGTTATTAAGGACTGCGACCTTATTATAACAGGAAGAATGGGTTTGGGGGCTTACATTGACATGCAAGGTTTTGGAATGAAGGTAATTGTTTGCGATGTAAAGGATATAGATGGGGCAGTCTCCCTTTATTTGGAGGGGAAATTATCCCATAAGGAAGATCGTATTTGCTAATCTATAAAAGCTGCTGCATTACTTTTCTTTATTTGTTTGAGAGGTGAACATTTTTAAAAATTTTACAAAATTTTCTTGACAAAAAGTTGTATTATTAAAATTCCCTGATAGTATAATAAAAGATTAAATTTATTAAGAGAAGAGCTATGACATTAGATGAGATAAAGACTGGGCGAGAATGCCGAATTATTAGGGTAAATATAGGCGGTGCAACAGGGCAGCGCCTAATGGATATGGGCTTTGTGCCAGGGACAAAGGTAAAGGTGGTACGTAATGCACCACTTGTGGACCCGGTTGATTTTTCTATTAGAGGATATCATGTAAGCCTCCGTCATTCAGAGGCTAAATGTATAGAGGTGGAGCCATTATGAAAAAGGAAAAGATTATAGTGGCAGTTGCAGGACAGCCCAATTCTGGCAAGTCAACTATCTTTAACCTCCTTACTGGGGCCAGGCAACATGTGGCCAATTACCCTGGGGTAACGGTAGAGAAGAAAACCGGGGTATTTAAGTTTCAGGGACATAGTATTGAACTGATCGATTTGCCTGGAACCTACAGCCTTACATCTTACACATTAGAGGAGCGAATAGCAAGGGATTTTATCCTCCATGAAAGGCCGAAATTGGTTGTAGATATACTGGATGCATCAAATCTTGAAAGGAATCTCTATCTTACATTTCAGCTTGGTGAAATGGGAATCCCATTGGTAATTGATTTAAACATGATGGATGTAGCAAAAAGCAGGGGAATTGAGATAGATATAGATGAATTAAGCAAAAAGTTAGGGGTTCCGGTAATTCCGACAATTGGCAATAGAGGGAAAGGGAAAAAAGAGCTTCAGAAGGCAATATGGGATATTGCCAATGGGGATATCCAATCTAACTCTATACGTATTGATTACGGTGATGCCTTAGAGCCTGTGCTTTCCTCCTTGGAAGAGAGGCTTTCAGAAGAATCTGCACTCTCTCAAGACTATCCCTTAAGATGGCTTGCGGTAAAGCTTATGGAAGGTGATAGTGAGGCAAAGAGGCTTGTTAAAGAGCGGTCAAAAGATGGAAGGGAAATCTTGGATTATGTAGAAAAAGAGAGGGAAAGGTTTATATCTAAATATAAAGAGGCCCCAGAGAAGGTCATTGCGCAGAGACGTTATCTTGCGGCAGAGAAGATCGCAGAAAGTGTCATTAAGAGAAAAAAGGAGACAACCTTAGTCCTATCTGATAAGATTGATAAGGTTGTATGCCATAGGGTCTTTGGCTTTATCATCCTGGCTGCAGTTATCTATGGTCTATATGAGCTCTCTATAGTCCAGGGCTATAATATCACCAATTATACGTGGCCCATCTTGGCCTCCTTTAGAAAGTTTGTTGCAAACATCCTTCCTCCTGAAGGATTCATCTTTGACCCACTCCTTCGTTCGATACCATTAGGGGTCATTGATGGAATTGTGGCGGTCCTAAATTATGTCCCTATCTTTCTCATCCTCTTTGCCTTAATAGCCATACTGGAAGATACAGGCTATATGGCACGTATGGCATTTATCTTAGACCGTATCCTTAGGCATTTTGGCCTCCATGGACAATCTACTCTGCCCTTTATTTTGGGTGGTGTATATGTGGGTGGGTGAGCTATACCAGGTGTCATGGCGTGCCGTGGCATAAAAGATGAAAGGGCCCGTATGGCAACAATCCTTACTACACCTCTTATGAATTGTATGGCCAAGGTTCCACTCTATGTGCTCTTAATTGGTATGTTCTTTACTGAATATAAGGCTATTGCCATGTTTTTTATAGCCACAATTACACTGATCATAGCACTTGCTGTAGCTAAGGCCTTAAATCTGACTGTGCTTAAGGGAAAGGAGAGTGCTCCATTTGTAATGGAGCTTCCTCCTTATCATATCCCTACACTCTCTGGTGTCCTGCGTCGTTGCTTAGAGAGGACATGGCTATTTGTAAAAAAGGTTATAACTATCATTATTATAGTGGCAATTATTGTCTATGTACTCATCAGCATGCCTGGAATAGGTAAAGAGAGGAAGCTCTATTATGAAAAGAGGGCAAATCAGGCAATCGAGAAGTTCTATAAGGAGATAGGAAAAGAAAATCCATATGCCAAGCACTTGGCTGGTAAAGGGCTTATGGAATTTGCTAGATATTGGGACTCATATAAGATTGCTATGATGGGGGCAAAGGGGAAGAAGGCAAAGAAGGCTATTGATGAAAAGTTTAGGGCCAAAAATATGGAATTCTACAAGATAGTGAAAAGGGGAAAGTATGAATTTGAAGGGAAAAAGATAAAGGATAGAGATGCAAAAAAGGTCTATAAGGCATACAAGAAGCTTGCCAAGGTAAGAAGGAGACTCAGGCGTGAAATCAAGGATGAGACAGTCATATCGAGCTATTTTGGGCGTGTTGGTCGGGCTATAGAGCCATTTACAAAGCTTGCAGGATTTAACTGGCGCATAAATATTGCCCTTATCAGCTCCTTTGCAGCAAAGGAAAGTTCTGTGGCAACCTTAGGGAGCATTTATCAATCCCCACCAGGTGAAGAGGCACAACTTGGAGAGAGGATGAAGAGCAAAGAGACTGGCTGGACACCACTTCATGCCCTGGCCATAATGCTTTTTATGGCCATGTATCCTCCCTGCATCCCTACACTGATCATGGTGCGATTGGAGACTGGAAGCACAAAATGGATGTTATTTGCCACGATCTATCCCATTATATTGGGGCTTTTAATAGCAATCCTTGTATTCACTGGAGGAAATCTTTTAGGCCTTTCAGGATTTCAGGCAATGATTGCCTTTTATATCCTGGCAATAATATGCACAGCAATAATGGGATTTATCAAAAGAGAACCAAAAATTGTATAGAAAGGAGGTGTTAAAATTATGAAAAGGGTCTTAATTTGCTTATTTGGTTTTACAGTTATGATCTTTTTGGCCACTTATTCCTATGCTCACACCCCGCTTTGCTCCTGTTATGACAATGGAGATGGAACAGTGACATGCGAGGGTGGATTCTCTGATGGCTCCTCTGCTGCTGGCGTTAGTATGACTGTGGTGGATAAGAGTGGAAAGGTATTGATAAAGGGAAAGATGAATGAGGATAGTGAATTTACTTTTAAAAAACCAGATGTCCCTTATACAGTGGTTTTTGATGCAGGGCCTGGTCATGTAGTTAAGGTAAAGAGTAAAGATATCACTGAATAAAAAAGGAGGATAAAGATGAAAAAGATTACGTTATTAAGTATGTTATTCGTATTTATGTTAAGTGTTTCTGCATTTGCCCATTTTCAGATGATTTATAGCCCAAACAGTGTGCCCAAAACAAAAAAGATTAATCTCAAACTTATTTTTACCCATCCGTTTGAGGCTGGTCATACCATGGATATCGGAAAGGATGAAAATGGTAAGATACACCCACCCCTAGCCTTTGGTGTGATGCATAAGGGAAAAAAAAGGAATTTATTAAAAAAACTAAGGCCAATTACCTTTAGGAGTCTGACTAATAGCGGTAGAGCCTATGAGGCTGATGTTAAATTAAGGGGTATGGGGGATTATGTATTCTATTTTGTGCCTGCTCCTTATTATGAACCTTCAGAGGACATCTATATTCAGCATTGCACAAAGGTCATTTTCAATGTGGCTGGTGCACCAACAGATTGGGATCAACCGGTTGGTGATCCTCTACCAGTTGAGATTATTCCTTTGGACAAACCCTATGCGCTGTGGGTCGGAAATGTGTTCAGAGGAATTGTGACCTGCAAAGGAAAGCCTGTTCCTTATGCTGAAATAGAGGTAGAATATATGAATCATGATATTAAAGGGAATGCCTTTGTTAAGGAGGCCAAGGTAGAGGCACCTCACGATGCCCTGATTACCATGACCATAAAAGCAGATGTAAACGGCGTATTTACATTCGGTATCCCAAAGGCAGGCTGGTGGGGTTTTGCAGCACTCGGAGCTGGTGGGGATTTGAAATACAAGGGTAAGGAACTCTCCCAGGATGCGGTTATCTGGGTTCAGGCTCTAGATATGAAATAATTATATATTTTTAGGCCCCAGGCCTTTATTTAAGGCCAGAGGCCTAAAAAGGAGAAAACCTATAGTGAATAAGAAGAGATACATAATAAGTAAGGATAATTTTAGTAGTCCTTTTTTTGTCTTCTTCTATTTTCTTAAAATTTAATGTATATCTACCTTTGCCACCATCATAATATTTTTCTTTACCTTTTATTTTCTTGAAGCTCTTTTATAACTTTACTAATTAAATTGTCTCTTTCTCTTTTGTCTTTTAATGCCTTTAGATAAAATTCTCACAAATGGGTTAAGAACTCCGATGGTTTGGAGAGAAGGCTCTTTAAGGATTTTTGGAGTTACTAACTGAATCACTTACTATGATTTTTTGGGCAGCACCACGGCCAAGGACAAGCCTTGTATCCTTTATTGAGATAAGGAGAGGGCCTGGGCGTGAATTACTAAGCACCTTTATGGTAACCCCTGGAATGAGCCCTAAACTAAAGAGTCTTGACTGTAAACCCCTGCCTGCATTTATCGCCACTACTGTCACTTCCTTATTTTTATCTGCTATACTGAGTGGGATTAAGCCATTCATTTTCCACCTTTAACTGTCTACATCTGTTAATAAAAATTTAATTCAAAAATAAAATTTTGTCAAATCTCTTGACAAGAAAACAGCAAATCAAAGTTCGTGAACAGTTCTTGCCCAGATACAGTTGTTTTTTACGAACAAAACCATTTTTGACCACTTGCGTTGAATTACAATGCTTGCATACAACCATTTTCTCCCTCCCATCATTTTGGTTGGGATCACTTATATTATATTTCTATCTAAATGTAAACACTCTCAAAATAAAATGATACTCCCTGTATAAGACCTAAAATCAGCACGCATTCCCAACTTCTGAAAAGACTCAAGAAATGTATCTCTCAAAGCAAAACAACCTTTTAACTCCCCTATCTTTAATCTAATTCGCCCTTTTGCATAATGAGAAACTTTTATATCCATTTTTTTTCTCCGAATTTGATGTTTGGATGTTAATTTAAACTTGTAGCAACACGACTTACACTAGATTTAGATAATATTTTTAAAGACTTATTATATTTCTTACACAATTTCTTCACCACAGAACAGGCCCCGTGACTATTGCAGTCAACAGGACAAATAACTAAATCAGAAGACTTAACTTTTTTCACCAAAGAATCTTTTCCTCCTTTTATATAGCCATCGTGATAATCAAATTCATAGCCTGCTTTTTCTACTAACTCACGATAAAGATGCTTTAACTTAGTTATACCTCCTACAATCAAAACCCGTCTAGGACACTTCTCGCATTGCCATGATTCAAAACCCTTTTTCTCTGCACACTCCAAACAAGAATATAAATTCTGCTCCAACGCACCTAACTCTGAGCCTAAAAACTTTGTCTTAGAATCTTTTATTTTTAAATCAGCTAACTTCTTTTTTAATTTTTTATTTTCTTTTTTTAATTTTGTTATTTGTCTTTGCACCTTCTTTTCTTGCTCTAATTTACTATTTAATTTTGAAGTCAATAAATACACCTCTTTTTTTAGTATCATATTTTCTCGGGCTATTTTTTTCATCCTATCAGTATCTATATTATACTTATTACAATTTTTTAAATTTGTACGTTGTTTTAACTTTTTCTTAAAATTTCTAATCATTAATCTATATGAAGAGATAGATTTTCCCATTTTTTTACATGTAACTTTATAAATATTCAATTCTCTTCTTAATTTTAAATTTAAGTCTACATTTAAATGAGACAACATATGGATATCCCCAAAAATTTTACTTAAAGATAAAGGAGATAAATCTTTTTTAAGACAAGCTACAAAAAAAATTTCTTTAATTTTTCCTACAGAAAACAGCCTATTCCAATGATTTAAAAACTCATCTTCACTTAAAGACAAATACTTTTGCAAAAAAATTTTATTCTTATAATAAAGATAATTTTCTATTTTTAAAGAAATATCGTTTTTTGTATCCATATAACTCATCAATTTTTTATGTAATGAATACGAGGATACATCTTTATCCAACTTAATTTTCATCTTCTTAAATAATGCCAGTGCTTTTTTATCATCTATATACATCCCAATAAGTGGACACTTAAAAAAATCTTCAACTTCCCATAACCTCCTAACCGCAACGTTTTGTCTAAGATCACCTACCATAATAACCTCCTCCTTTAACTTACTATGTCTTTTGATTTTTTTTCTTAAATTAAAAAAATTTGCATCACTACTGCTTTCCTCTGTCATCCTAATGCCCATGGACTTAAATGCTTTAGAAATAAAATTTTCTACATCCCTCTTTGTTTCTACACCTGAAATAGAACTTTTAGCCTTTATACACATTTTCACTCTCCCCCTTTTTATTGTTTTCTTTATAAAAACTACTAAATTACCTTTGTATTTTTTTGCCTTATAAAGGAATGTATCTACTTTCTGAAAAATATTGTTTTAACATTCATTAATTCTAATACGACTTTTTATAGTATCTATTTTTTACTCTAATCGCCCCACAATTAAGCGAAGTATTATCTATCTTTACATTTTCATTGCTTCATATCTTCTATAATTTTTCTTATTTTATTTATTTATATTATAAAAAAAACAAAATATTAGCTTGATCAACAGCAATTCTCGGTGAGTTCGTAAAGGTAACTACGAAAAAAATTATAATTATTTTTCCTAAAACATATTTATAAAAAGATAGTGTTAAAATAAAGCCGTAAATCAAATTATTTCTCACCGAGAATTGCTGGTTTATCATGACCTTTCTGCCAAAATTTTTAAAACATCTTCAGGATAAAGCTCAAAGAATAATAATGGCCTAAAATTCTACCACATATCTAACTGAAGATATAAAACCTTCAGTGTCATCTATATTGCCTTCATAATCATCGTTCATATATTGGCAATCTAGAGAAAGGTGACTGTATTCTGTTACTTTGAATTTTACATATCCCTCCACTACCTGGGTATTATCTACCTCAGCATCATCACAACCATCAAGATAAGCATATCCAATTCCTATTTCATCATTTTCTCTTCCCCATAATTTTCCATTTATATTAATTCCACCTGAATACAAAGTATCAAAATCTACTATTGCATCGTCATCCTGCCATCCAAACCTAAAAAATACACCTAAGATTTCTCCTATTTTTTGATCTGCTGAAATTCCTATTCCTTGATATTTTTCTTCTGAGTTGTCCCATCCCTCAAACTCTTCAGAGGTAATATAACCTATTACTCTGTAATTACCATCCCCAACAGGTGTATCTAAACTCAATCCAATCTCGCCACCATAGTAGTTATAAGATTTAGTATCATCCTCCTCTGGAGTTTCCCATTTATCAGTTTTGGTATCCATAGCCAGGGCCTTGAGATAAAAATTTTTATAAGCGAGTTCAACTACACCTCCTGAATCGTAAGATGGCAAATTCAATAAAGGATTGTTGACAAATACTTCATTCATAAATTGACTCAATTCATCATTTGCAAATTCATTTTCATCTAAATACCCGGTTGAATCAATTATACCAAAGGTACCAGCTAGAGAAATATCTTCAGTTAAATTAAATGTATGTTTATACCATGCCTCTAATAAATAATCTCTATTTCTCCCATTGATGTCTTTTACGTCATCTTCTAGGTCATCTGCATATGAGGCTAGTAAAAATGGGGTTTTATTGTGTAAACTATTACCTGAAGCATAACTTAGAGTCACTTGGAATTCATCTATGTCAGTTGGGTGAAAATTAAAACCAATATCCGCTGCAATAGCACCTCTACCAAGGGAATCATCATTATCTTCAGAATCATAATCCAGATACTGATATGTGCCTGCTATGGACACATCCAAGGAAAGTTGTTTGGTGATGTCATAACCATAGACATAATCTTTAAGACCGGTTAACACGACAAACATCAATGCCAGTAAAAAAATTTTTTTGTGTATCATCATTTTCTCCTTCTTTAGGTTTTTATGTTATTTTTAATTAATTAGGGGCAAATAATATATAATCCTTCTCTCCTTTTGAATTTTGCTTTTTATATTATTCAACGTTTATAGTATAAACCAATATTAACCTTAACCAAATCCAACTTTAATGGTTTAAGTATAACAGGAGGTGCCCTAGCTCTGGTTTTTGAAAATTTTTGCAGCATATAAAACCATAAATAAATGGCATCATAACCATTCTTGAAATGCAAGTCTAAAATTTTATTGATCTTTAAACAAATATTCACCATAAGAATTTTTCCTTTCCATATATTAAAACACTACTGTATTAAAAAAATTTCAAGTTTAATTCTTTTTAAAATAACCTTCTATCTTAATTATACATTCCTTAAATGCATTTACCACGACAGGACAGAATTGTGTACCACTATTGCTTAATATCTCCTGAACTACTATCTCAAATGGCATAGCTGAACGATAAGGCCTTGGTTGTAACATTGCAGATATTGCATCTGCCAATGCTACAATCCTAGCACCTAAAGGTATGTTCTTGCCTCTTAAACCTGAAGGATACCCCTGTCCATCAAATCTCTCATGATGATAAAGCACTATATCTATAAGTTCACTACCAAAACATTTTCTAAGGGGTGATATAATGTTCGCTCCAATAACAGGATGTGACTTAATTACTTTCCACTCGTGCCTATTTAATGGTTCAGACTTTTGTAAAATGTTATCTGGGATTCCAATTTTACCTATGTCATGTAGATGTCCTCCAATGTGGATCAGCTCAATCCGTTCCTTACTAAGTCCCATTTCACTTGCGATAATGGAACTTATATCCGCAACTTCAATTGAATGGTAATATGTATTTTTGTCTCTTGCATCTAGTGCCAGTCCCAGGGATTCAAAAAGAGGATGCAATATATTAGGTAAACATTTCTTTTTATTATTACAACTAATTGTTTTTATGATATTAAACACTGGATTTGTGGTAAACATATATCTCTCCTAAATTTAATTGGTCTAAAATCTATTTATTAATATTTATTTTTTGTAGCTAAAACATACATTTCTATTGCTGCGACCTACACATCCATTTAATATTTCTTTTTTTAAATCTCCAATTCCTAAAATTTCTGTACCTTTTATTTTAAGCAATAAATAGCAAGTAAAGAAAAATATTCCTATTCCCACAATCCATATCATTGACAGGAGTGGATGTAATTTAAATGTAGCAATTTGATAGAAAATCGTGGATACTGACCATGCTAAAGTAACCGTATATATTACAATGAATATGGCCCATCTAAAATTAGCTTCCCTATAAATTGCAGCAACAGCTACAAGACATGAAATATAAAGGAGAACAAATAAAAGATATGCAAATGCCCCAATCTTACCATGAAAATGGTTACGCATAATCTCTAATGCAGTGGGCTCTACATCCTCAGGCGGCTCTTCTGCAGCAGAACCTATTCCAAAAGGATCTGTAATTGTTGATGCAAGTCCAGATAGATTCTCTGGAATTGATGTAAATGCATCTTTTATTCCCTGCAATACACTAAAAGACTCTTCCTCAGTATCGGTATTTACCTTTAATTCAGCACCATAGAGGGAATTAAGTGTACCTACAACTGCCTCTTTTGCAAATATACCTGTAAATAGTCCAACAGTGGCTGGCCAATTGTTCTTTTCTATCCCTAAGGGATGAAGGATTGGAGTAATGGTCTTGCCTATCTTTGCCAAAACTGATGATCCACTATCCTCATGCCCAAAGGTGCCATCAGTGCCAATAGAATTTAAAAAACTCAACACAACCACTATTGCAATAATGACCTTACCAGCCTTTATAAGAAATACCTTTAATCTATCATAGGTATGGAATAAGACCCCTTTAATAGTTGGCATGTGATAAGGGGGCAGCTCCATGACAAAAGGAGAAATCTCTCCTTTTAACACAGTGTTTTTTAATAAGATTCCTGTAAGAATAGCCATTAAAATTCCTATTAAATAAAGCAAAAATATTAAATTACTTGACCCTGTTCCAAAAAATGCTGCTCCAAATAGGGCATATACAGGAAGTCTTGCCCCACAAGACATAAATGGATTCATAGCAATGGTGAGAAGTCTGTCTTTTTCATTTTCTAAAGTTCTGGTTGCCATAATAGCTGGGACATTGCAGCCAAACCCTACCAGCATGGGGATAAAGGCCTTCCCAGGTAGCCCAATTGCCCTCATAAGCCTGTCCATAACAAAGGCTGCTCTGGCCATATATCCTGAATCTTCTAAAATAGACAAACACAAGAACATAAATCCAATTGGAGGAATAAATGTAGCAACGGTCTGGATACCACCCCCAATTCCATTGCAAAGTACAGTCAGTTCCGTAGAAAAAATTTTGTCTAGATACTGCTTTTTCCCTGGACATAGCCCACCACTTTGCCTTGCTCCCCAACCTTCATTTCACTTAATTTTAACTTCATAAACTTTCCCCTAGTTTAGATTAGATTTCTTTAATTAAATTAGATAAATCTAAGTTATCAAACAAAAAATACATACCTTATTGTATCAATTATTTATCTTGTTTATAGGACCACTAGAATTAGAATTGACTTAAATTGTTTGACTAGTCTAATTAAATTAAACGAGATTAATTGTCAAGTTTTTTATTCAACACTACTAAAAGTTAATTCAGCAATTCTCGGTGAGTTTGAGAAGATAGCTTTTATGGGATAATACAAGAAACACGATATTTATTTTTCGTAAAGTATGAAAAAAATAACGATTTTGTAAAAATTTTATTAATATTTTAGGTCAACTAAAGAATTTTGCATCATCCCTATAGGGTGAGATTGCCAATACAACTCCATTTTAAAGTTTATAAAAGAAAGTAATAATACCAATACCAATTACGCATACACCTTATAAATTTTTAGCATGGGAGTCTACTATCCGCACTATCTCTTCATAAAAATTTTTCTAAAGAGAAATTTTAAACCAGTGCTAATAATAACATTTTTTGATTTAAAAATAAAATTTTTTAAACTGAGCCTGTTGAAAAATATTTTTGAACAGCCTCCTTATAAACTTAGCAATAGAATTAAAATAGAAAATTTTGGCTTTATAAGCAATTAATTATATGATAATGTTAGGAGGAAAAATATTTGAATTATTATCAATAACAGGTTAAAATCACAAAAATTTAGGGGTAACTTTTATGCAGGTTGATGAACTTATTGAAAACATAAAGAAGTTACCAAAAAATGATTTAAGAATTCTTTTAGAATGGATAGAAAATTTTGAACAAGAACTTTGGAATAGAGAATTTGAAGAAGATGTAAGACTAGGGAAACTGGATAAATTAGCTGAACAAGCTATTAGAGATTTTCGAGCTGGTAAATGTCTAAAACTCTAAAGCATTATACAAACCCTACTTTTGGGGAAAATATAAAGAACTACCTGAAAATATTAAAAAATTGGCAAATAGAACTTTTGAACTTTAAAAAAAACCTTATCATCCCTCATTACATATAAAGAAGGTTGATAGATATTGGTCAGTTCGAGTGGGTAAAAAATATAGAGCTATTGGAATAGAGATTAGGGAAGGAATTATCTGGTATTGGATTGGTAAGCATTCGGAATACAAAAAAATTATAAATTCCTAATAACCCACTCCAGCGGACGGCGTTACACGCTGCCAAGGAGAAACAAAATAATACATCTGGCAGTCAGAATGAATACCCGCATAAGTGTTTGTTCCTCAGAATGTACCTCTTAGGATAAGTGGACAGAAAGCAAGAGAGATACTGAGGAAAAAAGGATTAGTGTAAAACTAGACAAAGGGGGACCTATTATGAGGCAAGTAAAAATTATTGTAGAAAAACATCCTGATGGCTATGTAGCTTATCCTTTAGGGCTTAAGGGAGTTGTGGTGGGACAGGGAGATACTTATGAAGAAGCTCTTGCGGATGTAAAGTCTGCGATTCGCTTTCATATAGAAACTTTTGGTGAAGAAATTCTTGATGTTGAACCACCAGTACTTGAAGTATTTGTTGCTGAAGCAGGAGTTGAGGTTTGATGAAAAAATTCCCTGTTGATGCTTCAAAGAGAAAAGTAATAAAGGCATTGCAAAATCTGGGTTTTCGAGTTGTGCGAGAAAGAGAGCATATTTCTATGGTGCGAGAGAATCCAGATGGAAGCAAAACTCCTTTGACTATGCCTAACCATCCGAGAATTAAAGCTTCCACTCTGAGAACAATTTGCACGCAGGCTGGTATCTCAAGGGATGAATTCTTAAAAGCCTATGAGAAAACATAAATAAGAGCATTGTGTTTGAAAATTGGGGAAAAGAGATTTTTAGGTATTGGAAAAATAGGAGAAAAACACTGGTCTGCAACCGTTACATATAGAAAGGAAAATATTAGAATTAACATACAGAACAGCCTTTATCTGTCTCTCACTCAGTCCTATTTTTTTCAAATATCCCTCGTTATATATGTCTTTTTGCAATATAACCGAAAACCCACCAAATTCTTCTTTAAATTCAGGTTCAGGAAGTCCTTGTTTTTTGCAGAGGTCAACCATTCTTTTTGTTCCTGTACCCCATCTTTCTATTAGCCCTGCGTAATAGAAAACCATAGCAAGGAGCTTATTTCTTGGTTTGGATGCGTGTTCTTTTTTTAAGTCATCAATTGTTAGCCCTTCTGGCAATCCACCAGGGTTCCAAAACCATATACGATCATCATATATTTTGATCTGAATCTCTGCGGAATTTATGTACTCACGATGTATAAGGGCATTTATACATGCTTCTCTGATTGCAGGTAAAGGGTAATCCCACACATCTTTCCTATGCACATCCTCTATTACATAGCTTACATTGATATGCTTTTTAATTGCATTTGTAAGAGCTTTAACTTGCACAAACAGATTTCCTTTTATTATAATGGTATCAACAAAAAACAGGCACTTCAGAGGGTTTTATCTCCACTCTTATTACTTTTTTGTTGTCCAGAGTTTCCAGTTGTATATCGGGAATTATGCCAAGATTGTTTCTTATTTTGTTTGGCAGGATTTCAAGAAGTTTTTCTGGACTTTCAATCTCAACAGGTGTTCCATCATCGCGGATACCAACATACAATATTCCTCCATCCCCATTGGCAAAAGAACACAAAGTTTTTAGATGTTCGTCTTTCCACTTTTCCTTAAATTCTATATCCTGCGATTCTCTCATCACTTCCTTACCCCAATTCTTTTTCTTTTCACTCCTCAAATTTAAATCTCCTCAAAAACAATCTCTTTTACTTCTCTTTTCTCTGTATCAAAGTTTATCCCACAAAGAATAGTTTTAATCCCCTTATTTTTCCAGAATATAGAAGGAGTCTGATTGTCTATCTCATTAAAATCAAAAATAAGCACAGGATGTTTTTTAAAATCCCACTTATCATAGATATATACTCCTTTAAAAAGCTCTTTGTTTCCATAAAAAAGCTCTTTTAGAGTGGATATGGTTAAGGATTTACCAAATCTTCTGGGCTTTGATAAAAAATAACATTCTCCCTCTGTAATGAGCTTATATATCCATTTGGTTTTATCCACATATACAAGGTCCTTTTCTCTGAGCTTTCTAAAAGACGATGTATCAGGCCCAAGTCTTTTTTTCATGACTTTGCTCCCTTATTAAACAAACTTCACATCCCCCAGATCCATATTTCTTTGCCTCTGTATTTTTCCCTTCTCTCAAATATCTTCTCATCCCAACTCACATCTTTTCTTTTATCAAATATCACAAGATGTCCTTCATCTGCTCCACATCTGTCCATATATTCATAGGTCTGAGATAAACCTTCTTCTATGGTCTTTTCCAGACTTTTATAAAGAACTTTAAGCTCTATCACCACCTTTTGCACCTTCTTTGCTTCTAAAAGACTATTTGTCCCAATAGGCCATATCAAAAGAAGATCTGTTCTCTTTCTGCCAAGTCCATATTCCCTCTCTATCCTTCCGCCACTATTAACAATCCTTTGCAAAAATGCCTGCATAAGTAGTTGTGGACCTGCTTCTTTGTATTGAAATCTCTCAAGCCAGCTCTCGCTGTGCTCTCTAAAAAACTCTTGAAATGCCCGCATAAGTTTTACCATATCAAGGCTTCCATCTTGATTTACATACCACAAAGCATCATGGGTTATGGTAACTTGAGTACTAAAGGTAAGCTCCCTTGGAATTATCTCCTGATATATCTTATTGGAAATCCTCAAATTCGGACGGGTCTTAATCAAACCTAAATCCTCTACATATAAAATATCATCAATTGGTATGTCCTCTGGATTTTTGTCTCCTTCTAAAATTGCCTCTATTACCCTTTGAACCCTATCTTCCTTAAGCTTGTCTGTAAGTTGATCAATGTGGGTATATCTCTCTAAAATTATCTTTTCCTTTGCCTCTGTAATAAGCTCTTTTGTAATTGGTTTGCTCCTATCTCTTCCCTCTTTTAACTTAAAACATGCCACATATCCAAGTGCATTTACAAGCCAAGGCTGTCCTTCTGTTAGCTCCCATACATAATCTATAACCTCATCTTCAAACCTTTGCCCTGTTTCCTCTGTATGTTGATTATAAAGGACTTTTATTTCTCTTTTATTAAAATCTCCAAGATGCAAAGACTCAGCTTTAATGTTAAATGCACTTCCTCCTGTTATAATTTCCTTTTCTTTGCTTGAGTGTATGCGATAGTCCCGAACATCTCTTACTCCACACAATATAATGCTCTGGGGAAAGCCTTCTGGTCTGTCTGTATAACCAGCTCTAAGTTGTCTTAAAACACTGATTAATGTGTCTCCAACAAGGCTGTCTATCTCATCTATCATTAAGACTATAGGATTTTTAGTATATTCGCTCATCATGCTAAGTAGTGCCTTAAATGCAGAATATTCTCCTGTTTGTTCAAGTATTTTTTTGTAATGTTCGAGAAAATAATCGTCTTTAAATGTCTTTTGATATCTATAAGCAACTTCATACATAATGGATTGAATTCCTCTGTACACATCCTCTCTTGCCCCTTGAGCGCTTTCCACATTCACATATAGTGCCCTGAATTTGTCTTCTTTGTTTAGATATTCCTGAAGTGCTAAAAGGCAGGTTGTCTTGCCTGTTTGCCTTGGTGCATGAAGGACAAAATACTTTTTCTGATCAATTAGCATTAGCACTTCTTCTAAATCTAACCGCTCTAATGGAGGCAAACAATAATGATCCTCGCACCTTACAGGTCCTGCTGTATTAAAAAATCTCATGTGTGCTCCTTAATTTATTAGTTGTTTTTATAGTATGTTTTTCTTTTTATAATAGTAAACTTATCCTTTATCTTCCTCATACGTAAAGAATTTAATTTTCACATCCCCCAGATCCATATCTCTTTCCCCCTGTATTTTTCCCTTCTCTCAAATATCTTCTCATCCCATGATTTGCCCTTTGTCTTGTCAAATATTACAAGATGCCCTTCATCTGCACCACATCTGTCATATATTCATAGGTCTGAGATAAACCTTCTTCTATGGTCTTATCCAAACTTTTGTATAAAACCTTAAGCTCAATAACTACCTTTTGCACCTTCTTTGCTTCAAGAAAGCTACTTGTTCCAATATGCCATATCAAAAGAAGATCTGTTCTTTTTCTGCCAAGACCATATTCTCTTTCAATTCTTCCGCCACTGTTAACAATCCTTTGCAAAAATGCTTGCATAAGTAGCTGTGGACCTGCTTCTTTGTATTGAAATCTCTCAAGCCAGCTCTCACTGTGTTCCCTGAAAAACTCCTGAAATGCCCGCATAAGTTTCACCATATCAAGTATTCCATCTGGATTTACATACCAGAAAGGTTTAAATTGACCCTCTAGCTCTGTCTGTAATATATTGGTTATCTCTCTTGGGATGATCTCTCTGTATATGCCATTGGATATCCTGAGTCCTTCTAAAGTTCCGAAAACTGCATGTTGGTTTGTGTTATGAGTTTCTTAGTTATTGATAAGTCCCATAACTTTGCCTGAAAAAAAATTGAAAGTTCACAGGTAATTTCCTAAATAGGTGGTTTGCCAACACTCTATAAGGAGGAAAATTACCTGTGAACAACAACTTTATCGCTCAATTTTCAAAAAATATCAACTTTTCCTACACATCTTTTGATCGTGTTATCCTTTGCGGTTATATTTTAGACCTCTTCTATGAAGGAGGCGTTGCTTCTTTCCTTAAACCTATGGGTTTTGTTAAACGCTCTAATGGCGTTATGCGCATTTTCACTGACCCGCCTGCCAATCGCCTTGATACTCTGTCTTTTAAAGGAACTATTGATATTGCACTGCTTACTCTAGTTAAACACCTCATATTATTGGTGGGGCACTGGCGGGCAGGAACCACCATTAACAACCCTAAATCGCTGGGGCTTAAAAAACCTGTTCTCTATCTACAGGCCTATTTATGGAAAGATCTTGATGCCAATAACAAATTCCTCCATTGTTGTGCTGACGTTGATCTCTCCTCATTATGTGAGATTGAACCAACATGTTTTCAAAACCTGTTCTTGACCACCTTAACCACAAGGTCCCTGCTCCTGATCTTAGAAAAGACAGACAACTTGCTCTTATCAAAGAATTGCTTAAAACCAAATACTCCTCTTTTGGATTTAAAACTTGTGAACTTAAGAATGCTCTATCCAACTACTTCCGAAATTCCTCTCAAATTCGCTATGAATTGAAAAAAATTAATCTCTAGAAAGATCGTCAAAAAGGCAAAAGGTAAATCATTTTATGCGGTTACTAAATTTGGCTGGAAGTGGCTTTGGGCTACAATTTGTGCTAACGACTTTTTTAAAAATCCCATAATTTCAAGGTGTTTTAAAAAGGACTTAGAACATAGTGCATCACAACCATCTAATATTGAAAAGTCCTATCTCCTCATCCATCAAGGCTTAACCCTCATAACTCAAGAATTTGCAATGATTTAAGGTCCTCTAAAAAACGTAAATTTTTTTCACGTTTTTAAAGACAAAAGCTTATCACTAATAATGTGCGATATAGATAATTTTAAAGCATATAATGACACCTATGGCCATATCATGGTAGATAAGTGTTTAAAAAAAGTTTCAGAAGCAATTAAAAATTCCCTTAAAAGGCCAGGTGATTTTTGGGCCCGATATGGAGGGGAAGAATTTGTGTTTCTTTTGCCAAAAATTCCCCTTAATGGTGCAGTGCGTGTTGCAGAAAGGATACGGAAAAATATAGAAAAGTTGGAAATCCCCCATCAAAACTCATCATCTAAACCAATTGTCACCATAAGTCTTGGTGTGGCTTCAACACAAGGAAGTAATTTGATTTTTCATGAAGAATTGATTAAAGGGGCAGATGCTGGCTTGTATAAGGCTAAAAAAAATGGCAGAAATCAAGTTCAAGTTTTTAAAGAAGATGAATAAATTTATTCACAAAAATTTTTGAAACAAAGAAAGGTAAACAATGATCAGCTCTATATCTGGAGATAAACTTTTTTTAAATAAAATAACCTGTGATAAACCCATATGTAATTCCTAAAATTTATAAAAGAGGTGGAACATGAAAAAGTTTAAAGTATCTCTATTAAATGTTAAAAATTCAGGATTATCTATAGCCAAGTGTTTTGGCCCTTGTGGAATAGACCCTTTGTATTTTAAGGGAAAGAAGATTTTTGTAAAGCCAAATATTGTGTTTTGGACCTCTCAGGTCAATTTTCCCAAATGGGGGGTAATTACCACATCTAAAGTAGTAGAAGGAGTGGTTAAGTATTTAAAAGAGTGTGGAGCCTCTGATATAGCAATTGGTGAAGGCAGTGTGTTATATAACCCAAAGGACAAAACACTTCAATACCAGGCATTCAAAGGATTGGGATACGATAAGTTAGAAGCTAGATACGGAGTGAAACTTGTCTCAGTCCATGATGGACCATTTAGAAAAGTGGAGGTGGACAATGGAATATTCCTGAAATTTAATGAAAAGGCACTTGAGAGTGATGTGATTGTGGATTTGCCAGTACTAAAAACCCATGCCCAGACAAAGGTCAGCCTGGGGATAAAAAATTTAAAGGGATTGTTAGATATGAATTCTCGAAAAAAGACCCATAGTGCAGACGAAAAAAAGAATTTAGATTATATAATTTCCAAATTCGCAAATATATTTAATGAAGTAGTTATTTTGATAGATGGAATATACTCTTTGGAAAGAGGACCTAGTTATGATGGAAAACCCTATAAAACTGATATTTTAATAGGTTCAAAGGATTTGATTTCTGCTGATAAGATTGGGAGTTATATTCTGGGATATGAACCTATGGAAGTTCCACACATTGCCCATGCAATTGAATATAATAATAGGGCAACAGATTTATCTGACATAGAAATTATTGGAGAAAATCCAGATGATTATAGGAGAAAATATGAATATGACTTTGCCTATACAGAAGATGGATCAATGCCAAAGCCCTTTGAAAAAATTGGAATAAAAGGTTTAAGTTACCCAAAGTATGATAATACCTTGTGTACCTACTGTTCTGGTTTAAATGGTGCTATTTTAACAGCCATTGCCAGGGCATGGAAAGGTGAGCCTTGGGATGATGTTGAAATTCTTACAGGAAAAATAAAAGAGCCTTCATACAAAAAGACCACAATCTTAATTGGACAATGTATGTATAAAAGACATAAAGATAATAAAAAAATAAAAAATCCAATATTTGTAAAAGGCTGTCCTCCAGATCCAGAGGAGATAAATAATGCCCTTAAAAAAGCAGGCATAGATGTAGATCCCAATATATTAAAAAATTTTGAATCTTTACCAGGTCTTTTTATGCAGCGCTACAAGAGAAAAAAAGAATTTGATGAATCTTATTTCACTATTGAATAATCTTTCGAGGGATAAATATTATGGATATAAAAAAACTTCTGGAATTTGATAGAAACCATATCTGGCACCCATATACATCAATGAAAAATCCACTGCCAGTATATCCTGTTAAAGAAGCAAAAGGGGTGAGATTAAAGTTATATGATGGTAGAGAGCTTATAGATGGCATGGCTTCGTGGTGGGCTGTTATTCATGGATATAATCATCCTGTGCTAAATGATGCAATAAAGTCTCAACTCAATAAAATGGCACATGTGATGTTTGGGGGAATAACCCATGAACCAGCGGTGAAACTGGCAAAAAAATTAATTGAAATTACTCCATCTTCCTTGGATGCAGTGTTTTTTACAGACTCTGGTTCGGTATCAGTAGAAGTGGCATTAAAAATGGCATTTCAATATTGGATTTCTAAAGGAAGGGAAGAAAAGTCTAAGTTAATCACAATTAGACGGGGATATCACGGAGATACCTTTGGTGCCATGTCTGTATGCGATCCTGTAACTGGCATGCACGAGATGTTTAGAAAAATTTTACCTAAACATTACTTTGCAAAAGAGCCCCAAGTTCCCTATGGAGCAAAATGGGAAGATGAAGACATATTTGATATAAAAAACCTGATTAAAAAACACCACAAAGAGGTCGCAGCAGTAATTTTGGAGCCAATTGTTCAGGGTGCAGGTGGAATGAGATTTTACCATGTGGAATACTTACAAAATTTGAAAAAATTATGTAAAGAATATGAAATTTTGTTGATATTTGATGAAATTGCAACTGGATTTGGCAGAACTGGTGAACTATTTGCGAGCTTTTTGGCCTCGGTTGAGCCAGATATTATGTGTATAGGAAAGGCCTTGACTGGGGGATATATGAGCTTTGGAGCCACTCTTTGCTCAAGGGATGTGACAATGACAATTTCAGAGGGAGGGCCTGGGGTCTTTATGCACGGACCAACCTTTATGGGAAATCCCCTTGCATGCTCAGTAGCCCTAGCATCAATAGAACTCCTTTTAAAAAGTAATTGGCAGAAAAAAGTAAAGGAAATTGAAAAGATATTGAGACAAGAGATGGAGAAAATAAAGGAGTTGGATGGTGTTAAGGATGTGCGTGTGCTTGGAGCCATAGGAGTTGTAGAGGTGGATAAAAATGTGGATGTTGCCAGGATACAGAGGTTTTTTGTGGAAAAAGGAGTCTGGATAAGACCATTTTTAAACTTGATTTATATTATGCCTCCTTACGTTATAGAAGAGTCTGAATTAAGGATATTAGTTAATGCTATGTTTGAGGCAATTATGAAAAAAAAATATTAATATTTTTAATATCTTAATGTAAAGAAATATTTTTTTAAAAAGTTGTTGACAGGGTGATGTGATATGTATATATTCCCTCCTCCGTTGCGTGAGTGATAAGAAAAAGGCAACAAAGAAAAAAATAGTTGACAAGAGAGATAAAGAAAGTATAATTAAGATTCTAGTTCATTGACAATTAGATAGTTATAGGAATGGGGAGGACAGGTAAGGATAGAGGCTCTATCCTTTAGGGGGTAGGGCAGGGTTATAGAAATAACCTGAGAGTTTGATCCTGGCTCAG
>NZ_BAAHYQ010000003.1:607500-933205 GCF_054657475.1 Desulfothermus naphthae
AAGAACCCCGGAGAGGGGAGTGAAATAGAACCTGAAACCAATCGCCTACAAGCTGTTCGAGCCGGGTATTTCAAAGAAGAGGTGCTCGGTGAGAGCATGCCTTTTGCATAATGAGCCAGCGAGTTACTCTGTGTGGCGAGGTTAAGCACAGTGATGTGCGGAGCCGAAGCGAAAGCGAGTCTTAAAAGGGCGAATAAGTCGCACGGAGTAGACCCGAAGCCGGGTGATCTATCCATGGGCAGGGTGAAGCTGGGGTAAAACCCAGTGGAGGCCCGAACCGGTGTAGGATGAAAACTGCTCGGATGACCTGTGGATAGGGGTGAAAGGCCAATCAAACCCGGGGATAGCTGGTTCTCCCCGAAATATATTTAGGTATAGCCTCAGGGGATGTCTTGCGGAGGTAGAGCACTGGAAGGGCTAGGGGCCTCACCAGGTTACCAAACCCTACCAAACTCCGAATGCCGTAAGATGAACCCTGGGAGTCAGACTACGGGTGAGAAGGTCCGTGGTCGAGAGGGAAACAGCCCAGACCGTCGGCTAAGGTCCCGAAATCCATGCTGAGTGGGAAAGGAGGTGGACCGGCAGAGACAGCCAGGAGGTTGGCTTAGAAGCAGCCACCCTTTAAAGAAAGCGTAACAGCTCACTGGTCTAGCTGGTCTGCGCCGAAAATGTAACGGGTCTAAGCATGGTACCGAAGCCACGGCTGAGCAACCGAGCACCTAAAGTGTTAGGTGCTCGGTGCTCGGGGTAGGGGAGCGTTCCCTAATGGCAGAAGCCACATCCGTGAGGAGTGGTGGACGTTAGGGAAGTGAAGATGCTGGCATGAGTAACGATAAAGGGGGTGAGAAACCTCCTCGCCGTAAGCCCAAGGTTTCCAGGGTAAAGTTAATCTGCCCTGGGTTAGCCGGCCCCTAAGGCGAGGCCGAGAGGCGTAGCCGATGGGAAGCAGGTTAATATTCCTGCGCCTCCGAGGGAGTCGCTTGAGCGATGGGGTGACGCAGAAGGGTAGCCCAGCCGGGTGTTGGATATCCCGGTGCAAGCCTGTAGGCGGGGGAGATAGGCAAATCCGTCTCCCTGATAACGCTGAGAGGTGATGGCGAGTCTTTAAGACATTAAAGTGGGTGAGCCCAAGCTGCCGAGAAAAACCTCTAAGCGAGACTCCTTTGGAGACCGTACCGCAAACCGACACAGGTGGGCGGGGTGAGCAACCCAAGGCGCTCGAGAGAACTCCAGCCAAGGAACTCGGCAAAATGGCCCCGTAACTTCGGGAGAAGGGGTGCTTCTGGGTGTGAAGGTACGAGCTACTGGAGCACCTGGGAGCCGCAGAGAATCGGCGGGGGCGACTGTTTACTAAAAACACAGGTCTCTGCAAAGTCGTAAGACGCAGTATAGGGACTGACGCCTGCCCGGTGCCGGAAGGTTAAGGGGAGGGGTGAGAGCTCCGAACCGAAGCCCCGGTAAACGGCGGCCGTAACTATAACGGTCCTAAGGTAGCGAAATTCCTTGTCGGGTAAGTTCCGACCTGCACGAATGGCGTAACGATCCCCGCACTGTCTCGGCTGGAGACTCGGTGAAATTGGAGTACCGGTGAAGATACCGGTTACCCGCAGCAAGACGGAAAGACCCTGTGCACCTTTACTACAGCCTGGCATTGAACTGTGGGCTACCATGTATAGGATAGGTGGGAGGCTGGGAAGCCTGGGCGCCAGCCTGGGTGGAGCCGCCCTTGGAATACCACCCTTGGTAGTCTATAGTTCTAATCCTGAGTAGTGAATCCTACCAGGAGACAGTGTCAGGTGGGTAGTTTGACTGGGGCGGTCGCCTCCTAAAAGGTAACGGAGGCGTGCAAAGGTTCCCTCAGGCTGATTGGAAACCAGCCGTTAGAGTGCAAAGGCATAAGGGAGCTTGACTGCGAGAGGGACACCTCGAGCAGGGACGAAAGTCGGCCTTAGTGATCCGGTGGTTCCAGATGGGAGGGCCATCGCTCATCGGACAAAAGGTACGCCGGGGATAACAGGCTGATCGCGCCCAAGAGTTCACATCGACGGCGCGGTTTGGCACCTCGATGTCGGCTCATCACATCCTGGGGCTGAAGCAGGTCCCAAGGGTACGGCTGTTCGCCGTTTAAAGTGGTACGCGAGCTGGGTTTAAAACGTCGTGAGACAGTTTGGTCCCTATCTGCTGCGGGCGTAGGAGACTTGAGGGGAGCTGCCCCTAGTACGAGAGGACCGGGGTGGACGATCCTCTGGTGGACCTGTTGTAGCGCCAGCTGCACAGCAGGGTAGCTATGATCGGCCGGGATAACCGCTGAAGGCATCTAAGCGGGAAGCCCCCCCCAAGATAAGGTCTCCCTCCCACACCCACTTTAAGCTTTTAGGAGTATGATATGTACTATGTATACTTAATAGTAAGTGAGGAAGGTAAAAAGTATATAGGAGTCACATCAGATCTTAAAAAACGTATATCAAGACATAATAGTTTAAGAAATAAAGGATATACAAGAGGTAAAAAGTGGAAAATAGTATATTATGAAGCATATTTAAGTAAGAAAGATGCTATAATACGAGAGAAGAGATTAAAGCAAGACGGACGGGCAAAATATGCATTACTGAAAAGGGTGTCAAATAGCCTCTTAGAGGCTTAAAGTGGGTGTGGGAAAGAAGGCCCCTGGGAGACTACCAGGTAGATAGGCCCGAGGTGTAAGCGCAGTGATGCGTTCAGCCAACGGGTACTAATAGGCCGAACGTCTTAACCCTTTGTAAAAAATCCCCCATCACACCTGTATATAAATTTCGTCCTGGTGGCCATAGGGGAGGGGAAACACCCGATCCCATTCCGAACTCGGAAGTTAAGCCCTCCACCGCCGATGATACTGCGGAACCTAATCCGTGGGAAAGTAGGTAGCTGCCAGGACATTTTTTCATTTGACAAGAAAAAGTAAAATATATAAAAAAGAAATGTTGGGTCGTTAACTCAGTAGGTAGAGTATCGGCCTTTTAAGCCGAGAGTCGCAGGTTCGAATCCTGCACGACCCATAAAGGGAAGTCCCCATCGTCTAGCTCGGCCCAGGACGCCGGCCTCTCACGTCGGTAACAGGGGTTCAAATCCCCTTGGGGACGTTTAAGTGATGCGGGGTGGAGCAGTCTGGTAGCTCGTCGGGCTCATAACCCGAAGGTCCCAGGTTCAAATCCTGGCCCCGCTACCAATAAAGTTGACATATTTTTAATGAATTATTATAAATTAAGTCAGTCAGCGGGTGTAACTCAGTTGGTAGAGTGCAACCTTGCCAAGGTTGAAGTCGCGGGTTCAAGTCCCGTCACCCGCTCTATCTTGAGATAAAAAGGCGGCTTAGCCAAGTGGTAAGGCAGAGGTCTGCAAAACCTCCATTCTCCGGTTCGAATCCGGAAGCCGCCTTAAAAAAATCAAAAGGCCAAGCTCAAAAAAATGAGCTTGGCCTTTTCTTTTAATAATAGGAAAAATTTTTGAAAATATAGAACCAACTATTTATAAAACCAGGGTGATAAGCCTGAACTCGGAGGATGTTTTTATGGATATATATAACATGTCCTATGATGAGCTTGTAAATAAGATTAGGGAAAAGTTTCACATTGATTTTGAAGAGATCGCTGTTTTGGATACCCGCTTAGTTGTTGTTAAAATTTTGAATTTGGAAGATTATATAGATAAACTTGCTGATCAGGTTCAGGAGGGTGAGAGGCTTGAGTTGCCTTTTTGGGCCAAAATATGGCCTACTTCAATCCTTCTAGGTTATTTATTGCATAAAATACCCAGAAAAAGAGATGATAGTTTGCTTGAAATAGGGGCTGGCATGGGTATTTGTGGTCTTATTGCCGCTAAACTTGGCTTTGATGTGACAATTTCAGACATTGATGAAGACTCTTTGTTGATATCTCAAATTAATATAATAAAAAATAACCTATCTGAAAATGCAAAGGTAAAAAAGATTGATTTTACTAGAGATAGATTGGACAAAAAATTTAAATATATTATAGGTTCAGAAGTTCTTTATAATCAAGAACATTATAGGCCACTTGTTAAATTTTTTCTTAATCACATGGATAAAAATTCAACAGTTATTTTGGCCAAGGATTATCATCTTAAGGCAAAAAAATTTTTCAAACTAGCCAAAGATCACTTTGCTGTAGAGGAGAAGTATATTGGTTTTAAAGAAATGGGGAATGATAAAGGAGAAAGACATTTGTGCTCTATAATTAAGTTAAAGCTAAAATAGGTTAGAGTGAAGTAGTAAAGAAGGATGTAATAAAAATGAAACTAAAAAGTTGTTTAAAGGCATATAATAAGGATTTGGATAAAGCCAGGTCCCCTGATGAAACTGTAGCTTATGTTAAAGGCCTTTTAAAGAGGTTTGGTAGAAATATCCTTCTTGAAACCAAGAGAATTGACACAGGCCGTCTTGGTATCCCTGTATTTTTTTCCATATACGGAGACGAGGCCAAAAAAATATGTCCATCAAAAAAACAGATGGGTAAAGGTGCAACTCCTTCACAAGCAGAAGCCTCTGCTATTATGGAACTTGTTGAAAGGTATAGCTTTTTTTCCTTTTGGGAGCGTAATGAAAATTTTGAATACCTAAGATGGACAGAAGCTAGAGAAAAATTTAAAGATATTCCCTTAATAGATGATAAGGAGATTTTAAAATCTGTAGATGATTCACTTAACATAAAAGATCTACATAAAGTGTTAGACCTTGTAAGATGGAAGTTTTGTAAGGCCTATTTGGTTTCTGACAATAAAGATGTTATGGTTCCAGGAGATTGGTTTAAACAATTAAATGAGTACAATGGAGCTTCTGCAGGTAATACCTTTGAAGAGTCTATTTTACAGGGCGCATGTGAGCTTATTGAAAGGCATGTTAGTGCAATAATAGATAGAGAGGAAAGAATCGTTCCAACTATTGATTTACAATCTATTAATGATCCTGTGGCTCAAGATCTTATTTCTTGTTTTAAAAGAAATAATATAGAGTTGTGGTTAAAAGATTTTTCTTTAAATATAGGAGTGCCCACTGTTGGCGCACTGGCCTATGATCCATCTACCTTTCCTGAAAAAAGTGAAATAGTCTTTACTGCAGGTACTGCGACTTCTCCTAACAAAGCAGTTATTAGAGCACTTACAGAAGTTGCCCAACTTGCTGGTGATTTTTGTACTAATAGCAGATATGAGCCTTCGGGCCTTAGAAAATTTAAAAGTATTGATGAAGCTGCCTGGGTAATGGAAGGAGATGTAACTAATATCTCCACACTTCCAGACATAAGCAATCAGGACCTTTATGTTGAACTCATTAGTCTGTCCTTAAAATTAAAAGAACTTGGATTTAATTTATACTCAATAAACACCACTCACTCAAAGATAAATATTCCCTGTAACTATAACTTTATACCTGGATTTTTATTTAGAGAGAGGAGTAAATATCCAAGTGTAGGACTTTTTGTTGGAAGAAGATTAGCAGAGCTAGAGGGTGTAGATGAAGGGAGGCAAGGATTAGATGTTTTGGAAAAAATATATGGGCAAACATATTTTGTTCCATTTTTTAGAGGTATATTGGAAATGAGGACTGGCAATTTGGAAAGTGCTATGAAATTTTTTGAAATTTCCCTACCACTGCAACCTGGTGAAGAGGAACGTTCTATGGTACTTTTTTATATGGCAAATATTTTGGTTCAAAACTCAGATTTTAAAAAGGCAATAGACCTTTTGGACGAGGCAATTTCCTCAGTAAAGGATAATCAAATATACTATAATTTGAGAGGAATTTGTAAATTTAAATTGGGTATGTATGAACAAGCATCTAAAGATTTTATCTCAGCCTTTGACCTAGATAGGGGCTCAGCAATTGATCTTGCAAATCTTGGAATGTGTTATAAAATGATGGGTAAAAATCAGGCGGCCATTCAATGTCTAAAAGATGCACTTGAAATTGATCCATCAATTGATTTTGCCAGGAATAACCTGGAACATTTGATTGGAAAATAAAATATTAACGATTCTTATTTTTTTGTCCTTGACAAAATATTGATTTAATATCTAATGTGTCTTCACTTTTTGAATGTTAGGAAGGAAGGGGTTGACTTGTATGTGTTAACAATTTATATTTTTATCAAACCGATTTTAAATTTTGCTAATTACTGAAGGTATTTTCAGAAAATTGAAAAAAATTAAAAGGAGGTTTTGTCCATGGCACAAGTAGTTGAATTCAAGGGTAAAAAATTTGAAGTAGATGAAGACGGTTTCTTACAGAATTTCGATGATTGGTGTGAAGAATGGGTAGAATATGTTAAGGAGTCAGAAGGTATTAAGGAACTTACAGATGAGCATTGGAAGGTAATTACTTTTCTGCAGGACTATTACAAGAAAAATGGTATTGCTCCAATGGTTCGTATTCTTTCCAAGGTTACTGGATTCAAACTTAAAAAGATCTATGAGTTGTTCCCATCTGGTCCTGGTAAAGGAGCATGTAAGATGGCGGGATTACCAAAACCAACTGGTTGTGTATAATTAATTAGGCACATTTATAATACATAATAGCGACCTCATCCATGGAGGAGGGTCGCTTTTTTTATTTTTGGAGAAAAAATGGACATTGCAAAAATTTTGTCAACCCTTAAAAAGGATCCGAATTTCACAGATAATGTGGGTATGATTTTAATACATAATGGTGTTGTTAGAGGTATTTCCAGAGAAGGTAAAAAAGTTAAAAAACTTTTAGTTAAAACAGATAATAGAAAAATAGAGCAAATAAAGAAAAAGTATGAATCAAAAAAAGGTATTTTTAAAATAAAGATTGAAGCCAATGCTGGTGAATTTGAGCCAGGCGATGATTTGCTCTGGATCATTGTAGCTGGAGATGTGAGGGAAAATGTTAAAGAGGTTTTATCTGCTCTCTTAGAAGAGGTAAAATCAATGGCTGTGGAAAAGAAAGAAATCCTTGACGATTAAAGGGTTGTTATTTAAAAAAATTTTTATTAGATTGTAGTAGTGTAAGAGAAACAGTATGTTTAACGTAACCGATAAGTGTCTGCTCCCTTAAAATACCAATTTTCTAGGAGAATAAAATGAAAGATCTCAGTAAGGCTTATAAAGAATCTGGAGTGGATATTGAAAAAGCCAGTAATTTCATTACAAAAATAAAAAAAATTGTAAAGTCTACTCACACAAAGGGAGTATTAAGTGATATTGGGCTATTCGGCGGTATGTTCAAGCTGGATATTTCTAATCTTACGTCACCAGTTTTAGTGGCTGCCACGGATGGAGTAGGCACAAAGTTAAAACTCGCCTTTAAATTGAATAAACATGATACTGTAGGAATTGATCTTGTTGCTATGAATGTTAATGATATTGTGGTTCATGGTGCCAAGCCATTGTTTTTTTTGGATTATTTAGCTATGGGTGAATTGAATACTTCTGTTGCAGAAAATATAATTAAGGGCATCTCTGAAGGTTGCAAACAAAGTGGATGTGCCTTACTGGGTGGAGAAACTGCAGAGCTTCCTGGTTTTTATAAAAAGGGAGAATATGACTTGTCAGGTTTTTGTGTGGGTTTTGTAGATGAATCAAAGATCATAGACGGATCAAGCATTGGGGTGGGAAATGTAATAATTGGACTTGCTTCAAGTGGAGTGCACTCCAATGGATTTTCTCTTATCAGAAAAATTATAAAGGATAAATCCATCTCTTTGAATGAAAAAATAGATGAAACTTCAAGAACATTAGGGGATGTTCTTCTCACCCCAACCAAGATATATGTTGGGTCAATCCTCAACTTAATAAGGGATTTTCAGATAAATGGAATGGCCCATATAACTGGTGGTGGTTTTTTTGAAAACATTCCAAGAATTCTTCCAAGGGGCGTGAAAGCAAAAATTGATTTTTATAGCTTTGAGAAACCACCAATTTTCCATTGGATCAAGGAAGAAGCCAATTTGTCCTGGGAAGAAATGATGTCAATATTTAATTGTGGTATTGGTATGGTTCTAATAGTCAAAAGAGAAGATGCTGAGGATATTTTAAACAGATTAAAGGGATTAAAGGAAAAGGCATGGATTATTGGTGAGATTCAAATACAGGAAGAGCAGTCAGACAATATTGAAATATATTTTTAATGCCTTTTTATAATCTTCTTCTGTATTTATGTTAAAAAAAGAATGGAGGGATGGGTCATATTTTTTTAAGACTGAATCTTCTACTACCTTCGTGTTAACTTCTGAAAATAATTTGCTTATTTTAAAAGACCTTTTTTTAAGCATATCCTCTATTATTGGAATACAATCCTTTGAATAAATTGCACATAAAGGCTCAAAATATCCCCTGACTTTTGGTACTATTACATCACAATTAGTATCTATAATTGACACTAAATATGTTACGAGCTCTAATTTTATTAGAGGAGTATCACAACCCATTATGAAATTGTATTTTGTTGAAGAAAAAAGCAGTCCAGCATGTATGCCAGTCAGGGAACTGGATTCATTAAAAACATCCGTAACTACTTTATATCCCAGTGGTATGTATTCTTTTGGATCTTTAGCAACTAACAAGATATTGTCAAAAATAGTGGTTAACTTATCAGTAATTATTTCAGTAAAAGACAACTCTCCTAATTTAAAAAAACACTTATTTTTATAGCCCATTCTGGAGCTTTGTCCACCACATAGCACAATTGCAGAGATATTCATTATGGTCAAAAGAGTAAAGGTGATGATGCTAATATTCTCTATTTTTTACAAAATCAACTACATCCATAAGGATTTCTTTTTCTAGGGAGTTGGGAAATTGCATAAGGGCTTGTTTTGCCTCTTTAAGATAAAAGTCACATGCTTCAAGTGACTTTTTTAACACACCTTTTTTGTTTATATCATTTAGTATTTTTAGGCGTTCTTCTTCTGCTAACTCATTTTTCTTTATTTTCTTTAAGATTTCAATCTTGTTTGAGCTTTCAAAGGTGTCTAAATATAAGATGAGGGGCAAAGTTATTTTTCCTTCTCTTAGGTCTCCTCCCACAGGTTTTCCCAATTTTTCTTCATTTAAGGAATAATCAAGTACATCATCTACTAGCTGGAAGGCTATTCCAAGATTAAGCCCAAATTTTCTCACACTAACAAGATCTTTTTCTTCTGCCTCTGCCAAGATGGCGCCGCTTTCACATGCAAATTGCATTAAATAGGCAGTTTTCTCTGTAATAATTTGAAAATATTCATCTTTTGTGATCCAAGATTTTTTCATTTTGACTATTTCCAATATTTCACCTGAACAAGTCTGGTAAATTGCTTCAGAAAGACATCTTATTAATTTGATATTATTATAATTTGTCACTATTCTGGTGGATAAGGCAAGAAGAGCATCACCAGTTAATATTGTTTTTGTTTCACCAAATATTTTATGGGCAGCCTTATTTCCACGCCTGATTTCTGCATGGTCTATTATGTCGTCATGCAAAAGAGTAGCTGAATGGATAAATTCTAGAACGCAGGCAATTGGATAAAGGTCAGGATCCTTGTATCCGTAGGCCTTTGCTGTTAATATACACAGCAAAGGTCTCAACCTCTTTCCTCCTGATTTTAAAATGTGTTCTGCAATTTTTCTTACGTATGGATCTACATCCTTGAGTAATAAGGAAATGTTTTTTTCTATATTTGGGAGGTGTTTTTCAAAATATGATTTTAGTTTTTCCATTTAGTTATAAAGATTTGCTATTAAAATATAGACTCTATTTTTTTTAATTCTTTAAGTGCCTTTTTTATGTCCCATTTATCTGTATCTCTGGAACCAACAGCATTAGAAATGGAACGAATTTCAATGAAAGGTATATCATGAACAAAACATACATAAGCAATTGAAAAACCTTCCATATTCTCAACTTGAGCTAAGTACCTGTTTTTTAACTCATTAGCTTCTATCTCATCCCCTGTGACCCCAGCCACCGTCAGATTAATACTTTTAAAGAAATTATTGTTAAATGACAAGTCCATTTTTTCTAGGTTTTTTTTTACAGAAATTGTTATTTGATTGTATATTATCTTTTCATGCTTTTTAATTAAGCCATATTTTAAACCTTTTGGGTCTATGAAATCCCTATGTTTTAGTCCAAATTCTGGCCAGATTTCTTGTTTAGCTATTGTAAGGGCTCCAATTGGTATTTTATTTATATCAAAGGAACCAGCTATTCCAATATTTATTACACCGCTAATTTTATATTTAACTATTGCCCTTTCCAAAAAAAGTGCTGCATTTATTGGTCCAATCCCACAGACTTGAGTATAGACATCTCTTCCTTTAATTTTATTGGGATACACCTCACCCATCTTAATAGAATTTCTGGATAAATCAGGAAATAAGGCCATAAGTTCCATTTTTGTCGCTGCACAAATAAGTAGCTTATCCATTTACTAAATCCCTTTACATGAGTGTACAAAATATTTGGCAATTAATAAATTACTAGAGAAATGAAGGTGTATGTAAGAAGCTACGCAGTTTTTATATCTAACACCAAATGAATTTTTTAAATCTCCATCTCTAGTTTTGACCTTATATATATTGGGATAATTTTTCAAACCTTGTGCAAGAGAATAGTGAAATTCATGTCCCCTAACAACTAAGCCTTTTGGTCCTATAGGCAAATTTTCTAGGAACTCAACTTCTCTATATCCAAGAGATACAAGTCTTTTTTGTAATAAAGTTTTAAATGGGAAAATACCTATTACCTCATATGGATTATTTTCATCCCTGGATATAGATTCCATAAGATACATAAAACCACCACATTCAGCATATAATATACCATAATCTTCTACAAATCTTTTTATTTCATTTTTCATACTATTATTATTTGATAATTCATTTATATAAAGTTCTGGATATCCCCCTCCAATGTAAATACCTTTAATTCCCTGAGGTAGTTTTTTATCTTTTATAGGTGAGAAAAAAGTTAATTCTGCCCCCACATATTTTAGTAAATCTAAATTGTTTTGATAATAAAAACAAAAAGCTCTGTCCATTGCAATTGCAATTTTGGTTTTGAAACCTTTAAATTGTTTTTTGTTGATATTTTTCTTTTTAATATGCCTTTTTATGAACTTTTTAAAATCATCTGTAACAGAATTTTGAGTCCACTTAATTAAGTGATGTATTTTTTCTTTGTTCCAGATATCTTCTTCTGCAGTAACAAGTCCCAGATGTCTTGATGAGAGTTCTATATGTTTTTGCTTTTTAAAAAAACCAAAACAGGGAATATCTATATAATGTTTTATGGCTTTTTTTATTATATCTATATGGGTATCACTGCCTACTTTATTAAATATAATGCCAGCAACATTTAGATCAGGGTCAAATTTAGTAAATCCCAGGACAAGGGCGGCTATTGACCTTGCCATTGAAGAGGAGTCAACTACCAAAATCACTGGAAGATTCAAGACCTTTGCTAGGTGGGCAGTTGAACCAATTTCTGATATAGGTGAAAATCCGTCAAAAATTCCCATAACACCTTCAATTATGCTTATATCTGCATTTTTTGAATAGAAGTTATAAAGGGCCTTGTTACACCATGGCTTAATCATCCATGTGTCTAGGTTGTGTGATGGAATATTTGTTATTTTTTTGTGGTGGCCTGGATCTATAAAGTCTGGACCTACTTTAAATCCCTGGACATGGAGGCCCTGCGACTTTAAATAAGCCATTATTCCAAGGGTAATAGATGTTTTTCCTGCCCCACTATGGGTTCCAGCTATAATAAATCCGCCCATAAGGTTTTATTTAACCTATGTTTTTTTTTAATGCAAATATCGGATTGGTTAAATTAAAAAATCCCTATCAAAAGTGTTATCTATTTGTATTTCTTTGATGTTTTTGCTGTTACGACTTAAAAATATTAGCATAAGAATAATGAACTCAGTAATTCTCGGTGAGGTTTGGAAGGTAGGATCTATGGGGTAATGCAGGAAAAATGAATTTTATTTTTCCCAAAGTATGGGAAACAGGACTATATTAAAGGTTTAGGATAAAATCCTAATAATATTTAAAAAATAATTCGTTATACTGGTATGTGCTTGAAGCCTTACGGAAAGTTTGTAATGATGAGGCTTAGCTGGGCTGAGGAATGAGAACTAGCCCTTGAAGATAAAAGCAATGCTGCCACTCCTATAGTCTATAGCGTGGATACCTAATAAAGGAAAAGTAACTTTTTACCTCTGGCTTGAAAATATAAAAGTTTGCTCTAAAATGTCACATCAAGAACAGTTGGGTTACCGAGAATTTGACAATCTTTCAAAAGGATTTAAAATATTTGATATTACAAAAAAATTTAGGGATGAATCTACTGATGATTCTCCAGGTTGAATATCAAAGAGAAAGAAGCTGAAAAAGCTGATCATAATATATCATAGCTGAGAGCTAATGTATTAAGAAAAACTTAAAAGAGGGTAACATGTCATCAATTCAGGTACATGATAAATTCATAGATCAGGTATTTTCAGATCCAAAGAACTTGCATGATTTTATGCAGGATCTTTTACCTGAGAATCTTAGCTCAAGGATTGATTTTTCCACTTTAAAAGCCAAAAGGACCAAAAAGACTTCCCGTAAATACAGACGATATAACTTAGATTTCATAGTAACAGGGAGACTTGATAAACAGGATGTGGAATTTTATTTCATAATAGAACACAAATCAGCACCAGAAAAAGATTCTCTTTTACAGGTAATAGGTTATTGTCTTGTTACCTATGAAGAAGACATGCGTAATCAAAGAGAGCTTAAGCCAATAATTCCAATAATACTTTACCATGGGAAGCAGAAGTGGGATTTGCCAGAGAATTTTGTGGACTATTTTAATGTATCCTCAGACATAAAGGAATATTTGCTACAGTTTAAATATATCTTAATTGACCTATCTACCTATAAAGATCAAGAATTCTTAGAGAAGCTAAATAGGAATGCGAGATTGTATTCAGCACTATATGCATTAAAGAACATATTTGATGAACTGGATAAATTTCGTCCTTTGTTATTTCGTTTAATAAAGATTGATAGGGAAGTAGTATCTTTTATAATAGATTACATAGTAATGGCTAAGGACTATCCAGAAGAACAAATAAAGCCCTTATTAAAGGAGTTAGCTATGCCAACAATAGCAGAAAGATGGATACAAAAAGGTATTAAACAAGGACTTGAGCAGGGAATTCAACAAGGAATTCAGCAGGGATTATTGTTAGAGGCACAGGAGATGTTATTAGAATTACTTGAAGAGCGTTTTGGTATTGTGCCTCGCTCAATTGCCAAAAAGATTAAGGAAATTGATAGCAGAGAAGTAGTAAAAGGCCTGTTTAAAATAGCTATGCGAGTAAATTCATTGGAAGAATTTGAAGAAAAGCTAAAAATTGCCTTGAGATGAAATAGTGAACAGTGAAAACAGTGAAGTAGAATTATTAAAAGCAAATAATTTCTGGTAACTGAGAGACCTGAGGCCAAGAAGCACCATTTTAGACACAAATTTTCAAATGAATAAATTAATGAGGGTATATTTTTATGTTCCTTAACGAGATAGTGAATTTTATTGTTTCTACAGTTGGTAATATGGGATATACGGGGATAGTGGTCTTGATGTTTTTAGAATCTTCTTTTTTTCCTTTCCCAAGTGAGGTAGTAATTCCTCCTGCTGCCTATTTAGCATCAAAAGGTGAGATGAATCTCTTATTAGTTGTGGTTGCAGGTATAGTTGGGAGTCTTTTAGGTGCAATCTTTAATTATTATCTTGCCTTATATCTTGGAAGACCATTTTTATTAAAATATGGAAAATATTTTTTTATTAGTGAAAAAGCTATAAATAAGGCTGAAACCTTTTTTGAATTACATGGACACATTTCCACCTTTATTGGAAGACTCCTTCCAGGCATAAGGCAATATATATCCTTGCCAGCAGGGCTTGCTAAAATGAACATCTGGTTGTTTTCTATATTTACCGCACTAGGAGCAGGTATTTGGGTGGTTGTTCTTGCGGGCCTTGGCTATTTTTTCGGGATTAATAAAGAACTATTAAGAGAGCACCTTCATATTGTAACTATTTGCTTGGTGATTTTTGTAATAATTGTTGGTTTTTTGTATTTTATTATCAACAAAAAGAAAAACGAAAATTTAAAAGCACATCGTCAAAAAAAATAGAATAGAAACAATTATATAGGGTTTTTATTATAACTGGAGGATGTAATGAAAATTTTGGCAATTGATATTGGGAGCGGTACACAGGATGTTTTGTATTTTATGGATGATAGGGAGCTTGAGAATTGTCCAAAATTCGTCTTACCTTCACCAGCAATGTTGATATCAAAAAAGATAAAAAGATTAACCAGTAGAGGTAAAAATATATATCTATATGGAAACAATATGGGTGGGGGATTTAAGGGTGTTTTAATTGCCCATATAAAGGCAGGATTAAAGGTAGCTTGTTCAAAAGATGCTGCCTATGCAATATCAGATAACCTAAATAAAGTTAAAAATATGGGTATAGAGATAAAAGATGTACCACCTGTCGGCTACGTACCAGTTTATTTGACAGACTTTGATCCTGGATTTTGGGAGAGCTTTTTAAATATGGCTGGATTAGATTATCCAGATACAGTACTAATAGCTGCGCAAGACCATGGATTTTTTCCAGATATGAGCAATAGGCAAGGTAGATTTAAATTATGGGAAAAATTTTTGGAACAAAAGGGCGATATTTACAATCTGTTATATAAGGTGCCAGATAAAAAATTTACCAGGCTTATGACAATACATAAAATTATTGGTGGTGGTCTTGTTGCAGACACTGGAGGTGCTGCAATCTTAGGTGCTTTGTACGACAAAGGTGTATATGAGAAATCAAAGACCACAGGTGTGTGTATCATAAATATTGGAAATAGTCACACCCTAGGCTTTCTTATATATCAGGACAAAATTTATGGAATTTATGAGCACCACACAGGGATATTAAATCCAGAAAAATTGTGGTCACACATTGAAAAATTCAAGAAAGGAAAGCTTACAAATAAAGAAGTGTTTGATGATATGGGCCATGGGTGCATATGCAGGGATGAGGTGGATACCCTGGATTTTTCTCCAACTTACGTAATTGGTCCTAAAAGAGGTCTATTATCCAATTATCCTGTTGAGTTTATTACCCCTGGTGGAGATATGATGTTAACTGGTGCAATTGGACTGGTTCATGGATACCAACTCAGCCATTTGAATTAACATCAATAAGTTGCGGTTTTTCCTATTGGAGTTTTCCCTTGATTGGCAAACCATTTAATGATACCAACTCCCTATGCATGGACACATATCAATCATTCAAGAAATACTTATATATATTGTTCCAGTTCTAATAGCCATAACTTTTCATGAGGTAGCCCATGGTTATGTGGCTTATATTTTAGGCGATCCAACGGCCAAAAGGGCGGGCAGACTTTCTTTAAATCCAATAAAACATTTAGATCCCATTGGGGCTATAGCCCTGCTTATTGTTAAAGTTGGATGGGCTAAGCCTGTGCCAATAAATCCCATGTATTTTAAAAAGCCTCGTCGAGATCTATTTTTGGTTTCCTTTGCCGGGCCATTTAGCAATTTCTTTCTTGCTCTTTTATTTTCTTTTATAATCAAATTAATAGTCTATTTTTTTGGGGGAGTGAGCACCGGTTTTTATGTCCCTTTTTTTTCTGTTTTAATTGATATCTTATCAGCAGGTGTAATTGTAAACATAGGTCTTGGCCTGTTTAATTTAATTCCTATTCCTCCTTTAGATGGCAGTAATATGGTGATGTCTATCCTGCCAAGGGAAATGGCAATATCATTTGGCAAGATAGGTAGATATGGCATAATCATAATATTTATTTTGTTTCTAACAGGCATTGTTCAAAAGGCAATTTTGCCAATACTATATTTTTTGGTTTCAATTTTACTCCCAGGCTAATGTGCTTAAATCATTTTTCTTAAATATTTTCTATTTAATTTTTTAAGGAGTTGGGTATGAGCCAGAATTCTCATAGAATAGTATCAGGCATGAGACCAACAGGTCCACTTCATCTTGGCCATTATTTTGGAGTTATTGACAACTGGAGAAAACTTCAAAATACCTATGAATGTTTTTTCTTTGTTGCTGATTGGCATGCACTTACAAGTGAATATTCAGATCCAAAAAAAATAAAAGAATTTACATATGAGCTTGCATTGGATTGGTTTTCTGCTGGTCTTAATCCTGAAAGGTCTGTCTTTTTTATACAATCAGAAGTAAAAGAGCATGCTGAACTGAATCTGTTACTCTCGATGATAACTCCCCTTGGTTGGCTAGAGAGAAATCCAACATATAAAGAGACTAAACAGGAACTCTCTTCTAAAAAGGATGTTAATACCTTTGGTTTTCTGGGATATCCAGTTCTTATGAGTGCAGATATTTTGATATACAAAGCAACAGCAGTTCCTGTTGGAGAAGATCAATTGCCTCACTTAGAACTTTGCAGGGAGATAGCAAGGAGGTTTAACTATTTGTATGGAAAGACCTTTCCAGAACCCAAGTCCCTCATAACTGAAGCAGCGAGATTGCCTGGACTAGATGGTAGAAAAATGAGCAAGAGCTATGGAAATGCAATCTTTTTAAAAGAGGATTTTGATTCTGTTAGAAAAAAGGTCTTTTCCATGGTGACAGATACAAATAGAAAAAGGCTGAAAGACCCTGGTGATCCCAAAAATTGTAATTTATTTCCGCACTTAAAGATTTTAGACCCTGAGGGAGATTTATCAGAGGTCATAGATGGATGCAAAAATGCAACAAGAGGATGTACAGATTGCAAAAAATTGCTTTTTGAAAAAATGACAGCCCTTTTAGAGCCAATTCAACAAAAAAGAAAAGAATTAGAGAAGAATACAGAAATAATGGATATATTACAAGAAGGTACAAAAAGGGCACGCCAGTATGCCCAAAAGACCATGGAAGAGGTAAGGGAAAAGATAAATCTTGTTTATAAATAAATATTAGAGTTAGTAGCCATATTTATTTTCTCCTCAAAGTAGATATTGAGGATAAATTTTTGACCAATCCTAAATAGTACCTGTCCATTTATTGGTTATGCCCTCTGTAGCCAGGTAGAGGAGCGTGAAGAGGGAGTCTTTAGTTTCAAAGACTCCCTTTTTATATTCCTCCACTCTGCAGACAATGTCCAAGTATTATAAATTTTAAAAATGACAGATATATTCGGTAAATAGGCCTACTACTGTTAGGTTAAGGGAAAAGTCTGGTTTTTTTTCTTCAACCAAATACAATGTTGATTTTAAGTTGCCAAAAGGGATAAAGAAAACTATGACATTAAGTGGTACATTATAGGAATGGTATATTGGTGGATTAATTGGGATGCTAATAGTTGTCTCCATCCAATAACAGAGGCAATTGTATGTTATATGGGCCTGGTATCCCAGGCCTAATTTTTTTTAAGGAGGTATTACAATGCCAAATTTTATAGTGTCGCCATGTGGTACTAGTTTGTTAACTGGTGGGGCAAATAATCAGGTTAGAAGTCTAATTTCAAAATATGCAAATTATAAATATTTAGAAGAGATAGATCAAAAGGATAGGACACTGTTACTCAATCGAATTAGTGAAGTAAGGGATGTAATTTTAAAGCTTTCTCCAAAAGATATTGTGAGATATTCAGCAGAGTTAAATGCATTAGTCAAATACTATAATGGAATTTTAAAACAAGAAGACTATCATTTTTTGTTGTGTACTGATACTTTTTTAGGAGAACAGACAGCTACAATGATAAAAGAATGGTTAGAAAAAAATAATATAACAAATGTACAGCTATATAGACAAAAGGATTTGCAAACAGACAATATAGAAGCATTCCAGCTTGCATTGAGTGAATTAGTTGATACATTTGACAGGATGCTACCAGGATATAAGGAGAGAAATTTTCATATAATATTTAATCTCACTGGAGGATTTAAGAGTGTACAGGGCTTTTTGCAGGCAATTGGTATGTTTTATGCTGACGAGATAATTTACATATTTGAATCAGGGTCTTCACTGCTAAAAATTCCAAAACTTCCAGTTAAAATAGATACACAAGGTGTAATTGAACAAAACATCACACTATTTAGGCAGTTAGAACTAAGATTAATTACATGTAATGATGCTAAAGTGTTACCTGAGATATTTATAACCTGCTTTGAAGAAGATGTAGATTTTTCTCCATGGGGAAAAATTGCTTGGTTAAGGGCAAAAGATAGTTTGTATCAAAAGAAACTTTGGCCAGAACCTACAAATAAGATCAAATTCTCAGAAAAATTCAAAAAACAGATAAATAGACTTTCATCAGATAAAATCAGGGAAATAAATATTAGGGTTGACGATTTAGCATTGGCTCTAGCAGGAAATGAGAAAAAGCTTAATAGACTTTGTTTTAAGCAAATTAAGGGGAAACCTAAAGACAAATCTGATTATGAATTTTATGCATTTACAGGCACGGACAAAAGGTGCTATGGCCATTTTGAAGAAGAGGTTTTTGTAATTGATGAACTTGGAGAACATCTTTAAGAGTATAGGATTATGTTAAAATATAGTGTATTGGATTTTATCTGTGAATTTGAAAAAAAAGCAATTTTGCCTGAATTTAAAGGTAATATAATTAGAGGTGCATTGGGAAATAGTCTAAGACAGATTTGTTGCCCAATAAAAAGGGTGGATTGTAAAGATTGTCTTCTATCTTCTAGTTGTATTTATTTTTATATTTTTGAGTCAAAGCTAATAAAGAGACCAAGGGGAAGTCCTTCCACGCCACACCCCTTTGTGTTGGATTCATTTGATATGGAGAAGACTCTATACATGCCACAAGAGGATTTTTCTTTTAGATTAATCCTGTTTGGGGGTGCAGTAAAGTGGATTCCATACATAGTGTATGCTGTTACTTATATGGGAGAAAGGGGAATAGGTAAAGGTAGAAAAGATGGTCTGGGTCGTTTTGATTTAAAATGGGTAAAACAGGATGGACATGAAATTTATACATCTAAAACAAAGGTTTTAACAAATATTGAAACAGATAATTATCTTAAATTGCATGATTCAGAAGTTGAGATAAGTAAACTTCAGGTAGATTTTATTACTCCATACAGGGTAAAGTTTAAAAACGCTCTTGTTTCTTCATTTGACTTTGGAATTTTGATTAGAGCAGCACTAAGAAGAATTTCCAATTTAGAATTCCATTTTTTAGGTGAAGAACCAGATTTAGATTACAAGGGTTTAGTACATAGGGCAAACAATATAGAATTATTATCTGAAGAAAAACAATGGATAGACCTCTCACGTTTTAGCTTTAGACAGGGATCTAAAATGAAGATTGGAGGTCTTGTTGGACGAGCTATTTATAAAGGAAAATTATCTGAATTTTATCCAATTTTAAAATATTGTGAAATAGCACATGTTGGAAAACAAACTTCCTTTGGTTTTGGTAAAATAAAATTAACTATCTTATAAAATAAAAAGGCAACTATCATGAGGTATTTGATAATTTATGATATTTCAGATGAAAAACGTCTTTTAAAGGTTGCTAAGACAATGGAGGATTTTGGGAAAAGGGTTCAAAAATCCAAATTTGAGATGGAATTAACAAAAAAGGATCTAAAGAATCTAATGAAGAGGATTGCATCAATAATAGATCCAGAATCAGATGGAGTAAAATACATCCCTCTTTGTAAAAAATGTACTGCCAATATTGAAATAATAGGTGAAGGGGAGTTTGTTGATCCTGATTTTGAGTTTTATATTGTTTAATGGATGGAAAAATATGCCAATTTGGAAGAGCTAATTTAATATTCCTTAATACTTCTTTGTAACTTTATATTTTTTCTCTTGATAAGATTTACAATTTTAGTTTAAGGTAAGTAAAATTTTAATTAATAAAAATTTTTAAAAGCGACAATATTTGGAACACGTTATTTTTTATAATTTTTTTGTTTTACAGATAATTTGTGGTTATAGCAAAATAAAGAAGAGGTTGTACTATGGATAAAAAAGAAACTTTGCTTATTTCTTTGGCCGCTATGTGTCATGATGTGGGAAAGTTTGTACAGGGATGTTTTGATGTACCAAAGGATTGGATAGAAAACAATCAGTCGCTCTATCAACCTGTTTATAAAGGGAGATATTCTCATGCACACGCCCTATACAGTGTGGCTTTTTTTGAATTTAACAAAGGAAATTTTCCTGATGTATTATTCTCGAGTGAGTTGGGAGAAGACAATTTTTTAAACCTTGTGGGAATGCATCACAAACCTGAGACTCCAAAACAGTGGATAATTGCAGTTGCTGATAGACTTAGTAGTGGATTGGATAGGGATGAATTTTTGGAAGGCCAAGAAATACCAGTCAAACAATTTAAATCCACAAGGTTAGTGCCTATTTTTGAACAAATCTCTATTGAAGAGAAAAAAGAATTTTCCAGTATGTCCGATTTTAATTGGTGTTATCCATTGGATACTATATCTTCTAGGTCTATTTTTCCAAAATTAAAAGAGGAAATAGTAAGAGACTTAGAAGATTATGAGAGGCTGTATGAAAAATTTATAAAAGCAATAAAAATTCTTGCACATAAAGACCATGATTTATTTTTGTGGATGCAGCACTTTGATTCAATTTTTAGAAAATATACTTCTTTTATTCCTGCAGCTAGAGTTGGTAAGGTGATTCCAGATGTGTCTTTGTATGACCATAGTCGAACCACTGCTTCAATTGCCACGGCCCTTTATTTGTTTCATAAAAATAGCGGTTCTTTAGATGAAAAAAACATTAAAGGGGATGGAGAAAAATTTTTGATTATTGCTGGCGATTTTTTTGGAATACAAAAGTTTATATTTGCTAGAGGTGGAGAAGAAGCTCATCATCGTTCAAAGCTATTAAGAGGACGCTCTTTTGTAGTGTCTTTGTTTTGTGAGCTTGCCTGTGAGATGATATGTGATAAATTAGGACTTTCTCCTTACTCTGTATTACTAAATAGTGCTGGAAAATTCTATATTTTGGCTCCCAATTTGCCAGAGTGTATAGATAAAGTAAAGGCCATTGAAGAAAAAATAAATACATGGTTAATAAAGATGAGTTATGGAGAGACAAATCTTGGTCTTTCTTTTACCAGAGCAAAGGTGTCAGATTTTACTGCAAAAAGATTCTCTCATCTATGGCAAAGTGTGCAACAAAATATTCAAAAGAAAAAATTTAATCCTTTTGACCCAAAACACTCATGTGGAGTATTTAGTTCATATTTAGATGAGTTTAGAAATGATTTAGAGAGTCCCTTATGTCCTTTGTGTGGCAAGAGGCCTTCTTCTGAAAAGGTAGAAGGTGACAAATTGATCTATCCAGAAGGCGAGGGGTCAAGTTGTATTTTTTGTAGAGATCACATTATGTTAGGAACAAACTTAGTAAAAAGTGATAAAATTGCAGTTATTCAAAAATCCGAGGATATATCTTTTTATAAACTCAACAAACGTATTTTAGAACCTATTTTTGGTGAATACATAGTAGCATTTGTAAAAGATGAGATGAACGAACTGGCAAAAAAAGGAGTTTTAAAAAGATTTTGGTCGATTCGGTTGCAAGATGGAGAAATTCCTGAGAAAATATGCTATTTACCTCTCAATGGTTATGTGCCTGCCTATTCAGAGAAAGATATGCACGATGAACGGCTTTTACTTGGTAGAAAATCTGAAAGGACTGCACTAAGTTTAATAGATGCAATAAAAGAGAAAGAGCCAAAAACTTTTTCTCACATCGCTTTAAGCTCTTTAGAAAAAGATTCAACAGGGAAATGGTTAGGAGTAGATAGTTTAGGTATATTAAAAGCGGATGTTGATGATTTAGGGCTTATATTTGGCTGTGGACTGCCTGAGTCCAGATTTACCATCTCCAGATTATATGCCTTAAGTACTCAATTGAATTATTTCTTTTCACTCAATATTCCGTTTATATTAGAAAAAGAAGAAAAATTTAATGATGTATATACTGTATTTGCTGGTGGCGATGATTTGTTTTTAATAGGTGCTTGGAATAGAATTATAGAATTATCTTTATATTTACAGAAAAAATTTTCAGAATATGTTTGTAAAAATAATGAGATTCATTTTTCTGCTGGAATAACTATGGTTAAATCTAATGTGCCAATAGATATAATTTCAACGCAAGCAGAACAAAGTCTTGAAAAGGCGAAAGATGCAGGAAAAAATTGCATTTTTATCTTTGAACAAATTGTGAAGTGGAAAGATTTTGAGAAATTATTAAGTGAGAAAAATAAACTTTATGAGTTAATTGACAAAAATATTATTTCAAAGTCTATGCTTTATAAGTTAAATGAAATAGTTAAAATGTCCGAAAGCGAGTTAAAAATATTAGAACAGGATAGCTCATATAGTTTAAAAGATATTTCAGTTTTAAAATGGAGGTCCTTTTTAACATATTTATCTGCTAGAAATTTAAGAGTTCAACAAAAAAGTGAATTAGATGATATTTTAATTTATCTTGTAAAAAACATTCAAAAGTATAGAGGTAATTTTAAAATACCTTTGTGGATTTTGTTGTATAGTTTAAGACAGTATAAATAAAAAAGGGAGGTAATATGACAATGGATTTAAAATTAAAGACAAAGGATGGTTGCTTAAATCCAGAAGCATTTTCCGTTCATGCAGAAAAATTGGCTGGAGATATATTTAGTGAGGGTGGAAGGAGTAAAAATAAATCTTCTCAATTAAGAAGATTTTACGATGAATTTTTTAAGTTAAATCAAAGAAGTGCATCATATAATGATAAGGAATGGGAAAAGGTAATCCTTCCTCAATTGCACATGCTTGTGCCAAAAGTAGTATATGCCCAAGGCCGTAAATTGGTAACTGATAAATTTGTAGATTTTATTAAATCTTTAGTTTTTTCTGTAAAAACGAAACAAGATTTCAAGATCGCCACTGATTTTTTCGAGGCCTTTATTGGATTTTACAGAAAATATAGCGACAAATAAACAGTTAAAAGGGGTAATGAGTTAGAGGGTTGATGGGTTAAACTCAATAAACTCACAAGCCCAATAAAAAATAGAGGAGGAATATAAATGAAATTAGTTGAAATCAAAGAAATTTCAGGAACTATTACCTTAAAGACAGGACTTCATATAGGTGCAGGTGATATTGAGATGCACATTGGTGGCACTGATAATCCAGTTATTAAACATCCTTTTACCCATGAGCCATATATTCCAGGATCATCTTTAAAAGGAAAGGTGCGTTCACTTTTGGAATTAAAAAGCGGACTTATGGGCTTAACCAATGGTGATCCCATTTCTCTGAAAATTGTTAATAGCTTATCTGATGTTGAACAAAAAAAGGAAGCATTAAAGATAATAAAATTATTTGGCACTTCAGCGTCTGAAAGTGATGGATTAGCAAAAGAACCAATAGGGCCTGCTCGTGTTTCTTTTTCTGACTGTGAGCTTGATGAGGAAATTAGAGAAAAAATAAAAGAGGGCAAGATGGTCTATTCTGAAATAAAGGCTGAAAATTCCATAAATAGGATTACATCTACAGCTAAAAATCCAAGATTTACAGAAAGGGTTCCTGCAGGCATTAAATTTAGGTTTCTTATTACACTAAAGAAATTTCAGGAAGATAAAGATGATTTAGAGGACCTTCTTTTGACAGGTTTAAAATTGCTTGAATTTGATGCCCTTGGAGGAAATGGAAGTAGGGGATATGGAAGGGTAGAATTTAAATTTGATGATGATGAGTTAAATAAAAAATTTAAGAACATATTGCCATTTAAAAAAGGAGATTAAAGGTGAAACTTCTTCAAGTTGGCATAAAACCAGAATCTGCCTTTGGGACACCGCTTAAAGGTGATACAATATTTGGCCATTTTATATGGCAACTTGTGATGGACAATAATCTTTTGAAAGTACCTTTAGAAGATGCTTTGTTGCAATATAAAAAATCGCCATTTATTGTATTTTCTTCTGCATATACAAGGTTATATAAAGATGGAGAATATGTTTTTTTTCTTAAAAGACCTGATCTGCCATTATTGTTTTTAAAAAGACCTGACAATGATATAGTTAAGTATTTAAAGAATAGAAAGGAGTTAAAGAGTAAGAAGTTTATTCAAGTAGGTAATGATTTGAAAATAAGTTTTGTAGAAGAAGATCTATTTTCTGAAACTGATATATTTAATCTTTACAAAAATGAATATTCAACTAGTTATACCAGTCTATATTTGTCAGCATTGGAAATTACACAGCTACATACTCATAACAAGATAAATAGATTGACATCATCTACAGGTAGAGGTTTTGCTCCTTATACATTAGAGGATGTCTGGTATTTGCCCTATTTAGAGATGTGTATCTTTGTACTCTTTGACCCTGAAATAATTGACAGAGAAGCCATTTTAGAGGGATTAGCTAGAATAGGGCAGATGGGTTTTGGTAGGGATGCATCCAGTGGTCTTGGCCGATTTTCGCTTGTAGAGGAGGATGATCTGAACATCCCAGATTATTCAAATTGTAATGGTTTGTATACCCTGTCCCCATGTGTACCAGACAAAAGTTATGACAAAGTATATTTTCAGCCATTTGTCCGTTTTGGCAGACATGGGAATTTTTTAGCAACATCACGTAATCCTTTTAAAAATCCTATATTAATGATGGATGAAGGATGCGTGATAATTCATAGAGAGAAACAAATTACCCCTTACATTGGGCTATCAGTAGATAATTTGTCAAAAGAAGAGAAAGGAACTGTTTCTCAAGGATATTCAATAGTTTTTCCAATATTTTTTTAAATATGGAGTTAAATATCATGGCAGAGATAGTTGTTAAGAAGTATATTCTTCGTGTAATGAGTCCCATTTATGTGGGATATTCGGATGTATATGAACCATTTAATTTTGTAGTAGATCCTGATTCCAGCCATATGTATTATATTGATATTGAAAAATTTCTACTATATTTAACAGATAAGGATAGACAAACTATATTTGAAATATCAAAAGATACATCTTCATATAGTTTAGTGAAATTCTATAGATTTATGAATTCAAAATTAGATTATGTTAAATCCCATCCCAAAATAATACTTAGAAAAATTAAAATATGTTCTGGATTTTATGATCATTATAAAAAAATTTTAAATTTAAGTCCAAGTGATACCAAACAAATAAATCGATTTTTAATAACGATGTTAAGTTATAATGTGAATTTAAATCAACCAATCATTCCAGGTAGTTCAATTAAAGGTTCTATAAGAACTGCAATTTTAAATTATTATTCCAATCAAGTTCCAAGAAATATTGATGATGATAGATTTTTACAAAAAAAAATATTGGGATATAAAAATATTAATGAGGATCCTCTAAAATATCTTAAAGTGTCTGAATTTTTACCTAAGAAAGTAAACACAAAAATAGTGTATGCTGTAAATTTAAAAAAAGATGGAAATAATACATCTACTCCTTATCAAATATCAGAAGTAATAGAGACAGGATCAGAATTTGAAGGAACCATTTCTGTTATAAATGTAAATAATGTAGCTAAGAAAATTTCTCATGAAATTGTTGAAAAGGCTTTAAGAGATTTTTATACATCCATATTGCAGGAAGAAGAAAAAATTTATAATAAACTTTCTACTAAAATTCCTGTGTGTTATAGGGGTATTCCTCTAAAAATAGGGCGGCATTCTGGAGCTGAAGCAATGACAGTAGAAGGTTTTAGAAAAATTAGGATCAAAAAAGGTAGAAAGGCCTCTTATATAGCCAACAAAACTACAACCATGTGGTTCGCTTCGGAAAAGCGAAAAAATTTTCTCCTAAACAGCCTCGAGCCTTTTGCATGGGCAGAAATATGGGACCAAGAAGTTAAAAAAGAAGGTTCTAGTAAAAAAAAGACTGGACTTAAAAAAGATAAGAGTAAGGTATCGGCAAAAAAACAAACTTTAGACTTATCAGCTTTGAGTGGAAAATATAGAATTAGAAGAAAGTAAAAAACAAAAGGTGGTTTAAGTCATTAATGGAGTAAATTGGCAGGAGTAGTTATGAAAATTCTCATATCTTCATTAGGGGCAGGGAGAAAGAAAGATGTAAAATCTCATATGCCAGGTGAATATGAGAAGGCAAAGTATCAAATTGACGACAAGGTTTATGAAGAGCAGTTCATAGCAAGGGCGCTGGTTAAACATTTTAAAATTCAAAAGGTTTTTTTAATAGGTACAAAAAAATCTTTGTGGGATAGTGTGTAATGGTTCCAGATGTTTGATTATTTCTTAATTGCACATCTCAATTATTATAGCCCCAGGGATAATAGTGACAAAAAGATTGCAAAGTTAAATGAATACATCAATTGGGCAAATAGGAAATTTTTTAGTTAAGATTGATAAATGCTCGTTGAAATTTAAGATAGGTGTAAAGGGGAAACAATTTCCGCAGACCTCATGACAAAAATAGTAAATTTTTGTATTTAATTGAAATAATTAACTTTTTTGTTTTAGAGGTTAAAGAGGTCTGCGTTTCAATTATTTCAATAGGTTAGATAAAAAATAGGTTCAAATTTATTTTTTTGGAAAAAAAATGGGGGAGGTCTGCGGAAATGGGGTTGCAATATATTGAAATTTAGGTAAATTAAAGGGGTGCAGTTGGAAAAGACCTGAGTTGAGAAGGGATTGCGACTTTTTTTATGTGCCTTTTTAATTTTTCCTTTATCCTTTTCAAGTTGGAAAAGACCTGAGTTGAGAAGGGATTGCGACTTTTACTTTTTCTACCATTTTTACTCCTCCTTAAAATTAAAAGTTGGAAAAGACCTGAGTTGAGAAGGGATTGCGACCTCTATAGGTTCTAAAGAGATTTTATGTTTACAAGAAGTTGGAAAAGACCTGAGTTGAGAAGGGATTGCGACCTATAAACGTTATACTTGTTTTTAGCTATTTCAAATGCCGTTGGAAAAGACCTGAGTTGAGAAGGGATTGCGACCCTCAATATCTAAAAAATGTTCCCTAATTTTTACCTTTTGTTGGAAAAGACCTGAGTTGAGAAGGGATTGCGACATGATGACAGAAGAGGCTTCCTCCAATACGAAGAAGTTGGAAAAGACCTGAGTTGAGAAGGGATTGCGACCTCTTTTATTGGAATATTTTGTTTTTCAATCACTATCTGGGTTGGAAAAGACCTGAGTTGAGAAGGGATTGCGACTTTGGGTCCTGGAATACCCATAGAACCTAGAAGATTAAAAAGTTGGAAAAGACCTGAGTTGAGAAGGGATTGCGACTGCAACGGGGTCAAAGCGCTCTTCCTTTATACACTCGTTGGAAAAGACCTGAGTTGAGAAGGGATTGCGACTTCTTGAAACATCTCTCATTTCACGTTCTCTCATAAGAGAGTTGGAAAAGACCTGAGTTGAGAAGGGATTGCGACTAATAATTCCCCAGCTTATACTTACTCAACCAACCATAAGTTGGAAAAGACCTGAGTTGAGAAGGGATTGCGACTCTATTTCTTTTATTAATCTTTCTTTTTAATTCCTTGTTGGAAAAGACCTGAGTTGAGAAGGGATTGCGACCATCTTCTTGACCTAGCCTTATCTAAAATAAATAAGGCTAAGTTGGAAAAGACCTGAGTTGAGAAGGGATTGCGACCTACCATTACTTCCTGCATCTGTAAATGTGCTTTTCGTTGGAAAAGACCTGAGTTGAGAAGGGATTGCGACCTCATTTTTACTCCTCCTTAAGTTTTAAAGTTTAACCTTTAGTTGGAAAAGACCTGAGTTGAGAAGGGATTGCGACAGGGCGTCACTGGCAGCCCATGTAAGGCCGCCATCATCAGGTTGGAAAAGACCTGAGTTGAGAAGGGATTGCGACAGTTTATTTCTTTTACTTTTTCTAAATTTAATTCCATCATGTTGGAAAAGACCTGAGTTGAGAAGGGATTGCGACAGAATGAATGAGGACAGGGGAAATGTCGCTGGGGATTTCCCATGTTGGAAAAGACCTGAGTTGAGAAGGGATTGCGACCCAAAAGCTTCTTAGCTGCCCTTATCACCTTTTCTGTCACGTTGGAAAAGACCTGAGTTGAGAAGGGATTGCGACTTTTGTCCACATTGCCCTTAATAACACAAAAAATTAAAGGGTTGGAAAAGACCTGAGTTGAGAAGGGATTGCGACCCAGCCCTCAATAGAATGAATGAGGACAGGGGAAATGTCGGTTGGAAAAGACCTGAGTTGAGAAGGGATTGCGACAAGAAGCCGCAGACTTTGTTAATTCTCCTTTGCCATTCAGTTGGAAAAGACCTGAGTTGAGAAGGGATTGCGACGTCTTTCTTGTTTGAAAGATCCAGAGTATAGGCAAAATCGTTGGAAAAGACCTGAGTTGAGAAGGGATTGCGACAAGAAAGGGTTTGCTCCCTTCTTGAGTAAAAATTTTGCACTGTTGGAAAAGACCTGAGTTGAGAAGGGATTGCGACCAAAATAAGCCCCTTACCATCTCTGGAGAGCTTGTTTGCCTCGTTGGAAAAGACCTGAGTTGAGAAGGGATTGCGACTTGAAAAACTAATCATCTTAAACCTCCTCTTTTAATAAAGTTGGAAAAGACCTGAGTTGAGAAGGGATTGCGACTAGACTAAAATAAGGTCAAGTTTTTTAATATACACTATGTTGGAAAAGACCTGAGTTGAGAAGGGATTGCGACCTTAAAATTTTTAAACTGTTATTTCTTTGGAGCCAAGATAGTTGGAAAAGACCTGAGTTGAGAAGGGATTGCGACTTTAGCCTTTTCAATATCCTTTTCTTTTACGTATAAAGCTTTGTTGGAAAAGACCTGAGTTGAGAAGGGATTGCGACAGATCAATTCCTTCAAACTGATCAGCATAAAACTGACAAAACGTTGGAAAAGACCTGAGTTGAGAAGGGATTGCGACCTTACTGGAATATTCTGTTTTTCAACTACTATCTGGTAAGGTTGGAAAAGACCTGAGTTGAGAAGGGATTGCGACTTGTGCCCTAATGTAAAATTGCACTTGAAACAACGTCCATAAAGTTGGAAAAGACCTGAGTTGAGAAGGGATTGCGACACAACAACTTGAACATCTTTATCTTTACTAGCAGCAACTATGTTGGAAAAGACCTGAGTTGAGAAGGGATTGCGACCGAGTACAAGAGCGCTTAATATTTAATCTTCATCATCCTCGTTGGAAAAGACCTGAGTTGAGAAGGGATTGCGACACATGGGTCAGCTAATGTTTCTGTTATCCCTAGTTCATTCGTTGGAAAAGACCTGAGTTGAGAAGGGATTGCGACACTTTTACACCAAAAATATTACCTTTGCTAAATTCAATAGTTGGAAAAGACCTGAGTTGAGAAGGGATTGCGACCTTGCCCTTTTTCTAGACAAGTCTCAAAAAAGTTCAACTCGTTGGAAAAGACCTGAGTTGAGAAGGGATTGCGACTTTTATCCTTGCTTTTGTTGATTTTTATTATATTCAAGTTGGAAAAGACCTGAGTTGAGAAGGGATTGCGACATTCTTTTCCAATAGGGATTGCCATTAAAGAACCATTGAGTTGGAAAAGACCTGAGTTGAGAAGGGATTGCGACCAGGAATCCACAAGTACTCTTTTTCTTGCAATATTAACTGGTTGGAAAAGACCTGAGTTGAGAAGGGATTGCGACCAGGAATCCACAAGTACTCTTTTTCTTGCAATATTAACTGGTTGGAAAAGACCTGAGTTGAGAAGGGATTGCGACACGAGATAGAGTCGCCCATCTTGGGCGACTAGATACTTTGTTGGAAAAGACCTGAGTTGAGAAGGGATTGCGACGATATCCCAGTGTAGGATATCCCCGTGATCTCCCTCACCGTTGGAAAAGACCTGAGTTGAGAAGGGATTGCGACTCTTTAAACTTAATCTGGTTTTTTAAAAACTGTTTCTTTGGTTGGAAAAGACCTGAGTTGAGAAGGGATTGCGACTCACCTCTTTGACCTCTTTCTTATCCTTGCGGACACGTTGGAAAAGACCTGAGTTGAGAAGGGATTGCGACGCCTTTATTTTTGCATGTCGCTTCAAATACATTAGTTGAGAAGGGATTGCGACGTCTTACCCTTAAATATTCGTTTAAATATCTAAAATTGAGGTTGGAAAAGACCTGAGTTGAGAAGGGATTGCGACGTGTTCCATAATTAAGAATCAAAATACGATACTTGCCAAGTTGGAAAAGACCTGAGTTGAGAAGGGATTGCGACAAAGAGTAACCTACAAAATGTTTATTATAGTCTTCATCAAAAGTTGGAAAAGACCTGAGTTGAGAAGGGATTGCGACGTCTGCCATTTCTGCCTCCCTTGTTTAAGATTTGTGGCGTTGGAAAAGACCTGAGTTGAGAAGGGATTGCGACTAGTATCTGGCTGTTGATTGTATATTTTTTTATATTGTGTTGGAAAAGACCTGAGTTGAGAAGGGATTGCGACCAAAACTACTGAAACAATTTTCTCTTTTATTCATGGCCTTTGTTGGAAAAGACCTGAGTTGAGAAGGGATTGCGACTTTTCCCAGTGTGTTCCACCACTACTTGTGTTCGTCCAGTTGGAAAAGACCTGAGTTGAGAAGGGATTGCGACTTTTCCCAGTGTGTTCCACCACTACTTGTGTTCGTCCAGTTGGAAAAGACCTGAGTTGAGAAGGGATTGCGACAGGTAAGCCACATTCAATTAAACCAGTGAAGTCTAAATGCTGTTGGAAAAGACCTGAGTTGAGAAGGGATTGCGACGAGATGTGAAGACTTCTGACAAGATTAAAGCTGCCTCCGTTGGAAAAGACCTGAGTTGAGAAGGGATTGCGACTTAATATCTTCATCTGTAAGGATAGGGACTTTGGTTGTTGTTGGAAAAGACCTGAGTTGAGAAGGGATTGCGACCTCATATCCTTCTGGTAACTGAATTGAAATTCCTAACGATAGTTGGAAAAGACCTGAGTTGAGAAGGGATTGCGACACATTGTTACTATGTCCCATATAAAGGTCAGGTCCAGTTGGAAAAGACCTGAGTTGAGAAGGGATTGCGACGAGTCCAGATTGCCTTGAATTTTTTATTTTTCTTATTTCGTTGGAAAAGACCTGAGTTGAGAAGGGATTGCGACTTTATCGTTGGAAATAAATAAATTGTGTCAGGTGAATAATGCTTCTATAATTTACAAAGTTCAGATTTAAAAAATTTTAAGCCCAGGGATTTTTTTTTTCACATTGAACCATAGTATATCAAAATCCCACTTTGGAGGGATTGATTTTTGTCAAAAAAAATGCAAATATAATTTCAACCCTTTAGTTTAAGGGCAGAGATTGGCTTTAACTAAAAATACGCTCTAAGTTCCCTTCCGTAAGGGAGGGGACTTAGAGCGATGCCGTAAAAAAGGCTCACCTGCCTTACGGCTGGTAGGGTCGGAGCGATCCGAACTTACGCCTGTGGAGAGGGCAATGGCGGGGCACTCCCAGAAAGGAGTGTTAGCTATCCCTCGCTGAAGCAGGAATCCCCTTGCGGGTCTTCTGGGTGGGGAGACAATCCTCTACCAGAAGCTCCGTCTGAAAGGGCGGAGTAGTTCACGTTATGAACTTGGTGATCTGAACATGTATTTAGATCCCACTAATGTATATGTTGGCTTTACTGCAGCAACTGGAGCAGCCTACGAAGCACATGACATTATATCGTGGGAATTTACTACTGAACCGCCTGCAGCTGTTCCTTTACCAGGAGCTATTTATCTTTTAGGTTCCAGTTTGTTAGGACTTATGGTTTTGAGGAGAAAATAAAAAATATCTTAGAATTCAACGTTTCAAAGAGAAGGAGATGAAGAAAAATGAGAATTAAATCTTTAGTTGGTTTATTTTTTTGTTTTGTTCTTCTTTTAAGCTCTAATTTATATGCAACAACAGTAAAATTGTCAGATGTTCCTGATTATGATTGGTGGTATGGATGTGCTCCTACATCAGCAGGTATGATGATGGGATATTATGATATCCACGGCTATAAAGGACTTAGTTATGACAATCTTGTCCCTGGAGGAGTTGCTGAACTGACCACTTATCCCAGTACAAAAGGTAATTGGGAATATAAGGCGCAAAATATTATTGCCAGTCAAGGTCATGTAGATGATTTTTATAGTAGTGGTGATGGTGCATCAGGTGATGATGCTGATCCGCCTTACCATTCCTTTAACTCTCTTGCTGATTTTATGGGCACAAGCCAGGACTCACTGGGTAATCCCAATGGAGCTACTACTTTTTATTTTAAAGAAGATGGCTCACCGCTCTATGTCTCGGATGTATATCAGTGGGGTCCTGATTCCTATAATCAATCAGGCATGTTTGGAATCTGGGAATATGTTGATTTTAGGGGATATGGCAGCCACGATCCAGAAAATGACCACACTCTTTTTAATCAGTATGTGGATACTTATACTGGAGAAAAAGGTTTTACCTTTAATGATTTTATGAGTGAAATAGATGCTGGACGAGTAGTTCTTGTTCATGTCGAAGGACATACCATGTTGGGATATGGTTATGATTCTGATACCCAGACAATATACATTCATGATACGTGGAAGAAAGGTGATCATACAATGACCTGGGGTGGTAATTACGATGGTCATGACTTAATAGGCGTTACCTGTTTTATTCCCACAGGAGGTACTCCAGTGCCTTTGCCTGGCGCAGTCTGGTTATTGGGAAGTGGTTTATTGCCCTTAGTTTGGCGCATTCGTGAATAATAATTTTAATTAAATTTAAAGGTGTTTTAATGATAAAAGTAAATGTAATCTGTATAGTTTGTTTTATGATACTATTTTTTTCAGGTGTTTGTTTTGCTATTCCACCTAAGAAAATAATTAAATCCAGAAATATGGAGGCCAGGGTTATTGTGATTGGGAAAATAGAGAGAGTGAACTCTTCATTGCCCACTCCTTTTTTTGAGATAAAGGTCCTTCATGTGGTTAAAGGTTATGAAACATTAAAAGAAGGAGAAATAATAAAGGTATGTTTTAAAGGCGAGAAACCAGCAAAAGGAGGGATAAAAGCCCATACCATGGGAGAGTTGCTGGTAAAGGTTGAGACAGGACAAATAGTGATTTGTTATTTGAATCCTTCTTCAAAACCAGGTTGTTATAAGCCATTAATGGAAGGGCTTTCTGTTATTCCTTTAGAACCATAAAATCTAAGTCAGGAAATTACAAAAAATATCCAGATAACATCGAAGGAGAAACAATGGTCGCAGTAACTTGTTATCATAGCTAATGTATGCAAATTAAAATCTAAAATAGGTGTATTTGGGGAAAAGTTTCCGCAGACCTCATGACAAAAATGGTCAATAAATGAGAAAAGATCGCGACTCGTTATGTGTTGGAGGACATTAAGAGTATGGTTGTCGGAGGTTGGGAAAGACCTGAATTGAGAAGGGATTAAGACCTTTCATGGTTAAGTATATGAGTAATAAGTGCTTGAAACTTTAATCTTTATTATGATAATATCTTGCTCAAAAATTGGGCCTTTTTGAGGAGGAAAAAAACATGATCAGGAAAATAACCTTTATATTATTATTTTCACTTTTTTTCATTCCTGTAGTGGGATTTTCTTATCAGAAAACCATGCCTCTTACAGACAGAGAGATTATAGAACGGCTTACCAGACTTGAAGAAGGACAGAAAGCAATAGAAAAAGAGCAGAAGATGTTTAGAGAAGAGATGAATAAAAGATTTGAGGGGATAGACAAAAGATTTGAGGAAATAGACCAACGCATTACAGACCTTGTTCACACAGCAAATACAATGATGGTGGTATTTGGTGGATTAGTGGTAGCAATGATGGGACTTGTGTTCTGGGATAGAAGAACACTAATAGAAAAGGCAAAGGAAGTAACTGTAAGGCATATAGAAACAGAGAGCCGAGTTATAAAAGTTTTGAAAGAGCTTTCAAAGAGTGACAAAAAACTTGCAGAGGTCTTGAGAAGCTTTGGTCTGCTTTAACCCAATGTCTCAGAAAAGATCTAGCCTTAATAGTTGAAGTATAATAAAAAAATTTCCTGTGGGTGCCAAATGGTAAACAATATGGAAGTGGTTAATTGAGGGCAAAATAGACAGATTGGATAATTTTGTGTACAACTTACAACTCATTGACATTCACCTTTATAATTTCACCAACTTTATAATCAGAAGCATGAGATTCCGTTATTACCCCACCTAGCCTAGGATCAAATGTTGCTATGAACTTAGTGGGATGGTAACAGTGAGCCAAATAGCAATAAAGCCAAATTGGGCCACGACCACTTAGCACAACCCCTTTAGTTTCATCAACTTTTGGTGGCTTAAGTTGTTGTAAAATTTCTGGAGTTATATTCTCTTTTAGCTCAAAATGAACAATGGTATAATTCTCTTTTTCTTTTGTTCTAAATTCAATTGTCATCTTAACCCCTTCTGACATAGATCTTTAATTGTGCCTATTTTTTCTTCTCTGTATCTTATGAATACAACATCGGGACTACTCTTTTTAACCTCAACTATATTTCGCTCAAATCCTGAATGAGCTAAGAAATTTCTACTATCAGGCTCACCAACACTACGCTCCAAAACCTCATTATAAATTTTCCAATCTCTAATATCCTTATCATCAAGATCTTTTTTTAGACTGTGAATATCTTTTTCAATTCTTGTCTTAAATCGTTCGTCAAATTTAAACAGATTTGATGTTAGATTCTTAAGTTCTGATATATTAACTTCTTTTTTGTTAGTATCAAGCAGGTTTGATTTCTCTAAAAGACTTACAGTTAAATAGGCAAATAGATATACTTTGAAATCTTTTCCAAATCTTACATTTCTTTTTACAGTCAGTTTATCTCTATTTTCTAAATTTACATATTTTGCATAAGTATGAAGAGTCTGGTGAATAATCTTATCCAGTTTATCTTTATCTGGATAAAATCTAAAAATGGCCAAAGGACAGCCATTGTATAAAGCACCAAGAAATGCAGAGATTTCTGACTTACTTACTTCTTTTGTGCAACTTAAATCTTCTTTGAATAATTTTCTTCTATTCTCAGGATCCAAATCTTTAGGCTCTAATGTTCTACCTTGATTGATTTTTTCATCAAATGGTTTTGGGGAGGGCTCTATATCTTCAATGACATTAATAAAAAGTTTTTTTGTGGTATTAACTGGTGAAGGATCTGCATTATATGCTTTAAATTTTACTTTTTTAAAAATAGAAAATAATTCTAATATTTCTTTAACTGCTCTGTAAGTAAGGATAACTGAATAATTTATGCCGTGAGTTAAATCAAAATGAATTTCTAAAATATTATCTGAACATTTGAGTAGATTGATTGAAATCTTTGCAAGGGTGTAATAATAGTAATCAAGAGCTTCTCCAAGAAAAGTACCATTTGGAAAACTTCCAATCCCAGGTGCTATATGGATTTCACACTTTTCTAATCCAAATTCATTTACATGTTCTTTTATATTACGCTCTGCATCTTTTTTGACTTCTTCATAGTTTGAACCTATCTCTGCGAGAGTGTCTAAACCCACTATTAGAGTTTTATCAGGCTTTATAGCTTCTTGAAGAATTTTTAGAGATGTCCTTGACCTAACTTCTTTTCTATCAAATTTGTAATATAACTCCTTCCAAAATGTTGGGTTTCCCCATGGTGCAAGTAGTAACTTCATTATTTATTCCTTTTATTTAAGTGGTTATATTACATATCCTCTTACTCCACTATTGCCTTTCTCTTCAAAACGTATTCAACTTTTTTGGGAGCAGTATAAAATATTCTCAGGAGCTAAAACTAAGTCCTTGATAAAATCCTTCATTTCATGCAAACTGATTTTGTATCATAAAATAGGCAGGGGGCATCCTCCTTTAAGGGTTTTTTGGGTTATTGTTTCTTTCAACTCACCCTAAAGGAGGATGCCCATTTTTTCAATAAAAAATTCACACAATTTTTTTACACTACCAATTTTTTTATTAAAAACAACAATATTTGCAAAATATTGTTGTTTGGGAAATTTTAAAAAGATGAATAAAATTAAATGGTGTGTGAATCTAAAATAGAACTTTTTTAGGCCAAGGGGGAAAAAATGAGTTTTTACATTGGTAGGTATAGGGATATAGAAAAAAGAGAATATAATATTGAAGTGGTCACTCCTATGTTTTTGGGTGGAAGCGATGTAAATAAAGCAGAGTTAAGAATACCTTCATTTAAAGGAATGATTAGATTTTGGTGGAGAGCTACTAGTGGTATAGCAGATATTGATGAAATGTACAAAAAAGAATCAGAATTATTTGGTAATACAGATATTAAGTCTAGTATTTCTTTATTCATCAAAGATGTTAATATTAAGATTTCAAAACATATATTCTGGGGTAAAAAGTATAGAGCAGTAAGGAAAGGCAAAACCTTACCACCTTTAGATATATTGCATTATCTAGCCTATGGAACATTAAAATATATAAAAAGACAAGGAAATGTTGTGGAAAAAGAGTATATTGATGTTGGTAGCAGTTTTACTTTGGTTATAAAAGCTAAAAAAAATTTATTTTCAGAAATAGAAAGAGCTTTGACTTATTTTATAAATTTTGGAGGAATGAGTGCTAAAAGTAGAAATGGTTTTGGTTCTATGTATTGTAGGGATATTAAATTTACAACAGAGATTCTAAAGAATGGAGAATTGAAAGATTATACTTCTTTTTCTCAATATTCTAAGCTAATTAAATTTAATCCTCAAAATACCTGGCAAGATGCTTTATCTGATATTGGACTGGCTTATAGAGAAGCTCGTCTTTCAGTGGAAAAGAGACATAACTTTGAAAAAAGGGGACTGATTGCTAAGCCTATAGAGGCTAGAGGCGAGAATATACCTGAATACATTAGAAAAAATAGGCATGCTAAAGTCTTTTTTTTACATGTGAATAAGTTAAAGAATGGTAATTTTCAAGGCCAGATTTTATTTTTGCCTTATAAATTTAAATCATTTGATAAGTCTGAAACATTTTCTGTTTTTAAAGAAACCTTGGAGAAAGTGTGCAAAGAAATTGAGAAAAAATCAGGAGGAAATAAATGGCTATAAATTTACCTAAGAATTACTGGGATAATAAATTCTGGGCATATATGCATGACCCTTTTGATAAGTGTTTTGATATCAAAGGGCATGTGGAAAGGGCAAAGAAGCTTGTGGATGTTTTTGGAATAACAGCCCCAAATAATGATTTTTGGAAAACAGCAGATGGCATTGCCTCTGGTTTTGAGAGGGGACAAATAGTGGGCTATAAAACTGATCAAGAGAAAAGTGGAGCAATTGATTTTTTAAAAAGTCCTATCTTATCTCATCCTACAGGTGAAAAAGCTCAAATTTCTATAAAGCTGGAAAATATAAATAGCAAGGATGTTTTTGAGAGTTTATTGGAATTTCTAAAAAAAGAAATCGGGATTAAAGCAGGGGAAGGGGGTTATTCTGAGAGGTTTAAAAATGATCCAGAAAAATTTGCCATGGCTCGCTTTTTTTATACCCATTTGGTTCTGAGATTTAGACTTGCCTCTGAAAATGTAGGAGGAATTGGGGCATTATGGCATAGGCTCCCTGCAGATACCAGGTTTCCAGATCACACAATATGGCAACACAATGGTTTAGTTTCTGCAATTCAATCATGTTTTGATATAGGTGAAAATGATAATGATTTGGGCATGATGGTTTTTAGTATTACACCTGTGCAAGGATTTATAGAAAACGCTAGAAAATTAAGAGATTATTGGGTTGGTTCTGTATTTTTGTCTTATCTTGCCTTTGAAGGTATTAGATGGGTAATGGAAAATTTAGGGCCTGACCACATACTTTATCCATCTCTTATAGATCAATTTTTAGTTAATGAATACTTAAAAAAACAATGGAAAATTCATGAAGTTAAAGACTTTCTGAACCAGGAAAGGGAAATTGCATCTTTTCCTAATAAATTTTTATTTCTTATTCCTTTTAGTAAATCTGAAGATATTGCAAAAGAAGTTGAAACAAATATTTTAATGGCATGGAAGGAAATTTATGAAAAAGTTATTAATGAGTTATATTCAAAGTTAAAACTAAGTAATAAAGAAATAGAATATGTTAAATATTTGTTTAAAAGACAAAATGAAAATTTTTGGGATATAAAATGGGCTGCTATTAGGATGCTTAAGAAAAGTGATAGGGAAAAAGTTGAGGAGTATTTGCCTGAAAAAATATTTAAAGGTAATTTTATACTTTTAAAATATTTTGAAGAAATGATAAAAGACAAACCTTATTATGAAAAATCTGGAATAGGTGTATTGTATTCTGTATCTCATGCCTTGTGTCAGGCAGCTCTAGCTGCAGAAAAAACAAAGAGAACTGTTAAAAGGAATGAAGAGCCAGGAGAAAAATGCCATATGTGTGGTGAGTTTGAGGTTCTTCATTCCATAAAATATAATCAAGATATGTCTGCTAATGACTATAAGAAAATGATTAATGCTTTTTGGACTGCATTAAGAAGTGCATATGGAGGCGAAAATAGTACAGATTTTAAAGAAAATGAACATCTTTGCTCCATATGTCTCACCAAAAGAATTGCGCCATATTGTATAAAAGATGATTTAGGCCATCTTTTACAAAGCACATTTATGAGGGTAGAAGAAGGCTTCCCAAGCACTACTTATATGGCACTTAATGATTACTTTAAGAAAAAAAATATTACAAGTCATAGTGAAAAAATTAAAGAGGCTCAAAAAATACATGAAGAAGAAAAGGATGTAGATAATCAAGACCGATATTATGCCATTTTATTAATGGATGGAGATAATATGGGTAAACTGGTAGGAGGAGAGACTATTGCTTCAACTTGGGCTTCTATTATGCATCCAGAAATTAAAGAAAAAATAGAACAGGGTAAAATTGAAAAAGTTTATGCAGAAAATTGGAAAAACATTTTTGCCAAAGTGGTTAAACGCAATTTAACTCCATCTATTCACGCTTCTATTTCTGAATCTTTGGGAGATTTTGCTATTTATGGTGTGGCAAAAATAGTAAAAAAGTATGAAGGAAAACTAATATATGCAGGTGGAGATGATGTGTGTGCTGTATTACCTATGGATAAAGCCCTACTAGCTGCAGAAGAAATAAGTCAATATTATAAGTCCACTTTTAAAGTAATTTATCAAAAAGATGGAGAAATTGTTTCAGAAGATATTTGTGATAATTTTGCTCCAAAGCCAGGTAAACTTTCTGTAAATTTAGGTAAAGGAGAAAATATTTCTATTTCTGCTGGTATTTTAATCTGTCATCATAAAGCTAGTTTAAAACATATGATAAAACAAGCAAATAAGTTATTAAAAGAAAAAGCCAAAAAAGAAGGTGGAAGGAATGCTGTTGCTATTCAGCTTAAAAAAAGAAGTGGTGGAGATAGATTTTTTGTTACTAAATGGAATAGTGAGAAGTTACAAGCCTTTAAAAAAATATCAGAAAAAATAGGACAATCTTTGTCTAAAAGATTTGCCTATAAACTCGCAGCGTTAGAAAATGGCATACATTCTATAATTAACATGGAAAATTTAAATGAAAAGGAAAAAATAGAACTTCTGGAAAAATTTATTGAAAAACAGTTAAGTAAATCTGGGACAAAACTGAAAGAGGACGAGATAAAGACATTATCTAAAGATATTAGAGAGGTAATATTGTATAAGAATAAAGAGTCAGAGGTAAAATTTTCCAACGATCCTCTAATTATTGCAGGTTTTTTGAATAGAAAACAGGAGGATAGTAATGTTTAATTTTTATATTTTTGAACCCAATGATACAGTATTTTTTAGAGGCTCTGAGCCTATGAACATAGGAGAGCATCACGATGCTACTTTAAATTTTCCTCCTCCTATTCACACTATTGCAGGAGCCATAAGAACTTATTTTTTTAAAAAAGATAAGAAAAAGTATGAAAAGTTAATAAATATTGGTGAAGAAAAACCTGGATTTAATATTGTAGGGCCTTTTTTTAAATTAAAGGATAAAGTTTACTTCCCTGCCCCATATTTATGGTTTAAAGAAAAGAACAAGAGTAAACACAATAGCGACTCAGATGAAAAAGTAAAAATAATAAAAGCGAAAAAAATTAAAGAAGAATTAATAAAGTCATCTTCTAAAGACCTATTATATTGGGCAAAGGGAGATTCGGAATTGGAATCCATAGGAGGGAACTGGATAGCCTATGATGACCTTTTTGGTAAAACAGAGGTTGTTTTAAAAAAAACAGATGAATTCTATGATACAGAGCCAAGAATTGGCATTGCCTTAAATCCAGATAGAAGCGTTAGAGTTCACCATATTTATTCATTTACTCATTGCAGATTAAAAAAAGGAGTAAGTCTTGTTTTTGGAATAGATATAGAAGAATTGGGAGATGAAGGTGTTTTGTTTTTAGGAGCAGAGCAGAGATTTGGGCGTTATAAAAAAGAAAATTTTAATTTGGATTTAAATAAACAAGGCCAATATTATATGTCTTTATCTTTAATACCAGGAAGTAGTGAAACAAATGAGGTTGTAGTTGCCACTGGCAAGATTGTTTATTTAGGCGGTTGGGATCTTTATAAAGGGTTTCATAAACCCATGAAAGGATATTTTCCAGCAGGGACAGTGTTTAATAAAAAAATAGAAAACTGTATAGCTATTGATTAACAAATACCTAGACTAATAGGAGGCTATTATGTTAAAAAAAGAATTTTTTTCAATACTTTCCTTTTACGCTATTTCACCTATACATGCTGGAAGTGGAGCATCTGTAGCCACGGTTGATTTGCCAATTCAAAGGGAAAGACACACAGGCTATCCCATTGTTCAAGCTTCAGGTGTGAAAGGAGCTATGAGAGACCATTTTCGCAAGTTTTATCAAGACCAAGGACAAGACAAACAGCTAAAGAAAGTTATCAACATAATTTTTGGTTCTGATACTCAAGATGGATGGGAAAAAGATAAAGAAAATTTACCTGGTGCTATTTCTGTTTCTGATGCAAAAATTTTAGCGTTTCCTATGAGGTCCAATGTTGTTCCTTTTGTTTGGGTAACATGCCCCACTGTTCTGGAAAGATATAAAAAAGATTTAGAGTATTTGGGAATTGAAAAAGATTTTGATTTGCAGTTAAAATCTAAAAATAGTGCATTAATTTTAACAGATTCTGATGATGTTTTTAATAAGGGTGATAGTGTGTTGCTGGAAGAGGCATTGGTAAAAATTGGTGAAAAAATTGATAATCACAATAATCAAAAAAACAAAATAGTCCCATTTATTAAAAAAAATTTTCCTGAATTAAAAAGGCTTTTATTTATCTCAGATGAAATGTTTGATTATTGCGTTACTTGTTGTACAGAAATCCAAACTAATATAAAAATAGACTCTAAAAAAGGTACAGCTGAAGATGGTTCTCTTAGATATCAAGAGTTCTTACCTGCTGATTCTCTTTTGTACTCTTTGGTATGTTTTAGTAATCCAACAAGAGATGAAAATTCTTATTCAGCAGAAATTATTAAAGGCTATATCCAAGATACAATAAAAGACTTTTTGCAAATAGGTGGTGATGTAACTTTAGGAAAGGGAATATGCAAGATACAGTGGATTAATATTGATAAAGAGCAAGAAGAAGGAGGAGGCAAGTAATGAGAACTTTAGGGCAAAAAAGGGCAGAGTATGCTTTGGAAAAGGTGTTAAAAAAAGCAGTGAATATAGATAAGTTTGATTCCTTTGTAGCTGGTGCTCCTTCTCAGATTTTACAAAACGGACTTGGCCAAACTTTGGCTTTTTGGTTATCTAAAGGGGTGAAAAAAGATAAGAATACTGGCCAGAAAGGGTTTGATAAACAAGATAAACATATAGTACTGTTTGATATAATTTTTGAATGGTTAAATTTTAAAGAAAAAGATATCTGTAATGAGTTTATTCCTGAAATTGAAAAAAGAGAAAAATTTATTGAACACTTAAATGAGATTGATCAGGAAAAATATCTTACAATACAAAAGGAAGTTTTAGCGCTTTTAGAATGGGTAAAAAGATATGCCCAAGCCTTTTGTGGTAATGATGATGTTAAAAATTAAGGAGTAATTTAAAATGATTCCTGTGCATAAAGAGATTTTAACTATCTTAGACTCCTCCTCCTATAAAAAAGGAAATTTTGGGTTATGGTTTAATAAGTTTGTAGAATTAGATGAAAGAAATAATTTTAAAGTGCCTACCAGGGCTGTTAATGAATATAAAGATAAATATAAAGAGATAGTATCTTATTTAAAAGATTTTTTATTATTCAAGCACATAAACCAATACCTTTTTTGTCAAAGTTTTTCTTCCAGATATGAAACACTTGTTTTTGTAGCTGACTTAAAATCTCCTCTTATAGTTGGAATAGGAGAAACACATCCCAGTGAAGTTAGTATGATTTTTGATCATAACCTGGGCATTCCGTATGTGCCTGCATCCTCTATAAAGGGAGTTGTAAGGTTTGCCTATATGTTGGAATTATTGGATAAAGGTATTGATGAAAATAAGTTGAAACAAGATAAGGAAGGTAGTTTATACATTGATGAGGAAGAAGAGTGGACTAATGTTCCTGATATATTTGGAACAGGAGGAGACGATGCTAAACGAGGAAAGGTGATTTTTTTAGATAGTTATCCACTGGAAGTTCCTCATCTACATATAGATATTATGAATCCCCATTATGGACCCTATTACACTGATGAAGGACATAAAACGCCACCAGCAGACTATCATCAACCAAATCCTATTAAATTTTTGACAGTAGCTAAAGGTTCTAAGTTCATTTTTAGAGTGTTAATTGATAAAACACATAATAAATATGATGAATTAAAGAATAAGACAATAAAAGCTTTGAAAAGAGCTATTACTGAAGAAGGAGTAGGCGCAAAAACTTCTTTAGGTTATGGACTTTTTGAAATAGTGTCAGAAAAAGAGCCGTCTGAAATAATAAAAGTTTATCAAGAAAAATTTATGTCAGAAGAAGATAGGCTTAAACAGATTAAAGAAGGTATGTTGGCAAAGATAGATAAACTACCTAAAGGTTCTCAAGAGGTTGATGCTTTTATTCAAGAGTGGCAGAGAAATAAAAAATTAAATAAGGATAAAGAGATAGCTGAAAAGTTAATACACAAAGTACGCAAGAAAAAGAAAAACAAACAATATACAAAGAGTTATAAGATATTGGCAGATATATTGGGAATTAGTCTGGAATAAATAGTTGATTAGGAGTGAAAAATAAGTTTAACTATGCCCAACTTTATCCTTTCTTCTTGTTGAGTTAGGCTTTAGACTGAAGGGACAAGAAAGGGGCACAGTAAGTTATTAACTGGTTATGTAATATGATAAATGTTCATTGAAACCCAAGATAGGTGTAGTGGGGAATAACTTTCCGCAGACCTCATGACAAAAATAGTTATTTTTTGTATTTGATTGTAATAATTGACTTTTTTGTTTTCGAGGTCAGAGAAGTCTGCGTTTCAATTATTTCAATAGGTTATATAAAAAATTGGACAAAATTTTCATTTTTGGGAAAAAATTGTTGGAGGTCTGCGGAAATGGGGTTGCAAAATATTGAAATTTAGGTAAATTAAAGGGGTGCAGTTGGAAAAGACCTGAACAGAGAAGGGATTGCGACGCGGCTTTAATAAACTCTATTTCCTTTTTATTGTGCATGTAGTTGGAAAAGACCTGAACAGAGAAGGGATTGCGACCTAACACACATCTTGTAGAATGCAAATAATCAATGTGTTGGAAAAGACCTGAACAGAGAAGGGATTGCGACCAAATTACGCCTTTTTGATTCTGTTCTTCAATTATAGTTGTTGGAAAAGACCTGAACAGAGAAGGGATTGCGACAGCGTCAGCAAAAGTAACATTGTTCTTTCCGTATTTTTTAGTTGGAAAAGACCTGAACAGAGAAGGGATTGCGACTCAACATCCTTATTCATTTCTAATGCTAATAATCTTGGTTGGAAAAGACCTGAACAGAGAAGGGATTGCGACTTGAGTGCAGGAGCGCTTAAAACTATAATAAAAATGTTGGAAAAGACCTGAACAGAGAAGGGATTGCGACCAACTTCAAAGGCTGTTCTCAAACGAATCAGCCGTTGGAAAAGACCTGAACAGAGAAGGGATTGCGACGGCAACTGCTCATGACTGAAGGTTTTGCCATCGTGTCTTGGTTGGAAAAGACCTGAACAGAGAAGGGATTGCGACTCTTCAACGTGTTTGCACGTTTTTTCTCTACACCCCCACAAAGTTGGAAAAGACCTGAACAGAGAAGGGATTGCGACCCTTTGAAAGATAGGCCACACTCAATTAAACCAGTAAATTGTTGGAAAAGACCTGAACAGAGAAGGGATTGCGACTAGTCCTTTCTCGTTTTCCTTTTCTCTACATCTTTCAGTTGGAAAAGACCTGAACAGAGAAGGGATTGCGACAGCACATCTTTAATTTTTAAAGGAGGTAATTATGAGTTGGAAAAGACCTGAACAGAGAAGGGATTGCGACCTCTTTCAAAGGATCTATTAGTTTAATTCTCTCATTATAATTGTGTTGGAAAAGACCTGAACAGAGAAGGGATTGCGACATCTTTTGGGATCTTCGAGACATCTCCCTTATATAAATAAGTTGGAAAAGACCTGAACAGAGAAGGGATTGCGACTCATTAGCCCTCCAGCCCATGACTTCAGCCCTAGCCTTAGGTTGGAAAAGACCTGAACAGAGAAGGGATTGCGACTTATAGCTTTACTGTTAGTAATTACTACCGATTGACCATCAGTTGGAAAAGACCTGAACAGAGAAGGGATTGCGACTCTCCAGCTTCTGTAATTGTTCCTTAAACCAATTTTCAAGGTTGGAAAAGACCTGAACAGAGAAGGGATTGCGACTAAGGCATTGATGTCTATGTATCTAAACGAAAGATTTTGCGTTGGAAAAGACCTGAACAGAGAAGGGATTGCGACTTTTTCATTTCTTGTCTTCTCCCATATTTTTTTTACTCAAGTTGGAAAAGACCTGAACAGAGAAGGGATTGCGACTCGTATGTGACGCATTTCTAGTAGTTTGCGATATAGCAAAGTTGGAAAAGACCTGAACAGAGAAGGGATTGCGACTTTATTTTCTCAGGATATTTAATTTCATTCCATTCATCTAGTTGGAAAAGACCTGAACAGAGAAGGGATTGCGACAGCTTACCATCAACCCGCTGTGTTAAATTATTTAACAAAGGTTGGAAAAGACCTGAACAGAGAAGGGATTGCGACCGGCTGGGGGAGGGGGGTGAAAAGGAAGGGAGAAAAACTAGTTGGAAAAGACCTGAACAGAGAAGGGATTGCGACGGCAAGTGGAGTCTATATATACAGACTCCCTAAAGATGTTGGAAAGGACCTGAACAGAGAAGGGATTGCGACCTCGATAAGCTTTCTTTCAACTTTTTATAACTTGTTGGAAAAGACCTGAACAGAGAAGGGATTGCGACTCTTCCAGGCCAAGTATGAAGCAGGCATGCCAGCACTGTTGGAAAAGACCTGAACAGAGAAGGGATTGCGACTATTTTCCTCCTTTTGTTTTTTTTTGATTTCGTTGCTTACTATAGTTGGAAAAGACCTGAACAGAGAAGGGATTGCGACCTTTGAAGCTTAGGTTTTGTGTTATAGCCATTTCTGTCCGTTGGAAAAGACCTGAACAGAGAAGGGATTGCGACTTGTCTGCGAGTGAAGGCAATAGACCCATCATGGAAGACGTTGGAAAAGACCTGAACAGAGAAGGGATTGCGACTTTTTTCCTCCTTTTGTTTTTTTTTGATTTCGTTGCTTACTATAGTTGGAAAAGACCTGAACAGAGAAGGGATTGCGACCTTTGAAGCTTAGGTTTTGTGTTATAGCCATTTCTGTCCGTTGGAAAAGACCTGAACAGAGAAGGGATTGCGACTTGTCTGCGAGTGAAGGCAATAGACCCATCATGGAAGACGTTGGAAAAGACCTGAACAGAGAAGGGATTGCGACTTGTCTGCGAGTGAAGGCAATAGACCCATCATGGAAGACGTTGGAAAAGACCTGAACAGAGAAGGGATTGCGACTTTTTTCCTCCTTTTGTTTTTTTTTGATTTCGTTGCTTACTATAGTTGGAAAAGACCTGAACAGAGAAGGGATTGCGACCTTTGAAGCTTAGGTTTTGTGTTATAGCCATTTCTGTCCGTTGGAAAAGACCTGAACAGAGAAGGGATTGCGACTTGTCTGCGAGTGAAGGCAATAGACCCATCATGGAAGACGTTGGAAAAGACCTGAACAGAGAAGGGATTGCGACTCTTTATGTTGAATAACTGGATAAAACCTATAATTTTGTTGGAAAAGACCTGAACAGAGAAGGGATTGCGACTCTGTAAGTAATCTCGTTCCTTAATACTTGTTTCCTTTGTTGGAAAAGACCTGAACAGAGAAGGGATTGCGACTTTTTCATTTCTTGTCTTCTCCCATATTTTTTTTACTCAAGTTGGAAAAGACCTGAACAGAGAAGGGATTGCGACACCTGCGTGGTTGGGAGATACCATCTTTAATGTATAGGTGTTGGAAAAGACCTGAACAGAGAAGGGATTGCGACTTTTAAAAACTTAAAGGAGGATTAAGATGAAAAAGATAAAAAGGTTGGAAAAGACCTGAACAGAGAAGGGATTGCGACATCTTTATAAATAACGACATCATGAGGGGTTAAATTTAAGTTGGAAAAGACCTGAACAGAGAAGGGATTGCGACGCTTGGCAACCTGCTTACGGATGTTGGCGGGTAGGCCTTTCAAGTTGGAAAAGACCTGAACAGAGAAGGGATTGCGACTAAGCTGGCTTTGTTGGATTCTCTGCTAGGTGAGAAAAGAAAGTTGGAAAAGACCTGAACAGAGAAGGGATTGCGACTCTATTAAAGAGAGTTGTTCTTTAAATTTTTTCAGTTGGAAAAGACCTGAATAGAGAAGGGATTGCGACACCTAACTTATTTCAGGCTAGGTCTTGGCAAGCAAAAAGGGGAAGTTGGAAAAGACCTGAATAGAGAAGGGATTGCGACGGAACACTAACAAAAGCATTCCAAAAAAAACCCATTTTAGTTGGAAAAGACCTGAATAGAGAAGGGATTGCGACTTGTACTGCCATACTTCCAGTTACGCTTATCAGGGAATGGTGTTGGAAAAGACCTGAATAGAGAAGGGATTGCGACTCTAGGGATTAAGAACGATTTGCAAGTTTAGTGACCTTTTGTTGGAAAAGACCTGAATAGAGAAGGGATTGCGACGTTCACCCAGGTTATAGCTATCCTTTATTACGGCGTCTCCCGGTTGGAAAAGACCTGAACAGAGAAGGGATTGCGACTTTCGTTTGTGGATATATCTTTTTGAAAATAAAACGTGTTGGAAAAGACCTGAACAGAGAAGGGATTGCGACGTGTTGAGAGGCCCAGTATATTTTTTTCATTTTGTCCTCTTTAGTTGGAAAAGACCTGAACAGAGAAGGGATTGCGACCCCACTGAAAAATGGTTCGTTGCTCCCGAAGGAGACCCGTTGGAAAAGACCTGAACAGAGAAGGGATTGCGACTCATATATTTCCCATTCAAGAATCTTTTTCTTATATGGAATAAGTCGGAAAAGACCTGAATAGAGAAGGGATTGCGACTTTTCTGTTACGTGTTTGATTGCTTTCTTGTCTTTCGGTCGGAAAAGACCTGAATAGAGAAGGGATTGCGACCCTGAACAGCTACAGGGTCGTTTGCGTTGACCCTGTAGCCGTGTCGGAAAAGACCTGAATAGAGAAGGGATTGCGACGGTTCTACTGAAAATGATACTATCATTTTAGACCTCCTTTGTCGGAAAAGACCTGAATAGAGAAGGGATTGCGACTAGCCGTTCAGAATAAGTTTTTTAATAAAATTTTTCATCTCTGTCGGAAAAGACCTGAATAGAGAAGGGATTGCGACTGATTGCCTTGCCAATTGTTGTTGAAAGAGATATAAGTCGGAAAAGACCTGAATAGAGAAGGGATTGCGACAGAATGAGCTCTTCGTCTCCCCTGTAGATGTTCACTGGGGTCGGAAAAGACCTGAATAGAGAAGGGATTGCGACTCTATGTGAAATTTAGTTTTTCTTCTGGAAACTTTAGAAATGGTCGGAAAAGACCTGAATAGAGAAGGGATTGCGACAGGCAAACAAATAGAACGAGTAAAATAGGCTGGGAAACCCGTCGGAAAAGACCTGAATAGAGAAGGGATTGCGACCTTTTTATTTTTATAGTTTTTGAACTCCGATATATTTGTCGGAAAAGACCTGAATAGAGAAGGGATTGCGACTTTAGAATTGATAGTATATGTTTTGTTGTAAAGTCTTTGTCGGAAAAGACCTGAACAGAGAAGGGATTGCGACTCCAATCTCTTGTTCCTTGTTGTCCACTTCAACTTTGTAAGTTGGAAAAGACCTGAACAGAGAAGGGATTGCGACTTCTCTCCTGTTTTTTTCCACCTTTGCCTCAATAACTCTCTGTCGGAAAAGACCTGAATAGAGAAGGGATTGCGACGCTCGCATGGCTGGTCTCCCTTGAATAATGTGGTATTCCTCTCGGAAAAGACCTGAATAGAGAAGGGATTGCGACCTTTTTATTTTTATAGTTTTTGAACTCCGATATATTTGTCGGAAAAGACCTGAATAGAGAAGGGATTGCGACCTTACTTTTACTTTTTCCATCTTAAACCTCCTTAAAAGTGTTGGAAAAGACCTGAATAGAGAAGGGATTGCGACTAATCTCCGTCACAATATCTCCAATCATCTACATTATCGTTGGAAAAGACCTGAATAGAGAAGGGATTGCGACACAGGGCTGGCTTCTTTTATTTTCTCTGTCAATCTGATTGGTTGAAAAAGACCTGAATAGAGAAGGGATTGCGAGTGAGGACCCAAAAAGTTTTTTCCTCGTATTCTGATTCATCGTCGGAAAAGACCTGAATAGAGAAGGGATTGCGACTAATCTCCGTCACAATATCTCCAATCATCTACATTATCGTTGGAAAAGACCTGAATAGAGAAGGGATTGCGACACAGGGCTGGCTTCTTTTATTTTCTCTGTCAATCTGATTGGTTGAAAAAGACCTGAATAGAGAAGGGATTGCGAGTGAGGACCCAAAAAGTTTTTTCCTCGTATTCTGATTCATCGTCGGAAAAGACCTGAATAGAGAAGGGATTGCGACACATAACATACCTCCTTTGAAATTTATTGTTGTTTGAGTAGTTGGAAAAGACCTGAATAGAGAAGGGATTGCCACCAATAAATTTCCCATCTAACACCTTCCACTTTATAAAAAGTACTTCACTATTGTATGTAAAATACAATTTTTTAACTAATTCAACTTCACAAGGAGAATGTAATGAGAGTATACATTACCACACAAGGAGCATCTATTGTAAAACAAGGAGATAGACTTCTTGTAAAAAAAGATGACGATATATTTCATACTCTTTTTTTACACAAGTTAGAACAGCTCATTATATTTGGTAATGTGTCCATTTCTCCTCCCGCGAGAAGGGCACTTTTTAAAGAAAAAATAGATACTATATTTTTATCAAAAGATGGCAGATATGTTGGAAGATATATGATGGAGGAGTCCAAGAATTTTTTTCTTAGAAAAAAACAATTTGACTTTTTAAACAAAGAAAATTTTTCTCTTAATATTTCAAAATGGATAGTTAAAGCTAAATTTTTAAATATGTCTAATATGTTAATGCGTATAGCAAGGACCAAAAAGAAAAAAAAGTGCAAGGATATTGCTTATGAAATAAAATCTTTATTAGATAAAATTGACTTAGCAGAGTCTGTAGATAGTGTCAGAGGTTATGAAGGTAAAGGATCAGCCTTATATTTTTCTGGTTTTGGTGAGGGATTCAATGAAGACTATGGTTTTAGAAAAAGGGTAAGAAGGCCTCCAACAGACCCTGTAAATTCTGTTTTGTCCCTTCTTTATACTTTTTTGTTTAACAGAGTATATTCTGCAGTTAGAGCAGCAAACTTAGATCCCTTTGTTGGAAATTTACATATGCCAGATTACGGAAGATATGCCCTTGTTATGGATTTAATGGAAGAATTTAGGGTCATTGTAGTAGATACTTTGTGCTTATCACTTTTTAATCTAGGAATATTAAAACCTAAAATTTGCATCATAAGATAATGTTTAGCTTGACAATATAGTGAATTAATGGTATAAAGTGTCTCAAATAGGAAGTATTAGGAGGCACTGATTCTATGCGTAGATTCCATGTTAAGTTCACTGAAAAAAATCTTACGGGCAACGCCGGACTGGTATTGCTGGGCCTATTTGCTGACAAACTGAAGCTTCCCAAGATGCTTGAGCAACACATTACTATTAAGCGGGGAGCTACCGCACAGTATAAGGTTTCCGACATTATCATGATTTTGATGATGGCAGTGTTAGCCGGGGCTAAGCATATGAGCCATGTATTTATCCTAAGATCTGATTTAGCATTGAGGTCGCTTTTTAAATGGGAAAGGTTTCCTGACTATACTACCATAAATCGGGTTTTTAAGTTGTTTAATCCCCGACATTGCAATGAGCTCTCCGATGTAGAAACAAAAGTGCGCAAAAAGGTTTGGGGTAAAAAATGGTTTAGCCGCATCACTTTAGATTTGGACTCTACAGTGCGTGGAGTGTATGGGAAACAGGAAGGTGCCGAGAAGGGTTACAACCCCAAGAAGCCAGGACAAAGGGGATATCATCCGCTCCTTTGCTTTATTGCTGAGACGCGGGAATGTCTTCACAACTGGTTTAGAGCCGGAGATGCTTATTCAGCCAATGGTTGTGTAGAGTTTATGCAAGAGTGCTTTGCCAAGCTTCCAAGGAGAGTCTGGAAAATTATTGTACGTGCAGATTCCGCCTTTTTTAATGGAGAACTTTTAGACTACTTAGAAGAGGCTCATGCTTTGTACTTAATCAAGGTTAAGATGCGAGGACTCACTCAGCTTTTAGAAGCTCAGAAGTGGCACAAGGTTAAAAATAGACCTGGCTATGAGAAGACCGAATTCACATACAAATGTGAAAGGTGGAAGCACCCCCGCCGGTTTGTGGCCGTACGTCAAGTAATAGAGAGCAAATTTAGTTGCTTTTTTTTCAGCGTTACAAAGACTGAGTATGATTATTTTTGTTATGTAACAAATATGAACCTGAGTCCCTGGGACGTCCACAGGTATTATTGCCAACGGGGGGCCAGTGAAAACTGGATTGAGTGGTGTAAGGGACAGATGGCCTCTGGAAGCATTTTGACACAGGATTTTTGGGCCAACTCCGCCATATTCCAGACCTGTATTCTGGCTTACAATCTACTGGTTTGGATGATGTGGCTCAACGATGAAGATGGTTTTAGAGAAGAGCCCAACACAATCCGCATGTTTCTAATCCATGTTCCAGCTCGGCTGATGCATGCGGGACGACAATGGTTCCTTCGATTATCGAGGGATTATTTTTTCAAAGAACGTTGGATAAAGATAGAAAATTCCATCCGGTCATTACAATTTGCTTAATCTTTTTTTGAGAGTATCCTCCAAAATAGGATTTTGCGTAAGTCCATGTGCAGTGGTGTGCCTTTACACACCCGTAAAGAGTGCCACTGACCGCAGCTTCTACCTGAAAAAGCCTTCCAAGTCACAATGAGGGAGACATATCCTTTAACATAACAGCTCCATATCTAGGTATCTCTGTCCAGAACAATCAGTTGCTTACGATTGAACTGTAATTGCAGATTTTAGGTAAAAAAAGAACATTTTGTTCAAATTTCACCAGAAGAAGAGGATGAAATCTATGAGGAAAAGGATGATGTAGAAATGGATAAAGTAGTTAATGATAGATTTGGGCTTATGAGTAAAGGTGGTAGTAGTGAATTTTTTGATGTGCCTCCCCAAAGAATGGTGGAAGATGGAGTAGATATAAACAGAGAAGATAAAGGAAAACTGCCAGTTCAATTGACAAAAGAGGCCCTCAAAAAAGTAATACAAGCTTTTGAAAAAAAGTTGCAAACTGAATTTTATTATGAACCTCTAGATAGAGTAATAACATATGAAAAAGCAATATTTGAACAAGCAAGGCAATATAGAAAAGTAGTTGAGGAAGAAATTAAAACCTATGTACCACTTGTATTAAAATAGGATAAGGGATATGAACGTAGTAATTACCTATGATATATCAGATGATAAAACCAGAACTAAACTTCATAATTTGTTAAAAAATTTAGGTTATAATATTCAGAAATCTGTTTTTGAGTGTGATATGACAGAATATGATTTAATTCAGATAAGAAAATTTTGTAAAGCTCATTTAGATCCTGAAACAGATTCAGTTAGGATTTATAAAATCTGTTCTGATTGTCTAGATAAGGCTCAGGTGCAGGGAACAACAATAAAATTAAAAGCTGATAAGTGGATGGTGATATAGATTATAAAAAAATTTTGATTTGTGTATTAAGTATTTATTAAATATAGATGCTCGTTGAAGTCTCTGATAGGTGTAGTGAGGAAATAATTTCCGCAGACCTCATGACAAAAATAGTTGATTTGTTGGAAAACGCCTGAATTGAGAAGGGATTGCGGCTTTATCGTTGGAAATAAATAAATTGTGTCAGAGGAATAATGCTTTCTATATTTTGCTTTAAAAAATTATAAGCCAGGGAATTTTTTTCACATTGAACCATAGTATATCAAAATCCCACTTTCGAGGGATTGATTTTTGTCAATAAAAATGAAAATATAATTTCAACCCTTTAGTTTAAGGGCAGAGATTGGCTTTAACTAAAAATACGCTCGAATTTCCCTTCCGTAAGGGAGGGGACTTAGAGCGATGCCGTAAAAAAGGCTCACCCGCCTTCCGGGTGGTAGGGTCGGAGCGATTCGAACTTACGCCTGTGGAGAGGGCAATGGCGGGGCACTCCCAGAAAGGACTGTTAGCTATCCCTCGCTGAAGCAGGAATCCCCTTGCGGGTCTTCTGGGTGGGGAGACAATCCTCTACCAGAAGGTGCGTCTGAAAGGGCGGAGTAGTTCACGTTATGAACTTGGTGATCTGAACATGTATTTAGATCCCACTAATGTATATGTTGGCTTTACTGCAGCAACTGGAGCAGCCTACGAAGCACATGACATTATATGGTGGGAATTTACTACTGAACCGCCTGCAGCTGTTCCTCTACCAGGAGCTATTTATCTTTTAGGTTCCAGTTTGTTAGCCCAAGTTTGTCAAAATAATAGGATTTTTATAAAAAATTTGGTTGATTTTGTGGTGCAAAATGTTATAATCTGTTGGAATTATTGAATTAAATTTTTTAAAAAAAAACTGAATGTAGTGGTAGAAAAAATATTTCGCATCTTGACAAAGAAAAACCGATTTGATATAATCCTTACCTATGTTTATCCGCAAAGTTAGAAAAACCGATCCCAAATCTGGAAAAACTTATTTCTACCATCAATTAGTAGAATCTTACAGAACCCCTGATGGTCCCAAGCAGAGAACTATTTTAAACCTTGGAAAACTGGATCTGTCCAGGGAGGAGTTAAAATTTCTTGCTAATAGAATTGAGGAATTATTAAAAGGACAATTGTCGTTATTAAAAGTCCCTGAAAAAATTGAAAAACCTGCAAGACGTTTTGCAGGTTTAATAAGAAAAAAAGCTCTTCAAAAGAGTGAGGAGAAAGCAAAACATGAGGCTCATTGGAAGATGGTTGATGTTGCTTCAGTAAAAAACGAAGATGTCAGATGTGTTGGAGCAGAAGTTGTAGGGGCCTGGGCATATGATAAACTTATGATTACAAAAATTTTAAAGGAAATAGGTTTTAATAGAAAGGATATAGATAGAGCAAAAGTTCTTATAGTTGGGAGTCTGATAAATTGTGGGAGTGAGAGGGAAATTCATAAATGGTTTCACCGGTTAAGTGGGCTTGATGAGGTAATGAATATTGATGCAAAAGTGGTATCGCTATCCAGTTTATATAGGACTCTGGACAAGCTGATAGCCAATAAAGAAGCTATAGAAGAGAAGGTGGTAAAAAGAGAAAGAGAACTTTTTGGTCTTGGAGAACAGCTTATTTTATATGATCTGACTAATACATATTTTGAGGGGAAGGTTACAAGCTCAGAATTGTCAAAGAGAGGTCTATCTAAGGAGAAACGAAATGATAGGCCATTAGTGACAGTAGGTATAATACTTGATGAAGATGGTTTTCCCAAGGCCAGCAGGATTTTTCCTGGTAATGTGTCGGAAGCCTCAACACTGGAGAAGATTTTAGATGATTTTTTTATAAATTCTCTAAGATCGCTTACAGGCAAGCTTACAGTAGTTATAGATGCAGGTATAGCCACGGAAGAGAATTTAAAACTAATCAGAGCCAAAGGACTTGATTATATATGTGTAGACAGACGACGAGTAAAAGAACTTCCCTCAGGTGAAGAAAGTATAGTTCATGAGAGTAATAGTGGCAAAGTATATGCGATACGAGTAGAAGAGCCTGAAGAGGTATTTTTATATTGTAAAAGTAGCGGTAGGGCCAAAAAGGAAGAGGCAATAAAAAATCGTATTCAACTGCGCCTGGAAAAAGATTTACAAAGGCTCAAGCAATCTCTTACAAGAAAAGGAGGAATCAAAAGTTATCCGAAGGTACTGGAGAGGATAGGAAGAATAAAAGAGAAATACAGCAGTGTGTCGCAATTTTATGAGATTAAAGTAAAGGAAGAGAATGGCAAAGCAGTGGATATTTGCTGGAGAGTAAGAGATAAAGACAAACTTCATGTAAGATTTTCAGGAGCGTACAAACTTAGAACTTCCAGGACAGAGCTAAGTAATAAGGAATTATGGGAGATTTACAATCTTCTTTCAAATGTAGAAGCATCATTCAGGAGCCTAAAGAGTGAACTAAAATTAAGACCAATCTATCATAGAATAGATAAACGAATAACAGGTCATATTTTTTTAACCATATTAGCTTATCATCTGCTTTGTGTTATTCAAAGGAGATTGAGACAAAGAGGGATTTCAAAATTATGGGAAACAATAAGAAGAGAGTTAAGTACCATAATTAGAGTAACCACCACTATGATAACCCAGGAAGGTAAAACAATCCATCTGAGACAAATAACAGAATTAGAATCTTTTCAACTGGAGATATATAATGCCCTGGAACTTCCTTTAAAGCCTTTATCTAGTATTTTAAAAATTAGTTGATAAATTTGTAGTGAAGAAAAAGATGATTGAATTCAATAATTACAATATCTTACAAAAAAAAGTGACAAACTTGGGCTAAAGATGAATTAACAAAGGAGCTTGTAACTAAAGATGAACTTAAGGCCACTGAAGAAAGACTAAGGACAGAGATACACAAGTGGCGTGCATAGACCATAAAGTGGATGTTTATATTCTGGCTTGGTCAAATTGCTACTTTTACTGGAATCCTGGTTACTGTATTCAAACTAATGTTGAAATAAAAAATTTTACATTGAAAATCACAAAAATGGTGAAATTAGTTCAGCAAAAGCTTTTCTCAATGCCTTCAAGATAGGATTCTATACAATATCCCAACTCCTTATGATTGTAACCACCTTCTAATAGGGAAAAAATCCTGCCCTTGGTCTTTTGTTTGGCAAAATTTCCAAGTAATTGCCCTAAGTGTTTATAATCATCTAAACTCAAGAGTCCACCCCAGTCATTTATATACCTATCAAAACCAGCTGAAACCCCCAATATGTCAAATTCTCCACAGGATTCTAAGAATTTCTCAAGACTTGAGATAGAATCCATATGGTGATAGACAACTTTAGGATCTTCATTAAAGATCCCATTTGTTCCGTCTCCAAAATGAAGATCAAAATCTACAATTAGCCCATTTTTTATCTTCTCAAGTGCAATGAGTCTTTTAATTGCAACTGCCATATTATTAAACCAACAAAAGCCCCAGCAAGAATCCCTACTTGCATGATGGCCAGGGGGTCTGATAAGTCCAAAAGAGGGCTCACCTCCTAAGGCTATTTCACTTGCTTCTATGGCTCCACCAGCAGCCAGTAGGGCCACGGTAAATAGGTGAGAAGACTTAGATGCAATTTTATCAAAATGATCCTCAGTATGTACAAGTAAAATATCCTGTTCCTGGGCAATTGTAGGTTCAACAAACTCATATTTTGCTTTCAGGATTTCAACTGATGTGTCCAATCTCCCCCGGGCAGCAGCAGGGTCAGATGCATATACTTCTAAATACTTAGGATGAAATATTATCTTCATATTCTTATCTCTTATAATAAAAATTTTCTTTTATTTTCAGTTAATTTAATTCCAATTTCAAAGGCCTTGAAATTCAATTCTAAATAATCTTTAGAAAAATTGTCTTTTAAAGTTTCTTTTATTGACTTTGGTGACACAATGTTTGTGAGTCCTATTAAGGCACCAAGGGTACATATGTTGAGTCCCAAAGTAGTATTTAATTCTTTTCTCAGGGTCTCATAAAGGGGTAAAGAATAAGTAATGGCATCAGCACTCATCTCTTGTTTAACCAAAAAATCGTCAACAATCAATATTCCACCAGGTCTTATGGTATTAAAAAATTTATTATAGGCCCTTTGGGTCAAACATATCAAAATATTGGGCTGAGTTACCTTAGGAAAATATATCTCTTCTTTGGATATAATTACATCAGAGCGGCTAAGACCGCCCCTTGCTTCTGCACCATAACTTTGGGATTGTACTGCGTTTAGACCTTCATATATCACAGCAGCCTTTGCAAGCAATATTGCAGCAGTAATTATCCCCTGACCCCCTGAGCCTGCAATAAGTAGCCTGTATCTTTTCATATTTTTGCCTCATACTTTTAAATCTTTCTCGTTATTATAGGGTAGAGGGAGGGCTTTTGTCTAACTAAAGTTTTGTTGTAAACATAGATACCAGCAAAAGAAATGAGCAAAAACACAATACCTAAAATAGATGAAGATAAGTCTTTGTTTTTAAAGGGATCAATGGAATTTCCAATAACTACGCCAAGAAAGAACAATATCAAAGGGATGATATAAAGCACTAAGATGGCCTTAGCCCTTTTTTCTGTAGAAAACTGGACCTCAACCTTATCACCAATTTTTGCATTTATATAATTTTTTGCCCTAATCACCATGAAATTACTTCCAAAAGGATCACATAATCCCCTATGAGCACACCCCATACATTGGGAGCGCCTATCTACCTTAACTTTAGCCTCTTTTTCTCCCAATAATTCAACCACTTCTCCTTGCTCAATCATGAACTTAAGCGGCATGGGCTTTTTCTTCTATTTTTTCTTCTTCTTTGTTTACTTTAATTAGAGCGACCATGGCCTTAGTTGGACAGTTGTTTACACACTCAAGACAACCTGTACATTTTTCATTATCTATAACAGGCAAGGAATTGACCATGGTAATAGCCTTTTCTGGACATTTTTTGGCACAAAGGCCACAACCAATACAACCCACCTTACAAACACTTTTTACAGCCTTACCTGTATTTTGAGATGAGCAAAGAACTGCAACCTTTTGTGATGCTGGGAAAAGCTTGGGGATATTTCTTGGACAAACATTTACGCAACATCCACATCCAGTGCATAAATCTTCATTTACTACTGGGATTCCATTTTCACCCATTGAGAGCGCACCAAAAGGGCAGGCTTCCACACATGACCTAAGCCCTATACAACCAAATTCACATGCCTTATTCCCTCCTGTAGAAATTATAGCTGCATAACAGTCTTTGGCGCCGACATATTCAAAAATCCTCTTTGCATTATCATTGTCACCCCTACACTGAATCCTCACTATTTTTCTTTCTTCCAAAGAGGCTGATATCCCTAAGATAGAACATATTGCTTCTATCACATTGGCACCACCAGCAACACACTTGTTAGGTTGTTCATTCTTGGTTACTATTGCTTCTGCATAATCACTGCAGCCTGCATATCCGCAACCACCACAATTTGCACCAGGAAGGATGTCTGCAATTTCCTCAATCCTTGGATCCACTTCTACATAAAATACCTTTGCAGCTATACCCAAAAATAGACTCAAACAAAGACCTAAAATAGCCATTATCAAAACAGCAGTAATAATTGGAGACATATTTTATTTCTCCTTAATTTTATTGACCAAGTCCCACAAAACCATAAAAACAAAGTCCCATTAGTCCTGCAGTGATAAGGGCAATGGGAAAACCTTGAAATAGAGTAGGGATCCTGCCTAAGGCAAACCTTTCCCTTATACCTGCAAGAATAATTAGGGCAAGGTCAAATCCAATAGCAGTGGCAATGGAATATAGGAATGTTTCCATAAAAGTATGCTTTTGTTGAATATTTAAAACAGCAACACCAAATATCATACAATTTGAGGTAATTAAAGGTAAATAGATTCCAAGAGATCTGTAAAGTGCAGGAGCAACTTTTTGTAATATAATTTCTACCAGTTGCACCAGGGATGCAATGACTAAAATAAAGACTACTGTTCTAAGATATTCTAACTCCAGGGGGAGTAAAATAAAATTATAGACCATCCAAGTAATACAACTGGCCAGGACATTTACAAATAGGGCGGCTCCAGACATACCAATTGCACTGTCTAAATTTGTTGAAACTCCAACAAATGGACAGTTTCCTAAGAATCTTACAAGCAAGATATTGTTTGCAAATATAGCCGTGACCATCATAAGAATATAGTCACTCATGAGATTTACTCCTCTTAAAGTTAGCAAATTAAGTTAGCAAATTATGTGTGAAATAAAATTACACATCTACTATCCTAACTACTTTTATTTAATTAAGCCCTTTTCCCTTCAATTTTTAAGGATATAAAATTCATAAACGCAAGAATAAGTCCTAAACAGATAAAGGCCCCTGGGGGTTGTTGTAATAATTCAAAACCCAGATAGGATGATGGCATTACCCTTATACCAAACCAAGTTCCAGCACCTATAATTTCTCTAATGGATGCAAGGGTTGTTAACGAGAGGGTGAATCCAAGTCCCATTCCCAGTGCATCAGCTATGGAGTAAAGTATTGGATTTTTTCTGGCAAATGCCTCAGCCCTACCCAGTATCAAACAATTTACAACAATTAGAGGAATCCAGATACCAAGAACTCTATAAAGAGAATAAAAATAGGCCTCCATGGAAAGTTCAACTATAGTTACTGCTGAAGCAATTATAACTATAAATACAGGAACCCTAATCTTTGCTGGGATAAAATTTCTAAACATTGAAATCAAAAAATTACTAACGAGCAGGACAAAGATAACTCCACAGCCAAGTCCTATAGCACTGCTCACACTGCTAGTTACAGCAAGGATTGGACATAGACCTAAAACAAACCTAAATGGGGGGACTTCTTTCCAAAGTCCCTTGGTAAATTCTTGAACTAACCTAGACATGACTTACTCCTTAAAATTAAGGAAATAACTAAAATTACACCCCGATTTTACTTTTTATCTTTTTATAAATATCCACTGCATGTTGGACCGCCTCCATGATTCCCCTAGAGGTATAAGTGGCACCACTGACAACATCAATTGTGCCAGATCCAGGGGCAAAGTTTGTTGTTATTAATCTATTTTTAAATTGATCTTTAAATTTTTTATTTTCAGTAGCCTTTGTTGCAACACCAGGGGTTTCAGAGTGAGTTGTTATTGCAATTCCACCTATAGTTTCAGAGGGCAAATTAATTGAGACCATAACACCAATATTACCCGCATATCCAACTCCATAAGCCTCAAGGGCAACAGCAACTATTTTTCCTCCTTTTTTGGCAAGAAAAATGTTTTTAACAATATCCCTTCCACGCTTGTCCTTGCCTACCACAACTTTTATCCTGTCTTTTACTGGATCATTGTCATAATCCACCACTAAAGCTTTTTTAAGTGCTGGCGCCTTTATGTTTTTTATTCGCTGATATTCAATTTGGGGTTCAGTTACTTTTTTTACAATTGATAAGGCCCCTCCCCATACTCCACAAACCACGGTTAGTACAATGACCATTCGAAGAATTTCTTTGGCATTCACTTTTAATTACCTCCCATAAGGTTCAGGTAATATTTTATCTAAAAAAGGAGTTATTAGAGTGGTTATCAAAACTGCATAATAGGCACCAAAGGTCCAGCTGCCCCAAAGCCTTATTACTACAGTTAACACGCCACCTAAGAGACCAAATATCACCATGCCCTGGGGTGATACTGGAGTAGAAGGCATATCAGTTGCAAAAAAAAAGGCTGTTAAAGCCGTTCCACCTGCAAGCAGGTGAAAGATGGGGTCTCCAAAGGAAGTGGAGCCAATGGCCCAACAAATGAGAGAAAAGAAAAAAACTCCTGATAAGTAACTGATTGGGAGTCTCCAGTTTATCCTCTTTCTTGCTAAAAGATAAATCCCTCCTAGAACTAGACAAAGAAATGATATCTGTCCCATAAATCCACAACGAAGTCCCAAAAACATATCTTTGTAAGAAAAATAGTGGTGGACATACTCAATTCCTTGGGTCTTGAAGATTTCAAGTGGTGTTAAATTTGTAGCCACATCTTTAATTGGACATATCCATTTTCCCATAAAATCTGGAAAAGAAATTTTTAAAATTACCCATGAAATAAGTGCTCCATTAAAAGGATTGGCACCATATCCCCCATAAACCTCCTTTCCTAAAAGCACCATGAAAAATGTACCAATTATAACAATCCACCAGGGTAGGGTAGGGGGAAGTAACATTGAAAATAATAGCCCATAATAAACAGAAGTTAAATCGTGAATCATGAGTTCTCTTTTGGTAATTTTTTGAAAAAAAATCTCCCATAACGCTGCAGATATAAGTGATAATAATACAATCTTTAAGGCAGCTAATTTAAATAGATAGATAGCAAAAAAAGTTGCTGGCAAAAGCGCTATAATATGATCTAACATTATGCTTTTTAAACTATTTCCACTATGAAGGTGGGGAATAGGTGATACAACTAAATTATTCATAAGGGTATTACTCCTTATTTTATATTTAAATTTTCCTTACCATATTTTATCCACTGGACTAATGGAATATTTACAGGACACACATAGGCACAACAACCACATTCAATACATTTTTCAATATAAAATTTTTTTGTAAAATCAAATTGCTTGGTCTTAGAATATCCAAAAATAAAAAGTGGCATTAGCCCCATTGGACATACTTCAACACATAACCCGCATTTTATGCACACTGCATCAGAATATGTGTTTACCTGACCTTGTTTTAAAACAAATATTGATCCAATATCTTTAGTTATAGGATAATTTATATCATATATTGGTATCCCAGAGATGGTGCCATTGATAATTATCTTTGAAATGGATTTTGTATCTATATTTAATTTTTCTAAGATATAATGTATTGAAGTTCCTATTGGAACTTTAACAAGTTGTGAGTTGCTAATATCACCATCAATAACAGTTATAATTTTTTCCCTGTAAGGAACTTTATTATTTATCAATAATCCCAAATGATATATGGTTTCTAAGTCCAATATAGTTGTATGAAGAGATTCTTCTAATGGCTTATCCATCTCCAGCTCTTCATTTAGAATTGTCTTTACAAGAAGAGGTGTCTTATGTTGAGGATACTTCTTTTTAAGAAATACAATTTTTATTCCTAAAGGTGCTAAAGAAGAATTTAACTGATCTACAAAACCGTCAATCTGTCTATAATCACTATATATTGCCAAAAATATTTTATTAGGCTTAAAAAGATTTATAACTTGTTCAAAACCTTGCTTAATTACATTTATTTGCTTCTGGAGAAAAAAATAATTTTTCCCATTGGCAATAATTTCTTCAAGACCGTTTATAATTAAAGTATCTACCTTATTTTTTTGAGCCATCTCTATTTTTTTTGCAAGAAATAATACTTTATTGTCCTGATTAGTTATGATGCCACAATTAATTATGTTATGTAAAATTCCAGGTTGTGTTGGAAAATCAACTGAAAGATCTATGTCTTGCACGTAGATTTCCAGGGCATCGCATTTGGTGCCAAGATGGCTTTTAAAATCTTTAACAATGTTTACAATTTTGCCACTTACTGGAGATATCAAAGAACCATGGGGGCCAGTGGCGATTACCTCGCCTGCTGCTATTTTTGATTTTTTTTTAACTCTTGACGAGAGTTGAGGGGAGAAGTCTTGTTTCAAGGGAAGCGTTATTTTTTCAGGAAAGGGGAGAGTTTTTACACTTTCAGGATAGCTGGATAAAAAATTTAATTTTATACCTCCAGAAGAAAAAGATAAGTCTCTCATGTTTATTCTCTCTTATTTGTTTTTAGGTCATAGGAGATAATAAGATATGAGTAATTTTTGTTAATTTTGTTCTTTATGTTAAATACTTACTCAGCTCTATTTTCTTTAACAGTTATTGTCAAGGGCAAAATAATAATAAAATTATAGAGGTTACTTTTTAGACACTATCCCTAACTAAAAATATACTTGTCAATTTAACTTTTTCAAATTAATCAAAAAATTAAAGAGTAATGCTTTTTTTTTAAATTAGATAAGTCTGTAATTTAAATCGATTGTAATATAAAGTTAATATATTACATTAAATAATATTTGTAACTAATTAATAAATTTTAAAAAATAGAAAGAAATGAAAATAGATGTTATTAAAACTGCACCATTTGTGAGTTTTTTATTAAAGTTCTGGTATAGAACCTTAAAGTATTCTCATGAGTGTAAAGAACTCGTTGAACCTTTTAGGTGCAGGGAAAAGGGTAGGGTGGTATTATTTGCCATATGGCATGATGAGTTATTTGCTCCACTTTATTTTCATAGAGATGAGGATGTTATAATTTTAGTTAGTGAAAGCAGGGATGGAGAATTTATAGCAAGGATACTAAAGGAATTTGGATACAAGACAATTAGGGGTTCAAGTACTAGAGGCGGAATTAAGGCTTTGAAGCATTTTGTAAAAATGTTCAAAGAAAATCCAAGAGATATTGCTATAACCATTGATGGACCAACTGGTCCAAGGCACATCCCAAAGCAAGGAGTGATATATCTTGCGTGGAAATTAAATATTCCAATTGTTCCAGTAAGGACTTTTGTATCTTTAAAAAAAGTTTTTTCCAAATCCTGGGATAAATTTCAGTTGCCCCTGCCATTTGCTAGATGTAAAATTATTTATGGAACACCATATTATATTTCCCACAAAAAATTATCATCTAAAATACTTTTAGATGAATCCCACTTATTAAAGAAAAAAATGGATGAGTTAAAACCAAAATAAATTTTGAGAAGCCTTATTTAATTTTCTATTGATTCCATTTAATCTTGAGCGCGCTGCCTCTTTTTCAGACTTTCTCCTGGCATTTTTTATTACATCCCTTAAGATTTTTTGTGCAGTATAAAGGTTTCCCTTTTGTTCAAAAATCAAAGCTGCCCTATATAGAGCAGTGATAGACCAGATATATTGATCTTTATATAGAAAATACACTTTTAGATATTTATTGGTAGCCAAATCTAATTTTTCCTCTATCTGGTCGCATTCTGCCATCCAAAATAATACTTCTGCCTCCATTTTTCTATTTAATTTTTCTCTTTTATTCCAAAGATAGTTTAAAACCTTTTTACTAAATTCAAGGTTGTTATTTTTTTGAGCATATAGAGCCATTTTTATAAGCTTTTCTGGCGCTAAAGAATTAGGAGATATTTCAAAGATCTTCTCGTAATAAGACATGGCCTGGCGGTATTCATTTTTCAAGTTGTAATAATCTCCCATTATTTTATAGTAATTAATTAACAACTTCTGATCGATATTTTCATAATTGAAAAGTTCAATATATTTTTTAAACAACGTAAAATTTCCTGCTAAAACTTCATTTTTAGCAAGCTCTAAAATCGCCATTTGGCCAGAGATGGTGTTTTTGTATAGCAATATAGTCTGTTTTAATATAATATTATTAACTTGTTTTTTGGTGATAAGATTGCTTACATACGAATATCTCAGTAAATAATCCAATGGATAGAGCTTTAATGTGTTATCTAATTCCTCTTTTGATATTTTAAAACTTGAATTCAAATTGAATGGATTAAATCCAAATGGCTGTAAAAATAAAACAATTTCTTTAAATTCATTCATAGATATGCCAATATTTAAAGAAGAAACTTTATCCAATAACAATAAAATAGAAATTTTTAAAGAAATAGGCAATTTTTTAAAATCTACTTTAGATACTTCTTTTTTTAATAGAGAATAATCATTATTTTTTAAAATAATAGCTATTTTTATCTGCCTTAATTTTTCCTTGATATCTTGTGGAACAAAAACACTGTGAATTTCTTTGTTTATTATATCACATAGAGAGAGCTCTACATTATTATTTTCCTCTTTTAGTTTATTTAATAGCTCAGATCCATTATCAATAATCCATTTATCTGGATCAAGATTTTTCACAAATATTTCAAAATAAGCGTTATATTTTGGAAATCCAAACAGAGGGGAATGGTCTTTAGGCAAGTCATTACCATAAAGTTTTTTTAGAAATAACTGTAATAATTGCCTTAGATTTGGATCTTTAAATAATTTTATAGATAAAATAGCAGCTTTTTTATCTTTTATTGATATTGAAGCCAAAAATGAAATAATTGAATCTCTAAGATGTTCATCTGCTAATTTAAAGCTAAAATCATCAGGAGTGATCTTTAAAATACATCTGGATATTGAAGCCAGCTCATTATCTTTAGGCCAAAGTTTTTGAGCCATGTCTATGGCTTTTAAAATTTCCCTCTTTTTTTGTAAAAATTCATTTTTATCAATTAAAAATTTCCCATTATAAAGAGTATCAAAAGACCATTTTAAAAAAACGATCTTAAAAAAGTTGTCAATGCCTGGCTCATTTAAAATTAATTTTGAGTCATTAGTTAAATAATAACCCTTTGTGTAGTGGAGTAGGGCGGTTTCAAAATCACCTTTATACCTATAGGCCCTGGCAAGGATAATCTCTCTTTTTGCGAGTAATTTTTTTTCCTTAAAAGCTGTCTGTTCTAAAATCGAGATGGCCTCATCAGGATTTCCAGAAAATATTTTGGCGTTGGCATATGAGAGTAGCAATAAGGGTTCTTTGTAAGAATCTTTGAGTTCAATATTGATAATATCATAAGCACCATAGCTTTTTAAAAAGGAAATAAATTCGTTATTTTTGGAAAATGAAAAATATGGAGTCAAAAAAAATAAAACCAAGATAATTAGAATCTTTTTTAACATATAAATACTCCGACATTTTTGGATAACTTTTACTAAGGTATAGCTCAAAAGTAAAGATTTCTTAAAATTAATTTTTATTAAACATACTTGTGTTTAATAATAAAAAACAAATTTATGTTCATTTTTATTAAACATTTTGATTAAACATTTTAGAAAATAAAATTAAACATTCGAAGTCAAATTTAATTAAACAAAAAAGAAATTTGATAAAATTAAACATCAATTCTTAAGAGATAGTTTAAATGGGTTATAGAAGACCCAATTGGGAGGAGAAGAAGGGAAAAAATAATTCTTAGAGAATTAAATAAAAATACTTAAGTTTACATAATATTCATTATGAGACAAAAATAATAATGACTGAGAGGAGTCCTCCTCCTGGCTAAGATTGTCTGATGATTTGAGCTCACTGAATAAAGCCTAAAAGGCATATCTTGCTTTTGTGTTGAGACCTTCACTTATTCTAAAATCTATTTATCGATTAAGTACCTGGCCTGCCTTCTAAAATCTTAACTCCAGATGGAGGTTTATTCCAAAATAGCTTCGAGTCAATTTCTGGATTTAAATTTATATCATCAAATTCTAAAAAATTCTCATTTCCAAAAAAATCTATTATATTTATCTTTTTTATTAATTGATTTTTGTCTATCCAGAGATATACAAGCACCATATTTGGCTCTGGATTAAATGGAACTAATTTTATTTTATATAGATCTCCTTTTATACCTTCATTTGTTATATTAAATTTCTTTTTTAAATCTATTTTACCTGTAATTAAGTCAAATATAATTCTTGATTGTTCTATTTTTGATAATTTATATTTATATGCGAGTTTTTCTTCTGGAAAATAGTCCCATATGATATTTCCATTTACTATCAAAATCTCATGTTCAGGCTTTTCTATTTCCCATCTCACTTTTACTCTATTTAATGATTTTTTACAGATTATATTCCCTGACCTAATTTCCTCCTCCCTGGTGGTCTTATTTTTAAGTATTTGATTGAATTTAGTTCTGATTGACTGTATGTTTTTATAATTTTTTAACAAATCATCTATTATATTTTGTCCACTAAGTACTTGGCCAGGAATTAATAAAAATAAACACATAATCAAATAAAAAAATCTCATATCATATCCTTTAGTCAATTTTTTTTATAACTCCAATTACATTTGGTATTTCTGATTTATTTGAATTTTGATTAAAAATATCTATTCTGGAATATCCATGCAAGTCTTTTTCAAAATCCCTATATTTTATATATATCCCACAGGTATTTCCACCTTCAGTGAATATGCAAGATTTTATATTTATTGGTAGATCCAAAAGGATGTTATTTAATTCATGTATGGATAGTGGCAAATAGCTGAATATAAATTGCACATTATTTAATCGATCAATCCCAATAGCAGAAACACTGTAGGAATCAGTGTCCATCTGCCATAAATTTTTTCTATTTTCTCCTATCATTCTATAATTTTGTATAACAGTATCATATTTATTTAATAATTTATCCCAATTCTTGGTATATCCCCTCTCAATAATATCTACTTGAGGTATATTTTTTTGATTGGGATTAAATACCAAAAATCCTCTAAATTTTTTATTAATTATTCTTTGATTTATATAATCTTTGTTTTTCATAAATCCAGTACTTGTTCTTTTATCTTCCCAGAACATACTGGCATTTATTACTGCTATTAAATTATATTTTTCAGCCCACTGTCTTAATGACAAAGGTGAGATATTTAATTTAGACGACATAAGTAGTGTAAGAGAGAAATAATTGGGATCTATTTTTAATATGTATATATCATAACCTTTGTCTCTATAACTCCCTTTAAAATTATAAAATACAAGCCCTCTGTCTAATTTTAGTTGCTTAACACTATTACAATAGGCAGAATTAAAGCTAAAAAATAATAATAAGACAAAAACTAAAAATATTTTTTTTATTTTCCCGCCCAATTATACATCCTCAAATAAATCTTTCATTGTGTATAATTTTCCAGGTTGTTTATTTACTATCCATTTTGCTGCCCTAATTGCACCCTGTGCAAAGGTTTCCCTGGAATGAGCCCTGTGGGTTATTTCAATTCTTTCACCTAGGCCAAAGAAATATATTGTGTGGTCTCCTACTACATCTCCACCTCTTAAACTCTGAACACCTATCTCTTGTTTTGGCCTCTCTCCTATCATACCCTGTCTGCAATATCTAATAGCCTCTTTATCAAAACCTTTTGCCCCTCTGAGTACCTCAGCCAGCTTTACAGCTGTACCACTTGGAGCATCTTTTTTAAATTTATGATGGATTTCTGATATCTCTACATCATATAAATCCCCTAGCATCTCTACAAATTTTGGGAGCAATGTTAAAAGCACATTAATTCCAACACTCATATTAGGAGCCCAAAATAATGGAATCTTTTTTGCGGCCTCTTCTAAAAAGCCCATCTGCTCGTTGTTTAACCCAGTTGTTCCAATTACCATTGGATTTTTTGTTGAAACAGCTATTTCTACATTTTTTTGAGTAACATCTGGATATGTAAAATCAATGATAACTGCATTTTGATATTTAAAGGCAACTTCTTTTAAGTCGCTGGATATTGTATCAGTAAGTCCCTTGATTTTCTCTAAATATTCATGTTTTTCAATTGCTCCTACGAGTTCTATGTCCTTATCTGAATTTATTAAATTACATATAGTAGAACCCATTCTTCCAGCTGCTCCTGTGACTATGGCATAAATTGTCATAAATCCCTCCATGTATTAGTTTACAGATTTATTTTCTATTAAATCTAAAAATTCTTTTTCTTCTATTATCTTTAGACCCAACTCTTTTGCCTTGGCAAATTTACTTCCTGGATCTTTTCCTACCACCACAAAATCTACCTTTTTTGAAATTGCACTAACCACCTTACCCCCTAATTGCTCAACCAATTTTTTTGCCTGACTCCTTGTGAGGGATTCCAATTTACCTGTAAAGATAAATTTTTTGTCTTTAAGTTTTAAATCCTCTGATTTCTCTTGTCCCTGATCTATATTTGAGGGCCAAAGCCCAATTTCTTTAAATTTTTTCAAAAGGGACTGATTTGCTGGATTTCTAAAAAATGTGTATATGGATTTTGCTACTTCTGGGCCAATGTCACGGATATTTTGCAACTCCTCTATAGATGCATTGGCTAGTCTATCAATTGAACCAAAGTGATGGGCCAGTAGCTTTGCTGTTTGTTCTCCAACTAATCTAATACCTAAAGCAGAGATGAATTTATCAAGAGTTGCCTGCTCTTTTGCTTCTTTAATAGAAGAGAGCATATTATCTGCAAGCTTGTCTCCCATGCGCTCTAGATGGATTATATCTTCTTTTTTTAACAAAAATAGATCAGCAAAATCTTTTATTATCCCCTTGTCCACAAAAATTTCTATCCACCTCTCCCCTACTCCACTTATGTCAAGTCCAGATTTAGAGACAAAATAGATAAGTCCCCTTTTTAGTTTTGCTGGACAAGAAGCATTTATGCACCTATGATTTGCTTCATCTTTAAGCCTGATTACATCGCTTCCACACACTGGACATTTTTTAGGAAAAACAAACTCCTTCTCTTTTCCAGTCCTGAGCTCTTTTATTGGACGAACCACCTCAGGTATAACATTCCCTGCCCTCTGAACCACTACCCTATCACCTATTTTTAAATCCTTTGCCCTGATCTCGTCTTCATTGTGCAAAGTTGCCCTTTTTACTATTGCTCCTCCAATTTCCACGGGTTCTAGAATAGCAACTGGTGTAAGCACCCCTGTTCTTCCAACCTGTACTATTATATCTTTTAATGTTGTTTGGGCCTGTTCTGCCTTAAATTTAATGGCTATTGCCCATCTTGGAGACCTTGCTGTTGCCCCCAGTCTCTTTTGTTGATCCAAGGAATCTACCTTGGCCACTACTCCATCGATCTCATAGGGAAAACCATCCTTTTTGGCCTCAATGCTCTCAAAATAAGAAAAGACTTCGTCTTTATCTTTGCAATATTTAGCCTCAGGCACAATATTAAACCCAAGTTGATTTAAAAGGTGCATAATTTGCCTCTGGGTTTTTAGCTCATTATTTGATCCTCCTCTCCACCTAATTATGCCTACTCCATAGGCAAAAAATCTAAGTGGCCTAGAAGCTGTTATTTTAGGATCCAATTGTCTTATAGAGCCTGCAGCTGCGTTTCTTGGATTTGCAAAGACCTTTTGACCACTTTCCAGCTGTCTTTGATTTAAGAGGTAAAAATCCTTTTTGGATATAACAACTTCACCCCTCACTTCTATATATTCAGGAAAAAAATTTATCCTATCCCTTAAAATCAAGGGTACATTTTTTATGGTCTTAACATTTTCAGTTACGTCCTCGCCCACATACCCATCTCCCCTTGTTGCTGCTGCTACATATTTTCCATTCTCATATATTATTTCCAATGCGAGTCCATCTAATTTAGGGTCAACCCAAAAAGAGATATCTTCTCCAGGAAGTAGCCTCCTAAGTTTAGAAAAATATTCCTCAAACTCTCCTTTTGAAAACACATTGTCCAGGCTGTACATTGGAACACTATGTTGTCTCCTTGCAAATTCTTCAAGGGGCTTGCCCCCAATTTTCTGGGTAGGTGAATAGGGAGTTACAAACTCAGGGTATTTTTCTTCCAATTCCTTTAATTCATTAAATAGCCTGTCATATTCTGCATCTGATATTTCAGGATCATCTAAAACATAATACCTGTAGTTGTGATACTCTATTTTCTCTCTTAACTCTTCTATTCTTTTTTTTATTTTTTCCAAGTCCATATCTAAAAAAGTTAAAGTATTTCTTTAAATTTTTTCAAATCAACTTTTCTGCCCACAACAATTAAAGTATCTCTTCCCTCAAGTATTTCCCCAGCCTGGGGATTATAAATCATAGTGCCATCTTGTTTTTTAATGGCGATTATTATTAAGTTAAATCTTGGTCTCAGTTCAGATTCTATTAAATTTTTCCCTACAATAGATGAGGATTCGGGAATAAAAACCTCTTCCATTTGTAAATTTAAATCATCTCCATGGATGGCCATGTCCAAAAAGTTAATAACTGTAGGTCTCAGAACCATTTGTGCCATCCTGAGTCCACCTAACAGGTGTGGTGTAAGCGCCCTATCAGCGCCTGCAAGCTCTAATTTTTTAATTGATTTTTCATTCTCTGCCCTTGCAATTATGGTTATATTTGGAGCTGCCTGTCGCGCTGTGAGTGTTACATACACATTCTGGGCATCATTTGACAAGACAGTAATTAAGGCCTTTGCATTATTTAATCCGGCCTTAAATAATACATTATCATCAGTTGCATCTCCCTCTACATATAAGATTTTATTTTCCATTAATTTTTCAATTGCTTTGGGATTATTTTCAATTACAACAATTTCACAACCTTCTCTTATGAGTTCTTTTGCCACTACACTTCCTATCCTGCCAAAGCCACAGACAATATAATGATCTTTTAGCGACAAAATTTTTGCTTCCATCCTCTTTTTACCCCAAAAAAGTTGAATCTTGCCTTCTAAAAAGGCATTAGTAAATGAACCAATAATGTAGGCATAGGTTCCAACACCCAGTAAAATTAATATGGACGTATGTAATTTCCCTTGATCTGAAAGATTGTGAACTTCTCTAAATCCTACGGTCGAGAGGGTTATAACCACCTGATAAAAACTATCTAATAGGCTCCACCCCTCTATGTACATAAAAATATAGATGCCGTATAAATATACCAAGCTAAGTATAGCAAATCCAATAATTAGAGGATAAAATTCATGCACAAACTCCTTTGATAATAAGAACTCTATCCTGGATTTGTGGATTTTTGGGGACATAAAATTCTTGGCAATAGATAAACAGTTTTTCGTCTTTGCTTAATACTTTATTAAAATTTCCTTTAATTCAAAAATTTTATCCCTAAATAGGGCAGCTTTTTCAAACTCTAATTCCCTTGCAGCTTCTTTCATCTTTTTCTCCAGTTTTCTTATCTCTCTCTCTATTGTTTCCCTGTCTAAATAATAAAGTTCTTTTGATTCTGCAACAGATAAAACCTTGTTCTTTTTTCTTTCTCCAAACTCATACAGAGGATTTTGGGTTGTTTTCTCTATTGTCTTTGGGATTATATTGTGTTTTTTGTTATATTTTATCTGAATTTTCCTACGTCTATTGGTCTCTAAAATGGCCTGTTTCATTGACTCTGTAATGGTATCTGCGTACATTATTACCTTGCCATTTACATTTCTTGCAGCTCTTCCAAAGGTCTGAATTAAAGAGGAAGTGGATCTTAAAAAACCCTCTTTGTCTGCGTCCAGGATTGCGACCAGTGATACCTCTGGTATATCTAGCCCTTCCCTTAAGAGATTTATCCCAACAAGCACATAAAATGTCCCATCACGGAGTTCCTTAATTATTGAAATCCGCTCCAAGGTATCAATATCTGAGTGCATGTATCTTGCTGGCACTGAATTTTCATTCAAAAAATCAGTTAAATCCTCTGCCATTTTTTTTGTTAGGGTAGTAACAAGCACCCTTTCGTCTCTTTTCATTCTTTTTCTGCACTCAGAAACCAGGTGGTCTATCTGGGCCTTTGTTGGATGGACTTCCACCTCAGGGTCAACAAGTCCTGTTGGTCTGATTATCAGCTCAACTACCCTACCCTCGGAGATTTCTATTTCAAATGGACCTGGAGTTGCTGATACATATACAACTTGATTTATTCTGGATAAGAATTCATCAAAATTAAGTGGCCTATTATCTAAGGCAGATGGTAGCCTGAATCCATAATCCACTAAATTTTGCTTCCTTGACCTATCACCATTATACATTCCCCTTATCTGAGGGATTGTAATGTGAGATTCATCTATAAACATTAAAAAATCTTCAGGAAAATAGTCTAATAAACATGCTGGGGGGGTGCCCGGTTTTCTTCCATCTAAGTGCCTAGAATAGTTTTCAATGCCATTACAGTACCCAAGTTCTTCTAACATCTCAAGGTCAAGCAAGGTCCTTTGTTCTAACCTCTGGGCCTCTACCAGTTTATTGTGTACATAAAACCACTCAAGCCTCTCTCTTAGTTCCTCTCGTATATCTGATATGGCCCTCATAAGGTTATCTTTTTCTGAGACGTAGTGGGATGCAGGGAATATCACTGTTTTTTCTATTTGATCTAATACCTCCCCTGTAAGGGGATTTATCTCAGAAATAGACTCTATCTCGTCCCCAAAAAATTCTATTCTTATGGCCTGTTCTTGCTTGTATGCAGGAATTATTTCAACTACATCTCCTCTTACCCTAAAGGTGCCCCTATGAAAATCATAGTCATTTCGTTCATAGTATATTTCAACCAGTCTTTCTAAAAAATCCTCCATTACTACCCTTTGTCCAACTCCAATTGGAATAACCATGTTTTTATAATATTCAGGCGAACCCAGACCATAGATGCATGATACAGAGGCAACAATAATTACATCCCTGCGAGTTAACAATGAATAGGTTGCAGCATGTCTTAGCTTATCAATATCTTCATTTATTGACGAGTCTTTTTCGATGTATAAGTCATTCTCTGGCACATATGCCTCTGGTTGGTAGTAATCATAGTAACTCACAAAATACTCTACTGCATTCCCAGGGAATAATTGTTTGAATTCATTATATAATTGAGCAGCAAGGGTCTTATTTGGAGCCATTATTAAGGTGGGCCTATTTAATTTTGCTATGACATTGGCCATGGTATAGGTCTTGCCAGAGCCTGTAACTCCCAACAAAACCTGATGCCTAACGCCCTTTTTTAAATTTTTGCACAATTGAGCTATTGCCTTAGGCTGATCCCCTGCAGGTTTATATGGAGATATGAGTTTAAATTTCATTAATTTTTGGGTAAAAAGATTTTTTAGTTTTTAAGCCTTTCAGCTTTCTTTTTAAATTTCCCTTGCTTCAACTTAAAACTTGTCGATCTGTTTTATAGTTATCCGCACAATTTCATATAATATGGGGTGCCCTTTAAAAATTTTTCTATCCAACTTTTAGCAAAACTTAGTTTTTTACATAACCTATTCCATGCTTCTGATATAACCTCCTCCATCTCTTTTATATCTTTTACAAAAACTAATGAAAGCACTCTTTTTATACTTTTCCAGATATACTCAATAGGATTTAACTCTGGTGAATAAGGGGGAAGATAGACTAGATAAATATCTAACTCAGATGCCTTTTCTCTTACTACTTTACTCTTATGGGATGAAAAATTATCTATTATTGCTACTATCGCTTTATATCTCTTATTTACTTCTCTTATCTTTTCTAAAAACTTAGCTATTGATAAGCCTTTTGAATCTTCTAAAAATGATTTTACACTTTCACCTTTTATAGCATAAAAACCTATTGTGTTTGTCTTGAACTTTGTTGTATTTTTTATAATTCTTGTCTTCTCAAAACTCCATACCCTTACTGTATTGGCGGTGTTCTGCGGACTCCTTTCATCTATAAAACCTATTGCTATCTCCTCTTCTTTAAATCCTTTCTCCTTTAACAAAGAAAAAGTAAGTTGAAGTTGATTCTCTAATATATTCTCTGCATCTTTTGGTTTCCTATAATCCATCGGATATGGTTTAGCAAAATGCATCTTAAGCTTATCTCTCAGTATCCTTACTATATGGTCTTGGGAGTATCCTATATCAAAAATATCTTTTATCAATGCCCTTACTTCTTTTGTAGTCCAATAAGCTCTCTTTTTAAGTAATTCCTTAAGCTTTTTTAAATCTTCCTCTGATAGCCTACTTGGCCTTCCTCCCCCTTTTCCTCTTCCTTTACCTTTTATCCCTTTATAACCCTCTTGGTTCCATTCCCTTATCCATAAGTATCCTGTCGATTGGGCTATCCCACAACCGCTACACGCCTTTTCAAAATCTATCCCTTCTCTTATAAGATTTAGAAAAATAAGTTTTACCAAAATATTGTCTTTCTTCTCACCCTTTAATTTTTCCTTTAGCTCTTCTATATTTTTAACCTTAATACGTTCCCCTTTCATAAATATTCATTATATCAAATCGTTCCTATTATATCAAGTTCTGAAGGATACTATAACTCTCCCAACCCTTAATCAATAATCCCTTTTCCTTGTTTACTTTTTCTAGGTCTTTAGCTACCCTTCCAAAGGGCAGCAGACTGATTTAGACAGGCTTTGTAACAACCCATTTACCCATTAACGCATAAACCCATTAACCCAAATTGCATTATTCGCACGCCCCTTTTTAGGTAGATTAGTGGATGGGTATATGAGTATATGAGTGGATGCGATAGAGGGAAGGAAATGGGCGCAAAATTGCGGCAGTTAAATTCTTCTGGTTTATTAGATAGACACTTAAAAGTTTTTACTTATGGTATTACGTTTTTTTTCTTAAATTCATGAATGAATTGTATAAAATCCTGTTTTAAGGCAGGAATAAACTTTTTATCTGGAATCTTTTTTAACTCTTCTTCTGTAACCCATTTAATTTCAGTATGATTTTCAGATTTCGGCGTGCCTCCTTTGTATAGACAAAGGAATTTAATCCCTGGAATTTTTGGTTCAGATGGATAATTTATGCAGTAAAATTTATGAATATCTTCTAATACTTCTACATCAATATTCAGTTCTAATTTATAATGTCTTTTTACTCCCTCAACAAAAGTTTCATTGCTATCTAATTGTCCACCGCAACCTTCATATAACCCTGGAAATAATTTGCGAGAGTTGCTTCTTTTTGCAATAAGAGCTTTGATTTCACCCTCTTCCTCTTTAATACAAAGACCAGCAATATGAACTTCAGGAGTTAATCTAACATCTTCTCTGGTAAAAAACTGATTAGCTATCTCCTTCGAGACCCAAACATCAATTTCATAAAGTAATCCTCTCAGTTTCCTCTTTTGTTCAAAGAATTCAATATCAATTGATTTAGGTAATTTAGGAAGAATAGGAAAGTCGTCCTTATCTATAACTATTCCTTTTGGACGTGCAATATCGCATAATCTAGCACACTTATTGATTTCTGCTCCAATAAAATCACCATTTAATGGTTTTATCCAACCTTTAGTAACACCCCATCCTAAAGATAAAGGGATTGAAGACCCATGCCTCTTTGAGAGATCACAGCACATTTTTTTAAATTTTTTCTCAACTCTATCTATCTTCTTAATAATTTCTTTAATCAACTTTTGCAAATTTAAATCAATACTTTCAGACTCTGGTAGTTTTTTAATCAATAAAGCTCCATCTCCTAAAGTTTTAATAGTATAATCTTTAAATACTTCATTTAAAATTTGATAAAATTTATCAGTGAAAATATTTAAATATGGGAAAACATCAACCTTCTCAGCCCAGGACGTAAATCCTCTTACATCAACAAAAATAATTACAGCCTCTACCATATTTTGAGCTTTGTTACTCATAATTTTCTGCCTTTTTTATAAAATTTACTAAGACTTTACTTCTTAGCATCCATTATCCCGACTTCCTCTTACCTTGTTAGGTTTAAGCCTATTGAAAATTAAAAGTCAACATCTTAATGAGAGGAAGAAGGGGAGGGGCGCAAAATTGAGGCGGCGAAAATTTGTGTCTTTTTAGGTAGATGAGTAGATGCGAAAGTAGGTGTCATTTTTGCTATAGATTAAAAGCATTTTATTATTAACCCAACAAACCCATTTACCCATTTACGCATAAACCCATTCACACATTAACCCATTAACCCAAATTGCATTATTTGTTATTTGCATGTCCCCTTTTTTTATTCTAATTTATTTTGGGCGTAACAAAATGGGAGTAGATGAGTAAATGTATTATTTGCATGTCTTTTTTTTCTTTTTTGCTATCAGTACATCATTCTATAGCCTTCTCCAATTTACTCTTAAACTCCTCCAAAGAATCACTTCGTAACGCCACTCTAAACAAACCCTTTATCACTTCTCTATCCTCAATTTCCTTGATTTTCCTAACTATGGCCCGCGGCACTATCTCAAATCGCTCCTCCAGAGCATTTACCAACATCTCCTGAGCTTCCAACAACAATCCCTGCTGCAACCCCTGCTGCAACCCCTGCTGCAATCCCTGTTGCATACCGGCTTTATATCTCTCCTGCCCTATTAATTCATATGCTGCTGATTCTATCATGATATCCCTCCTCCTTTGTAACAATTTTAATGCCATCTCTTCTGATACCAAACCCGCCATTATGGTCATCCCTGTTAACATATCTGCCTTGTAGGCACGACTTTCTTCTCCCTCATATATCCCCCTCTCTGCCTCTTCTACCAGCTCACTCCCTCCCTTCATCAACGGCACAAAGGGATACAAACATTTAATTCCCTTTTTCAATATCTCCTTTGCTTCCATTTCATACAACTTTACCACTTTATACCTGAAATCAACCTCATTGTCATGATAATAATCCTTTACTCCGTAACATCGCCTTAATTCTATCATTATTGTTTCTATCTCAAGCCCTTCTTCTAGCAAGTGACGACATCTTGTCTCCAGTGTCCTCAGTGGCAAATATTTCTTCCATGCGGTTATCAGTTCCAGTAACACCATCTTCTCTGTCCCATCTTCAAACAGGGCCTTTAAAACAAAATCTGACCTCCTTACTGACGCTGTCTCCTGGGGACGTACCTCTATAAGTTCAGCATCCTTCACCCTCAACCCGCACAACTCTTGCAACACTGCCTTTCTGCAATGTGACAATATTACCTTTGACGCTATATCATACTGCATCCTCAACTCCTCTTTTCCTGAAACTAACCTCTCACCTCTTCTCTGTCAAATTCATCTAATACCTGAAAAGCATTATTCGCATGTCCCCTTTTTTGCTACTGGGGTTTTAAATGCTGATTTAACCCAAAAATTTTTTTCAAAAACCCCTCTTTTGAGGGATTGTGTTTGCTTGTTTTATAATGATAAGGTTTCCAAAAATGGCAAAAAGAGGAGGAGTAAGATATGAAGAGTAAGTGTTTTGTGTTTATTTTGGCAGGATTTTTGTTTTTGTTGTGTCAGGTGCAGGTAGGTAATGCCAGTGTGGTAAATCGTTTTGTGGTTGCTGGAGAATCAGAAAGTTATGTGGTGGCCCTTAATGTTCCAGGTGGACAAGGTCTTTTAAAAGGATGGAGCTTTGGTGTGTATGATTATAATGGAGAGACGAAGAATGGTCTTAACCTACTAAATGATGAAAGTGGTTATCAATTTAAGGTGATTGCAGAGAATAACAATAATAATGGTAAATATTTCCTTGAAGTATATCAAGGGTTAACTAACGTTGGTGAAATTCCATTAGGGGAGACTCCAGATTTTAGCTTTTATTTTTTTGATGGAAATGGATATTATTCTCCTACTGATATTGTTGCAGTCGAAAGTGAGAATAATTCTTGGAACTTTGTCTATAAGTTGGATGATACTCAAGAAATGGTCGTCCGTGGTAATTATCTAAAACCCGTCCCCCTTCCAGTTACAATAATGCTGTTAGGGTCAAGTCTAATGGGTTTATTAATTGTAGGGAATAGAAAGAAAGGTTAATTTTAGTTAAGGCTCTATATTTGATTGTACTCTATCTTCAAGTTCAACACTTGCGAGATGTTGGACTTGAAGATATTCTTATCTACTCCCCTCTGAACTCTTTCTATTTTTTTGAGTGGCAAATGGATCTTTTTTTTCAATATGGGTGGATGCGAAACTAACTCTCATTTTCGCATTTACTCATTTAACTCCACAAACCCATTAACTCGTAAACGCATAAACCCATTTACGCATTAACCTATAATCCTTTGATAATTTTTTTGCTATCAGTACATCATTCTATAGCCTTCTCCAATTTACTCTTAAACTCCTCCAAAGAATCACTTCGTAACGCCACTCTAAACAAACCCTTTATCACTTCTCTATCCTCGATTTCCTTGATTTTCCTAACTATGGCCCGCGGCACTATCTCAAATCGCTCCTCCAGAGCATTTACCAACATCTCCTGAGCTTCCAACAACAATCCCTGCTGCAACCCCTGCTGTAATCCCTGTTGCATACCAGCTTCATATCTCTCCTGCCCTATTAATTCATATGCTGCTGATTCTATCATGATATCCCTCCTCCTTTGTAACAATTTTAATGCTATCTCTTCTGATACCAAACCCGCCATTATGGTCATCCCTGTTAACATATCTGCCTTGTATGCACGACTTTCTTCTCCCTCATATATCCCCCTCTCTGCCTCTTCTACCAGCTCACTCCCTCCCTTCATCAACGGCACAAAGGGATATAAACATTTAATTCCCTTTTTCAATATCTCCTTTGCTTCCATTTCATACAACTTTACCACTTTATACCTGAAATCAACCTCATTGTCATGATAATAATCCTTTACTCCGTAACATCGCCTTAATTCTATCATTATTGTCACTATCACTGTTATCTGTTATCTGTGTGTGTGATCTGTTATCTACTTACACTGATCAGTCTTTACTGGTCACTCTTTATCACACACACTGATCACACACACTGGTCACTCTTGTTAGTGTCTGTGACCTGTTATCTGTGGTCTGTGACTGATTTCGGGAAAAAGGCCTTCTTGTTTAATGTTCCTTTTATTATTAACCCACCAAACCCATTTACCCATTAACGCATAATCGTATAAAACCATTAACCCATAAACCCAAATTGCATTATTCGCATGTCCCCATTTTTGCTCTTTTTTATTTTTTACTGAAGAGGAGGTGGAAAGGGAAGTGAGAGTTAATGCGGAATTTCGCACTTGGGTAAAGTAGAAAATTACCCAACAATTACTTCTTCTTCAAGTGCCATCCTTTTTGCTGCATAAATTAAACAAGCACGAATGTCTTCTTCCTTAAGAAATGGATAGTCCCTAATTAATTCTTTTTCGCTATAGCCATAACCTAACTTTTCTAATATAATCTCTATAGGAAGTCTCGTCCCTTTAATCACCGGCTTCCCTAACATTATCTCAGGGTTAATTTCTATTCTTTTTAAAAGCTCTTTTTCATCCATCTTTACCCTCCATTTTCTATAGCTACATCTATAGGAATAAATCTGAATTTTTTATTCGTTATAACTACAAAATGTCCTTCTATTTTATCTCTATAGCCTATTAAAAGTTTTTTTATTAATTTACTCTTTTCTTCAGAATTTTTCCCTTTGCATCTAAATAATATAATCCCTTCATTTAACCGCTTTTTCCTAAAAACAAATTCTCCAAAATCTTTATCATTTGTAACTAAAATAAAAGATTCTTTTTGAGCTAATTCAAAAATTTCTTCATCTTTCATACAAAGATTTATATCCTTTACTGCTTTAACTTCATATCCTATTTGTCTTATCGTCTCAATAACATTTTGCTCAATATTTACATCAGCCAAAAATTTTAATTTTTTCATCCTAATATCTTCCAGCCTTAAAAATAAAGGCTTAAAATAGTTTAATAAAGAAAAGAAAAAAAGACAAGAGAAAAGAGACTTTTCAATTTCTAAATTTAAAAATAAAAAACGGAGAGTGGACTTCCGGCTCCGGTTGAATGGCAAAATTAATAAAGTGAGCGGGCAAAGCCTGGTCCTTCCTGTTCTCTAATCAATCTCTTCTTGTGTCCTCTTCACTGTTCACTGATTATTGCATTATTCGCATGTCCCCTTTTTTTTTCTGTTATCTGTTATCTGTGTGTGTGATCTGTTATCTACGTACACTGTTCAGTCTTCATTGATCACTCTTTATCACCCACACTGATCACACACACTGGTCACTCTTGTTAGTGTCTGTGACCTATTATCTGTGGTCTGTGACTGGTTTCGGGAAAAGGCCTTCTTGTTTTTTAATGTTCCATTTTATTATTATTAACCCACCAAACCCATTTACCTATTAACCCATTAACCCGTTAACCCAAATTGCATTATTCGCATGTCCCCTTTTTTGACTATAGATAAATATTTTTATTATAAATTCAAAACGTATGAGTTTATAATCTCTTTTTTCAATAACGGTGGAGGCGAAACTAACTCTCATTTTCGCATTTACTCATTTAACTCCACAAACTCATTAACTCGTAAACGCATAAACCCATTTACGCATTAACCCATAATCCCTTGATAATTTTTTTGCTATCAGTACATCATTTTATAGCCTTCTCCAATTTACTCTTAAACTCCTCCAAAGAATCACTTCGTAACGCCACTCTAAACAAACCCTTTATCACTTCTCTATCCTCGATTTCCTTGATTTTCCTAACTATGGCCCGCGGCACTATCTCAAATCGCTCCTCCAGAGCATTTACCAACATCTCCTGAGCTTCCAACAACAATCCCTGCTGCAACCCCTGCTGCAACCCCTGCTGCAATCCCTGTTGCAATCCCTGTTGTAATCCCTCTTGCAACCCCTGTTGCATACCGGCTTCATATCTCTCCTGCCCTATTAACTCATATGCTGCTGATTCTATCATGATATCCCTCCTCCTTTGTAACAATTTTAATGCCATCTCTTCTGATACCAAACCCGCCATAATTGTCATCCCTGTTAACATATCTGCCTTGTATGCACGACTTTCTTCTCCCTCATATATCCCCCTCTCTGCCTCTTCTACCAGCTCACTCCCTCCCTTCATCAACGGCACAAAGGGATATAAACATTTAATTCCCTTTTTCAATATCTCCTTTGCTTCCATTTCATACAACTTTACCACTTTATACCTGAAATCAACCTCATTGTCATGATAATAATCCTTTACTCCGTAACATCGCCTTAATTCTATCATTATTGTTTCTATCTCAAGCCCTTCTTCCAGCAAGTGACGACATCTTGTCTCCAGTGTCCTCAGTGGCAAATATTTCTTCCATGCGGTTATCAGTTCCAGTAACACCATTTTCTCTGTCCCATCTTCAAACAGGGCCTTTAAAACAAAATCTGACCTCCTTACTGATGCTGTCTCCTGGGGACGTACCTCTATAAGTTCAGCATCCTTCACCCTCAACCCGCACAACTCTTGCAACACTGCCTTTCTGCAATGTGACAATATTACCTTTGACGCTATATCATACTGCATCCTCAACTCCTGCTTTTCATGAAGCTAATCTCTCACCTCTTCTCTGTCAAACTCACCTAATAGCTGAAGAGCATTATTTGCATGTTACTATTTCTATTCTAATTTATTTTAGGCGTAACAAAATGGGAGTAGATAAGTAAATGTATTATTCGCATGTCTTTTTTTTCTTTTTTGCTATCAGCACATCATTCTATAGCCTTCTCCAATTTACTCTTAAACTCCTCCAAAGAATCACTTCGTAACGCCACTCTAAACAAACCCTTTATCACTTCTCTATCCTCAATTTCCTTGATTTTCCTAACTATGGCCCGTGGCACTATCTCAAATCGCTCCTCCAGAGCATTTAATAACATCTCCTGAGCATCTAACAACAATCCCTGTTGCATACCGGCTTCATATCTCTCCTGCCCTATTAACTCATATGCTGCTGATTCTATCATGATATCCCTCCTCCTTTGTAACAATTTTAATGCCATCTCTTCTGATACCAAACCCGCCATAATTGTCATCCCTGTTAACATATCTGCCTTGTATGCACGACTTTCTTCTCCCTCATATATCCCCCTCTCTGCCTCTTCTATCAGCTCACTCCCTCCCCTCATCAACGGCACAAAGGGATATAAACATTTAATTCCCTTTTTCAATATCTCCTTTGCTTCCATTTCATACAACTTTACCACTTTATACCTGAAATCAACCTCATTGTCATGATAATAATCCTTTACTCCGTAACATCGCCTTAATTCTATCATTATTGTCACTATCTCAAGCCCTTCTTCCAGCAAGTGACGACATCTTATCTCCAGTGTCCTCAGTGGCAAATATTTCTTCCATGCGGTTATCAGTTCCAGTAACACCATCTTCTCTTACCCTCAACCCGCACAACTCTTGCAACACTGCCTTTCTGCAATGTGACAATATTACCTTTGACGCTATATCATACTGCATCCTCAACTCCTGCTTTTCATGAAGCTAATCTCTCACCTCTTCTCTATCAAACTACCTAATACCTGAAGAGCATTATTTGCATGTGCCCTTTTTTTATGCTCACTTTAAATGCCATCTCTTCTGAGACATAGGAATGTGTTACAACAGATTAAAAGATTTTAAAATTTCTGCAAATTCACTATTTTTTTTGGCAAATGTTCTGAGAACTTCTATCAAATTCTGGAGCCGACCTTCCTTTTCAATTCTTTCAATGGCCTCATTTCGAGCCTGACGAATAATTGTGCGCCTATCCCAGAATGCAAAGGCTATCACCGCAGCAGTCAAAGTAGTAAAAATTCCAGTTAACATCCATAAAAAATTCATAATCTGTTCAAAGCGTTTATCCACTTGTTCAAAACGTTTATCCACCTGTTCAAAACGTTTATCCACCTGTTCAAAACGTTTATCCACTTGTTCAAAACGTTTATCCATTTCCCGGTACAAGGCATCAAAACGCTTGTCCATGTAATAAATAATAAATTGAGTATCCTTTGACAAACCCATAGGTAATGGTGTCTTAACCTCAGATTTTGCATTAGAGGCAATCACTCCACCTGAAAATAAACTCAAACAAAATATAATTGTAATTATCAGAATAAACCTTTTCATCATTCTAACACCTCAATATTATTTACTATTCATATTCTCATTTGACTTTACCTTTTGTTTATATTTATGTCAAGTTGCTGTTAAAATTCAAATATGTTTTATATTAACATTAACTTATCCTAACCATTAATCAATAATCCCTCTTCCCTGTTTACTTTTCTAGGTCTTTAGATACTTTTCTCGACAAAGGGTAGCAGACTGATTTAGGCAGGCTTTGTAACAACCCATTTACCCATTAACCCTTTAACCCATAAACCCCTTAACGCATAAACCCATTAACTCAAATTGCATTATTTGCATGTCCCCTTTTTTGATGTTGTGACCTGTTATCAGTGTCTGTGATCTGTTTTCCACTCACACTGATCACTGTTATCTGTTATCTGTGTGTGTGATCTGTTTCCACTCACACTGATCAGTCTTCATTGATCACTCTTTATCACCCACACTGATCACACACACTGGTCACTCTTGTTAGTGTGTGTGATCTGTTATCCACTCACACTGATCAGTCTTCACTGGTCACTCTTTATCCCACACACTGATCACACACACTGGTCACTCTTGTTAGTGTGTGTGATCTGTTATCCACTCACACTGATCAGTCTTCACTGGTCACTCTTTATCCCACACACTGATCACACACACTGGTCACTCTTGTTAGTGTCTGTGACCTGTTATCTGTGGTCTGTGACTGGTTTCGGGAAAAGGCCTTCTTGTTTTTTAATGTTCCATTTTATTATTATTAACCCACCAAACCCATTTACCCATTAACCCTTTAATCCAAATTGCATTATTCGCATGTCCCCTCTTTTTTGACTTTTTTACTTTTCTTGCTGTAGCTATTATACTCTTTCCACTTCCATTTTATTTTTTGAATATATTTTACAAAAAAATAATTGTAATTTTTTCTCCTATTTGCTTGTAAATCCTAAGTTTACCAACTCACCGAGAATTGCTGCGCTCCTCTTATCCTTTTACCGCTCATGTTTCCTCTCCCAGGGGACTCTGACAACATTGTAATCGCTTTATTTACTCAAAAAACACCTACTACTTTTAAAAAAGCTCCTAAAGCTCCTAATATTGATATCCCTATGGATATTGAAAACATTTTCAATGTAAAATTTCTCTGCTCTTTATCCCTGTTTTCAATTTTGTCTGAAAGTCTGTCTATTGATGCTATAATTTGCTCAAAGCGTCTATCCACTTGCTCAAATCTTTTATCCACTTGCTCAAATCTTTTATCCACTTCCTGCTTAAACTCATCAATACGTTTATGTACCTGTTCAAAACGCTTATCCACTTGTTCAAAACGATAGTTCATGTCGTCTTTTAAGTCCTTTAAGCCTATCTTTAAATCCTCTTGATTTTTCTTTAGCTCGTCAATCTGAACCTGAAGCAAATCAAACCTTGCATCAAAATACCTTGTGTTTGGAAAGATCCCAGCTATCAGTGTTTGAAATTCTGTAGGAATGTGCTCTTTATTTTTTCTTTCTTCTTTTTCCATTTTTTTACTCCTTGCGTAATTTTAATTGTCTATCAATAGTCAATATTAACATTTATTTTTGATATTGAAATTTTTTTTACCCATAAAAAATGAGTTAATATAGTCTCTTGCCTCAGACGGAATTGGAATTTTTCTTGATTAAAATTAGCTAAAATTCGCAAAGTTCTATGTTTTAAGTTTTTTGAACGTGGAACTTTAAACCTTGAGTCTCAGGAAAATAGTTGTCTTCCTAATACCCTTCATTGCGTTGTCAAAGACAAGCCTTTAAGGTACGCCGATGGCGAATCCTCTATTGTTAAGTCGCACAAAATCCTCTTATTATAATCGCAATAAGAACTCCAAGTATAAAAATACTTAATGCTTTTGTCTCTTTTCTGAGTTCTCCTAACCAAAAAGTATAATAAGACTTTTTGCTGCAATCATACCCACTTTGTGAATATTTATATTATCAGGAGGGATTATAAATAAACTTGTTATAATTAACAAGATTAAAATATCCATTGTGTTACATAAAATCCACTACGTCTTCTTGTAAAGTTTTATCGTTAGAACAGAAAAAGTAGTTACTAAAAGAAATAATAAGTTATAACCTATTAATAAAGAATGATTAGTTAAGACATAGCTATTTTGTTCACCTAAGAAAATCAAATAAGGAAAAAACATATATGCTATTAATCTTAATAAAAGATTTAATATCTTTCCAGTACCAATACTAATTAATAATAAAATTACTATAGCTGTTGCAACAATAGATAAATATTTTGGTATAGTTACAGGCACAAAAGAAATAAAAACCATTAAAACAGGAAGGAAAATTTTTAAGGCAAAAAAACACCATTTAATAAAAAATCCCTGTTCTCTAATATCTTTTAATTTGCTTTTTAAGTTTGTTATAAATTCAAAACGTATGAGTTTATAATCTCTTTTTTCAATAACGGTGGATGCGAAACTAACTCTCATTTTCGCATTTACTCATTTAACTCCACAAACCCATTAACTCGTAAACGCATAAACCCATTTACGCATTACCCCATAATCCCTTGATAATTTTTTTGCTATCAGTACATCATTCTATAGCCTTCTCCAATTTACTCTTAAACTCCTCCAAAGAATCACTTCGTAACGCTACTCTAAACAAACCCTTTATCACTTCTCTATCCTCAATTTCCTTGATTTTCCTAACTATGGCCCGCGGCACTATCTCAAATCGCTCCTCCAGAGCATTTACCAACATCTCCTGAGCTTCCAACAACAATCCCTGCTGCAACCCCTGCTGTAATCCCTGTTGCATACCGGCTTCATATCTCTCCTGCCCTATTAATTCATATGCTGCTGATTCTATCATGATATCCCTCCTCCTTTGTAACAATTTTAATGCCATCTCTTCTGATACCAAACCCGCCATAATTGTCATCCCTGTTAACATATCTGCCTTGTATGCACGACTTTCTTCTCCCTCATATATCCCCCTCTCTGCCTCTTCTACCAACTCACTCCCTCCCTTCATCAAGGGCACAAAGGGATACAAACATTTAATTCCCTTTTTCAATATCTCTTTTGCTTCCATTTCATACAATTTTACCACTTTATACCTGAAATTAACCTCATTGTCATGATAATAATCCTTTACTCCGTAACATCGCCTTAATTCTATCATTATTGTTTCTATCTCAAGCCCTTCTTCCAGCAAGTGACGACATCTTGTCTCCAATGTCCTTAGTGGCAAATATTTCTTCCATGCGGTTATCAGTTCCAGTAACACCATCTTCTCTGTCCCATCTTCAAACAGGGCTTTTAAAACAAAATCTGACCTCCTTACTGACGCTGTCTCCTGGGGACGTACCTCTATGAGTTCAGCATCCTTCACCCTCAACCCGCACAACTCTTGCAACACTGCCTTTCTGCAATGTGACAATATTACCTTTGACGCTATATCATACTGCATCCTCAACTCCTGCTTTTCCTGAAGCTAACCTCTCACCTCTTCTCTGTCTCACCTAATATCTGAAAAGCATTATTTGCCTGTTACTATTTCTATTCTAATTTATTTTAGGCGTAACAAAATGGGAGTAGATGAGTAAATGTATTATTCGCATGTCTTTTTTTTCTTTTTTGCTATCAGCACATCATTCTATAGCCTTCTCCAATTTACTCTTAAACTCCTCCAAAGAATCACTTCGTAACGCCACTCTAAACAAACCCTTTATCACTTCTCTATCCTCGATTTCCTTGATTTTCCTAACTATGGCCCGCGGCACTATCTCAAATCGCTCCTCCAGAGCATTTAATAACATCTCCTGAGCATCCAACAACAATCCCTGTTGCAATCCCTGCTGCAATCCCTCTTGCAACCCCTGTTGTATACCGGCTTCATATCTCTCCTGCCCTATTAACTCATATGCTGCTGATTCTATCATGATATCCCTCCTCCTTTGTAACAATTTTAATGCCATCTCTTCTGATACCAAACCCGCCATAATTGTCATCCCTGTTAACATATCTGCCTTGTATGCACGACTTTCTTTTCCCTCATATATCCCCCTCTCTGCCTCTTCTACCAACTCACTCCCTCCCTTCATCAAGGGCACAAAGGGATACAAACATTTAATTCCCTTTTTCAATATCTCTTTTGCTTCCATTTCATACAATTTTACCACTTTATACCTGAAATTAACCTCATTGTCATGATAATAATCCTTTACTCCGTAACATCACCTTAATTCTATCATTATTGTCACTATCTCAAGCCCTTCTTCCAGCAAGTGACGACATCTTGTCTCCAATGTCCTTAGTGGCAAATATTTCTTCCATGCGGTTATCAGTTCCAGTAACACCATCTTCTCTGTCCCATCTTCAAACAGGGCTTTTAAAACAAAATCTGACCTCCTTACTGACGCTGTCTCCTGGGGACGTACCTCTATGAGTTCAGCATCCTTTACCCTCAACCCGCACAACTCTTGCAACACTGCCTTTCTGCAATGTGACAATATTACCTTTGACGCTATATCATACTGCATCCTCAACTCCTGCTTTTCCTGAAGCTAACCTCTCACCTCTTCTCTATCAAACTACCTAACACCTGAAGAGCATTATTTGCATGTGCCTTTTTTATGCTCACTTTAAATGCCATCTCTTCTGAGACATAGGAATGTGTTACAACAGATTAAAAGATTTTAAAATTTCTGCAAATTCACTATTTTTTTTGGCAAATGTTCGGAGAACTTCTATCAAATTCTGAAGCCGACCCTCCTTTTCAATTCTTTCAATGGCCTCATTTCGAGCCTGACGAATAATTGTGCGCCTATCCCAGAATGCAAAGGCTATCACCGCAGCAGTCAAAGTAGTAAAAATTCCAGTTAACATCCATAAAAAATTCATAATCTGTTCAAAGCGTTTATCCACCTGTTCAAAACGTTTATCCATTTCCCGGTACAAGGCATCAAAACGCTTGTCCATGTAATAAATAATAAATTGAGTATCCTTTGACAAACCCATAGGTAATGGTGTCTTAATCTCAGATTTTGCATTAGAGGCAATCACGCCACCTGAAAATAAACTCAAACAAAATATAATTGTAATTATCAGAATAAACCTTTTTATCATTCTAACACCTCAGTATTATTTACTATTCATATTCTCATTTGACTTTACCTTTTGTTTATATTTATGTCAAGTTGCTGTTGAAATTCAAATATGTTTTATATTAACATTAACCTATCCTAACCGTTAATGACTAATCCCTCTTCCTTGTTTACTTTTCTAGGTCTATAGATACTTTTCTCAACAAAGGGTAGCAGACTGATTTAGGCAGGCTTTGTAACAACCCATTTACCCATTAACCCATTAACGCATAAACCCATTAACTCAAATTGCATTATTTGCATGTCCCCTTTTTTGATGTTGTGACCTGTTATCAGTGTCTGTGATCTGTTTTCCACTCACACTGATCACTGTTATCTGTTATCTGTGTGTGTGATCTGTTATCTACTTACACTGTTCAGTATTCACTGATCACTCTTTATCACCCACACTGATCACACACACTGGTCACTCTTGTTAGTGTCTCTGACCTGTTATCAGTGTCTGTGATCTGTTATCTCTTTACACTGTTCAGTATTCACTGATCACTCTTTATCACCCACACTGATCACACACACTGGTCACTCTTGTTAGTGTCTCTGACCTGTTATCAGTGGTCTGTGACTGATTTCGGGAAAAAGGCCTTCTTGTTGAATGTTCCATTTTATTATTAAGCCAACAAACCCACCAAACCCATTTACCCATTAACGCATACCCCCATTAACCCATTAACCCAAATTGCATTATTCGCATGTCCCCTTTTTGATGTTGTGACCTGTTATCAGTGTCTGTGATCTGTTACCTTGTGGCCGTCAGCTGCTAAACAACCAGCTGAAACAGCTCCAACATATCCCAATCCAAAAATACTAATACGCATAATTACTCCTACTTTTAAATTTCAAAATATAAACATATTGCTCAACTTCCAATGGATGAAAAGATCATGAACAAATTTTGTTAATATCTCAAATTTTTTAAATTTCGTTAAAATTATACCAATAGAATGAAAAGAAAAATCTGTAATAAATAGTTTTTCAGTTGAAATAGAATTTAATAATTCTGCTACTTCATCACTTCTTTCTTGCTCTAAAAGTCTCTCGAGCCATATATTGGTATCAACAAGATACATTTAATCCCCTCTCCACTCTAATGACTTTTTTTGTAACTCTAAAGATGTATAAACATTACGATATACTTTAAGCCCTCCTGCCCAATCTTGTTTTAAGAAGTTTCCCTTCTTTCTTTTGTTAGCTCTCTTTTCTAACAAGAATAATGCAAAATCTTCTACTTCCTTTTGAAGTTCTGGAGGTAATTGTTTTACAATTATTTCTAATTTATTGATATTTAACATTTTTATCCTCCTACTATAAATTTTCTGGCATATCCATAAAAATTAACTTTCGAAAAATCCATTTTGGACTTTTCTGCAATATTATTTAATAAAATATATAGTACAGCTTCCAGTCTGTGAAAAATGTTTTGACCACATAATTGTAAATGTTTAAAATAAAGACCCGCCAACAACAAACCAAAGGCTTCTGCAATAGCATGATTATTATTAGAAGAATACTTTGATGGATAACGCATAAGATGATGTGTATGAAAATAAATAAAACTATTTATTAAAATTTTTTGTTCATTATTAATTGGGTAATCTTCTAGAAAGGACAAAGCCCATACTAAATTAGAAATACGCAAAGCCAGCTCAATCCCACTCGTCCAATTTACTCCAATAGGATAAGGATTTGCTTCTAACCAATCAGATAATAATGAAAATATTTTGTCAGCAAAACGCTGATCATTAGTTATTTGGAATGCAATACCCAAAATAGGCATAAAATAAAATCTATTTATTTCCTATACAAACTTAACGCCACCTATTGTAAAACTATCCCGAATATCTATATCTGCCCAAAATTTTAATGGCCACTTTTTTTTGTTTTAGGATCTAGATGCCAGTCTATTTTTTCACCATAATCAACCTTTATATCAAAAATATTGAAACGATTATTTAGTATTTCTTTCGCTTGCTTAATAAGCTTACATAAGTCTTGATTATTTTTTTCAAAAATTCGATTAGACAATTTAAATATAGGTTGCAAATTTAGCTCCTAAAAAATTATATTTTTCTATTATATAACTAAAAAACTGAAAATCCGTTCCGCCATCTGCTGCTATTGCAATTTTTACTCTATCCAATTAAACCCTCCAGCCACAAAGACTCTAATTGTTCCTTAGAAATTTTCACACTTTCCTCTGTAAGTTCTCCTTCAATTGTTCCCACTTCCACAAAAGTTCTAATAACTTCCTCTAAATTTTTTACAATGCTTAAAAATTCTTTATCCATTCTTCTAAGGGAATATACACATTTTAAATTATCTGCAAATTCCCTTAAAACAATAGGACTATGGGTAGTCAAAATAAACTGAGTTATATATCCTCTTGCTATGGAATTAGACGTGCCTACAGCCTGATAAAGCCATTTTAATAACTGTCTAATATTTAATGGGTTTATTCCGTTTTCAATTTCTTCCAGCAGAATCATAGACGGAGATCTATCTAAACTTATCAGAAGAGCTATAACGGCAGCTTTAATAAATCCATCTGATACCTGATCCGTGGTAAAATTATACAAACGAGGAATGTGTTTTTCAGGTTTATAAAACCACCTTAATTTTCCCTTCTCCACTCTCGCACTTTCAAATTTTTCATCAATAATTCTTAAAAAGGAAACCATTTTATCGTAAACTTTTTTTTCATTATCTCTAACATATTCTACAATTTCAGGAAAATTTTCACCAGCAGGTCCTAAGGCACCAGGTAATAATAGCACATTATCCTTTTTTAACAAGGTTTCTTGTTTTATTAATCCCTTTAAAGCTGAAGGCTGGAAGTGAAAAAAGTATATTGAAGCCAGATCTGCAAAGAATGCATTTATAACCTGCATATAGTTTTTCTCAAGATTTTCATTTTGAATCTTTAATCGTAAGTTTAAGGATTCACTTTCCTTTGTTTCAAATATTTTTTCCTCAGCATTATTAATTTTGACAATTAATGCTTCTTTGCCCAAAATCTGATTATTTTTTTCGAATATCTTAAAAGAATATAAAATTTTATTATCTCTTGCATCTTTCCATTTACAAGAAAGCTCCATGGGTTCTCCCTTAGCCCAACGATAATAAAAAGTTCTAAACTCTTTAGGCTTAATACGGGTTCTCATCTCTTCTTCATTACTATCTGATTGTTTTTGCAGAGGACGAGCACGGGACACTATTTTGCTCATAAAATGAATCCCTTTTAAAAGATTGGTCTTTCCTGAAGAATTAGCCCCTATTAAAAGAACTACTGGACCAAAAAGTTTTATAATAGTATTTTTATGATTAGCAAAGTTTTTTAACATAAATTCTACAAACATTCTTTTACCTTTCTTTTCTAATTGTCTGTAAAAGTACTTCTGTTACTAGTAATAATCCTAAAAATCCAATCTCCAATATACATCTTATTAAATATGGACTTTCAGCTAAATAAGAAATAATCTTAGATGCACGTTGTAAATTAAATGCATATACATCAAAACCTAAAAGATTTAACAGCGTTGTAAAAGGAATCGCTTCAAAATTATTTCCCATGCAATAAGGAAAAAGAAAGCATCTTAAAAAATAGAAAACCCTTTTATAATCACTTTCTATTTAATTTTATTAAATACTCACTTAAAGCATAAATAAACGGCATAACAGCCCAACGTAGGGTATTTTTATACCTTTTAATTCCGCCTATCCATATTTGAGAATATATTTCATTTTCATTTTTTACAAAAAACTTCAAAATAGCCTCTAAGTTTTTTTCAATAATGTCTCTTTTACCAAGAAGTACAGACAAATTTAAAAACTCAGCATTGTCGTATAGGTCCCATTTAACAGGATTGAACTTATCAGTTTTTGTAAATCTCTTTACTAAAAACTCCTTTTTATCAAGGAAATTTTTTAACAAATAATTATATCCATTTTCTACCACTTTTTGCCAATCTAGCAAGTCAACTATTTGAGCAGTTTTATAAATGTTTTTCATGATAAAGCATGAGTGAAAACAATCAATAAAATTTCCTTTTGCTCCCTTTACATAATACCACCAGCTACCATCATTCTATAGATTTTTCTTCAAAATCATCACTTTTTTTTGTGGGGTGTAATGTCTTCTTTTCTTACTCATGACTCTACTCTTCAAAGTTTAATTTTTGTTAACATATTTTGAGGAAAATTCCAATTCCGTCAGAGGCAAAACAGCCAAAAATTTTAATTTTTTCATCCTAATATTTTCTAGTCTTAAAAATAAGGGCTTGAATTAGTTTAATAAAGAAAAGAAAAAAAGACAAGAGAAAAGAGACTTTTCAATTTCTAAATTTAAAAATAAAAAAAGCGGAGACTGGACTTCCCGCTCCGCTTGGATGGCAAAATTAATAAAGTGGGTGGGCAAAGCCCGGTCCTTCGTGTTTTCTAATCAATCTCTTCTTTTTTTCCTTTTCACTGTTCACTGATATTGCATTATTCGCATGTCCCTTTTTTTTACTCAACCCGCACAGCTCTTGCAACACTGCCTTTCTGCAATGTGACAATATTACCTTTGACGCTATATCATACTGCATCCTCAACTCCTGCTTTTCATGAAACTAACCATCTTACCTCTTCTCTGTCTCGCCTAATATCTGAAAAGCATTATTTGCCTCTTACTATTTCTATTTTAATTTATTTTGGGGGTAACAAAATGGGAGTAGATGAGTAAATATATTTGCATGTCTTTTTTTTCTTTTTTGCTATCAGTACATCATTCTATAGCCTTCTCCAATTTACTCTTAAACTCCTCCAAAGAATCACTTCGTAACGCTACTCTAAACAAACCCTTTATCACTTCTCTATCCTCAATTTCCTTGATTTTCCTAACTATGGCCCGCGGCACTATCTCAAATCGCTCCTCCAGAGCATTTACCAACATCTCCTGAGCTTCCAACAACAATCCCTGCTGCAACCCCTGCTGCAATCCCTGCTGCAATCCTTCTTGCAATCCCTGCTGCAATCCCTGTTGCAATCCTTCTTGCAATCCTTGCTGCAATCCCTGTTGCATACCGGCTTCATATCTCTCCTGCCCTATTAACTCATATGCTGCTGATTCTATCATGATATCCCTCCTCCTTTGTAACAATTTTAATGCCATCTCTTCTGATACCAAACCCGCCATTATGGTCATCCCTGTTAACATATCTGCCTTGTAGGCACGACTTTCTTCTCCCTCATATATCCCCCTCTCTGCCTCTTCTACCAACTCACTCCCTCCCTTCATCAAGGGCACAAAGGGATACAAACATTTAATTCCCTTTTTCAATATCTCCTTTGCTTCCATTTCATACAACTTTACCACTTTATACCTGAAATCAACCTCATTGTCATGATAATAATCCTTTACTCCGTAACATCGCCTTAATTCTATCATTATTGTTTCTATCTCAAGCCCTTCTTCCAGCAAGTGACGACATCTTGTCTCCAGTGTCCTTAGTGGCAAATATTTCTTCCATGCGGTTATCAGTTCTAGTAACACCATCTTCTCTGTCCCATCTTCAAACAGGGCTTTTAAAACAAAATCTGACCTCCTTACTGACGCTGTCTCCTGGGGACGTACCTCTATGAGTTCAGCATCCTTTACCCTCAACCCGCACAACTCTTGCAACACTGCCTTTCTGCAATGTGACAATATTACCTTTGACGCTATATCATACTGCATCCTCAACTCCTGCTTTTCATGAAGCTAATCTCTCACCTCTTCTCTATCAAACTACCTAACACCTGAAGAGCATTATTTGCATGTGCCTTTTTTTTATGCTCACTTTAAATGTCATCTCTTCTGAGACATAGGGATGTGTTACAACAGATTAAAAGATTTTAAAATTTCTGCAAATTCACTATTTTTTTTGGCAAATGTTCGGAGAACTTCTATCAAATTCTGGAGCCGACCTTCCTTTTCAATTCTTTCAATGGCCTCATTTCGAGCCTGACGAATAATTGTGCGCCTATCCCAGAATGCAAAGGCTATCACCGCAGCAGTCAAAGTAGTAAAAATTCCAGTTAACATCCATAAAAAATTCATAATCTGTTCAAAGCGTTTATCCACCTGTTCAAAACGTTTATCCACCTGTTCAAACCGTTTATCCACTTGTTCAAAACGTTTATCCATTTCCCGGTACAAGGCATCAAAATGCTTGTCCATGTAATAAATAATAAATTGAGTATCCTTTGACAAACCCATAGGTAATGGTGTCTTAACCTCAGATTTTGCATTAGAGGCAATCACTCCACCTGAAAATAAACTCAAACAAAATATAATTGTAATTATCAGAATAAACCTTTTCATCATTCTAACACCTCAATATTATTTACTATTTACTATTTACATTCTCATTTGACTTTACCTTTTGTTTATATTTATGTCAAGTTGCTGTTAAAATTCAAATATGTTTTATATTAACGTTAACCTATCCTAACCATTAATCAATAATCCCTCTTCCCTGTTTACTTTTCTAGGTCTTTAGATACTTTTCTCGACAAAGGGTAGCAGACTGATTTAGGCAGGCTTTGTAACAACCCATATACACATTAACGCATTAACACATAAACCCATTAACACATTAACCCAAATTGCATTATTCGCATGTCCCCTTTTTTGATGTTGTGACCTGTTATCTGTGTGTGTGATCTGTTATATACTCACTGTTCAGTCTTCATTGATCACTCTTTATCACCCACACTGATCACACACACTGGTCACTCTTGTTAGTGTCTGTGACCTGTTATCTGTGGTCTGTGACTGATTTCGGGAAAAAGGCCTTCTTGTTTAATGTTCCCTTTTATTATTAACCCAACAAACCCATTTACCCATTAACGCATACCCCCATTAACACATTAACCCAAATTGCATTATTCGCATGTCCCCTTTTTGATGTTGTGACCTGTTATCTGTGTGTGTGATCTGTTTTCCACTCACACTGATCACTGTTATCTGTTATCTGTGTGTGTGATCTGTTATATACTCACTGTTCAGTCTTCATTGATCACTCTTTATCACACACACTGGTCACACACACTGGTCACTCTTGTTAGTGTCTGTGACCTGTTATCTGTGGTCTGTGACTGATTTCGGGAAAAAGGCCTTCTTGTTTAATGTTCCATTTTATTATTAAGCCAACAAACCCATCAACCCATTTACGCATAAACGCATTAACCCATTAACCCAAATTGCATTATTTGCATGTCCCCTTTTTAGTTACTAAGAGCTAGTTAGGAGGTGGGGGAAATCCCCCCCATTTCTTTATTTAATTTTTTCTTTGGTTCTCAAATAAAGGCCTCCTATTAAACCACTTAGAAGAAGTAGCATACTTGAAGGAATAGGAACAGGAATTAATGTGAGATTGAAGTTATCTACACTTTGAAGATTACGGAGACCTCCTGTAGCTCCAGTAAAACCAAAGTAGGCTTCACATGGAGTAAAATCTGTAATTGTATAGTTAAGTGTATAATCTACATTACCATCATTATCTTTATCCAAGTAAACAGAGATCGCTCCTGTTGTAATATCAAAATCTATTTTTGCATGTTTAAAGCCTGATGTTTCAATATTTCCAACTGAAAGAGTTGTTAAAGACTCTATGTTTCCATCTTTATCAATCCCAATATGATCATCAGATGGATCACCATAAACAGAATTTTGATAAGTATCAAACTCTACAGCAAAGCTATTTGAAATATCTTTATATCCCAAACCACCACCTCCACTTCCCAATGCATTAAGACCGTTGGATTTATCAATCACAGCAAAGGTTATACCATCTGCCCCATCATCTAAATAACCTACACTAAAATCAAACTCGACTATAAAGCTTTTATATTTGGAAAGATCAAAGCTTTGTTTATACCACATACTTCCGCTTTGATATAACTGTGAAAGAGTCAAATGCACCTGAGCACCATTCCACTCAGCATCTCCATTTAATTGCCAGTTTGTTGCTGGATCTGAACTAAAATCATCCATAATAGTAAAGGCTTTTGCTTGAGAAAAGCCCATTAAAAAACAACATACCAAAACCCCTATTGTGTAAGAAAAAATTTTTTTAATCATTTTCTTCCCTCCACTTTTTATTTTTTAAAATTTTTTGTATATACTCCGTTTCTGGTAATATTATAATTTTTTTATTTTCTGTCAACAATCTTTTGAGACTATTTTAAATATTTTTTGAGCAACATCACGATTCTTTGCTCAGTATAATTTTCTCTTTTAATTCAATAGCTTTTTTTTCTTATATCTGGATTTATGCATTGAATAGCAATATTTATAGTATCCTTCAGAACTTGATATAATAGGAACGATTTGATATAATGAATATTTATGAAAGGGGAACGTATTAAGGTTAAAAATGCAGAAGAGCTAAAGGAAAAATTAAAGGGTGAGAAGAAAGACAATATTTTGGTAAAACTTATTTTTCTAAATCTTATAAGAGAAGGGATAGATTTTGAAAAGGCGTGTAGCGGTTGTGGGATAGCCCAATCGACAGGATACTTATGGATAAGGGAATGGAACCAAGAGGGTTATAAAGGGATAAAAGGTAAAGGAAGAGGAAAAGGGGGAGGAAGGCCAAGTAGGCTATCAGAGGAAGATTTAAAAAAGCTTAAGGAATTACTTAAAAAGAGAGCTTATTGGACTACAAAAGAAGTAAGGGCATTGATAAAAGATACTTTTGATATAGAATACTCCCAAGACCATGTAGTAAGGATATTGAGAGATAAGCTTAAGATGCATTTTTCTAAACCATATCCGATGGATTATAGGAAACCAAAAGATGGAGAGAAGATATTAGAGAATCAACTTCAACTTACTTTTTCTCTGTTAAAGGAGAAAGGATTTAAAGAAGAGGAGATAGCAATAGGTTTTATAGATGAAACAAGTCCGCAGAACACCGCCAATACAGTAAGGGTATGGAGTTTTGAGAAGACAAGAATTATAAAAAATACAACAAAGTTCAAGACAAACACAATAGGTTTTTATGCTATAAAAGGAGAAAGTGTAAAATCATTTTTAGAAGATTCAAAAGGCTTATCAATAGCTAAGTTTTTAGAAAAGATAAGAGAAGTAAATAAGAGATATAAAGCGATAGTAGCAATAATAGATAATTTTTCATCCCATAAGAGTAAAGTAGTAAGAGAAAAGGCATCTGAGTTAGATATTTATCTAGTCTATCTTCCCCCTTATTCACCAGAGTTAAATCCTATTGAGTATATCTGGAAAAGTATAAAAAGAGTGCTTTCATTAGTTTTTGTAAAAGATATAAAAGAGATGGAGGACGTTATATCAGAAGCATGGAATAGGTTATGTAAAAAACTAAGTTTTGCTAAAAGTTGGATAGAAAAATTTTTAAAGGGCACCCCATATTATATGAAATTGTGCGGATAACTATAAATATTTTTCTGCTTCTTTCTTTCCTCCAAGATTATAAGCTATCATTGCGGCATGAAGATAGATTATATTATCTTGCCTCAGACGGAATTGGAATTTTTCTTGATTAAAATTAGCTAAAATTCGCAAAGTTCTATGTTTTAAGTTTTTTGAACGTGGAACTTTAAACCTTGAGTCTCAGGAAAATAGTTGTCTTCCTAATAGCCTTCATTGCGTTGTCAAAGACAAGCCTTTAAGGTACGCCGATGGCGAATCCTCTATTGTTAAGTCGCACAAAATCCTCTTATTATAATCGCAATAAGAACTCCAAGTATAAAAATACTTAATGCTTTTGTCTCTTTTCTGAGTTCTCCTAACCAAAAAGTATAATAAGACTTTTTGCTGCAATCATACCCACTTTGTGAATATTTATATTATCAGGAGGGATTATAAATAAACTTGTTATAATTAACAAGATTAAAATATCCATTGGTGTTACATAAAATCCACTACGTCTTCTTGTAAGTTTTATCGTTAGGACAGAAAAAGTAGTTACTAAAAGAAATAATAAGTTATAACTTATTAATAAAGAATGATTAATTAAGACATAGCTATTTTGTTCACCTAAGAAAATTAAATAAGGAAAAAACATATATGCTATTAATCTTAATAAAAGATTTAATATCTTTCCAGTACCAATACTAATTAATAATAAAATTACTATAGCTGTTGCAACAATAGATAAATATTTTGGTATAGTTACAGGCACAAAAGAAATAAAAACCATTAAAACAGGAAGGAAAATTTTTAAGGCAAAAAAACACCATTTAATAAAAAATCCCTGTTCTCTAATATCTTTTAATTTGCTTTTTAAGTTTGTTATAAATTCAAAACGTATGAGTTTATAATCTCTTTTTTCAATAACGGTGGATGCGAAACTAACTCTCATTTTCGCATTTACTCATTTAACTCCACAAACCCATTAACTCGTAAACGCATAAACCCATTTACGCATTAACCCATAATCCCTTGATAATTTTTTTGCTATCAGTACATCATTCTATAGCCTTCTCCAATTTCCTCTTAAACTCCTCCAAAGAATCACTTCGTAACGCTACTCTAAACAAACCCTTTATCACTTCTCTATCCTCAATTTCCTTGATTTTCCTAACTATGGCCCGCGGCACTATCTCAAATCGCTCCTCCAGAGCATTTACCAACATCTCCTGAGCTTCCAACAACAATCCCTGCTGCAACCCCTGCTGCAATCCCTGTTGCAATCCCTGTTGCAATCCCTGTTGCAACCCCTGTTGCATACCGGCTTCATATCTCTCTTGCCCTATTAACTCATATGCTGCTGATTCTATCATGATATCCCTCCTCCTTTGTAACAATTTTAATGCCATCTCTTCTGATACCAAACCCGCCATAATTGTCATCCCTGTTAACATATCTGCCTTGTATGCACGACTTTCTTCTCCCTCATATATCCTCCTCTCTGCCTCTTCTACCAACTCACTACCTCCCTTCATCAACGGCATAAAGGGATACAAACATTTAATTCCCTTTTTTAACACCTCTTTCGCTTCCATTTCATACAACTTTACCACTTTATACTTGAAATCAACCTCATTGTCATGATAATAATCCTTTACTCCGTAACATCGCCTTAATTCTATCATTATTGTTTCTATCTCAAGCCCTTCTTCCAGTAAGTGACGACATCTTGTCTCCAGTGTCCTCAGTGGCAAATATTTCTTCCATGCGGTTATCAGTTCCAGTAACACCATTTTCTCTGTCCCATCTTCAAACAGGGCTTTTAAAACAAAATCTGACCTCCTTACTGACGCTGTCTCCTGGGGACGTACCTCTATGAGTTCAGCATCCTTCACCCTCAACCCGCACAACTCTTGCAACACTGCCTTTCTGCAATGTGACAATATTACCTTTGACGCTATATCATACTGCATCCTCAACTCCTGCTTTTCATGAAACTAACCTCTCACCTCTTCTCTATCAAACTACCTAACACCTGAAGAGCATTATTTGCATGTGCCCTTTTTTTATGCTCACTTTAAATGCCATCTCTTCTGAGACATAGGGATGTGTTACAACAGATTAAAAGATTTTAAAATTTCTGCAAATTCACTATTTTTTTTGGCAAATGTTCGGAGAACTTCTATCAAATTCTGGAGCCGACCTTCCTTTTCAATTCTTTCAATGGCCTCATTTCGAGCCTGACGAATAATTGTGCGCCTATCCCAGAATGCAAAGGCTATCACCGCAGCAGTCAAAGTAGTAAAAATTCCAGTTAACATCCATAAAAAATTCATAATCTGTTCAAAGCGTTTATCCACCTGTTCAAAACGTTTATCCACTTGTTCAAAACGTTTATCCATTTCCCGGTACAAGGCATCAAAACGCTTGTCCATGTAATAAATAATAAATTGAGTATCCTTTGACAAACCCATAGGTAATGGTGTCTTAACCTCTGATTTTGCATTAGAGGCAATCACTCCACCTGAAAATAAACTCAAACAAAATATAATTGTAATTATCAGAATAAACCTTTTCATCATTCTAACACCTCAATATTATTTACTATTTACATTCTCATTTGACTTTACCTTTTGTTTATATTTATGTCAAGTTGCTGTTAAAATTCAAATATGTTTTATATTAACGTTAACCTATCCTAACCATTAATCAATAATCCCTCTTCCTTGTTTACTTTTCTAGGTCTATAGATACTTTTCTCAACAAAGGGTAGGAGACTGATTTAGGCAGGCTTTGTAACAACCCATTTATCCATAAACCCATTAACCCAAATTGCATTATTTGCATGTCCCCTTTTTGATGTTGTGACCTGTTATCTGTGTGTGTGATCTGTTATATACTCACTGTTCAGTCTTCATTGATCACTCTTTATCACACACACTGATCACACACACTGGTCACTCTTGTTAGTGTCTGTGACCTGTTATCTGTGGTCTGTGACTGATTTCGAGAAAAAGGCCTTCTTGTTTAATGTTCCATTTTATTATTAAGCCAACAAACCCATCAACCCATTTACGCATTAACGCATACCCCCATTAACCCATTAACCCAAATTGCATTATTTGCATGTCCCCTTTTTTGATGTTATCACACACACTGATCACACACACTGGTCACTCTTGTTAGTGTGACCTGTTATCTGTGTGTGTGATCTGTTATATACTCACTGTTCAGTCTTCATTGATCACTCTTTATCACACACACTGATCACACACACTGGTCACTCTTGTTAGTGTCTGTGACCTGTTATCCGTGGTCTGTGACTGATTTCGGGAAAAAGGCCTTCTTGTTTAATGTTCCCTTTTATTATTAACCCAACAAACCCACCAAACCCATTTACCCATTAACGCATACCCCCATTAACCCATTAACCCAAATTGCATTATTTGCATGTCCCCTTTTTTGATGTTGTGACCTGTTATCTGTGTGTGTGATCTGTTATATACTCACTGTTCAGTCTTCATTGATCACTCTTTATCACACACACTGATCACACACACTGGTCACTCTTGTTAGTGTCTGTGACCTGTTATCTGTGGTCTGTGACTGATTTCGGGAAAAAGGCCTTCTTGTTTAATGTTCCATTTTATTATTAAGCCAACAAACCCATCAACCCATTTACGCATAAACGCATAAACCCATTAACCCAAATTGCATTATTTGCATGTCCCCTTTTTTGATGTTGTGACCTGTTATCAGTGTCTGTGATCTGTTTTCCACTCACACTGATCACTGTTATCTGTTATCTGTGTGTGTGATCTGTTATCTACTGACACTGTTCAGTTTTCACTAATCACTCTTTATCACACACACTGATCACATACACTGGTCACTCTTGTTAGTGTGACCTGTTATCAGTGGTCAGTGACTGATTTCGGGAAAAAGGCCTTCTTGTTTAATGTTCCATTTTATTATTAAGCCAACAAACCCATCAACCCATTAACCCATTAACGCATACCCCCATTAACCCATTAACTCAAATTGCATTATTTGCATGTCCCCTTTTTGATGTTGTGACCTGTTATCAGTGTGTGTGTGATCTGTTATATACTCACTGTTCAGTCTTCATTGATCACTCTTTATCACACACACTGATCACACACACTGGTCACTCTTGTTAGTGTCTGTGACCTGTTATCTGTGGTCTGTGACTGATTTCGGGAAAAAGGCCTTCTTGTTTAATGTTCCATTTTATTATTAAGCCAACAAACCCATCAACCCATTTACGCATAAACGCATAAACCCATTAACCCAAATTGCATTATTTGCATGTCCCCTTTTTTGATGTTGTGACCTGTTATCTGTGTGTGTGATCTGTTATATACTCACTGTTCAGTCTTCATTGATCACTCTTTATCACACACACTGATCACACACACTGGTCACTCTTGTTAGTGTGACCTGTTATCTGTGTGTGTTATCTGTTATATACTGACACTGATCACTGTTATCTGTGATCTGTGTCTGTGATCTGTTATATACTCACTGTTCAGTCTTCATTGATCACTCTTTATCACACACACTGATCACACACACTGGTCACTCTTGTTAGTGTGACCTGTTATCTGTGTGTGTGATCTGTTATCTACTGACACTGATCACTGTTATCTGTGATCTGTGTCTGTGATCTGTTATCTACTGACACTGTTCAGTTTTCATTGATCACTCTTTATCACACACACTGATCACACACACTGGTCACTCTTGTTAGAATTACATTATTCGCATGTCCCCTTTTTTGCTCTTTTTAGGTACGCCGATGGCGAATCCTCTATTGTTAAATCGCACAAAATCCTCTTATTATAATCGCAATAAGAACTCCAAGTATAAAAATACCTAATGCTTTTGTCTCTTTTCTGAGTTCTCCTATTAAAACTTCATAACCAAAAAGAATAATGAGACTTTTTGCTGCAATCATACCCACTTTGTGAATATTTATATTATCAGCAGGGATTATAAATAAACTTGTTATAATTAACAAGATTAAAATATCCATTGGTGTTACATAAAATCCACTACGTCTTCTTGTAAGTTTTATCGTTAGAACAGAAAATGTAGTTACTAAAAGAAATAATAAGTTATAACCTATTAATAAAGAATGATTAGTTAAGACATAGCTATTTTGTTCACCTAAGAAAATTAAATAAGGAAAAAACATATATGCTATTAATCTTAGTAAAAGATTTAATTTCTTTCCAATACCAATATTAAATAACAATAAAATTACTATAGCTGTTGCAACAATAGATAAATATTTTGGTATATTTGCAGGTACAAAAGAAATAAAAACCATTAAAACAGGAAGAAAAATTTTTAAGGCAAAAAAACACCATTTAATAAAAAATCCCTGTTCTCTAATATCTCTTAATTTACTTTTTAAGTTTGTTATAAACTCAAAACGTACGAGTTTATAATCTCTTTTTTCAATAAAAATAAAAAATAATATCGTTAAAACAAGAAAAATAATAAATCCAAGTAAAATTATTATTGACGAAGATGTTCTAAAAATAATAGCCAAAAGAATAAATAAAAATTGTAATGTATAGAGAACAACTACTGCTTCTGTATGAAATAAACCAAGACGAATCAATTTATGATGAAAATGGTTTTTGTCTGCTTTAAATAATGGTCTTTTTTCCATCATCCTCTGAGTCATTACTGAGAGGGTATCCAGAATAGGAACTCCAAAAATAAGGGCTGGCAAAACAGGGCTTAAGTCAATACTTTCTTGAGTGAGCTTTATAGCCAATATTATTCCACTAAATCCAAGCAACTGGCTCCCGGTATCTCCCATGAAAATGGTTGCTGGATATGTGTTAAATCTCAAAAAACCCAGAATACTCCCTATCATGGATGCACAAAAAAGTAAGATAATAGGCATGTGAACTAAATATGCAAGATAAGCGATACATGAAAATGCCAACAAACAAATCCCACCTGCCAGTCCGTCCAGACCATCGGCAAGATTAATGGCATTAGTAATACCTACAATTACAACCAGGGTTAACAAAAAGCTAGACCAATCAGAAAGACAAAAATTTTCAGGAAGAATGTTTCCAACAGATAAAATTCTTACCTTACCATACACTATTAAAACCACGGCTGCTATTATTTGAGCTGAAAATTTAGGTTTATACCCTAAAGAGAACAAGTCATCTAAAACACCAGAAAACACAATTATCCCACATCCAATTAAAAAGGCATAAAAAAATTCATTTTTTGGTACCCACATAAAGGTAGTGACAAAAAAGGCCAGGGCCATGCCAATCCCGCCAATTCTCGGAACAGGCCTCTCATGCATCTTTCTTTTAGACGGTATATCCAACAGGAGATTGTACTTAAGAGCAATTCTATAAAGAACTGGAATGATAGATATAGTGATAAAAAAAGAAATTATAATAATTGTAAAAACTACAGTCATATTACTCCGTTGATTTCAAAAAGTTCTGCGAATTTGTTAACAGATATGGCTTTCAAACTGCTATTTCCAGAACTCTGTCATTTTCATTTATTTGAATGTCCTTCATATCTACAGACAAACAACCTTCTACAGCCACGCAAATATTGGTCAAAAGTTCCTCAAATGTTTCACCTTGAGTAGCACAACCAGGGATAGAAGGGACTTCTGCCCAATATCCACCTTCTTCTGCAGTGTGAACGATTACTTTTAATTTCATATTTCAATATCCATTTTTGATTTTCTCACCTGTTATAAAAATCAATACAGTTACAGCAATCATTATACAATCTCTTAAAATCTTGTGCAATTTTATCCCAGGAATAATTTTTTTAAACATACTTACTTGCTTCTTATTTTACAGTATATTTATTTTAAAGCAAAAAGTTTAACTTGTATCAAAGATCCTTGACTTTGCATTTGCTATTTTTTTAATTTTAAGCAGGCAAATATTTATTTAAAATTGGATATATCATTCTTATGAAATTTTCCAGTCTCTTGTCTGCGTCCCTAACCATCTCAAAATTATAAATTGGCGTAACTATTCTTATAAGCGCACCATCTGTTCTATGTCTTGTTATGGAATCCAAAAAATTGAAAAATTTTACATGATAAGCATCACTAATAACTCTTCCTCTTAGATAAAACCAATAATAACAAATCTGACGATTACCCGTTTTTTCCATATAAAGTCTTCTAACAACTATTGTTTTATTATTAGATAATCTTACTTTTTTTAAACCATCTTGCTTTAAAACCCATCCGCTTCCAGTAAAACAACTTCTTGGCGAATGGATTGATTTTCCTTTGGTTTGTATTTCATAGTATGCCACATAAAAATTTACTGTTTTACCCTCTGAATTCTGGTAGTTTAATACAACATAATCTGAAAGATCTAATGCATTTATTATATCTTTAGTTAAATAATCGTGCGTTCCCTTCCATCCATCAACAGCTACAGGAAAAGTTGATAATGCTTTGTTAATAGGTATTTTTTTCTGGGTTAATTTTATTGAATAAACCATACATGTATTTAAGAAAAATATAATAAAAATAGCAATAAATGTCAGGTAAGACGGTTTTAAAGGTGCATTGAGTTTTTCATCTTTATGTTCATTTTTATTTTTAGCCTTATCTGGTGTTTTTGTATTAAAGCTTGTGTAAGGAAATATTTTTTTCAGTAGCCACATTTCACCTAAAATTATTAACATATTCAATATAAAAATTAACCATCCTGAAAATGCATGGAAGAATCCTTCTGCTACTTCCTGACCAACTTTCTTATATAAAATACCAGTAATTGTGATTCTAAGAGCATTGGTTATTATAGACAGAGGTATGGTAGAAAGTACAATTATTAATTTCTTCCATAACTTTTCTTTATAAAAATAAACCATTATTATTCCCAGGACTAATAAAGGAAAAAGATACCTAAGTCCACTACAAGCATCTACTACCTGTAACTTAGTAAAACCAAGATCAATTATATTTCCTTCTCTATAAGCTGGAATATCGAGAAACTGAAGGAATAATACGCTTAATTTAGAAGATATAAGCTTTAGTTTTAATGTGAGTCTGTTGTTTATAAATTGAGGGAGAGGAAACATCAAAGGAATAATCATTAAAGGGAAAATAATTTTTTTAAGTTTTGACCAACCTACAAAACACCATACCAATCCCACTATTATAATCCACAAGGAAATATATTGTGAATAAAATTCACCTGCAAGTTCTCCAAACCAGAATATAATAATTCCTGAAATTATTAAAATAATTCCTTTCCAGGAAGGGATAGAGGGAACACTTTTTAAAATATCTTTTTTTTCCCATAACAGATAACAGACTATAAAAGGTATAATATACCCATAATTATAGTCTTCTCTAGTAAGATCTACAAAAAAAAGCCACGAAAGAGTGGAATAATAAGTAGCGATTATTAAAAGTCCAATAATACCCAAATATAAGCTATTATAAATCTTTTCTCTTTTTAACATATGTTTTAACCTTTTCTAATAATATCAAAAATGCAAAAACAGGAAGAACCTTTTGTCTTTTTATCCTCTTTGGCTCTGATATAAGTCTATATAGCCATTCAAGATTTAGCCTTTGCCAAAAAATTGGAGCTCTTTTTACATTTCCAGCAATAGTATCAAGAGTTCCTCCTATACCTTGACATACCTTTACTGTATTTAACTTGTCTTTATATGCAGCAATCCATCTTTCCTGTTTTGGAGAACCTAATGCAACAAAAAGAATCTCTGCTTTTGAATTATTTATTTTTTCTATTAATTTGTTCATATCTTTTTCATTCACATAACCATGGGATCTTCCAACAATATTTAAGCCTCGATATTTTCTTATTAAAATATCTACAGCCTTTTTATTTACTTCTTCTTTTGCACCATATACAAATACTTTAAATCCTTTTTTAGCTGCCAATTTACATATCTCTTCCATCATATCAGCGCCAGGAAGCCTTGTTATATGAATTCCATATAGGAGTCTTGCTGCTAAAACAACACCTATCCCATCTGGAAGGAGTATATCAGCATCTTTAAATATTTTATAAACAACTGGATCTTTTGGAACGGAAAAATTTTTTTCAGGATTAGAGGCAAAGATTGTATGAACTTTTTTCTCTTTTGTATGGATAAACTCTTCTATCTTTTTAAGAAATTCTTGTTTAGTTATACTATCTACCCATATATTTAATATTTTCAACCTCTGCACTTTCTTTAACCTTTTCTTCTAATGTTTTTAAATTTAAAGGTGAATTAATTGAAATCGCCGTGCAAAAATAAACTTCTTTAGGTAGCCCATGTTTTTTCATGTGTAATACATTTATTTCACTTTTAACTCCATAACAGGGTGAAGAGAAATTCTTTGTTAAATTGAAATCGTATTCATCAACGGAACAGATAAATATAGACCCTAAAATTTGCATCATAAGATAATGTTTAGCTTGACAATATAGTGAATTAATGGTATAAAGTGTTTCAAATAGGAAGTATGAAGGAGGCACTGATTCTATGCGTAGATTCCATGTTAAGTTCACTGAAAAAAATCTTACGGGCAACGCCGGACTGGTATTGCTGGGCCTGTTTGCTGACAAACTGAAGCTTCCCAAGATGCTTGAGCAACACATTACTATTAAGCGGGGAGCTACCGCACAGTATAAGGTTTCCGACATTATCATGATTTTGATGATGGCAGTGTTAGCCGGGGCTAAGCATATGAGCCATGTATTTATCCTAAAATCTGATTTAGCATTGAGGTCGCTTTTTAAATGGGAAAGGTTTCCTGACTATACTACCATAAATCGGGTTTTTAAGTTGTTTAATCCCCGACATTGCAATGAGCTCTCCGATGTAGAAACAAAAGTGCGCAAAAAGGTTTGGGGTAAAAAATGGTTTAGCCGCATCACTTTAGATTTGGACTCTACAGTGCGTGGGGTGTATGGGAAACAGGAAGGTGCCGAGAAGGGTTACAACCCCAAGAAGCCAGGACAAAGGGGATATCATCCGCTACTTTGCTTTATTGCTGAGACGCGGGAATGTCTTCACAACTGGTTTAGAGCCGGAGATGCTTATTCAGCCAATGGTTGTGTAGAGTTTATGCAAGAGTGCTTTGCCAAGCTTCCAAGGAGAGTCTGGAAAATTATTGTACGTGCAGATTCCGCCTTTTTTAATGGAGAACTTTTAGACTACTTAGAAGAGGCTCATGCTTTGTACTTAATCAAGGTTAAGATGCGAGGACTCACTCAGCTTTTAGAAGCTCAGAAATGGCACAAGGTTAAAAATAGACCTGGCTATGAGAAGACCGAATTCACATACAAATGTGAGAGGTGGAAACACCCCCGCCGGTTTGTGGCCGTACGTCAAGTAATAGAGAGCAAATTTAGTTGCTTTTTTTTCAGCGTTACAAAGACTGAGTATGATTATTTTTGTTATGTAACAAATATGAACCTGAGTCCCTGGGACGTCCACAGGTATTATTGCCAACGGGGGGCCAGTGAAAACTGGATTGAGTGGTGTAAGGGACAGATGGCCTCTGGAAGCATTTTGACACAGGATTTTTGGGCCAACTCCGCCATATTCCAGACCTGTATTCTGGCTTACAATCTACTGGTTTGGATGATGTGGCTCAACGATGAAGATGGTTTTAGAGAAGAGCCCAACACAATCCGCATGTTTCTAATCCATGTTCCAGCTCGGCTGATGCATGCGGGACGACAATGGTTCCTTCGATTATCGAGGGATTATTTTTTCAAAGAACGTTGGATAAAGATAGAAAATTCCATCCGGTCATTACAATTTGCTTAATCTTTTTTTGAGAGTATCCTCCAAAATAGGATTTTGCGTAAGTCCATGTGCAGTGGTGTGCCTTTACACACCCGTAAAGAGTGCCACTGACCGCAGCTTCTACCTGAAAAAGCCTTCCAAGTCACAATGAGGGAGACATATCCTTTAACATAACAGCTCCATATCTAGGTATCTCTGTCCAGAACAATCAGTTGCTTACGATTGAACTGTAATTGCAGATTTTAGGTAGACTCTTTTTTATTTTCTATTTGCCACCATCTGTCAATCTTTTTTACCATTGAACCATCTGCTAAATGAAAATTTAATTCAAATTTGTGAGTTCCTTCTCCCCAAAAAGAATCTTTTATAATAAAAAACTCATTATCAAAAAATGATACAGTTCTTCTATGAAATACCGGGTTAGAAAGCCTTTTATATCCATCATGATAAGCAGAAATATACAGATCTTTCTCAGTTGTATAAATTCTTTCTAAATGACATCTATACGGATGGCTCCATATAAAAGAAGTTTCTTGAACTGCCTGGTCTTTATCATCAATTGTAACTGTATTATGTGCCTTTGTACCTTTAAAATATTTTCGTAGCTTGAGCTCTTTGTTGTACTTATATGTCCCAGTATCAATCAAAAAAGGATTTCCATTCTTTATAAGAATTACAGAAAGTGCATCAGCATGACCGTGGTTATACAATGGTGGCATTCCTAATGGGCCATGATCAAATATGAATAATATATTATCTGTTCTTATAATGCTGTATCCTGAAGTTTGAAAAAGATAATATCCTACTTTCTGTGGATTACTCCTTATTATAGGATATACCCCAGGTGCTATTGCATGAGCATCATCGCTATCCCCAATTGAGGGGTATTTATCTTTGTCATAATAAAAACAACTTAAAAATTTTTCACCTTTTTTTAACCTATATTCAACTTCTTTGAGTTCATTATTTCCGTTTATTTCAAGCATATTTTTTGATAGCCATAAAAGATCAAGAATAAACCTATGATAATTTAAGGACTGCTCTGCAGGTCCTCCATCATTTAAGATTTGGTGATAAGCTTCCTGTTTCAGAAGTTGTATGGCAACATCAAGCCATTTTTTACTAAAAAGGCAGTCTATAGAAAGAGCAGCAAAGATAAGTCCTGTGCATTCTGCTATTGTGTGATTTCCAACAGAAGAATAAAGAGAAAGTCTATTAAAAACAAACCAAGCGTTTATAAATATCTGTTGAGCAATCTCTTTTACTTCTTCTTTTGTTAGGACATCGTCCAATGCTTTAAAACAATATACAAAAACAGGTATCCTAAGAGCACATTCCATTGCAGATATATAATGTAACCCATAAGGAAAAGGATTATCATTAAACCATTTAAACAGAGATCTTTTAATATATTTTTTTATTATTTCTTTATCTTTATTTGCTAAAGTAGGATTTTGAAGAATATATAAACTTAAAAAAGCCAAATGTTGAAGTCTAGCTGGCTCCCAAATAGACCTTATATCCAATGGAAACTTGGTTATATCTATATCTGAAAAAAAAGTGAATCTGTACTGGGCTTCAATTTCACTTATTAACTCAATAGATTCATTTAAGGTATATGTTTTCCCTTTTAAAATTTCATTTACAATCTTATAAGAATCCCGTTCAAAATAAAAATTAGGAATTTTAATATGTTGGATAAAATTTATATGGGTCTGAAGAATTTTTTTCTGTGCACTTTTTAGTCTTTTAATAAAAATTAATTCTTTTATTCTATAACATATTTCTTTTATTGATGAATTTTTAAGTCTCAAGATATAAAACTTAATTTTTTTTAATTGGCTCATAACCTGGTCTATATCCTATTATCCTTTGTGGATTTCCAATAACAATTGCTCCTGCAGGAACATCTTTAGTAATTACAGATCCAGCTCCAATTATAGCCCCTTTACCTATTCTAACATTTCGCATAACTATTGTTCCCACTCCAATAAAAACATCATCTTCTATTATAATCTTACCTGCTCCATTATCTCCAGGATGTAACCATTTAGCAGTAGCATCGTGAGATAAAAGAATACAGCCATATGTTATTGTACAATTATTGCCAATAATAATTTCACCTCTTCTAACATCAAGTTTGGCACCCAAACTAATCATGGTATTTTGGCCAATTTTAATGCCACACATTTTATAATATATTTTTTTTATCCTTCTCAAATAACTACCAACATGGTGAATAATTTTTCGAAATACTGTATAAATAAACATATTTTCATTCCTTACCTTTACAAAAGAATTAAAATTAATTTCTTTTTAAAATATCTATAAAACTATTAAAAGTAACAAATTTAATATTATTTATTTTTTTAACCTGTTCTAAAAAATAAATTAAATTTCTACTATTAAAAAAATCTTTTGAATGTGAAATCATAACTAAAGGAACATCACAATTCTGCCAATCATAAAATTCCATTGCTTTAAAGAGAAAATAAATCATTTCTTTAGAAGACTGTTTGCAAAAATCCCATTTTGCTGGATAAGAATCAAATACTTTTTTTAATATACTTTTAACACTTAGTTTTTTTTGTGTTTTTTTATTGTTTTTACTATTTTTATTATTTCTCCAAAAAAACTTTGAAATTAATAATCTATATAAAGCCGTAATTATTCTATAACGGTTTACATATTTATAGATAGGCATTTTTAATGCATGAATCGGAATTTCTATTATTGGATAGTTTTTATCTAAGTACCAATATCCTTTCTTTGTATTTTTAGGATTAGTAGAAACAGCTAAGGAATGAACATGTAAGTTATTTTTAGCCATAGAAGCAAAAACACTTCTTGGAGCCTCTGACCAATTTAAATTGGTCAGTCGTAAAACCTTACAACTATACACTCTATCAATTGGTTTTAAAATATTTTCTAAACATTTCTTTGAAGTTGAAATTATTTTATCAATTTCATTAGCTGAAAATTCAGATATACAAATATCTGGATCATCCATTATCCATTGTCCAGATTTATAATAGGCATTAAACCACTGTGGGTGAATATGTAACTGAACATCATGACCTCTCTGATATGCATCAATAACATGTTTGGACATAGCATTAGCATAAGAATAACCTTTGTCCTTTTTTATTTGAGCATCATACTCTTGAAATTTTAAATATTCCCCCACTTCAAACATGATTGTAAGAGGTACATTATATTGTTCCAGAATACCAAGTATTCTATCTGTAGGTTTAATAATATGACGCAAAACATCGCCCGCACCATTACCAAAAATCTCATAATCAAGAGTGAGTATAATATAAATCATAACAAACTTTCCTTAAAAAGATCTAAATAAACTCCCTCAATTCTCTGCACAACTTTAGAAGCAACAAAATACTCTTTTGCATAATTATGATTAAATTGTGAGATCTTTATTCTAAGATCCCTATCTAAAATTAACTTTTCTAAGTAATTTGCAAAGACTTTGGGATCTTTAGAATCAGTAATAAAACCATGTTTGCCATTAATAAAAAAGTCTTTTAATCCTCCAACACGTCTTGTAATAACAGGTAGGCCAAAATACATGGCTTCTAAAACGGAAATGGGAAGACCTTCATGGTATGAAGGAAATAAATAAATATCAGAATTCAAAAAAACTTCTGTCTTTTTCTTCCCTGAAACATAGCCTAAAAATTTAATATGTGGTATCTTTTGTTCCTTTACAAATTTTTTAACATACTCTAACTCTGCACCACTTCCAGCAATAAAAAGTGTTATATTGTGGAACTTCTGATACACAATCTTAAAAGCCTCAATTGCCTGATATATTCCTTTTGTTTTTTCGATACGGGCAAGAAATAGTATTATTAAGTTTTTTTTAAATGGTTTTTGTTTTATATTGTTTTCTATACTATTTTCTAAAATAGGATTATCATCTACCATATTAGTTTCAACAATAATTTTAGTTTTTATCCCAAGTTTTAAAAGTGATTTTTTAAAATTCTCAGATAAAACAAAAATAACATCGGCTAAATTATAAATGAGCGCAAAAATTCGTGATAGATATTTACAAGACAACATCTTTTGTTCTAAATTGTAATCCCATCCATGTATAGTTACAACTATTTTTCTTCTTAATAAGGCTGCCCATAAAATAAAATAACTATCTCTAATTAAGGGTATTGGCCTAAATGATGGATTTGCATGAATAATATCTACTGAATGGATTAAAATTCGGAATGGGAATAATAGACTAAAAAGAGTAAGAAAAAATCTTGACTTTATCTTTTCTCTAATAGAGGAATCACTATGTTCTTTTAATATATCTATTGATTGTTTAGAAATTTCCTTTAGATTAATTATCTCAATAAGATCCCTCTTAAGATGTTTTACCAAATATTTTGCGTAAATAGTTACTCCACCTCTACGAAGAAATCTAAATGACCTAGTAAATAAAATATTAATTTTTTTCATTGTAAAACTTTTTATTTAACTTCTTTTCTTTTGTAAAATCTATTATTTGGTAGTTATTACCTTGAACCCAGATTATGCCAATAATATTAAAATTTGATTTTGATAGTACCTTAATAGTAGCTATATTATGTATATTTGAAGAACCGTATAAAAAAACAATATTTTTTTTCTTTAAATGATGTAAGGCATAATTCATAAGTATATAATAGAGACCTTTTCCTCTAAATAAAGGATCTGTATAGAAAGGACCAATATATGCTTCGTTTTCATCTAATCTTAATGCTCCTGCAGGGCCTAACTCATCGTAAAAATTTTTATGTATCCAAGTATATGCTGCTAAATGCCTATTTTTACTAATAGCTAAACACTTAGAACCTCTTTCGAACCACTTTTTTAACGGTAAAAAATAAAGCTTCTGAGGAACCTGATAAAAATTGTTAAACTCACCAACGTCATTTATCACAAGAATATGATATTGAGAAAAATTATTTAATAAATATAAACTTGTTAAAGATAAATCAATTCTATAAATCAAAGTTATAGATGAAGAAAAACCAGTTTTTTGCGCAAAAATTTTAAAAATTTCTACTATTGTACTTAATATTCCTTCACTTTGTACTTTAAAAACGGTTTTCTTTAGCAATGTTTTTATCTTGTTCATTTCAACCTCCACAAAAGCTTTCTAAATTGCCATAGAAAAGGTTTAATATCTCGTAAATCAAATATATCCCAAATAGGAAATTTTAAATAATCTTTAAACATATCTATAATCCACTTGGGATCACGATATTTTCTTAAAAGATAAAAACCGGCTCTTATATCTCTAACTAAATTTATCCAAATTAATTTTTTACTACTATTCTTATCAGTCTTTTCTTTTAAAACAAAATTAACAAAACGATCCATTAATATCTTAATCCATCCACAGGCTCTAGGATTAACTTCAATTAAATATACCTGTTTATTCTGAGGAACAATTTTACATTCTACTTCAACAAAACCTTCATACTTAACATAAGATAAAATTTTTTGGGCAATTTTTCTTACTTCGACTACGTAAGAATTATTTGTTTCTTCTACTACACAACTTGCTAAGCCTCCAGGATAAGGAAATTTTCTCTTCTGAATTATTACAATTCCTACTTTTTCTATTCCATTTTCCCAATATCCCCCATAACTTATATCAGTATCAAAACCTCCTTTAATATATTCTTGGAGAAGTAAATTTTCCCTTTCTTGCGTAGTAAAATTGGACCAATGTAATTGTAATTCTTTGGTAGAATTTATAACTACCGTTTTAAAAGTTGTTTCTTTATATCTTATATTCCATTTTAAAATGGATGGAAATAAATTAAAATTTTTAATATCTATATCCTTTAAAATATAACATTTAGGATAATTAATTCCTAATTGCTGTGATAAGATTCCTGTTTTAAATTTATTTGCAAAAATGTTAGCAACTTCATAGGAAGGATAGATGTTATATGATAAAAAAGTTTCTGGATAATTCTTTAATAAGTAATTTAAAAAGTAATCGCTAGTTACTTGAACAATTGTATTTTTTTGAATATATTTTTCTAATATACTTTTAAGCTCATCTAATTTTTTTATTATAAAAATCTTTCCATATTTAGATTTTATTCCAACTTGAGATGGTGTTCCAATGGCTAGAACATTTAATCCCATTCTAGCAAAGGTTCTAAGTAAAGCTAACCCTTGAGGGGCTAAACCTAAAATAGCTACATCAAATTTCATAAGCTTACTCTATTTTATAAACATGTCTTTCATAAGGTTTAAAATTATCTTCAAAATAATTCTTTTTATAGTCACAAATCCTGTTCTCAAATTTTACTTCTACATGACTAATGTTTTTAATAGATAAAACTTTAATAGTTATTTTTTGAGGTTTATTTAAGGTATTAACTGCAATTATCCAATATTTTCCATTAACTTTTTTAGCCATCGCGTGAACATATTCTGAACCCTTTAGCTCAATAGGAAATCTTACTGGTTCATACAATACAGGAGCGAGCTCTTTCATTTCCGATATAACCACTTTTACTCTATTCCATAAAAGCTTTGATCCTGGCATCATTGGCCATGTTTGAAAACCAGTTGCCCCATAAATTGCAGCAAGATAAGCCATGCAGGAAAACTCATCGGGAGTGGGATAACGGCCTTTTCCGCCCCAAAGTTGTAACCAAAGAACCACAGGCTTCTTAAACTCACCTGTTACACATTCAAAAGCTGTATTTTCTGCTATATAGGTAATCGGATAGACTGGAATTGGATATTGGGTATGACTAACTATATCTCCAGGCACTTCTCCCTTATAAAATTTGTAATCTTCTAATAAATTACCATAATTAATGTAAAGTGGATGACAATTATCAAATTTTCTTGCAAATTCGATTATCTTCTTTGTAAATCCAGACCTAATCAATGACTTTTTGCATGGTTCATCGCATAAATACCACCCAAGTAAAGCTGGATGATTTTTTAATAAAGGGACGATAATTCGTTTTATTTCTTTCTTGTATTCTCGTAAAACTATTTCTGGAGGGAAATATTTTTTTACAGGTCTAAATTTACCATTTTTATCTCTAATGGCATTTGGGTTTATCCAAATAATAACTTTTAAGCCATATCTATACGCAAGATGAAGAAAACTTCTAATCTCTGGAAGAGAAGCATGTGAATTGTTCCACCTACAACTAAAAGAAGCAATTACTGTTGTATATCCATGTTCTTTTAAGATATTTAAAAGTTCTTTCCATCTAGTTTTATAAAGATGTGCCCGCATAAAACATGCTGCAAAGAAGAAAAAAGGCTTCCTGTTAACCAAGAGACAACGTCGTTCTGAATCAACTTTAACCGGACAAGCACCATTTTCTTTTAATTCATTTAATTTTACATCACCAAAATTTTCCTTCCAGCCTATTTTATATATTCTTTTATGAACTTTATCTACTGATAAAGGTTTTGGCATTTTTGAAAGATTACTATCATAAATGGATGGTTTAAATTTGGACGGTGATACTCCAGGTTCAAGTTGAACTGCATCTATCCACAATTTTCCAATCCCCATTGGAGTAATGCGAATTGCTCCAAATTTTTCTTTATAAGTCAAAAAAGTGCGAAAATAATAACGCTTCCAGTGAGTAGTAACCTTAACATAATAATCTTTTTGAAACCTTATCTTTACAGGAAAAGAAGGTCGATCGCTCTTCATATAAAGTGATAAAACATAAAATTTATTTTTCTTTAAGCGTTTCCATTTTCTTTTTCTAATTAACCAATCACTAAAACAAGATTCAGCATATAAATTGCCCACTAAACTTTTATTAGGAACTATAATATTTAGTGAATTCTTTCCGTGAAAACTCATATTTTTATCTACTTTCCAAAAAGAATACCAACCCTTTATTTTTTTAGGACCTAAATACTGATCCCAACAATCTGGAATATCCGGCACGGTAGTTATTTCAAAACTTCCATTTGGACAAAAATTTGAAGGATGAATAGATGAAAAACATCCAATAACAAAAAGAAAAAGAAATATTCCAAACCTTAAATAAAACATCTCAATAAGTCTCTTTCAAAAAGATATTTATATAAACACCATTACATATTCCGCAAATCGCCCAAAATAGCCAAACTCCAGTAACAAGCTGATAAAATATATGAGTCCCCATACCCAATACACTATAACCAAATATCAGAACAATCCATGTCTTACCAATATTCTTATAAAAATTATCAGAAGACCTTATCATCCTAATAGCTCTAATTATCATTAAAAATATCAAAAACAAAAATAAAAGAAAATTAATCAATCCAAAATCAATAAGAAGAATAATGTAAGCATTATGAGCTTCTCCAGCATTTATACCAGCTTTTACCGCAATAAAATTAGCACCTCCAATTCCTCTCCCAAGTAATATCTCTAAAAGATTACTATGTAAAAGTTCCTTTATATCTGCTCTCCATATACCCCATCTCCCAGTAAAAAGACCCAAAATTTCTCGACTATTGCTATTCCATACCTCATCTAAATGTGAAAAAAAGTAATAAATATCTGCAAGTTTATCCAAGGCTGTATTTAATAAGCCCAAGAAATAAAAAGAAGGTAAGCAAACTAAAAGCATAGCAATTATAAAAAATTTAATTTTTTTGTTTTCATGTAATAAAATAAGTATCATACATTCTGTAGTTACTGCTAGCCATCCAGTTCTTGCATAAGAGTAATATGTAATAATTAACATTATCATAAAAATTATAAACCATCTTAATCTAATAATAGAATCCCTCAATAAAAAAATTTTAAAAATAACTGTTGGCAAAATCATAACTATAGCATAGGTAATAATATGAGGATTATGAAATCCTGCTTTTGGTATCAAACGCTTAGCTATTAATGTCATATCACCTGTGATTAACTGCCAAAAAAAATAAATTCCGGGTAGCAGCAAAGTAAAAGGTAATGAAAAGAAAACCTTTTCTACCTTCTGTTTATCTGTTATATAAGAGCTGAAAACAAAAAACATTATAAATCCGCTGGAAAATTTTGCCCAGGCAGTTACTGCGTCTAAAGGAGCTCTGGTATGACTACCTAATGCTAATGGGATAAAACCACAGATAAGTAATGAAACTAATAAGAAATAATATAATATTACGAGACCATCTGTAAAAGATTTTCTTACTTTTATAGAATCTCTTCTTGTAAAAAATAATTTAATTAATAGAGACAAAGGAAGAATAATGGCTATAATATCAATGCCTGAAAACGCTTTAAACTTTACAGTATAAAGCCACTGTATTAGTAAAGATATAATACAGAAATAAATAATTAAATAATCAATTTCAAAAAAAAGTAAAATAAATATGATTATAGTTATAATCCAAAAAACTATTTTCATATTTTATATACTCTTTTATTGACTAACTTTACAAAAAATAGGAAAATAAAATTCAATTCCATTGCGATATATCTATTCCTATCAACTCATGTAAATTTTTATTATGTTCTTTAAAAAAATTTTGCAAAAATTTTCTTGTACTTGGTTTCATAGGTTCGTATTGAAATTTCTGTAAATTCTTTGATACAAGAGGAGATATTAATTTTTCTTTAAGAAAAAAACGCAATGTTTCTGGTACAAGACTTTTATATAAATTTTTAATTATGTTATCTTTATAAATAATCTTTTGTAAAATTTTTATCTTTGGCATAGAAGCTACATTATATTTTTTTGAAAGCAAATCTTCTGGAAAATAATCTTTTATTCCTAAAAAAGTATAAACCTTTTTTAAAGTAGATTTTAAGTCTTTTTTCATATCTTCATAAAGCAAAAAAAGCATTTGATCTTGAGGAAAATACTTTAAGTATTCTTTAATCTGATTATAATACAAACCATGACTTAAATAGTAAACACATTGAAGCTCTTCTAATTCTTTATTTTGTTTTAATAATTCTAATTCTCTTTCTATCGCTTCCTCAAAAGTTAAAGCATCTTCTAAACAATTTCTTTTACAATACCAATAATGAGAATATGCTCTATCTATAGGATTTCTAAAGATCACAATCAATTTCATTTCTCTATTAAAATCATATATCCTTTTTGCTGCTTTTTTTGCATAAAATAGAGTATTTACAGGTGCATGCCCAACTAATTTTTCTCCTTTCCAATCCTTAAAAAATTTTTTATAATATTTTATTCCTTTTTTATAAAAAGCATCTCTGTGAAAATAGGGAATTTCTTTTTCAAAAGGGACAAATACATCTGGATGCTTTGCTAAGTAATTAATTAAGGAAGTAGTTCCTGCTTTTTGAACCCCAATTATAAGAAAATTTGTCAACATAAGCTTTTCTCCATATTATTTTTCTATTACTTTAGCTAATAATTTAAAAGCATCATAACAATTCTCTTTTATTTCCTTTGATTTGTCTAAAAGATATTTTTTTATTTCTTCTTTTGTATTCCATTTATCCTCAAAAACATTGATAAAGGCTTCTATATCGTTATTATCTAAATCATAAACTAAATCCTTTCGACCAATTGTTTCTTCTATAATATCATGGGATCTAAAATCTTGTTTTACAGTAAGTTGTATAAAAGGTGTTCCTACAGTAGCAGCACCAATAACTGCATGTAATCTTTGAGAAATTAAAAAATCAAGCTCTCCAATAAAAGACTTCAATGTCCTAGCATCATATTCTTTTTCAACTAAAATTACTCTATCCTGATAACAAGTCAATTTAGACTTTATATCACGAGCTACTTCACGATCATCATTTTTAAGAGCTGACCTGATACAATGTGGTATAAATATAACTGTGCCATTTGTAATTTTTATAATATATTCAATCATCCTAGCAAAAAAACTAATATGAGTTTGATATCGCAACTCTTCATCTTTTATACCATAAAAATAAGGATAATAAGAAGTTCCTCGAACAGCTATCATTCCTATTAAAGGCTTTTTTGCTCCAACAAGATTTTCCTTTTGGAATAATTCTTCAAGATCCGATTTATTATAGGGTTCCATTAAAAAAGCAGGATCAGGATACCAATATATATTTGGAGCATTAATTAAAAATTTTAGGTATTCATAGGAATGTTTTTGTCTTACTACTATTAAATCTATTTTTGGAATAACAAATCTTGCCAATTTCTCTGTAATAGAAAATCTAAATTTTTTAAATCCCCCCCCAAAAATTAGAATTTTCTTTTCTATGGCTTTGCAAAACATAGCAAAAAATATGTTTAAATCTGAAATACAACCATCATGTCCTGTCAAAATAATATCAGCTTCTGAATATGCTTTCCAATTTTCAGATTTAAAGAAGTAAAAGGCTTTCTCTTTTAATGTTTTATACATAATTGCAAAAAATATATGTTTAAACCAAATATTTATTGCATTAACAATTCGTTGGAAAACAGACTTTCCTTTCGCGCCTGAAGGTCTAAATGATATTCCTGAAACTACCTTAACATCATTTCCATAATTTTTAGAATCCACTTCTTTATTATTAGAAAATAAATATATCTTTGGATCTAGATTAATAGCTTTTATTCCTGTTATCAAACCTAGCAAAATAGCTTCTTCACCCTTATTTTCGCTTGGAATTGATTCGGGTATGTAAATTTTGATTCTTTTATTCATAAATTTCCCCTTTTATCATTTTTGTATAATTGATCTCACTGTATTTTTAATAATCCTCATAACTCCTGAAACTTCAGTTGCAATTGCTGGATTAAAAACTAAATTAGGTAATGATATTCGTTTTAACTCATATACATCATCTCCAATTTTATTTAAGTCGCTTTTTATATTTTTATTTCTTACACCCAATCCAGAGTCATATCCTGCCTTTTTTACTAAGGATTTTATTTCTTCTGATACACGCCCATCCGGATAACAAAATGAAGTAACCTTAGAATTTAATTTATTCTCAATCTTAATCTTAGATTCATAAATTTCAGCCCAACATTCTTTATATGAAAGCTCTGTTAATCTTTGATGAGTCAATGTATGTGAGCCTATGGTTATTAATGAATCATTATTCAATTTTTGCACTTGTTTCCATGACATAAACAATTTTTTTGGAAGCTGCGAAATATCTACTTCTAATTTATCAGCTAATTCCAATATTATTTTTTTTCTCTCTTCATTATCTAATTTTATCATATAAGCATTAATCTTTAATCTTGCAAATCGCTTTTGTTCTCTTGTATGAAGGCCAAATTCATATGTTTCAGAGTCAAATTGAAACTTAAAAGACTTCTTTGATGTTAGATGAATGATAAAAATTAATCCCATATTCCACGGTAAATTACCTTCTATCAAATCAGTAATGATATACACTGTAGCAGGTGCATTATATTTTTTTAAAATAGGAAAAGCTGTCTTATAAGTTCCTATCCATCCTCCATCAAAGGTAATAGCCGCAATTTTTCCTTTTAATTTAATTTCACCCTTAACATGTTTCACTAAATTATCTATTGAAACTATATTATAGTGTTTTGATAACCATCTGACTTGTGCTTCAAAAATATCCTGCGGTGTAGAAAAACTGGATAAAATGTTATTTCCTACCTCATGATAAAAGATTATAGGGATATCTCTATCTGTAATTTTTTTATAAATCCAATTAAAACCACTATAATAAATTAAATTACTTAAAATTTTATTTAATATATTCATAATTGCTTTTAATATTGAACACGTCTATTATTCCATATTTAACTCTTTACTTTATTTAAAACAATTAAATCAACTTTGCATAAAGTCATTTAAAATTTGCTTAACTTCGGCAATATAAACCTGAGAATATTTACCACCTCTTGTTGAATTAAAAATAATCTTAGAACCATCAGGACTAAATGAAGCATGTGGATGATGCCATTCCGAACCGTATGGCTCTCTCACAAAGAAAGGGAAAATTTTATTTTTTTTTGCTGGTGTTTTTTTCTTCCATTGTTTCTGCTCAGATGACTTGGAATGAAAAAGTAGTTTTTTCTCTCCATTTAATGGATTTATTGCGTAAATACCAGTATCAGGTAAAGTAGTATCACAGACAATTAGATTTCTATCAGATCTTACAGTAGGATGTCTAAAATTAAACTGACTAATCATTCTTACTTCACCTTTCATATTAATCCCGATTAGCCCGTTTGGCCAATTTATAGCAATAATTTCGTCATCTGAAAGCCAATTTGGATGAGTAATCCATTTTCCCGTTCCCTGTCCATATAAATGACGATAATTTTTTCCATCTAAATCACATACCCATATCTCTCTTTCAACCTTATGTATTAATATATGCTCATTGTTTGGAGACAGAAGAGTAATTCCAGAAGCATCTACTTCTTTTATCACGCGAATTGTAAATGGTTTTCTTGTAGAAACAGTCACAACTCGGTAATTTTTGGGAACATAGCGAGATAATACTGCTATAAATAAGTTATTAAAAGTAGTGCAAAAAGACGATTCCTTTTTAAAAGGTGACTTGAAACAATAAAATAACTTTTTTATGTTTCTTCTAATAGATAAAGTTGGCTTTATCTGCGTTAGTAAAAATTCTCCATCCTTGCTTATACTTAAATGTCCCGCATAGCAATTTGGAAATTCAGCAATAACACTTTCTTTTAATGTTAAAAGCTCAAGGGATCTTATAGTGCTACCTACTGCATAGTAAACATATTTTCCATCTGGAGAAATACACGGTGAAATCCGAACAATATCTTCTTTATGATTTGTTAATTGTATAATTTTACTATCTTCAAGTGAGACCAAAAATAGATTTGAGTATCCTGTTCTACAGGATAAAATTATAACTTTATTTTGATCATTAGGCATAAAGGAAGTTTTAGTATAATACAAATTAGAATGATTAGCTGGCCAATTTGTTATTTGATAGATAGGAACTCCTGTAACCGAATCTTCAAGAATTATTTTCTCAGAAGGATAAATTTTTTCTTTTGTTAAAAACTCACTTTTGTTTGTCATTATAGTTATCCTTATAACTTTATATAATGTCTATGATATTGTTTTTCTTAAAAAAAATCTTTTATCTATATTTTTATAAAACTTCCCTCTTTCTCGCTCTTAATCTTACTTTTATCTGTTTTTTGAATTCCAGGGCATAATGTCTCAATTATATCGAATTCTGCGGGATAGTATAATCTGACCTCTGAAAATTTTAGATTTTTCTGACGATATATTTTTTACATATACCTCATTTATTACCTAAAGATTTACAAGATCGTGCCGTAAGATCTTTAATTTTTTTTTGAAAATAAATCCTAATATAAGTTTCTTCTTTGTCAAGGAAAAAATAGTAAGTTAACAAAATATACATAATAAATATACATATTGACAACATAATAGGCATGTTAAATAAATTCTTTATAAAAAGCGTCGGTAGTGAAATTATTCCTATACTAATTATCTTATAAAGATCCTTACTAAAAGGATGAATATGATAAAGATAATAGATTTCTACTAATCTAAGTAAATTTAGTAAAACAAGCGAGATACCAATACTAATTGCTGCCCCCATGATACCTAAATAAGAAACTAAAATATAATTAAGGATAGCATTCACCAAAAGCATACCAATATTATTTTTAAAAGTAATATCAGATCTTCCAGACATATATATTATCTGATTTGTAAGCCCTAAAAAAGAAATAAAAAAATATGCTACACTTAAAATTCTAACACAGTTAGAGGCTTCAACAAAAGAACTCCCAACTATCCGCAAAAAGAATTCCGGGAAATATAGTAAAGATAAAAAAATCGGGGTAATTATAATAACATTCCATTTAGTAGCAGTTTTAAATAAATCAGACAATGCAAACAAATCTTTTCTGGATTGAAACTCTGATACAAAAGGTTCAAAGATTGGTTGAAATGAATTGCTAATAATTTGAACAAATCTCATTAATCTAACTGCTACTCCATATATACCAATTTGATACGCAGGAACTAACATGCCCAAAATTATAATATCTATTTGTCTATTTAATCGTAATGTCAACGAAGATAATACCATAGGGATGGAAAATTTTAATAATTCTCTGAGTTCATACTTTAGTTTTCCTTTCTTAGGAGGAAGGAACTTTGTAGCAACACATATCGCCACAACACATGATAAAAATGAGGAGCTTATATAAGCAAATAAAGCTCCATTTAATCCCATATTAAAGACTAATATAAACAACACTCCCAGAAGAACACGAAATCCAATCCATATAAAATTTTCTATATAAGCAGTATATTTCATAATTTTAAATCCACGTGTAACAGCATTAGCTATTCTCATCAACGCTGTAAAAGGAATTGATAAAGATAGTATTACAAGAATATTTGCAAGATTTGAATTATTAAATATAACGGTTTTTGCTAAAAATATAATAAATATCAGCGTTATACTTGCTAATAAACTTATTAAGTACGCTATTTGAATTGTGCCTCTTAATTTTGAAGAATTATCTTGTATTCTATATATGGAAATGTATCTTACAATGCCATATACTAACCCCATATTAGCAAGCACAGTAAGAATATCAACAATTGTAACACCCAAAAAATAAAACCCTAAATCACTGATTTTTAAAACCTTTGCCAAAAATATTGTATATAAAAAAAGTAATCCTCTTCCGCCAATAAAACCTGTAAAATTTATCGCAGCCCCTTTTGCTAATTTTAATGAATGCTTATCTATCTTATTCATATAACCCTTTAATTTCAGTAACCAAAGTTGTTTTTCATATATCTTTCACCTGTTAATTAGAAAAAATAATTATTCATCAAAATTATCTCTTTTGCGCAATTAATAAATAGTAAACAGCATGCTTATCACTAGGAAATATTTTATCTAAAAACAATGCAATTACAACAAACAAATTGGTAGTGATTGGTAAAAGAGGAGTAAAAGGTATAACAACTATTGTGGATATTATTTTCTTCAGACCAATATGCCAATTTTCATTTGAAGGTTTTAAAAATACTTTGATACCATCTGACAACATGGAAAATATATATTGTTTGAAAGAGATTGCACTTGTTATCCAAAATCCTTCTCCCAATGGAACAATTTTATCAATTACAAATCCATTATCTTCTGCCATTACTTTTAATCCAAATTTTGTAGCTCGCCAACAGTCATACCCTTCACACCATATAGGATACATAAAACCAGTTGTGATTATTAAATAACCATCTGATTTCAATACTCTATTCGCTTCTCTAAAAAACATAAAAGGATTTCTGAACACATTTAAAGCATTAAAGCATAAAACAGTATCAATTGAATTGTCCAATATAGGCAAATAAATTGCATTTCCAACTACATCTACTTCTTGGTGACTATCTAAATCTAAACCTACGTACTTACTAATATTACCTGAAAAATAATTTTTATAAGGTTTGTGACCACATCCCACATCCAACACTACTCCTTGAGGTAATGCATGGATTTTTTTTATTCCATTAGTCAAAATCATTCTACTGCTAAAATTACAAAAATCTTTATACAGTTTAAATAAATTTTTCATTACTGAATACATAATAACAGTCCTCTCAAATTAAATTTGACAAATTTTTGTAAAATAGATATGTAACTACATTACACACAAGCAGTCTCCAACTTCCAATACAAAAACCCTTCCTTTCCTGCCTCTTCTCTATTATAAACTCCTTTAACATCAATTAAAAAATGTGTTAATGCGTATATGAGTTTCTGGGTTAATGGGTAAATGCGAATATGAGTTAATGCGTCCATGGGTTAATGCGTTAATGAGTTTTTGAGTTAATGGGTTAATGGATTAATGAGTATATGGGTAAATGTCTAATTAAGTCAATGGGTTTTTCGTCTTAAAATTTCAATTTGCGAAAATATTCTATTATTTGAAGAAATATATCCTAATTTGGATGATATTACCATTTGAGTTTCCAGTTCCCTCAAGGACCATAGACTAAAAATTGAATAAATTTCCCAGTGTCTGTGATCTGTGTGTGTGATCTGTTTCTCGCACTGACCACTGTAAAAAGTGAGCGAAAAATGTTTCCTCTATTCTCTCAACTCTATCTTTAATTATCGTATTACTTAATGGTTCTTTTATATTTTTTAGACTTTCTTTAACCATTATGAGAAGTTCTACGTTCTATGTTCCAAAGTTTATGGGTTTGTGAGTTTATTGGGTTCAACGCTTAATCCATCCACCCATGTACCCATCCACACATTAACCATTAAAACATGCAAGTCTTCAAGCTCATTAAGTCATATAAATTTATTAGTACTATTGATGGTGTCGCACATAAAAGCAATCTACAACCTCCAATACAAAAACCCTTCCTTTCCTGCCTTTTCTCTATCATAAACTCCTTTAACGTCAATTAAAATTGGTTTACCTGTATTTGATAATTCTTTTAATCTTTTAAAATCTAATTCTTTATAAAAAACATCATGCTTTACAGCAACTACTATTGCATCGTATGGACTGAATTCCTGTATATCTTCTATTAAATTAATTCCATATTCTGCTTTTACTTCATCTCTATAAACATATGGATCATAAACAAAAACATCTATTCCATATTCTCTTAACTCATTATAAATATCTATTACCCTTGTATTTCTAATATCACTTATATTTTCTTTAAAAGTAAAACCCAGAATCAAAACCTTACAATTTTTTACTGCTTTTCCAGCTGCGATCAATTTTTTTACTGTATTTTCTGCAACAAATTTGCCCATATAGTCATTTATTCTTCTACCTGCTAGAATAACCTGTGGATGATAGCCTAGTGCTTGAGCTTTAAAAGTGAGATAATAGGGATCTACTCCGATACAATGTCCCCCAACAAGTCCTGGTTCAAACTTTAAAAAATTCCATTTTGTTGCTGCTGCTTCTAACACAGATTTTGTATCAAGTCCCATTTTATTAAAAATTATGGATAACTCATTTATAAGGGCAAGGTTTAGATCCCTTTGAGTATTTTCTATAACCTTTGCTGCTTCTGCTGTTTTTATATCTGTGGCTTTAAATATTCCTGCACTAATAACACTGCCGTAAATTTCTGCGAGAAAATCCCTGACCTCGTGTGTATCGCCTGCTACAACCTTTGTTATTTTATCTACAGTATGTTTTTTGTCTCCAGGATTCACCCTTTCAGGGGAATAACCTACATAAAAATCTTCCTTCCACTTAAGCCCACTCTCTTTTTCAAGTATTGGCACGCATATATCTTCAGTAACTCCTGGATATACCGTGGATTCATACACCACAATTGACCCTCTGGATAAATATTTGCCAATTGTACCTGAAGCGGATTTTATGGGATGGAGCTCTGGCATCTTGTGTTCATTAATAGGTGTCGGGACAGTGACGATAATTAACTTACATTCAGAAATCTTCTCTGGGTTGTCTGTAAAATCTATTGAGCAATTTTTAAGCTCTTCAGAAGTTATTTCTCTGGTCCTATCAAATCCTTTTTTTAATTCCTCTATTCTTTGAGCACTGATATCAAAGCCCACTACATCAAACTTTTTATTTAATAATACCGCAAGAGGAAGACCAACATAACCTAAACCAACTACTATTATTTTATGCTTTTTAGATAAAAAATCCTCCACTGGATACATATTATTTTCTCCACATTTAAGTGACACTGCAAATAATATTAGACCCTAAATTCATAACATACAAATTTAAAATCTGGGATATTGTGTTTTTTCATTTAATGTATTTTTAACATTTTTACGCAATCTTTAAGGCTTCCAGATGCAACACTTTAATTACTACATTCGCTGTTAATTTAAAAATTTTGCTAAAACCTCTATTATTCTCTTTGAAGCCTTTCCATCCCATTTATCTGGAATTTTGCCTTTTTTATACCTGCCTTCTTCTATATCTTTTACTAATCTCGGTAATTTTTCAAGATATTCTCCAATAATTGTATTAGAACCTATTTCTACTGTTATTGGCCTTTCTGTATTTTCCCTTAATGTTAAGCAGGGAATACCTAATGCTGTTGTTTCTTCCTGAAGACCACCACTGTCTGTTAAAACGCATAATGCATCTTTCCATAAAAAAAGGGAGTCAGAAAAACTTAGGGGCTGAAATGAGATAATGTTTTCTGGAAGTTTTAAATCAAATTCTTCTAATCTTTTCTTTGTCCTTGGGTGAATTGGAAATATTATAGGCACATGAAGCCTGCTCAATACATCTAAGATCTTTGCCAATTTATCCTTTTTATCTACATTTGATGGCCTGTGAAGTGTGAGAAAGGTATATTTATTTAATCTTTGCTTTAATTGTATAAAATATGGTTTAATCTGTCTTTCTTCAAGTTTATTTAACTGATAAAACAAATTATCTATCATCACATGACCTACAAAAAAGATATTTTTCTCAGGCTTTCCTTCCTTTAAAAGATTTTCTATGGCTGATTTTTCTGTTACAAAGAAAAGATCAGAAATAGAGTCTGTTACAATCCTGTTTATCTCTTCAGGCATACTCATATCTCTGCTTCTTAGCCCAGCCTCTACATGAGCTACTTTAATTCCTAATTTTTTAGCCACTATTGAACAGGCCAATGTGGAATTAACATCCCCAACCACCATGCAAAGATCAGGCATATCTTGAACACATATTTTTTCATATTCTACCATTATCTTTGCTGTTTGCTCTGCATGTGTGCCAGAGCCTGCTCCTAAATAATAATCAGGTTGTGGGATTTCTAAATCCTTAAAAAAAGACTCTGACATCTCATAATCATAATGCTGGCCTGTATGGATTATCCCATAAGGGATCTTTTGTCTTTTTAGTTCCCTAACAATAGGGGCTATTTTCATAAAATTCGGCCTTGCTCCTGCTATTAGATGTATCATTTGAGTTAATGGGTTTATGAGTTAATGAGTTAATGAGTTTTTGAGTTTTTGAGTTAATGGGCATATGAGTATATGGGTAAATGTGTAATTAAGTCAATGGGTTTTTCGTCTTAAAATCTCAATTTGAGAAAATATTCTATTATTTGAAGAAATATATCCTGATTTAGATGATATTACCATTTGAGTTTCCAATTCCGTCAATAACCCCAGACCGATATATAAAAATTGAATAAATTTCCCAGTGTCTGTGATCTGTGTCTGTTATCTGTTATCTGTTTTTTGTTTTCCACACACACTGATCACTCACACTGGTCACTCTTATTAGTGTCTGTGATCTGTGTGTGTTATCTGTAATCTGGAATCTACTTACACTGATTACTGTTATCTGTGATCTGTGTCTGTTATCTGTTATCTGTTTTTTGTTTTCCACACACACTGGTTACTCACACTGGTCACTCTTATTAGTGTCTGTTATCTGTGTGTGTTATCTGTAATCTGGAATCTACTTACACTGATTACTGTTATCTGTGATCTGTGTCTGTTATCTGTTTTTTGTTTTCCACACACACTGGTTACTCACACTGGTCACTCTTATTAGTGTCTGTGATCTGTGTGTGTTATCTGTAATCTGGAATCTACTTACACTGATTACTGTTATCTGTGATCTGTGTCTGTTATCTGTTTTTTGTTTTCCACACACACTGGTTACTCACACTGGTCACTCTTCTTAGTGTCTGTTATCTGTTATCTACTGACCCTGTTTACTCTAAATGGGCATATGAGTATATGAGTAAATGTGTAATTAAGTCAATGGGTTTTTCATCTTAAAATCTCAATTTGAGAAAATATTCTATTATTTGAAGAAATATATCCTAATTTAGATGATATTACCATTTGAGTTTCCAGTTCACCTAGTGACCCCAGACCGATGATATAAAAATTGAATAAATTCCAAATATCCAAACCCTTATGCATCATCCATCTACCCATTTCTCCATTACCATTAAAGGTAATTCCTTAATTTATTATGGTTTTTCTATCCCCATATGCAAATCCTATTATTGGAGCTGTTAGTGTTGTTTTTTCCTCAACGGCTTAAATTTAAAATCAATAAAAAATCAATCCCCCAAAAGAGGGATTTTTTATTTCAACATCAATTTTAGAATGGCCGTCAAGGCAGCTATTTGACCTATCCAGAAGATAAACATCCATTTAATTGTATCAGCTCTCCACTTATGGATTTCTCGCATTAAACGCTCTTCCGTAGATTTTATCTCTCCCCTCAGTTTTCCCTCTATGGATTTTATCTCTCCTCTCAATTTTTCCTCAGTTGATTTTATCTCTCCCCTCAGTTTTCCCTCTATGGATTTTATCTCTCCCGTCAATTTTTCCTCTGTAACCTTTATTTCTCCTCTAACCTCTTTTATTTCTCCTCTGACCTCTTTTATTTCGCCCATTAATCTTTCTTCAGTGGCCTTAAGTTCATCTTTAGTCACCAATTCTTTTGTTAATTCATCTTTTAGCTCATTTTTTATTATTACTTTTTGTTCCTTTGCTTTATTTTCAATACTCAAAAGACCTTCTTCTATGGACCTTATTACCTTTTTAGCTACCTCAGGATCTAATATTACTCCTTCTATTGATTTTGTTAGCTCATAGGGTAAATGCACTGACATTTACAAACTCCTTATGTTATAAATGTGTGTATGCGTTAATGTGTATATGTGTATATGCGTATATGGGTTAATGCGTTCATGAGTTGATGGGTTAATGAGTTTTTGAGTTAATGGGTTAATGAGTATATGAGTAAATGTGTAATTAAGTCAATGGGTTTTTCGTCTTAAAATCTCAATTTGAGAAAATATTCTATTATTTGAAGAAATATATCCTGATTTGGATGATATTATCATTTGAGTTTCCAATTCCGTCAAAGACCCCAGCCTAATATAAAAAAATTGAATAAACTCCAAATATCCAAACCCTTATGAGTCACCCACTCACCCATCCACGCATTAACGCATCCACCCATTTACCCATCTACCCCTCCACATGTCATAACAGATTAAATTGTTTTAATACTGTTCTGAGTTCTGGTTTTTGTTCTGCGAGTTCTCTTAAGGCATTTATGAGATCTCTCAATTTCCCTTGTCTTTCAAGTGCCTCTATTGCTTCATCCCTTGATTTTTTTATTATGGTCCTCCTGTCCCAATAAGCAAATCCTATTACTGTAGCTGTGAGGGTGGTGAATATAGCAGTTAATATCCACAAAAAATTTATTATCTCATCAAATCTCTTGTTCACGTCTTCAAATCTTTTATTTATATCCTCAAATCTTCTGTTTATATCTTCAAATCTTTTATCCATCTGTTCAAATCGCTTATCTATCAGTTCAAACCGCTTATTTACATCCTCTCTAAGCTCTCTAAATCTCTTATCTGTCTGTTCCATAAATATCTTTAAAGTTGCCTTTATCTCTGAGATGTCCTGAAAAAGTTTCTTTTCCTCTGACGGCGTCATGCCAAATACAGAGGAACTCCCAAATAAAATGAATAATAAAAATATAATTGTCTTTTTTAGCTTTGATTTTTCTATTAATAAATAGAACATTATTTTATCCTGGAATTTTCAATAAAATTTAACTTCTCCATCCCTGGGAATTAAAAAAAAAGCGAGTTATACAAAAATAAGAGCTTATTCTTTTTTAGATATGCTTTTTTATTAAGTGGTCTAAATTAAAAATCAATGAAAATCAATCCCCCAAAAGAGGGATTTTTTATTTCAACATCAATTTTAGAATGGCGGTCAAGGCAGCTATTTGACCTATCCAGAAGATAAACATCCATTTAATTGTATCTGCTCTCCATTTATGGATTTCTCGCATTAAACGCTCTTCCGTGGCTTTTATCTCTCCTCTTACATCTTTTATCTCTCCCCTCAGTTTTCCCTCTATGGATTTTATCTCTCCTTTTACATCTTTTATCTCTCCCCTCAATTTTTCTTCAGTTGACTTTATCTCCCCTCTTAATTTCTCTTCAGTTGATTTTATCTCTCCCCTCAGTTTTCCCTCTATGGATTTTATCTCTCCTCTCAATTTTTCCTCAGTTGATTTTATCTCTCCCCTCAGTTTTCCCTCTATAGCTTTTATCTCTCCTCTAACCTCTTTTATTTCTCCTCTGACCTCTTTTATTTCGCCCATTAATCTTTCTTCAGTGGCCTTAAGTTCATCTTTTGTCACCAATTCTTTTGTTAATTCATCTTTTAGCTCATTTTTTATTATTACTTTTTGTTCTTTTGCTTTATTTTCAATACTCAAAAGACCTTTTTCTATGGACTTTATTACCTTCTTAGCTACCTCAGGATCTACTATTACTCCTTCTATTGATTTTGTTAGCTCATATGGTAAATGCACTGACATTTACAAACTCCTTATGTTATAAATGTGTATGCGTTAATGTGTATATGCGTATATGGGTTAATGCGTTAATGAGTTTTTGAGTTAATGGGTTAATGAGTATATGAGTAAATGTGTAATTAAGTCAATGGGTTTTTCGTCTTAAAATCTCAATTTGAGAAAATATTCTATTATTTGAAGAAATATATTCTAATTCAACTGATCACTCTTGTCAGTGTCTGTGATCTGTGTGTGTGATCTGTTTTCTGTTTTCCACACACACTGATCACACACACTGATCACTGTAAATAGTGAACCTTGAGAAGTGCCAGGCAAAAAATGTTTTCTTTTATTTTGTAAACTACTATTATTAAGCTTTTATAGTGTTATTTTTTCAGGATTTAAAACAGGATAACCTATCTCCTCAACAATTTTACAAAGAACTTCATCTGATGCTACAAAAAACCAATCTTTTTCTTCTGCTAATAATATAAATGTTGAAATTTGCAAAGAATCCAACGTCCTTAAACTATAGTATCTTCCATATTTTTCTAACAAATCTATTCCTTCTTTTATAATTAGAGAGTTCAGAGGTTCTACATAAAAATATTCCATTTCCAGCTTTATCCCTTCAATTGCTATTTCCAAATTACTTTCATCTATCTCTTTCATTCTATATTTTTTGTATAACGCACTAAATATTTCAATAAGAGCCAACTCTGATATCCAAATATTATTAGTCTTTTTTAAAATTATACCACTTACAATCTCGCTTCCTTTCTCATCATAGAAATGTTTAACTAATGCTGAAGTATCAAAAAAGTAATTCATATTCTCTCAGCTCTATCTTTAATTATCGTGTTACTTAATGGTTCTTTTAAATTTTTTAAGCTCTCTCTAACCTTTAAATACCCTCTTCGCTTTGATAAATTTTGTCCTTTTTTTGTTTTTTTTGTGATATTTAAAATTTGATATAGTAACAACAAATCTTCTCTTTCCATATTGTTAATCTGTTCAATTATATAATCTTTTATTTTCATAAAAAAACTCCTATTTGAGAAGTTTTACATCCTATTTTACCAGTTTATAGGCTCTTTTTCTTGAAAAGAGAGATATAGTTTCCTCCTTGATTAAGGTAATTCTTTTCAAGATAACCTCTAAAGAAGTTAAAATTTCTTCTTTATTATTAGTTAGTTTCAATAATTTCTCTTTATGTTTAAAAAGTTCCACAAAAACAAAATTACAACTGTAAAAAGAAAAATTTTCACCTTCAAGCAAAATATCTCTAATCTTACTTTTTTTTAAGAGAGCGGAGAAAATTATATTAGTATCAACAACTATTTTCATCTCTAATTCCTTCCAAAAACTTATTCCCATTCCTCTCCCACCACAATTTTTTAATCTCTTCTGCAAAACACAATAATTCATCTTCATCAAGATCTAACTCATTTACTGCTAATTCTAATTTTACTCTTTCAACAAATTTTTTTACAAAGTCCATCTCTAACAAATTAACGGGTATTTTAATTGTTAGTTCTCTCATAATTTTCTCCCTATTTCTTCATCACTTTCTTGCGTTATTGGGTTAATGGGTATATGTGTTAATGGGTTAATGCGTTCATGAGTTAATGGGTTATTGAGTATATGTGTTAATGTGTAAATGAGTCAATGGGTTTTTCGTCTTGAAATCTCAATTTGAGACAATATTCTATTATTTGAAGAAATATATTCTAATTCACATGATATTACCATTTGAGCTTCCAGTTCCGCCAAATACCCCAGACTGATATATAAAAATTGAATAAATGCCAAATATCCAAGGCCTTATGCGGCACCCGCTCACCAATTCACGTATCCACACATCTACCCATCCACCCATTTAAAGTAAATCCAAAATTGCATTTTGCAGCTGATATGAAAAATAAAGTCTTATTCCTTTTTCTTGGATATACCTTTTTACCTGGGGCGATGTTTGATATGTTACCATTATTAACACCTTTTCTCCAGGAAAAAGATGCTCCACTCTGGATAGTTTTTTAAGAAAACTATCTACATCTTTCTTCTTTAGCTGAGTCTTACATTCTCCAAGGATCCATACCACTGATCCATTCTTTTTCCCTTTTCCTATAATGTTTAGTTCTTCATAATTATTCGGAGATAATTCTATAAAATCTCTTTTTATTTCTCTTACTTCTAGTCCCAAATCTTTATTCAAAATTTGGGGAAGTGCAAGATATGCCCTGTCTTCAAGCACATAGCCCACGGTATGAGAAAGCCCTCCAAGTTGTTCTCTAGTCTTTCTGTGTTCAGATACAAGTTTTTTCAATTCCTCTTCTGTCTTCTTCTGGGCCTCAGCTAACTCATTTAACCGCTGCTCTGTTCTCTTTTGAGCCTCAGCAAGCTCGTTAACCCGCTGCTCTGTTCTCTTTTGAGCCTCGGCCAATTCATTTACTTTTTGAGCAAGTGAATCAAGACGCTCTTCCGTCTTCTTCTGAGCCTCAGCAAGCTCGTTAACCCGCTGCTCTGTTCTCTTTTGAGCCTCAGCAAGCTCGTTAACCCGCTGCTCTGTTCTCTTTTGAGCCTCAGCCAATTCATTTACTTTTTGAGCAAGTGAATCAAGACGCTCTTCCGTCTTCTTCTGAGCCTCAGCAAGCTCGTTAACCCGCTGCTCTGTTCTCTTTTGAGCCTCAGCCAATTCATTTACTTTTTGAGTAAGTGAATCAAGACGCTGCTCTGTCTTCTTCTGAGCCTCAGCAAGCTCGTTAACCCGCTGCTCTGTTCTCTTTTGAGCCTCAGCCAATTCATTTACTTTTTGAGTAAGTGAATCAAGACGCTGCTCTGTCTTCTTCTGAGCCTCAGCCAATTCATTTAACCGTTGCTCTGTTCTCTTCTGGGCTTGTGCAAGCTCTGCAACAATATCTCTTAATTCCCTGAATTCATCCTTTGTTACTCTTTCTTTTTGCTGCTTTTCTATCTCTTCTAGTATTGCCAACAAAACATCTCTTAAACTAGGCTCTACTGTTTCTAATTTCTTAAAAAGATTAACAGTTATAACAGACATATCTCTTATTTCCTTTTTTTGATATCCTTAATATAATTAACTATCTCTTTTCTGTTTTTTTCGCTTTTTCTAAAAACAACTTCATAAAAACAATCTACAACCTCCAATACAAAAACCCTTCCCCTTTTGCCTTTTCTCTATTATAAACTCCCTTAACATCAATTAAAATTGGTTTACCTGTATTTGATAATTCCTTTAATCTTTTAAAATCTAATTCTTTACAAAAAACATCATGCTTTACAGCAACTACTATTGCATCGTATGGACTGAATTCCTGTATATCTTCTATTAAATTAATTCCATATTCTGCTTTTACTTCATCTCTGTAAACATATGGATCATATACAAAAACATCTATGCCATATTCTCTTAACTCATTATAAATATCTATTACCCTTGTATTTCTAATATCACTTATATTTTCTTTAAAAGTAAATCCCAGAATCAAAACCTTACAATCTTTTACTGCTTTTCCAGCTGCGATCAATTTTTTTACTGTATTTTCTGCAACAAACTTGCCCATGTAGTCATTTATTCTTCTACCTGCTAGAATAACCTGTGGATGATAGCCTAATGCTTGAGCTTTAAATGTAAGATAATAGGGATCTACTCCGATACAATGTCCCCCAACAAGTCCTGGTTCAAACTTTAAAAAATTCCATTTTGTTGCTGCTGCTTCTAACACAGATTTTGTATCAAGTCCCATTTTATTAAAAATTATGGATAACTCATTTATAAGGGCAAGGTTTAGATCCCTTTGAGTATTTTCTATAACCTTTGCTGCTTCTGCTGTTTTTATATCTGTGGCTTTAAATATTCCTGCACTAATAACACTGCCGTAAATTCCTGCGAGAAAATCCCTGACCTCGTGTGTATCGCCTGCTACAACCTTTGTTATTTTATCTACAGTATGTTTTTTGTCTCCAGGATTCACCCTTTCAGGGGAATAACCTACATAAAAATCTTCCTTCCACTTAAGCCCACTCTCTTTTTCAAGTATTGGCACGCATATATCTTCAGTAACTCCTGGATATACCGTTGATTCATACACCACAATTGAGCCTCTGGATAAATATTTGCCAATTGTACCAGAAGCGGATTTTATGGGATGGAGCTCTGGCATCTTGTGTTCATTAATAGGTGTCGGGACAGTGACGATAATTAACTTACATTCAGAAATTTTCTCTGGGTTGTCTGTAAAATCTATTGAGCAATTTTTAAGTTCTTTAGAGGTTATTTCTCTGGTCCTATCAAATCCTTTTTTTAATTCCTCTATTCTTTGAGCACTGATATCAAAGCCTATTACATCAAACTTTTTATTCAATAATACCGCAAGAGGAAGACCAACATAACCTAAACCAACTACTATTATTTTATGCTTTTTAGATAAAAAATCCTCCACTGGATACATATTATTTTCTCCACATTTAAGTGACACTGGAAATAATATTAGACCATAAATTCATAACATACAAATTTAAAGTCAGGGATATTGTGTTTTTTCGTTTAATGTATTTTTAACATTTTTAGGCAATCTTTAAGGCTTCCAGATGCAGCAGTTAAATACTACATTCCCTGTTAATTTAAAAATTTTGCTAAAACCTCTATTATTCTCTTTGAAGCCTTTCCATCCCATTTATCTGGAATTTTGCCTTTTTTATACCTGCCTTCTTCTATATCTTTTACTAATCTCGGTAATTTTTCAAGATATTCTCCAATAATTGTATTAGAACCTATTTCTACTGTTATTGGCCTTTCTGTATTTTCCCTTAATGTTAAGCGGGGAATACCTAATGCTGTTGTTTCTTCCTGAAGACCACCACTGTCTGTTAAAACGCATAATGCATCTTTCCATAAAAAAAGGGAGTCAGAAAAACTTAGGGGCTGAAATGAGATAATGTTTTCTGGAAGTTTTAAATCAAATTCTTCTAATCTTTTCTTTGTCCTTGGGTGAATTGGAAATATTATAGGCACCTGAAGCCTGCTCAATACATCTAAGATCTTTGCCAATTTATCCTTTTTATCTACATTTGATGGCCTGTGAAGTGTGAGAAAGGTATATTTATTTAATCTTTGCTTTAATTGTATAAAATATGGTTTAATCTGTCTTTCTTCAAGTTTATTTAACTGATAAAACAAATTATCTATCATCACATGACCTACAAAAAAGATATTTTTCTCAGGCTTTCCTTCCTTTAAAAGATTTTCTATGGCTGATTTTTCTGTTACAAAGAAAAGATCAAAAATAGAGTCTGTTACAATCCTCTTTATCTCTTCAGGCATACTCATATCTCTGCTTCTTTGCCCAGCCTCTACATGAGGTACTTTAATTCCTAATTTTTTAGCCACTATTGAACAGGCCATAGAATTAACCTCCCCCCATCACCGTCCAAAGAAATGGGTTAATGGGCATATGAGTATATGAGTAAATGTGTAATTAAGTCAATGGGTTTTTCGTCTTGAAATCTCAATTTGAGAAAATATTCTATTATTTGAAGAAATATATCCTAATTTGGATGGTATTACCGTCTGAGTGTCCAATTCCGCCAAAGAACCTAAGCCTATATCCAAATCCTTATGCGTCCCCCATCCACCCTTAAATTTCCAAGTGTCTGTGATCTGTGTGTGTTATCTGTTATCTGTTTTCCACACACACTGATCACTCACACTGGTCACTCTTGTTAGTGTCTGTTATCTGTCATCTACTGACCCTGTTTACTCTAAATGAGCATATGAGTATATGAGTAAATGTGTAATTAAGTCAATGGGTTTTTCGTCTTGAAATCTCAATTTGAGACAATATTTTCTCATTTGAAGAAATATATCCTAATTCAGATGATATTATTATCTGAGTTTCCAATTCCGCCAAAGACCATAGACTAAAAATTGAATAAACTCCTTTTTAGAATGTCGTGCTGCTCCCATACACGCTTTAACCCATTAACCCATCTACCCCTCCACATGTCATAACAGATTAAATTGTTTTAATACTGTTTTGAGTTCTGGTTCTTGCTCTGCGAGTTCTCTTAAGGCATTTATGAGATCTCTCAATTTCCCTTGTCTTTCAAGTGCCTCTATTGCTTCATCCCTTGATTTTTTTATTATGGTCCTCCTGTCCCAATAAACAAATCCTATTACTGTAGCTGTGAGGGTGGTGAATATAGCAGTTAATATCCACAAAAAATTTATTATCTCATCAAATCTCTTGTTCACGTCTTCAAATCTTTTATTCATATCTTCAAATCTTTTATTTATATCCTCAAATCTTCTGTTTATATCTTCAAATCTTTTATCCATCTGTTCAAATCGCTTATCTATCAGTTCAAACCGCTTATTTACATCCTCTCTAAGCTCTCTAAATCTCTTATCTGTCTGTTCCATAAATATCTTTAAAGTTGCCTTTATCTCTGAGATGTCCTGAAAAAGTTTCTTTTCCTCTGACGGCGTCATGCCAAATACAGAAGAACTCCCAAATAAAATGAATAATAAAAATATAATTGTCTTTTTTAGCTTTGATTTTTCTATTAATAAATAGAACATTATTTTATCCTGGAATTTTCAATAAAATTTAACTTCTCCATCCCTGGGAATTAAAAAAAGCGAGTTATACAAAAATAAGAGCTTATTCTTTTTTAGATATGCTTTTTTATTATAGTATCCTGCAGAATTCGATATAATTGAGACATTATGCCCTAGAATTCATAAACAGATAAAAGTAGATTAAGAGCGAGAAAGAGGGAAGTTTTATAAAAAAATTATAGATGAAAGATTTTTTTAAGAAAAACAATATGATAGACATTATATAAAGTTATAGGGATAACTATAAGTGGTCTAAATTAAAAATCAATGAAAATCAATCCCCCAAAAGAGGGATTTTTTATTTCAACATCAATTTTAGAATGGCCGTCAAGGCAGCTATTTGACCTATCCAAAAGATAAACATCCATTTAATTGTATCAGCTCTCCATTTATGGATTTCTCGCATTAAACGCTCTTCCGTAGATTTTATCTCTCCCCTCAGTTTTCCCTCTATGGATTTTATCTCTCCTCTCAATTTTTCTTCTGTAACCTTTATTTCTCCTCTGACCTCTTTTATTTCGCCCATTAATCTTTCTTCAGTGGCCTTAAGTTCATCTTTAGTCACCAATTCTTTTGTTAATTCATCTTTTAGCTCATTTTTTATTATTACTTTTTGTTCTTTTGCTTTATTTTCAATACTTAGAAGACCTTCTTCTATGGACTTTATTACCTTTTTAGCTACCTCAGGGTCTAATATTACTCCTTCTATTGATTTTGTTAGCTCATATGGTAAATGCACTGACATTTACAAACTCCTTATGTTATAAATGTGTGTATGCGTTATTGGGTTAATGTGTAAATGCGTATATGAGTTAATGGGTATATGGGTTAATGCGTTAATGAGTTTTTGAGTTAATGGGTTAATGAGTATATGAGTAAATGTGTAATTAAGTCAATGGGTTTTTCGTCTTAAAATCTCAATTTGAGAAAATATTCTATTATTTGAAGAAATATATCCTAATTTAGATGATATTACCGTCTGAGGGTCCAATTCCGCCAAAGAACCTATACTTATATCCAAATCCTTATGCGTCATCCATGTACTCATTTACTCATCCATCCACACTTTTACCCATGTATCCATCACCAAATGAGGGAATTTTTATTTCAACATCAACTTTATAATGGCCGTCAAGGCAGCTATTTGACCTATCCAGAAGATAAACATCCATTTAATAGTATCCGCTCTCCATTTATGGATCTCTCTCCTTAAACGTTCCTCTGTTGATTTTATCTCTCCCCTCAGTTTTTCCTCTGTGGCCTTTATTTCCCCTCTAACCTCTTTTATTTCTCCTCTGACCTCTTTTATCTCACCCCTAAGTTTTTCCTCTGTTGATTTTATCTCTCCTCTAAGTCTTTCTTCTGTAGCTCTAAGTTCCCCTTTAGTCACCAATTCTTTTGTTAATTCATCTTTTAGCTCATTTTTTATTATTACTTTTTGTTCTTTTGCTTTATTTTCAATGCTTAGAAGACCTTCTTCTATGGACTTTATTACCTTTTTAGCTACCTCAGGATCTACTATTACTCCTTCTATTGATTTTGTTAGCTCATAGGGTAAATGCACTGACATTTACAAACCCCTTATGTTATAAATGTGTATGCGTTAATGTGTATATGTGTATATGCGTATATGGGTTAATGCGTTCATGAGTTGATGGGTTATTGAGTATATGTGTTAATGTGTAAATGAGTCAATGGGTCTTCGTCTTAAAATTTAACTTTGAGAAAATATTCTATCATTTAAAGAAATATATCCTAATTCAGATGATATTATCATCTGAGTTTCCGGTTCCGCCAAAGACCATAGAGTAAAAATTGAATAAACTCCTTTTTAGAATGTCGTGCTGCTCCCATACACGCATTAACGCTTAAATTTCCTAGTGTCTGTGATCTGTGTCTGTGATCTGTGTGTGTGATCTGTTTCTCGCACTCACACTCCTTGTCTTTCAATTGCCTCTATTGCTTCATCTCTTGATTTTTTTATTATGGTCCTTCTGTCCCAATAAGCAACTCCTATTACTGTGGCTGTCAATGTAGTAAATATAGCTGTTAATATCCATAAAAAATTCATCATTTGATCAAATCTTCTGTTCATATCTTCAAATCTTTTATCCATCTGTTCAAATCGCTTATCTATCAGTTCAAACCGCTTATTTACATCTTCTCTAAGCTCTCTAAATCTCTTATCTGTCTGTTCCATAAATATCTTTAAAGTTGCCTTTATCTCTGAGATGTCCTGAAAAAGTTTCTTTTCCTCTGACGGCGTCATGCCAAATACAGAGGAACTCCCAAATAAAATGAATAATAAAAATATTATTGTCTTTTTTATTTAGCTTTGATTTTTCTATTAATAAATAGAACATTATTTTATCCTGGAATTTTCAATAAAATTTAACTTCTCCATCCCTGGGAATTAAAAAAAAGCGAGTTATACAAAAATAAGAGCTTATTCTTTTTTAGATATGCTTTTTTATTAAGTGGTCTAAATTAAAAATCAATGAAAATCAATCCCCCAAAAGAGGGATTTTTTATTTCAACATCAATTTTAGAATGGCGGTCAAGGCAGCTATTTGACCTATCCAGAAGATAAACATCCATTTAATTGTATCTGCTCTCCATTTATGAATTTCTCGCATTAAACGCTCTTCCGTGGCTTTTATCTCTCCTCTCAATTTTTCTTCTGTAACCTTTATTTCTCCTCTAACCTCTTTTATTTCGCCCATTAATCTTTCTTCAGTGGCCTTAAGTTCATCTTTAGTCACCAATTCTTTTGTTAATTCATCTTTTAGCTCATTTTTTATTATTACTTTTTGTTCTTTTGCTTTATTTTCAATACTCAGAAGACCTTCTTCTATAGACTTTATTACCTTCTTAGCTACCTCAGGATCTAATATTACTCCTTCTATTGATTTTGTTAATTCATAGGGTAAATGCACTGACATTTACAAACCCCTTATGTTATAAATGTGTGTATGCGTTATTTGGTTAATGGGTATATGTGTTAATGGGTTAATGCGTTCATGAGTTAATGGGTTATTGAGTATATGTGTTAATGTGTAAATGAGTCAATGGGTTTTTCATCTTGAAATCTCAATTTGAGACAATATTCTATCATTTAAAGAAATATATCCTAATTCAACTGGTCACTCTTGTCAGTGTCTGTGATCTGTGTGTGTGATCTGTAATCTGGAATCTACTTACACTGATTACTGTTATCTGTGATCTGTGTCTGTTATCTGTTTTCTGTTTTCCACTCACACTGATCACTCTTGTCTGTGTCTGTGATCTGTGTGTGTTATCTGTTATCTGTTTTCTACACACACTGGTTACTCACACAGATCACTCTTATTAGTGTCTGTGATCTGTGTCTGTTATCTGTTTTCTGTTTTCTACACACACTGATCACTCACACAGATCACTCTTATTAGTGTCTGTGATCTGTGTCTGTTATCTGTTATCTGTTTTCTACACACACTGATCACCCACACAGGTCACTCTTATTAGTGTCTGTGATCTGTGTGTGTGATCTGTTTCTCGCACTCACACTCCTTGTCTTTCAATTGCCTCTATTGCTTCATCTCTTGATTTTTTTATTATGGTCCTTCTGTCCCAATAAGCAACTCCTATTACTGTGGCTGTCAATGTAGTAAATATAGCTGTTAATATCCATAAAAAATTCATCATTTGATCAAATCTTCTGTTCATATCTTCAAATCTTTTATCCATCTGTTCAAATCGCTTATCTATCAGTTCAAACCGCTTATTTACATCCTCTCTAAGCTCTCTAAATCTCTTATCTGTCTGTTCCATAAATATCTTTAAAGTTGCCTTTATCTCTGAGATGTCCTGAAAAAGTTTCTTTTCCTCTGACGGCGTCATGCCAAATACAGAGGAACTCCCAAATAAAATGAATAATAAAAATATTATTGTCTTTTTTATTTAGCTTTGATTTTTCTATTAATAAATAGAACATTATTTTATCCTGGAATTTTCAATAAAATTTAACTTCTCCATCCCTGGGAATTAAAAAAAAGCGAGTTATACAAAAATAAGAGCTTATTCTTTTTTAGATATGCTTTTTTATTAAGTGGTCTAAATTAAAAATCAATGAAAATCAATCCCCCAAAAGAGGGATTTTTTATTTCAACATCAATTTTAGAATGGCGGTCAAGGCAGCTATTTGACCTATCCAGAAGATAAACATCCATTTAATTGTATCTGCTCTCCATTTATGAATTTCTCGCATTAAACGCTCTTCCGTGGCTTTTATCTCTCCTCTCAATTTTTCTTCTGTAACCTTTATTTCTCCTCTAACCTCTTTTATTTCGCCCATTAATCTTTCTTCAGTGGTCTTAAGTTCATCTTTAGTCACCAATTCTTTTGTTAATTCATCTTTTAGCTCATTTTTTATTATTACTTTTTGTTCTTTTGCTTTATTTTCAATACTCAGAAGACCTTCTTCTATAGACTTTATTACCTTCTTAGCTACCTCAGGATCTAATATTACTCCTTCTATTGATTTTGTTAGCTCATATGGTAAATGCACTGACATTTACAAACCCCTTATGTTATAAATGTGTGTATGCGTAAATGGGTTAATGAGTTAATGGGTATATGGGTTAATGCGTTAATGAGTATATGAGTAAATGTGTAATTAAGTCAATGGGTTTTTCGTCTTAAAATTTCAATTTGAGAACATATTCTATTATTTGAAGAAATATATCCTAATTCAACTGGTCACTCTTGTCAGTGTCTGTGATCTGTGTGTGTGATCTGTAATCTGGAATCTACTTACACTGATTACTGTTATCTGTGATCTGTGTCTGTTATCTGTTTTCTGTTTTCCACTCACACTGATCACTCTTGTCTGTGTCTGTGATCTGTGTGTGTTATCTGTTATCTGTTTTCTACACACACTGGTTACTCACACAGATCACTCTTATTAGTGTCTGTGATCTGTGTCTGTTATCTGTTATCTGTTATCTGTTATCTGTTTTCTACACACACAGATCACTCACACAGGTCACTCTTATTAGTGTCTGTGATCTGTGTCTGTTATCTGTTATCTGTTTTCTACACACACAGATCACTCACACAGGTCACTCTTATTAGTGTCTGTGATCTGTGTCTGTTATCTGTTATCTGTTTTCTACACACACTGATCACTCACACAAATCACTCTTGTCTGTGTCTGTGATCTGTGTCTGTTATCTGTTATCTGTTTTCTACACACACTGGTTACTCACACAGATCACTCTTATTAAAGTATTTCCACATTTTTTGTTACATACCCTTACATCCTCTTCTTTTATTTACTCCATTAAATCCTCTGGTTCCTTATACGCTTCTATTCCCAATCTCCTTGCCACCTCATACGCTTTTTCTTCTATCATAGGAGATATCACCATCTTACGATTTACTTTTTTTCCTTCTTTTTTCTCATAAAACTTCACTTTTCTATCAAATATATACATATCAGCTTTGCTCATAGAAGACTTTATCTCTATAACCCACACCTCTCCATTCTTTAAAACAACATCCAATTCTATTTGATCTGGATGTCCAAATACTTCTCCCTTTTCATCATACCCTAGATAATTCTCAACTTTTAAATCAGTTAATTCCTCTAAAATAGATTTAATTGCCTGTCTAAATGCCCTTTCTGTATTCAATCCCCATCTTGCACCAAGAGCACCAATGGTTCTGTCTATCCTTTTATTTACATTTCGAAGTTCCTTTAACAAAGTCTCCCACCTCTGATCTGATTCCTGTTTTAGTTCCCTCCACCTGCTCTCTGACTCCTCTTTTAATTCCTTCCATTTCCGATCTGATTCCTCTTTTAGTTCTTTCCACTTCCGTTGAAATTCTTCCCATCTACGATCTGACTCCTCTTTTAATTCCTTCCATTTCCGATCTGATTCCTCTTTTAGTTCTTTCCACTTCCGTTGAGATTCTTCCCATCTACGATCTGATTCCTCTTTTAGCTCTTTCCATTTGATTTCTGATTCCTGTTTTAGCTCTTTCAATTCTCTAAGCAAAGTATCAAATTTTGACTCTGATTCCTTTTTGTCCGCAAAACTATCCACAAGTTTCTTCCACAATATCAATTTCACCTCAGGATGTTTTTCTAAAATATTTGGAATTTCTTTATAAATTATCTTCTTTACTTCTTCTGATAAATTCTCAACTTCATAAAAGGTCATAAATTTACACTCCATAATTTAGATCAATCTCTGTTATCTGTGAGCTGTGTGTGATCTGTTTTCTGTTATCCACTCACACTGGTCACTCTTATTAGTGTCTGTGATCTGTGTGTGTTATCTGTTTTCTGTTTTCTACACACACTGGTCACTCACACAGATCACTCTTGTCTGTGTCTGTGATCTGTGTGTGTTATCTGTAATCTGGAATCTACTTACACTGATTACTGTTATCTGTTATCTGTTATCTGTGATTTGTGTCTGTTTTCTGTTTTCTACACACACTGGTTACTCACACTGGTCACTCTTATTAGTGTCTGTGAGCTGTGTGTGTTATCTGTTTTCCACTCACACTGATCACTCTTGTCAGTGTCTGTGATCTGTGTGTGTTATCTGTAATCTGGAATCTACTTACACTGATTACTGTTATCTGTTATCTGTGTCTGTTTTCTGTTTTCTACACACACTGATCACTCACACAGATCACTCTTGTCTGTGTCTGTGATCTGTGTGTGTTATCTATAATCTGGAATCTACTTACACTGATTACTGTTATCTGTTATCTGTTATCTGTTATCTGTGATCTGTGTCTGTTATCTGTTTTCTACACACACTGATCACTCACACAGATCACTCTTGTCTGTGTCTGTGATCTGTGTGTGTTATCTGTAATCTGGAATCTACTTACACTGATTACTGTTATCTGTGATCTGTGTCTGTTATCTGTTTTCTACACACACTGATCACTCACACAGATCACTCTTGTCTGTGTCTGTGATCTGTGTGTGTTATCTGTAATCTGGAATCTACTTACACTGATTACTGTTATCTGTGATCTGTGTCTGTTATCTGTTTTCTACACACACTGATCACTCACACAGATCACTCTTGTCTGTGTCTGTGATCTGTGTGTGTTATCTGTAATCTGGAATCTACTTACACTGATTACTGTTATCTGTGATCTGTGTCTGTTATCTGTTTTCTACACACACTGATCACTCACACAGATCACTCTTGTCTGTGTCTGTGATCTGTGTGTGTTATCTGTAATCTGGAATCTACTTACACTGATTACTGTTATCTGTGATCTGTGTCTGTTATCTGTTTTCTGTTTTCTACACACACAGATCACTCACACAGGTCACTCTTATTAGTGTCTGTTATCTGTATGAGTAAGGGACTGAATAAGTCCATATAGCATCTTACTAATTATATTTATTTCCTCTTTTATTTGTCGATATAAATCCTCTTTTATGTATCCCAAATCTTTTGCCAATAATAAATGATATTTTAGTTCTCCAATAGAGCCCCTTGCAATTCCTACAAACTGCCTAAATTCCTTTTTATTAATTCTATGACTTCCCTCTATTAAATTAGCACCAACTGAGCTACTTGCTCTTCTTATCTGAGATATCAACCCAAACTTCTCTTCTTGAGGGAAACTAGCTGTAATTTTATATAACTTTAAAGTCAAAATATGAACTTTTTTAAAAACTTCTAACTCTTCTATGCTTTTCATTTTAGATGTGCCAGGGCTCAATTATCTGTTATCTGTGTGTGTGATCTGTTTTCTGTTATCCACTCACACTGATCACTCTTGTCTGTGTCTGTGATCTGTGTGTGTTATCTGTTTTCCACTCACACTGATCACTCACACAGATCACTCTTATTAAAGTATTTCCACATTTTTTGTTACATACCCTTACATCCTCTTCTTTTATTTACTCCATTAAATCCTCTGGTTCCTTATACGCTTCTATTCCCAATCTCCTTGCCACCTCATACGCTTTTTCTTCTATCATAGGAGATATCACCATCTTACGATTTACTTTTTTTCCTTCTTTTTTCTCATAAAACTTCACTTTTCTATCAAATATATACATATCAGCTTTGCTCATAGAAGACTTTATCTCTATAACCCACACCTCTCCATTCTTTAAAACAACATCCAATTCTATTTGATCTGGATGTCCAAATACTTCTCCCTTTTCATCATACCCTAGATAATTCTCAACTTTTAAATCAGTTAATTCCTCTAAAATAGATTTAATTGCCTCTCTAAATGCCCTTTCTGTATTCAATCCCCATCTTGCACCAAGAGCACCAATGGTCCTGTCTATCCTTTTATTTACATTTCGAAGTTCCTTTAACAAAGTCTCCCACCTCTGATCTGATTCCTGTTTTAGTTCCCTCCACCTGCTCTCTGATTCCTCTTTTAGTTCTTTCCACTTCCGTTGAAATTCTTCCCATCTCCGATCTGATTCCTCTTTTAGTTCTTTCCACTTCCGTTGAAATTCTTCCCATCTCCGATCTGATTCCTCTTTTAGCTCTTTCAATTCTCTAAGCAAAGTATCAAATTTTGACTCTGATTCCTTTTTGTCCGCAAAACTATCCACAAGTTTCTTCCACAATATCAATTTCACCTCAGGATGTTTTTCTAAAATATTTGGAATTTCTTTATAAATTATCTTCTTTACTTCTTCTGATAAATTCTCAACTTCATAAAAGGTCATAAATTTACACTCCATAATTTAGATCAATCTCTGTTATCTGTTATCTGTGTGTGTTATCTGTTTTCTGTTTTCCACACACACTGATCACTCTTATTAGTGTCTGTGAGCTGTGTGTGTGATCTGTAATCTGGAATCTACTTACACTGATTACTGTTATCTGTGATCTGTGTCTGTTATCTGTTTTCTGTTTTCTACACACACTGATCACCCACACTGGTCACTCTTATTAGTGTCTGTGAGCTGTGTGTGTGATCTGTTTTCTGTTTTCCACACACACTGATCACCCACACTGGTCACTCTTGTCAGTGTCTGTGAGCTGTGTGTGTTATCTGTAATCTGGAATCTACTTACACTGATTACTGTTATCTGTGATCTGTGTCTGTTATCTGTTTTCTGTTTTCTACACACACTGATCACTCACACTGGTCACTCTTATTAGTGTCTGTGAGCTGTGTGTGTGATCTGTAATCTGGAATCTACTTACACTGATTACTGTTATCTGTGATCTGTGTCTGTTATCTGTTTTCTGTTTTCTACACACACTGATCACTCACACTGGTCACTCTTATTAGTGTCTGTGAGCTGTGTGTGTGATCTGTAATCTGGAATCTACTTACACTGATTACTGTTATCTGTGATCTGTGTCTGTTATCTGTTTTCTGTTTTCTACACACACTGATCACTCACACTGGTCACTCTTATTAGTGTCTGTTATCTGTGTGTGTTATCTGTAATCTACTGACCCTGTTTACTCTAAATGGGCATATGAGTATATGGGTAAATGTGTAATTAAGTCAATGGGTTTTCATCTTAAAATCTCAATTTGAGAAAATATTCTATTATTTGAAGAAATATATCCTAATTTGGATGATATTATCATTTGCGTTTCTAGTTCAGCTAGTGACCCCAGACCAAGATATAAAAATTGAATAAACTCCAAATATCCAAACCCTTATGAGTCACCCACTCACCCATCCCCCCATTAACGCATCCACACATTTACCCATTAACCCATTAACGCATTTACTCATCTACCCATCCACATGTCATAACAGATTAAATTGTTTTAATACTGTTCTGAGTTCTGGTTTTTGCTCTGCGAGTTCTCTTAAGGCATTTATGAGATCTCTCAATTTCCCTTGTCTTTCAATTGCCTCTATTGCTTCATCCCTTGATTTTTTTATTATGGTCCTCCTGTCCAAATAAGCAAATCCTATTACTGTAGCTGTGAGGGTTGTGAATATAGCAGTTAATATCCACAAAAAATTTATTATCTCATCAAATCTCTTGTTCACGTCTTCAAATCTTTTATCCATCTGTTCAAATCGCTTATCTATCAGTTCAAACCGCTTATTTACATCCTCTCTAAGCTCTCTAAATCTCTTATCTGTCTGTTCCATAAATATCTTTAAAGTTGCCTTTATCTCTGAGATGTCCTGAAAAAGTTTCTTTTCCTCTGACGGCGTCATGCCAAATACAGAGGAACTCCCAAATAAAATGAATAATAAAAATATTATTGTCTTTTTTAGCTTTGATTTTTCTATTAATAAATAGAACATTATTTTCTCCTGGAATTTTCAATAAAATTTAACTTCTCCATCCCTGGGAATTAAAAAAAAGCGAGTTATACAAAAATAAGAGCTTATTCTTTTTTAGATATGCTTTTTTTAACTAATCAAGGAAAATCAATCCCCCAAAAGAGGGATTTTTTATTTCAACATCAATTTTAGAATGGCCGTCAAGGCAGCTATTTGACCTATCCAGAAGATAAACATCCATTTAATTGTATCTGCTCTCCATTTATGGATTTCTCGCATTAAACGCTCTTCCGTGGCTTTTATCTCTCCCCTCAGTTTTTCTTCTGTAACCTTTATTTCTCCTCTAACCTCTTTTATTTCGCCCATTATTTATGGGTAAATGTGTTAATGGGTTAATGGGTATATGGGTTAATGAGTATATGAGTAAATGTGTAATTAAGTCAATGGGTTTTTCATCTTGAAATCTCAATTTGAGACAATATTTTCTCATTTGAAGAAATATATCCTAATTCAGATGGTATTACCGTCTGAGTGTCCAATTCCGCCAAAGAGCCTAAGCTTATATCCAACTCCTTATGCGTCCCCCATTTACCCATCCACCCATCCACACATTTACACATTCACACATTTAAAGTAAATCCAAAATTGCATTTTGCAACTGATATGAAAAATAAAGTCTTATTCCTTTTTCTTGGACATACCTTTTTACCTGGGGCGATGTTTGATATGTTACCATTATTAACACCTTTTCTCCAGGAAAAAGATGCTCCACTCTGGATAGTTTTTTAAGAAAATTATCTACATCTTTTTTCTTTAGCTGAGTCTTACATTCTCCAAGGATCCATACCACTGATCCATTCTTTTTCCCTTTTCCTATAATGTTTAGTTCTTCATAATTATTCGGAGATAATTCTATAAAATCTCTTTTTATTTCTCTAACTTCTAGTCCCAAATCTTTGTTCAAAATTTGGGGAAGTGCTATATATGCCCTGTCTTCAAGTACATATCCCACGGTATGAGAAAGCCCTCCAAGTTGCTCTCTAGTCTTTCTGTGTTCAGATACAAGTTTTTTCAATTCCTCTTCCGTCTTCTTCTGAGCCTCAGCCAATTCATTTAACCGTTGCTCTGTTCTCTTCTGGGCCTCGGCCAATTCATTTACTTTTTGAGTAAGTGAATCAAGACGCTCTTCTGTCTTCTTCTGAGCCTCAGCCAATTCATTTAACCGTTGCTCTGTTTTCTTCTGGGCCTCGGCCAATTCATTTACTTTTTGAGTAAGTGAATCAAGACGCTCTTCCGTCTTCTTCTGAGCCTCAGCCAATTCATTTAACCGTTGCTCTGTTTTCTTCTGGGCCTCCGCTAATTCATTTACCTTTTGAGTAAGTGAATCAAGACGCTCTTCTGTCTTCTTCTGAGCTTGTGCAAGCTCTGCAACAATATCTCTTAATTCCCTGAATTCATCTTTTGTTACTCTTTCTTTTTGCTGCTTTTCTATCTCTTCTAGTATTGCCAACAAAACCCCTCTTAAACCGGGCTCTACTGTTTCTAATTTCTTAAAAAGATTAACAGTTATAACAGACATATCTCTTATTTCCCTTTTATGTGTATATGAGTTAATGAGTTAATGAGTTTATGGGTTAATGGGTTAATGAATTTTTGAGTTAATGGGTTAATGAGTATATGGGTAAATGTGTAATTAAGTCAATGGGTTTTTCGTCTTAAAATCTCAATTTGAGAAAATATTCTATTATTTGAAGAAATATATCCTAATTTGGATGGTATTACCGTCTGAGTGTCCAATTCCGCCAAAGAACCTAAGCCTATATCCAAATCCTTATGCGTCATCTATGTACTCATTTACTCATCCATCCACGCATTTACCCATGTACCCATACACGCATCCACCCATTCACCCATCCCCAAATGAGGGATTTTTTATTTCAACATCAATTTTAAAATAGCCGTCAAGGCAGCTATTTGACCTATCCAAAAGATAAACATCCATTTAATTGTATCTGCTCTCCATTTATGGATTTCTCGCATTAAACGCTCTTCCGTGGCTTTTATCTCTCCCCTTAATTTTCCCTCAGTTGATTTTATCTCCCCTCTTAATTTCTCCTCAGTTGATTTTATCTCTCCTCTCAATTTTCCCTCTATAGCCTTTATCTCTCCTCTTAATTTCTCTTCAGTTGATTTTATTTCCCTTCTCAATTTTCCCTCTGTGGCCTTTATCTCCCCTCTAACCTCTTTTATTTCGCCCATTAATCTCTCTTCAGTGGCCTTAAGTTCATCTTTAGTCAACAATTCTTTTGTTAATTCATCTTTTAGCTCATTTTTTATTATTACTTTTTGTTCTTTTGCTTTATTTTCAATACTCAGAAGACCTTCTTCTATGGACTTTATTACCTCCCCTTCTTGCTTCTACCCCCCTTTTTAAGTCTTGTTTATATAACTCTATATTGTTTATTCATTCAATTTTTTAGGGGAGCCATATATATAACTAATCCACTTTTTGACAAATTTTTAAAAAGCCATTTTGTTAAAAATTCTTTAAAATAAAAAATTTATTAAAACCCTTATTCCCCAATTCCCTCTGCAATTTTCTATCTCCAGTCCATAAAAAAGCATCCAGCTCCAAAGCAAGAGATACAAATGGTAAATCTTTTAAATCAACATCTTTTACCAGTTTATAGGCTCTTTTTCTTGAAAAGAGAGATATAGTTCCCTCGTTGATTAAGGTAATTCTTTTCAAGATAACCTCTAAAGAAGTTAAAATTTCTTCTTTATTACGTGTTAGTTTCAATAATTTCTCTTTATGTTTAAAAAGTTCCACAAAAACAAAATTACAGCTGTAAAAAGAAAAATTTTCACCTTCAAGCAAAATATCTCTAATCTTATTTTTCTTTTTTAAAAGAGCGGAGAAAATTATATTAGTATCAACAACTATTTTCATCTCTAATTCCTTCCAAAAACTTATTCCCATTCCTCTCCCACCACAATTTTTTAATCTCTTCTGCAAAACACAATAATTCATCTTCATCAAGATCTAACTCATTTACTGCTAATTCTAATTTTACTCTTTCAACAAATTTTTTTACAAAGTCCATCTCTAACAAATTAACGGGTATTTTAATTGTTAGTTCTCTCATAATTTTCTCCCTATTTCTTCATCACTTTCTTGCGTTAATGGGTAAATGAGTATATGGGTAAATGGGTAAAAGAGTATATGAGTTTTCGTCTTCTCGCACTCACACTGGTTACTGTTATCTGTTATCTGTGTGTGTGATCTGTTTTCTGTTATCCACACACACTGATCACCCACACTGGTCACTCTTGTTAGTGTCTGTTATCTGTGTGTGTTATCTGTTATCCACACACACTGATCACTCACACAGATCACTCTTATTAAAGTATTTCCACACTTTTTGTTACATACCCTTACATCCTCCTCTTTTATTTACTCCATTAAATCCTCTGGTTCCTTATACGCTTCTATTCCCAATCTCCTTGCCACCTCATACGCTTTTTCTTCTATCATAGGAGATATCACCATCTTACGATTTACTTTTTTTCCTTCTTTTTTCTCATAAAACTTCACTTTTCTATCAAATATATACATATCAGCTTTGCTCATAGAAGACTTTATCTCTATAACCCACACCTCTCCATTCTTTAAAACAACATCCAATTCTATTTGATCTGGATGTCCAAATACTTCTCCCTTTTCATCATACCCTGGATAATTCTCAACTTTTAAATCAGTTAATTCCTCTAAAATAGATTTAATTGCCTGTCTAAATGCCCTTTCTGTATTCAATCCCCATCTTGCACCAAGAGCACCAATGGTTCTGTCTATCCTTTTATTTACATTTCGAAGTTCCTTTAACAAAGTCTCCCACCTCTGATCTGATTCCTGTTTTAGTTCCCTCCACCTGCTCTCTGACTCCTCTTTTAGTTCTTTCCACTTCCGTTGAAATTCTTCCCATCTCCGATCTGACTCCTCTTTTAGTTCCCTCCATTTCCGATCTGACTCCTCTTTTAATTCCTTCCATTTCCGATCTGACTCCTCTTTTAATTCCTTCCATTTGATTTCTGATTCCTGTTTTAGTTCCCTCCATTTCCGATCTGATTCCTGTTTTAGCTCTTTCAATTCTCTAAGCAAAGTATCAAATTTTGACTCTGATTCCTTTTTGTCCGCAAAACTATCCACAAGTTTCTTCCACAATATCAATTTCACCTCAGGATGTTTTTCTAAAATATTTGGAATCTCTTTATAAATTATCTTCTTTACTTCTTCTGATAAATTCTCAACATCATAAAAAGTCATAAAATTTACACTCCATAATTTAGATCAGTCTCTGTTATCTGTTATCTGTGTGTGTGATCTGTTATCTGTTTTCCACACACACTGATCACCCACACTGGTCACTCTTGTTAGTGTCTGTGATCTGTGTGTGTGATCTGTTTCTCGCACTCACACTGATCACTGTAAATAGTGAACCTAAAGAAGTGCCATTTTTTAAATTGGTATATGAGTAAATGAGTCAATAGGTTGTTGAATAAATCCCTTTTTTAGAATGTGGTGTTGCTCACATACACGTGTCCACCCATTCACCCATTCACACATTCACACATTTACCCATTAACCCATCCCCAAAAGAGGGATTTTTTATTTCAATATCAATTTTATAATGGCCGTCAACGCAGCTATTTGACCTATCCAGAAGATAAACATCCATTTAATTGTATCAGCTCTCCACTTATGGATCTCTCTCATTAAACGCTCTTCCGTGGCTTTTATCTCTCCCCTTACATCTTTTATCTCTCCCCTTACATCTTTTATCTCTCCCCTTACATCTTTTATCTCTCCTCTTACATCTTTTATCTCTCCTCTCAATTTTTCCTCTGTAGCCTTTATTTCTCCTCTAATCTCTTTTATCTCCCCCCTCAGTTTTTCCTCTGTTGATTTTATCTCTCCTTTCAGTCTTTCTTCTGTAGCCTTAAGTTCATCCTTAGTCACCAATTCTTTTGTTAATTCATCTTTTAGCTCATTTTTTATTACTATTTTTTGTTCTTTTGCTTTATTTTCAATACTCAGAAGACCTTCTTCTATGGACCTTATTACCTTTTTAGCTACCTCAGGATCTAATATTACTCCTTCTATTGATTTTGTTAGTTCATAAGGTAAATGCACTGACATCTTCAAACCCCTTATGTTATAAATGTGTATGAGTTAATGAGTTTATGGGTTAATGGGTCAATAAGTATATGAGTAAATGTGTAATTAAGTCAATAGGTTTTCGTTTTAAAATCTCAATTTGCGTAAATATTCTCTCATTTGAAGAAATATATCCTAATTCTGATGATATTACCATCTGAGTTTCCAATTCCGCCAATGACCCCACCCTGATATAAAAAAATTAAACGCATTAACCCATCCACCCATCAACCATTAAAACATGGACATCTTCAAACTCCTTAAGTCATATAAATTTATTAATACTATTGATGATATCGCACCCAAAAGCAATCTACAACCTCCAATACAAAAACCCTTCCCCTTTTGCCTTTTCTCTATTATAAACTCCCCTAACATCAATTAAAATTGGTTTACCTGTATTTGATAATTCCTTTAATCTTTTAAAATCTAATTCTTTACAAAAAACATCATGCTTTACAGCAACTACTATTGCATCGTATGGACTGAATTCCTGTATATCTTCTATCAAATCAATCCCATACTCTGCTTTTACTTCATCTTTATAAACATATGGGTCATATACAAAAACATCTATTCCATATTCTCTTAACTCATTATAAATATCTATTACCCTTGTATTTCTTATATCACTTATATTTTCTTTAAAAGTAAATCCCAGAATCAAAACCTTACAACCTTTTACTGCTTTTCCAGCTGCGATCAATTTTTTTACTGTAATTTCTGCAACAAACTTGCCCATATAGTCATTTATTCTTCTACCTGCTAAAATGACCTGTGGATGATAGCCTAATGCTTGAGCTTTAAATGTAAGATAATAGGGATCTACTCCGATACAATGTCCCCCAACAAGTCCTGGTTCAAACTTCAAAAAATTCCATTTTGTTGCTGCTGCTTCTAACACAGATTTTGTATCAAGTCCCATTTTATTAAAAATTATGGATAACTCATTTATAAGGGCAAGGTTTAAATCCCTTTGAGTATTTTCTATAACCTTTGCTGCTTCTGCTGTTTTTATATCTGTGGCTTTAAATATTCCTGCACTAATAACACTGCCATAAATTCCAGCAAGAAAATCCCTGACCTCCTCTGTATCACCAGCTACAACCTTTGTTATTTTATCTACGGTATGTTTTTTGTCTCCAGGATTCACCCTTTCAGGGGAATAACCTACCTGAAAATCTTTCTTCCACTTAAGCCCACTCTCTTTTTCAAGTATTGGCACGCATATATCTTCAGTAACTCCTGGATATACCGTTGATTCATACACCACAATTGAGCCTCTGGATAAATATTTGCCAATTGTACCTGAAGCGGATTTTATGGGATGGAGCTCTGGCATCTTGTGTTGATTAATAGGGGTTGGAACTGTAACAATAATTAATTTACACTCAGAAATTTTCTCAGGGTTGTCTGTAAAATCTATTGAGCAATTTTTAAGCTCTTCACTACTTATTTCTCTGGTCCTATCAAATCCTTTTTTTAATTCCTCTATTCTTTGAGCACTGATATCAAAGCCTATTACATCAAACTTTTTATTCAATAATACCGCAAGAGGAAGACCAACATAACCTAAACCAACTATTATTATTTTGTGCTTCTGAGATAAAAAATCCTCCACTGAATACATATTATTTTCTCCACATTCTTGGGGTAATGGCTTTATGCGTTTATGAGTAAATGTGTAATTAAGTCAATGGGTTTTCGTCTTAAAATTTCAATTTGAGAAAATATTCTATTATTTGAAGAAATATATCCTAATTCAGATGATCTGAGCTTCCAGTTAACCCAATGAGCCAAGACTGATATATAAAAATTGAATAAACTCCAAATATCCAAACCCTTATGCATCACCCACTCACCCATCCACACATTTACCCATCCACACATGAGGGAATTTTTATTTTAACATCAACTTTATAATAGCTGACAAGGCAGCTATGTAATGCCCAAAATTTGGGGAAGTGCTATATATGCCCTATCTTCAAATACATATCCCACAGTATGAGAAAGCCCTCAAAGTTGCTCTCTTGTCTTTCTGTGTTCAGATACAAGTTTTTTTAACTCCTCTTCTGTCTTCTTCTGAGCCTCCGCTAGTTCATTCAACCGCTGCTCTGTCCTCTTCTGAGCCTCGGCAAGCTCTTTAACCCGATCCTCTGTCTTCTTCTGAGCTTGTGCAAGTTCTGCAACAATCTCTCTTAACTCTCTGAATTCATCTTTTGTTACTCTTTCTTTTTGCTGCTTTTCTATCTCTTCTAGTATTGCCAGCAAAACCCCTCTTAAACCGGGCTCTACTGTTTCTAATTTCTTAAAAAGATTAACAGTTATAACAGACATATCTCTTATTTCCTTTTTTGATATCCTTAATTAACATAATTTACTCTCTCTTTTCTGTTTTTTTCCCTTTTTCTAAAAACAACTTCATGCCTTTTTCACATCTCCTGCTATTTCCCCTTATCTTAAAGCTCAAGGAGATCGTAAAAAAGTATTTCATCATATACCCAGTTTTCTATATAAGGAACTTCCCGATATGTTTTTATTTTTATTTTTCTCCTTCGCCACTCTTTCGCCCTTTTAATTCTTAACTTTTTAGCCACTACTGAACAAGCCATAGAATTAACATCCCCCACAACCCTCCTACATGGGTAAATGGGTAAATGCGTGAAGCTAATGGATACACTTATAGGCATCACATATACACTCATTTATCCCTTCCACCCATGTTACCACCAGCTAATATTTTATTTCTAATGGGTTTATGAGTATATTAGTAAATGTGTAAATGAGTCAATGGTTTTTCCTTTTTAAATCTCAATTTGAGAATATATTCTATTAATACCCTTTAGATATTCCCACTTAGGGACAGGGTTTATTTTAAATTGTTTACTGTAAAGGGCAGACGCAAAGGCACCAAGGATGATTCCAATATTGGATACACTCATTCCATTTTGTAAGGGCGATTTTTGTGGAGGTTTGTTGTACAGGCCAATTAAATAATAAAACCAATCCCCCCAGTTCCTGTACCCACCAGCAACACCCCATGTATGCCACCACAAAAAGATTATAATAGCCAGAAAAGCAAGAAAAATACCTGCCAACCACGCAGGCCATTTTTGCTCAAAAATAAAAGAATATCCTTGTTTTATTTCATTTTTAGCAAAACTAAAAAATCAATTGTCAGACATTTGGTGGTTCTCCTTTTAGGGAAAATAAACTATACCCCAACATTTGATATAGAGGTATTTTTGATACCCTTTCTGCTTCTGTGTGTGACCATGATCCAAAGAGAAATAGATCAAGGGCACCCTCTAACATATTGGTTTGAATAAGCAAACTAGCTGCCTGCCATTTACCAATGTCAGTTTGAGGTTCAACCCTATCTACAAAGAGTCCTGTATTTTGCTCAAAATGATATTTCCCTTCGGAATCTTTGTAAATATTAAAAGGCATGACAGTGAGATCAGTAAATCCATCAGATATATCAGGTGCATATGCATAATTGAACATGACTTTTAAATCCATATTAAGTGAATCCATCCACCCATTATACAATGTTCCAATAAACACAAAGAGATCAACATCATCTAAGACTGGCTGACTCACAAATGCATTAGTGGTTCCATACTGGCTATCAAAGGCCGTCCATAACAGCGCTTAAAGGCAAGCCCGGGGATTCCTGGAAGGTCTTCAAAGTTAAATCCAAGGGGTGCCCCGTCAAATTCCCAGTTGATAATTGTGGCAAGCGGAGATCTGCCAACATTTTGTCGCCAGCTGCGTGTTTCTATGCCTTGACAACCCTGGTCTTTAAGGTCTCTACTTTTTGTTAGCCATTTCTTGTTGTTTTTGCCTCTGCTCTAACTTCTTTTGAGTCTCCATTAATTTTTGTTGAAGGAGCAACATCTGTTTTTGAAGCTTATTTAACTGGGATTTTAGCTCCTGGGTTTGTTTTAAAAGCCCTTCAGTATCTGTTTTTGCATAACCATATGAAAAAAATAAGAGGAGAAAAGATAATAGGTGAAAATATCATTCAAATCCTTGTGTTTTAACTTATTCCACTCATCCTTGCACTCTAAATTCTGATAATTAGCAAAGACCTGTTCCCAATCACCCATATTTTTAGAGCTTGGGGAAAGTTCTTCTGCTGCTGAACCATCATGGCATTTTCTACAATACTTTGTGTAGAGATACTTGCCCTTTCTCTGATTCCCATTAGGAGTGAAAGGGTCTCATCCAAAAATAGGGGACAGGATAAAACCCAAAAAACTACAACAAACCCACGCCATTAACAAAAATTTCCTTAAAACCATACCACCTTAAAGTTTTTAATAATGTGTTTCGTTAACGTTATTGCCCTTTATATTTTTATTGGTCAACATCAAAATATAGACCCAGACCATTACAATTAAGTTAACCAATTTTTTGAATTTAGTTAATAAAATCAAAAACCCGGACAAAACTATGCCCGGGTACTGGAATAAGATTTAATTAACTAACTATTTCCCCTGCATCATTGCTTCAATATCTTCTTTGGGATCGCCTATTGGCTTTAGATCAAATTTTTCTACTAAAGTTTTTGCAATATTTGGTGAGAAAAATCCAGGAAAAGTTGGTCCAACCCTTAGTCCTTTAAAGCCAAGGTAAAGAAGTGCCAGAAATACAGTTATGGCCTTTTGTTCATACCATCCAATATCAAAGGATATTGGTAACTCATTTATATCATCAACACCGAAAACTTCTTTTAATTTAAGGGCAATAACTGCAAGGGAATAACAATCATTACACTGTCCAGCATCTAAAATCCTTGGAATCCCGCCAATATCTCCGAGATCTAGTTTTATATATCTATATTTTGCACACCCAGCTGTTAAGATAACAGTGTCTTTTGGGAGGTTTTTTGCTACTTCTGTGTAATATTCCCTTTTTTTCTGCCGACCATCACATCCTGCCATGACTATAAATCTTTTAATGGCTCCAGACTTAACTGCATCCACTATCTTATCAGCAAGTCCAAGTACCTGATTTCTGGCAAAGCCACCAACAATTTTTTTGTCTTCTAAAGGTGTCGGGGCTGGACAGGATTTTGCCCTTTCAATCACTTTTGAAAAGTCCTTAGCTCCACCTTTTGGCCTATCTTCAATATGTATTGCCCCTGGATAATTAACCACACCAGTTGTAAACAATCTGTCTAAATAATTACCTTTAACAGGTATTAGACAGTTGGTTGTAAGGATAATTGGTCCATTAAAAGATTCAAATTCCTTGTTTTGATGCCACCAGGAACTACCATAGTTTCCAACAAAATGGTCATATTTTTTAAATGCAGGATAATAATGTGCAGGGAGCATCTCTCCATGAGTATATACATCAATTCCTGTTCCCTTTGTCTGTTCAAGAAGCTCTTCCAAATCCTTTAGGTCATGGCCACTTATCAAGATACCTGGATTATTTCTAACGCCTAAATATACTTCTGTGATTTCTGGATGGCCATAGGTTGATGTGTTTGCCTCATCTAGAAGCGCCATGGTCTTAACGCCATATTCACCAGTCTTGAGTGTTAAATTAAATAACTCATCAGCCGAGAGGTCTTCTGTCATAGCTGCCATTGCCTCAAAGATAAAATTATAGATATCCTTGTCCTCAAACCCCAGAAGTGCGGCATGGTCAGCATAGGCACATATGCCTTTAATGCCAAAACAGATAGTTTGTTTTAACGACCTTAAATCTTCATTTTCAAACCTGAGCCAGCCTGCTTCTTTGGCCTTTTCATAAAAATCCTTTGGGTCTGAGCTTGTCCATGTGGCAGCATCATCTAAGGGCTCATTAAATTCCTTCCCATATTTGTTCTTGTACGCAGCAAGGAATTTTTCCTTTACCCCTTCTCTTACTTTAAGGGCCCTCTTAATCCAATCTTCAAACTTTTTATTATCCCATCCTACATTTGTAATGGTGCTAAACATGGCTTCACATACAAATCTACCAACACTACTGTCCACATCCTCTAATTCTTTTAGTTTTTTTGCATAAATGGATATGCCTTCTACCAGGTAAATTAAAAGATCCTGAAGATTCGCTAAATCTTCTTTTTTGCCGCATACCCCGACCTTTGTACAACCCTGGTTTCTTGCAGTTTCCTGACACTGATTACAAAACATAGACTACTCCTTTTTTAGTTTTATTTGTTAACTATTTATAGTTATCCGCACAACTTCATATAATATGGGGTGCCCTTTAAAAATTTTTCTATCCAACTTTTAGCAAAACTTAGTTTTTTACATAACCTATTCCATGCTTCTGATATAACCTCCTTCATCTCTTTTATATCTTTTACAAAAACTAATGAAAGCACTCTTTTTATACTTTTCCAGATATACTCAATAGGATTTAACTCTGGTGAATAAGGGGGAAGATAGACTAGATAAATATCTAACTCAGATGCCTTCTCTCTTACTACTTTACTCTTATGGGATGAAAAATTATCTATTATTGCTACTATCGCTTTATATTTCTTATTTACTTCTCTTATCTTTTCTAAAAACTTAGCTATTGATAAGCCTTTTGAATCTTCTAAAAATGATTTTACACTTTCTCCTTTTATAGCATAAAAACCTATTGTGTTTGTCTTGAACTTTGTTGTATTTTTTATCTTGTCTTCTCAAAACTCCATACCCTTACTGTATTGGCGGTGTTCTGCGGACTTGTTTCATCTATAAAACCTATTGCTATCTCCTCTTCTTTAAATCCTTTCTCCTTTAACAGAGAAAAAGTAAGTTGAAGTTGATTCTCTAATATCTTCTCTCCATCTTTTGGTTTCCTATAATCCATCGGATATGGTTTAGAAAAATGCATCTTAAGCTTATCTCTCAGTATCCTTACTACATGGTCTTGGGAGTATTCTATATCAAAAGTGTCTTTTAGCAATGCCCTTATTTCTTTTGTAGTCCAATAGGCTCTCTTTTTAAGTAATTCCTTAAGCTTTTTTAAATCTTCCTCTGACAGCCTACTTGGCCTTCCTCCCCCTTTTCCTCTTCCTTTACCTTTTATCCCTTTATAACCCTCTTAGTTCCATTCCCTTATCCCTAAGTATCCTGTCGATTGGGCTATCCCACAACTGCTACACGCCTTTTCAAAATTTACCCCTTCTCCTATAAAATTTAGAAAAATAAGTTTTACTAAAATATTGTCTTTCTTCTCACTCTTTAATTTTTCTTTTAGCTCTTCTAAATTTTTAACCTTAATACGTTCCCCTTTCATAAATATTCATTATATCAAATCGTTCCTATTATATCAAGTTCTGAAGGATACTATAATTAAATTATCAACAATGTTGCCTTCTGGACTTATAACCCTCTGTTTAATTGGGATATTTTTCCCACTAAATTCCATCCCTTTTTTTACAATTGAGGGCAGAGCAGAGCAGCATGGAACCGTCATAATAAGGACTTCAACAGAATTTATATTGTTTTTAGAAAAGATCTGCTTGAATTTCTCTACATATTCATTGGGATCATCAAATTTTGGACACCCAATCATAATCACCTTTCCTGGCAAAAAATCTCTGTGAAGATTTGGATAGGCAACAGGAACACAATCAGCTACTACGAGAATATCTGCATTTTGTAAAAAAGGTGCATGTGGGGGAATAAGCTTGATCATAACTGGCCAATGAGATAAGGCAGAGGTTAGTTTGGCTCCAGCATCGGATTGAGATATATCTTTACACAGAATTTGAACCTGGCTGGATGGACAACCACAGGCTAGTTGGTCCTTATGTTTAGGATTGGATTTTAAATATTCCTGAACTGCTTCTTCATCAAAGTCTTCTGCTTCCCTCTCAACTAGCTTAATTGCGTCATTTGGGCATTCCCCAAGGCAGGCTCCAAGTCCGTCACAGTATTTTTCAGCAATCAGTCTTGCCTTTCCATCAATAATTTGAATGGCCCCTTCTTCACATGCTGGCACACATTGCCCGCAGCCATCACACTTTTCTTCATCAATTTCTATTATTTTTCTCAGTACCTTCATAAAAATTACTCCTTAATTAATACCTTTTTTGCTAAATTTTTTCCAGTTTTTGTGAAAAATGTTTTATTTATAATTTCTTCTACTTTTTCTTTGGAAATTTCCTGTTTTTTTATTTTTTCTTCCAAATTCACAATAGTGTCTGCATCAAATAGGCACTTAAAATTAACTGTTTCATCTTCCCCTGGATGATGGTGATGTGCTATTATATTACATACCTCTTTTATAAGAGCATCCTCTGCCCCCAGTTTTTTAAGGATTTCCTCAGCTAGAGGAGGCCCTAATTCTTCCTGATATTTTGCAGCACAAGAGTTATATTTTTTTTCTGCTTCTTTTATTCCTATGTCATGTAGATATGCAGCTATTAAAACAACTCCCATGTCTGCTCCTTCATCCCTTGCAATCTGTTCAGCATATCTGGCAACTTTAACAGCATGTCCAATCCTTTTAAAATCCTGACCAAATCTTCGCTTCATCTCTATTGCAACCCTATCTTTTAGCATGTCTTTTCTCTGTGCCAAAAGCTCAGGGGAGAGATTTCCAAGGCACTGTTCAGCATACTGACAATATGCAGCACAACCAAAATCCATCTTTGGATTTAAAAACTTATATCCGCAATGGGGACATTTTCTCATTGTATCATCCTTAAAAAATTCTACTTCTTTTCCACAATTTGGACATCGTACTTCAAAAACCGCAGATTGATCCCAGAATTGTGTATCTTGACCTGGACATTTCATATTTTTACCTCCTAAATTTTGAATCTTAAATATTTCTAGCTTATTTTTTTTAGATTACGCTCTTAAAAAATTAAGCAACTAATGTGCCAAACAAAACCTTTATTATTAAAAGCTTTTGAAAATATAAGTTTTATGAAAATTTTATAAAATTTTTTTAGTATTTTTGAAACACCTTTTTTAAAAAGGGATTCTTTATGATACATTTAAATGAGACACCTTTATAAATAACTAATATTTATAATTAGTTATTAAAAAAAATTGGGTGTTCCAAATTAAAAATGAGACAATAGGGAAGATACAAAGAAAATTTTCCCCCTATGGAATAAAAAATATTTAACAAAACCTTTATTACTGGGATGCCCTTGCCCAAAAGAGGAATGATTTATTCTGAATTGAAGGTGAAAACAGGTGCTGTAGAAGAAATACTTGAAGACCTTGCAATGTATCCTGACAAGTTGAAAAGAGTTAATCTTTTGGGAAAGGATTCTAATGGCATTTCACTTTTTTTCAACCATGACTTTATTATCCACAAATAATATTAGACTCCTTTCCTTATTCATCAAGTTCTTCACTCTCAACATCTGATTTTATGGGAATTAACACCTTTATGGGTTCTTTTATGCCAAACCGTTTTCCAAACTCCTTTAATTTTAAAAGAACAGTCCAATTGGCCTCATGTCCCTTTGCCAAGAGTAATAAACCATTATTGGTTTTTACCTCCTCGCCAAAGATCATTCCAGGTAATATGTCTTTTAAATATAGCTCCTTAACTTCAAATTTTGCTTCTTCTCCTAAGAATTCTTCTAATGCCTTCAAGACTTTTGGATCATAAACTCCCTTTTGATTAATCATGAATTTATAAACCTCAGCCTTGCTCATTCCTCGATTTTGTAATAAGTCAAAATCTAATGCAACTTTGAGGAATCTTCCTCCTAGGGGTATATCCTCTCCTTTTATCCCATCCTGTGGCATTCCTTTACCATCATAACATTTATTTTGGTACAATATCATCCGAGAAATATCGCCAAGCCTCGGTATATTTTTTAAAAGACTATGCCCTATTCCTGGATGCATCTCATACAATTGTATTTCCTCTTCTGTAAGTTTTTTCCCTTTGTATATCTTTAGCAAGGTTTCTGAAGATATGGTAACACATCCGATTTGGGACAACAGAGCCGCAAGCTCATATTTCCAAACATCTTTAACCTTAAAATAAATAGCAAACCATCTAACCATTCTCTTTATACGCGCCCCTCTCCCAAATGCTTCTGGATTTGTGAGTGAGAGGATATCTGATAAAAGATTAATACTTCCTTTCAAAGTGCCATGTAGTAATTCCCTTTCTGCGATAACAAGTTTATATTGTTTAACACATTGACTTAATACTTGTTCCAATAAGGTGTCTTCACATGGTTTTGTCAAAAAACGAAAAACATTTCCCTTATTAACTGCCAAAATTGCTGTTTCTAAATCAGCATAACCTGTTAATAGGACTCTAACTGTTTTTGGTGAGATTTTAGAAATATGATTTAACAAAGTAATGCCATCCATATTAGGCATCTTCATATCAGATACAACCACAGCAATATCTTTATTCTTTTTTACTATATTCAAACTTTCAATTGGATCTTCACTGGTTAGAACCTTGTATTTTTTGTGAAATTTCCGTCTAAAATATGATAAAATATTTTTTTCATCATCTACAAACAGGATTTTATCCATAATCAGCAACTCCTATTAATTATCTAAACTGTCAATAGAAAAATTAACTCTATTAGTTGCATCTAAATAACGAACTATTTTTATATCTAAGTCCTTTAAACTAACACTTGATACAATATGTAGGTCAGGATGTTCCATTAAATCAAATAGAACTGCTTCTCTTTTAGGAATATCTGGATCATATATCATAAGACATGGCCTAAATAAATCATTTAATCTAATGGTTAATACCTTTCCTATCATGCCATTATTTAATTTTACAATAGTTCCAGGAGGATAGATACCCAATACTTTGACCATTACATCAAATAATTTTAAATCAATAACAAAATAATATTCTTTGAAAAGGCGCTGCAAAGCCTCTAAAGGACCTAATCTTTTTTCAACATCGTATGTATTACATAGTCTATCGTAAATATTAGCTAATGAAACAATTCTGCTCAATTGATTTATTTTTTCCCCTTTGAGTCCTTGAGGAAATCCGCCCCCTAAAAATCTCTCATGATGTTGATAAACTATATCACATATATCTTTATGGCAGGGCCTTATGGAATTTAAAAGCTCTAATCCATATTTAGGATGGAGCCTTACCAAATCCTTTTCTGAGGTTGTCATTTTATCAACAGATTTTCTCCAGTATTTCTTTTCAATTTTTAATTTACCTATATCATGACATAAAGCTCCGATTCCCAAATACTCCATTTTTTCCTCTTCAATACCTAACTCTTTGCCAATCAACAAAGATAATATCATTACATTTATAGCATGAGAATAGTCCTCTACATCCATACTTCCTTCAGCAACTAAGTGTATAACAATGTCTGATTTGGAAAATATTAACTCCACCCCATCTTTTACTATTTCATGAATGAGATTAAGTCCCCTTTCATCTTTTCCTAATAATAATCTAAAAGAATTATTTAATTGTTTTAACTTAGATAAGTATATTTTTTGAGTAAAAGCTAAGGAATCTTTAATATTTTTAAGCTCTTTAATTTTTATTAATTTTTTCTCTATATTTTGTTTAATAATCTTAGATTCTTGTGGTTCTTTTTCTGCTTCTGCAATGGTTTTTTCCTCAACCTTTGACAAGGGCTCTACATCACTCTTTTCTGGTATATATATTACCTTTTTTATTCCAAGGGACTTTATTGTATCAATTTGCTCCTGATTCTTTATCTTAAAAGAATTAAACATAAATGGATGAGAAAACCACGGCAAATTTAGTTTAATAAATAATCCTACTTGTAATTGTGATACAAATATTTCCTTTTCTTCCATATACTATAAAAGTTATAAAATTTTTTTATTAATTCTATTAATAATCATTTTTAAAAAATTTTCACATATATCATTCCATTTTTTTAATGTAGAAGGAGATATCATATTTTTATAATGTGTAAAATCTAAATTTATATCTATTTCTTCTTCAAAGGGATTTATATTTTTTAAACTATATACACCTGTATAGTGAATAATACTGAGAGGACTTAATTTCTTTTTTTTAATTAAAGATGGCTGTGCATGAAAAGCTATTGCTTCTACAATATTTAAATTAGCTCCCCATAAACCTGCTAAATATGCACCTACTAAGGCATGAGAACATTTAAATTCATCAAGTTCTTTTTTAACAAAATTGGATTTATAAAAACTTTTTTTTAAAAAATTTAAATATCTTTCCTTAAATATTAAAAGCATCAAAAATATACCAATATCATGCAGTAATCCCGCTATAAAACAGTCCTCTATAAATTTATAATCTTTATATAAAGTTTGAGCTATTGCCTTTGAAAGATATGCAACAAGTCTAGAATGTCTCCATATTTCATTTATTGAAAAATCTTTAAATGTAAAATCACTATAATCTAAAAAGATTTCCTGAGATAAAAAAATTGTTTCCAAAATAGATAAATCTATATTGTGCAGCAATTTAAAGAAACTAGATATTCCTTTTGTCTCAACAAAAAAAGAATTCATGATAATTTTAAATATATTTAAAAACATACAAACATCATAATACAAAGTATCTTGAAAAATTTTTAAATCAGATTTTGAAAGTGCTTCTACTAACATTGCATATATCAAGGGATTACATGGTAATACACCTATTTGATTTATTTTTTCTCTCAAACCCTTATCTGGTAACAATTTCCTTAAGAAAACAACTCTATTAATAACCTTTTCTAATTTATCCTTAGGACAAGGTTTGTGAAAAAATTTATGAGTAACTCTTAATGTCTTTTTTACAAGATCTATATCACTATATCCAGATAATATAAATCTAAGTGTATAAGGTGAAATTGTCTGAATTTGTTCTAATAAATAAGCACCATCTATACCAGGCATATGCATGTCAGAAATTACCACATCATATTCTATTTCTTTAACCTGCTTAAGTGCATCCCTTCCATCTAAAACAAAATCCATTTCCCATTCATCTTTTTTATTATAAAATAATCTTTTTAATGAACTTAATACTTTTTTTTCATCATCAACAAATAAAACTTTTAATTTCATATAAGCTCCTCTAAATCCATATTTTCCTGAGATGATTCAGCAACAGGAATCTGGATATAGAATGTAGTACCTTTTCCTACTTGTGATTCAAAAAATATCCTCCCGTTATGTTTTTTTATTATATTATATGCCAGATACAGTCCCTGGCCTGTTCCTTTACCCACTTCTTTAGTAGTAAAAAATGGATCAAATATTTTGTCTCTAATTTGTTCTGGTATACCAGTTCCCGTATCTTGTATCTGGATTTCTACAAGATCTTGCTTTTGCAGGGTTCGTATTGTGATAATACCTTTTTCTTCAGAACTAGATTCTTCTACTTTTTGTGTGATTGCATGTGCAGCATTTACAATTATATTTAAGAGTACCTGATTTATCTCATCTCCATAACCATAAACTGGAGGCAAGTCTTGTGCTAATTCTAATTTTATTTCTGAATGATATTTCCACACATTTCTACTTATTGTAATAGTATCCTCGATAGCTTTATTAACATCAAATAATTTTTTCTCCCGTTTACCTGGATGAGAAAAATCCCTCATGGATTTTACAATTCGTATTACCTGTTCTAAACCTTGAATACTTTCATCTAATGCATTGGGAATATCTTCTTGTAAAAATTCTATATCAATATCTTGTTCTTTTTCTAAAATCTCTTTTATCAGATCATTATTAATTAAATCTTTATTATTTGAAATTTGGGATATAGCAATTTTATATTTTTCCATTAAAGCCAATATATTAAGCAATATATCTTTTAAATAAGTTATATTCCCATAAACATATTGAACCGGGGTATTTATTTCATGGGCTATTCCTGCAGCTAATCCTCCAATTGCTTCTAATTTTTGAGAATGAACTAACTGAGATTCAATTATTTTTTTCTCAGTTATATCCTTTCCTAAAATCAGATATCCCTGTAAATTCGCATTTTTAATAATAGGGTAAATGGTTATTGCTAAAATTCTTACATTTCCATCTTTATCAATAAATGTAATATCTGATAAATGTTTTGAATCCTTTTTGCAATTATCCAATACATTTAAAATTTTATCTATTTCCCAATTAATATTTAAATCCATCAATTTATAACCAACTGCTTTTTCTGCAGGGATTTCAAATAAATTTTCCGCCTCTTTATTCCATCTAAATATGCACTTTTCAAAATCAATAGATATCAAGATTGAATTTATTGAATTTATAATAAGTTCATTTTCTGAATATGCCTTTTTTAATTCTTGTTCTATTTCTTTTAGCTCTGTAATATCACTTATACATGCATAAAAATAAGAAGTTCCTTTTAAAAAAATCTCTCCAACACTAATATCTAAATATTTTTTTCTATTATTTATTAAACAATCAATTAAAAGACGTCTTCTCTTTTTATTTTTAATATGATCCCATAAAAATGATTCTTTTTTATCATCTACTTGGATTAATTCAAAAAGACCTTTATTTTTTGCTTCTTGATTATTTATATTAAAAAATGTGCATGCAGATAAATTAATGTCTTTAATTACCTTATTATGGTCAAAGATTACCATAGGACGCATGTTATCTTTAAATAAATGTAAATAGAATTTACTACTATCAGTTGCTTTATTTTTTGTGTTTATAAAATCTTTGGCACGCTTAATCTTTTTTAATACTTCCTGTTCTCTAAAGGGATACAAGAAAAAGTCGTCTATACCCAACTCTAAAAACTTTATATATTCATCAAAGTCAAATTTATATAAACACACAAATATATAAGGGTATTTTTCTTTAAAAAATTCACTCTTTTTTATTGAAGCTATAATCGTCTCGTTTTCTTTTAGTTTACTATCAACTATAAAAATTTCTGGCAACTCATTTTTTTTAATGAAAGACAGTATATTTTCTTCATTAGGATATGACTTTATCTCTAATCCTAGGTCATTCAAAAGTTTACAAAAACCAGGATCTTCCTTTATTTGTCCTAAAATAATACACTTCATATTTATCTCCTCTTTTACTCTAAAGTAAAAAAATAAGAAAAAATGCTATTGCCCTTAAAGCTCTGTCTTTTAAAATATTTTTAAATCTGGTAAAACTAATGGGTTCATAATGAGAAATAGAGGCATTGAAATTTCCACAATTTCTTTAACATTTTTAAAAATCTGAATTAATAAATGTTTTAATCACCGATGCCCCATATAGTCCTTAGCAATAATGACCTTGTTTACTTGGATTAATTTCTTTTAATTGCACTTCAAAGAATTTTTATTAATTTGACTAAAAAAAAATAGTTTATTATTCGTCAAAAAAAATGACATAATTTGAATGGTTAGTCAAGGTGTTCTCCAAGATTTGGCGGTTCTAATTAAACACTATAATATCATTATCCACTTATTATTGAATATTGAAAGATAAAAGAAAGTTGATTAAGATTACTTTTATTCAGTTAAAGGCAAGTATTTTAATTAAAAAAGGTGTGTAGGTGGATAATGTTTGATTTTATTCTGAGAAATTTAGTGCAAAAGTCCATAACCCTTGTTTTTGTTTCAATTATATCCTTTTTAATTATTTATCTTGCTCCAGGCAAGCCATCTCAAATAGATCCAATGAATCCAAAATTTACCCCAGAGCTTTTAAAGCGATATAGGCAACATTTTCATTTAGATAAGCCATTATATGAGCAATATTTTCTTTTTTATCGAGACCTTTTTACAGGAAGAAGTCTGTCCTGGCAGGACAATCAACCAGTTTTAAAAAAGATTTGGGAGAGGTTTTTAAATAGCTTTCCTTTATTTTTAATAGGTACATTGATAACCTGGACATTGTCCTTTCCTGTTGGCATAAAAAGCGCCCTACATCGGGGTTCTCTATTTGATAGGACCACCACATTTATTGCCTATGTGCTGATATCCATCCCTGGATTTTTCTTTGCATATGTTCTGATAATCCTGGTTGTAACTTACCTCCATGTACCTGTCATTGGCATGAAGACCTTTGGTGTTTTGTCTAAAAATTTTTTTATCTCTCTAATGGATAGACTCTGGCATCTGCTTATTCCATCTCTTTTATCAGCAGCTGGTGGGATAGCTATTTTGTCCAGATATGTTAGAAATGAGATGATTGAGGTGCAAGATGCAGATTACATAAGGACAGCAAGGGCAAAAGGGCTGTCTGAAGACGATGTAATTTATAAACACGCCTTAAAAAATGCACTCCTACCCTTTGTCACAATGTTTGGCCTGATTATACCTGGCCTAATAGGTGGATCTGTGATAATTGAATCTATTTTTTCATGGCCAGGGATTGGTCTTATGGCCTATCAGGCAATATTGGCCAGAGACTATCCTGTTATTTTGACCCTGAATTTTATATCAGCAGTACTTGTGTTAATTGGGACATTTATATCAGACCTTTTGTATATGATTGTTGATCCAAGAATAAGAATTTAACAAGTTATTTTCTTCACTTAAGAAAAAAATAGTTACTTAAAGCAGATCCCACATCTTATCATCATAATATTGTATTATTATACGATTTATCAATGTATTTATTTTTATATTATTACAACCAAAATCTTTGGGCATATTAAAAAGAGAAATAGCTATTTGTTTTGTTAAGTAATTAGTACATGTTTCATTAAAATTTTTATAAATAATTTTTTTTAATCTTTGAGTAGATATATTTTCCTTTAATCCGAGCACAAATCCCCATTCACCAAAGGATGGAATAGAAATGTACATTGGATATGTATAAAAATTACCTGATTCTATGGTTTTTATAATGCAACAAAATGTCTTTTCTGCAAAAAATGGGCTAGAGGCCTGAGTTATTATAGCTCCTTTGGGAGATATTATGTTGTATAAAAAGGTATAAAATTCCTTTGTATATAATCTTGCACTCCTTATATTTCGTGGGTCTGTTAAATCTACTATAACTAAATCAAAGCAATCTCTATTTTTTTTATTATAAACTTTAACAAACTTAAATCCATCTTCAAAATAAACCTTTACTCTTTTATCAAAAAAGCTATTTTTGTTTATTTTTTTCATTATAACATTATTTTTTGAAAATTTCACAAATTCTTTATCTAAATCTACTAATACTATTTTTTTTATATCTTTGTATTTCTCAAGTTCCCTTATTACACATCCATCTCCACCTCCTATTACCAGCACTTTAGAAGGTTTAACAATACTGACTGGTATATGTACAATTGGTTCATGATATCTTTTTTCATCAACAGTGTTTAGTTGAAGATGTCCATCTAAATAAAGGAGGTAGTTATCTTGCCATTTAGTTAACACGATCTTTTGATACTTGGTTTGTTTGATTGAAACAATTGGGTCTCTATAAAACTTTTGTTCAGCCTTTAAATAAATAGGTTTTGCAATAAGGGTAAAAGTTCCTATTATTAGGATGGATAGGATATACAATGATAAAATTTTTTTTGAGATCTCTTTTGAAAAACTAATAAAAATTAGTCCTGCCACTAATAAATTAATAGACCCTACAATAATTGGAGTATAGATAAGTCCTAATTTTGGAAGGAAAAAATAACCATATAAAATACCACCAGGTAGGGCTCCAAGATAGTCTTTTTCAAGAATATTAGAGATATTTTCCTTTAGGTCTTCAAAGGAATCATTTATCCTAACTGCCAGCGGTATTTCCATTCCAATTAAACTACCCACTAAGAAGCACATAAAATAGATGAAAAAAGAGAGTCTATCTGAGTATGGGGCCTGGATGTAAGATAAATACACAGAAAAACTAACAGTGAGACTAATACATATTTCAATCAATATAAGAGAATTAACTAAATCCTGTTTTTTTATCTTCTTGCTTATCCTTGCACCTATTCCCATGGCAAGAAGCATTAGAGAGATAGTCATTGTCCATTGGAATATGGTATCGCCAAGCAAGTATGATGCAAGGGTAGATAGCAGGTATTCTGCAACAATACCTGCAAATCCTGTAAAAAAGATGGAGAGCTTTAAGGTGGTCTTTTTGCTTATCACGGTATAAGGAGAGATGAGATTAAGGCAGAAGAGATAAATATAATACCAATAATAATGCCTGTACCAATATTTGGTTCTTTTAATTCATCTTTAAAAGAAAATTTTCTAAAAAGTACTAAGTCAAACAAAAAGAATAAGATAACCATTATAGCCAGAGCAACAATCCAATCAAGTGAAGTTATTAAAATATCATATAATATTTTATCTTGTGTAGGTCCTGAGATGGCATCTTTAATCACCATAGCTGTTGCTATGAAAATCCCTGAAAAGCTAATTGCAACAGCACTGTTATTTTTTAAAAGCTCCTCTTGCATATTAACCTTAAGTATAAAAGAAAGGATTATAGAGCTTATAAAGAGGAGAATTAATCCCAAGAGACAATATAAAATAGATTCAAAGTACATATAAGACCATGATGTTATAACATCATAACCTGAGAATGCTCCAGATATAACCAATCCCATTGATAGAAAAAAGCTACCTTCAACAAGTCCTGAGGCATGGTTGTTGTGGTCAATTATTTCTGTTGGCAGGTTAATTTTTTGTAAAAAGATCCAGTCAAATATCCTGGTGAACAGAAGGATTAGTACTATCATTAGGGTCCCTGTTATTCCATTTATATAAATAGGATATATGGGATCAATGGAATGTATTAAAGCAATGGAAAAGCCGAGTATAAATCCTGAGAATGATATTGCAAGTGCCATATTATTTTTTGAGAGCAATTCCATTTCCAGGGAGATTTTTTTATAATAAATTTTATCAAACACAAATTTGCCTATTATAATCCATATAAATATCCATGCCAATATTGCTACTAAATTTACTGTTGAAATCATTTATTTACCTCCAAAAAATCCTGATGATCTAAATCCTGATACCCTACTTCTATTGTATTTTGAAGAAAATCTAGATGCAAAAGATGAGGATTGTGACTTTGACGAAAACCTCTCATTAAATTTTGAACCTCTGGATGTTGTAGGATATTTTTTCGAATATTTGTCTTTGTATCTATGATCCCCATAATAAGTGGAACCGTAATAATATCCTGGATAGCCATAATATCCTGGCCAAATTCTTGGACGGACAAAAGAGTATATTGAAGAGATTACACTGATAATAATAAACAAAATTACTATTATGATTATTACTTCAACAGAAGAGAGCCCTTTATTATTTTTTAGAAAAGACATCTTCAATTTCCCATTCTTGTAGTGGTCTGCCTAAAAATATTTCAAAGTCTTGGTCTGACCATTGGAGAATCTCTAAGATATTTCCTTCATTATCTTCAAAATCCCAGATCACAACTGGAGTTCTCTTGTTTTCAACACAATAATAAGCTGCTCCAGAAAACTTTAATGTATAGGGTTTTCCATCAAAAGAAATCTGAGATGGCAGGTCGTCATGGGTATTAAGAAAATCAAATAAATTAATAGATAACTTATTTAAATCCCCTCTTACAAAAAAATATATCCCTTCATCGTCTTTGTTTAAAAATCCTTCCCTTGTAGGGGACTGGATTTTATAATCCCATTCCTTTTCATCTCCATAATCATAATATCCCTTGGATTTTACTTCCCATGATTCACCATCTAATTCAATCACGCTGCCGATATTTAGATTTTCAAGGCTGTGGCCAACTAGTTCTATGTCTTGTTCTTTGTGTTTTTTCAAAGACTTAAAAAAGTCTAATAAACCCATAATTAAAAATCCTCTGCTCTTAATTTTTAAATAGATTACATATTCTATTTAAGTTTGTAAACCTAAAAATTTTTTGGCGCTATAAATAATATCTTTTACTATATCTCTTCCATCTCTACAAGCTCCCACCCATGCCATATCTGATAAATAAGTTTTAGTTCTTTAGGTGATTTTCTGGAGATAATATCATCTTCTGCATATTTTAAAAGCTGAGCTTTTGCCTCGGCCCTTTTTTTGTTTAAAATGTTCTCTGTGAGTTTTTCTCCACGGGGAATATATTTTATTTCAATAAGATATCCAAATCTCACCTTTTGATTTTTCTCATAAAAAGGTTTTAGATAGAGATCTGCAAATCCCTTGTTTAGCTCCCTTTCTAAATGCACTATAAAATAATCAGTAATTGAGATATATGCTGCTAAAAATGCTTTTATTGTTTGTTCTCCCTGAAGATAGTCCCTTATGGAAGTCTGAGTATTTATTTCATTGGATAGTTGTTCAAACACCCCTTTCCATTCACCTGAATATGCCATGTTTTTTATTTTTTCTGCAAGAAAATAGAGATTTGAGCGAAATATCCCTGTGTCTTCATAAGCATCTCTTAAGTGCTCATATAAAAGTTGATTTACTGTTTCATTTGGAATGATTAATTCATCATCTCCATTAAAGGACAAAAGACCCAGGTAAAAGAGATGAGATGTAAAATTTTGAGGATGGGTGAGCCTCTCTAAGGGAAAGGTTTTAACTACTCTACCACCTGCTATGCCATTTTCAATTATTTGTTTTAAAATGGAAAAATTTCCATTAAAGGTCTTAACTTTCCTGTCAACTGTAATAAGGTGTCTCATCTTTGCATAATCTATGCGCACGTTTTCATCAATTAAGTCTCTGGGAAGTTTTTTTAGCACCATTATGTGCTTTAAAAAATAAAATATCATATCTGGATTATATACACGGTCTGTGGTGTCCTCATTAAAGGAATATCCATTATACCATGCAGATATAATTTTAAAAAACTCATCTTTATCTATATTTAAAAGATTTAAAGATGTGTAATATTCATAGATTGTTGCAATCTCTTTTTCAGTAAAACCAAAGAAGGTGCTCAGCCTTGGGTCTAGTGATAAATTTTCTCCAATATTAAAACCCGAGGTTACATCATCAAGTGTAATAGGAGAGACGCCTGTTATAAAGAGTTTGGCAAGGGAAGATTCAGACTCTTCAGTTGCAGCCTTTAATTTTTTAAAAAAATCTTTAAAAAATCCCCCACCATGGGTGAGTTGCATATATTCTTCATGAGAATATGCAGAGAGAATGGCATTTGCAAAATTGTCATACTCATCAATTAAGATGTAAATTTTGTGTTTGGTCTTTTCATAAAATTCTTCAGATAAGACCCTTCTTAGCATCTCAACTCCATTTTCCAGGGCAAGAATGCTTTTTTTAAGATCATCAGGGATCAATTTTTTATACCGGTCAACAAATCTTACCAATATATCGTGGACATATAGGTTAAAGTCATGTTCAACCTTTAATGGGTCTGCCCTTACAGCAGAGAAGTTAAATCTTATAACCAGAAAACTTCCCTGGAGCTCAGTTGGATTTTTGCCGATCCATGTATTTTTAAAAAACTCCTGAAACCTGTGTTTTCTGTTTATGTCATAATAGAGTTCTAAGGTGGATATTAAAAGGGATTTTCCAAAGCGTCTTGGTCTTAAAACAACAATGTGTCTTCCAGCGTTTTCAAGTACAGGAATAAAATGGGTTTTATCTACATAATAGTATTTATTAGATAAGACCTCAGCGGCATCAGCTATACCATAGGGAATTTTTTTAGGTGTTTGAGTCATAAAAAGGCTCCTTTAGGTTTTTTCTTATTTTAAACATATTTATCTCACCTGTGCAATGCTGTTTTTTGCATGTGCAGGATATGTTTGAGACTTATGTTTTTATATTGATAAACACTAATTATTTAAAAGGAATCTGGAAAAATTTTTTAAAGCATAGGCTACTTATGCATTTAAACAAACAAGAGGTTGACAATAAAGAGGCAATAAACTTATTGGAAAGAAAAAAGAATTAAAAAAAATAAAAATTATATTGCATTGTTTAGACATCTGGAATAAAAATTTCCTTAATTTATGGCTGATTTTTTGATTTGTAGGGGCAATTCATGAATTGCCCCTACGGAATTGCCAGGCGATAGGAGGTATTTTATGCGCGTACTTGCTTTTCTTTTAACCCTTTTACTTTGCACTCCTTCCATGTCTTTTGCCACTGAGATGTGTCCTGTTGCCAGAGAGCTGGCAAAGACAAGCCTGAATTTATTTAAAAAAGATAAGAAAAAGGGGCTTTCTGGCCTTATTCGGGCGCACAAGCTCTGCCCAGGGGATAAAAAAATAGCTTATAACCTGGGTGCTGCGTATTATCAATACAAACGCCCTGATCTGGCTTATGGTGTGTGGTTAAAGCTGGCAAAGAAAAACAAAAGGGATTTTAAATTGTTATCTAATCTGGCCTGGGTTGCCCTGGAGATGGGCAGACTGGATGATGCGCAGAACTGGGCCAAAAAGGCTGGTAGTATTAAAAAAGATAAGGACCTTCTGGCCTTGCAACTGGATATTTTGTTTAAAAAGGGAAAATATGAACAGGCCTTAGAGTTTGCCAGGAAAAATAACATGTCTCTTGAGACGGACAGGGCAGCAGGATATCTGGTCTAGACCCTCTGGAACAGGTTCAGGAATGGGGAAAAGGAAGATGCTTTGAGGGAGTTAATAGAGTTTTGCAATAAATACAGAGGGATAGGAAAGCTTGTGAAGGCCAAGGGGTGCATCCGCTAGTAGCGGGAGAAATTTTTGGGTATATTTTGTCATAATGAATTAAAAATATTGCTAATTTTTTAAATTTATAGTATCCCGCAAAATTCGATATAATTGAGACATTATGCCCTGGAATTCAAAAACAGATAAAAGTAAGATTAAGAGCGAGAAAGAGGGAAGTTTCATAAAAAATAGATAAAAGATTTTTTTCAAGAAAAACAATATTATAGACATTATATAAAATTAGAAGGATAACTATATTGTATTATCTGTAAAAAAGGAGATAATACTATGTTTACAATTACAGCACAATCTTTAATCGATGTTAAACCTTCTATTCCAGAAACTAACTTTATTCTTGGGAAGTATATGAAGAGTCTAGAACAATTTGATAGAAAAAATAACTTCTCTTATTGAAATTCCACAGATGTCTTTATTTCAAATTATTGAAACATTGAAAAATAATGGCATATCTTCTTGTGATCCAAAACTACTCTCAATAATCATTGAGCATAAACTTCAATCTTACTTCAAAAATGTTCAATGTCCAAAATGTCAATCAAATATGCATCATAATAAAGTTATATCAAGAGAACTAAAAACAACTTTTGGTACAATTATTCTGCAATCTCCATATTATTCTAGTCCAAAATATAAAACTTGCTTTGAACCTTATGCTAAAGTTTTAAATTTAAGACCAGGAAAATATCAATATGATTTACAAAAAAATATCGCTAAAATTGCATCTTCTGTTCCCTTTGCCGAAGCAGCAGAAATAATAAATGATACATATGGTATTAATATTTCTCCAGAAGTGCATCAGATGGAAATAATCCTTTGGAATATACAGATTATGGTGCTTTTGAAGAGGGTTTGGCAGTATGTGATGGATATTCAATCCTAACTAACAGGATGTTATACATGGCAGGCATTGAAAATATTGTTATCTCAGGGAGTGCTGTGAATCAAAATGGAGAGGGATTTCATGCATGGAACATTATAAAATTATTTAATGACTGGTATCATCTGGACGTGACATGGGATGACTCCCTAGGAGATCCTCCTGATTATGTTAGCTATGACTACTTTAATCTCTCTGATGAAGAAATATCTCAAAATCATTTTTGGGATAGAAATAAATATCCTAATGCATTAAATAACTACAATGAAAATGAATACATAGAAAAAATAGAACATAATTGTAGCATTTTTGAGCCAGAGCTGTGTGATACTGAAATAAAATGTATCAGAATATCTGGTAATTGGTGCAATGGACAATGTCAAATTTCTTCCTGTTCAAATCAATCTCCTGTGATTGACTCATTTACTGTTGACCCATTAGAGGGTGATGCTCCACTTACAGTTACCCTCACCTGTGAGGCACACGACCCTGATGGAAATATTGCTTCTTTTAAATGGGACTTTAATGGAGCTGAAAACTATGACCAAATAACTAATACTGGCTCAACAACTCATACCTATAATGAGGCTGGAGTTTATCATCCTAAATGCACGGTTGTTGATAATGATGGAGCTACAGTCACATCTCAAAGTGTTGAAATCAACGTAAGTGAGGGAGGAGGAAATTGTCTAGATGAAAATTGTCCAGAAGGACAATCCTGTCTCTGCTTTGAGGCACTTAAATGCAATTCTGGAGAAGATTCTTGTGAAGAAGAAGAGTTTTTCCGTGTTGGAGATCATTTTAAATTGAATCTATGTATCAATGCTGAACAGTCCAATAGGTTTGAATTAGTAGACCTCTATGTAGGTATTATTCCTTTACAAACCAATTCCCTTTTCCTTATGACATGGAATCCCTGGGCTCCAGTTATTATTTGGGATGGAGGAGAAATAAATTCAGATGTGGCCTATCGTCAGAATTTAAGGCAATATAGTGAGTGTTACACGATGTACGACTTTGAAGTTCCTCCAGGAATGAGTGACACATATGATTTATATGCGCTTTTCAACCGTGCAGGTCATCCTCTGGATGTATTCTCTCTTCTTTCAAACCTAGCATACAAAAGGATTACTTTTGAAGACATGAGATAAACATAAGGCAGGGCTAGATAGCCTTGCCTGAAAAATACTACATATATTTGCAAAAAAGGAAAAATTTCATGCAAAAAGCTATTGAGTTAAGGTCAATTTTATCAAAAATAAACTCCAGAGGATATAAGGCATATAAAGAAATAGCTGGTCAATATGATATGGGAAGTTTTATTTTGTATATTGACCATGTGCAGAGCGACCCTTTTGCTCCACCATCAAAAATAAGGATAGCAGTTGACCAAAGCATTGCTAAATTCCCCTTAGAATTGTTTTCAAACTCATCTAGAAAAGTTGGAGTGGAAGATTTTATTGCAAGAAAATTTAAAAATTACAGCCAGCTATTTATGAATAAAAAGGGAACTGGCTCAAGTGGATTAATTACAATTGATGCAGGAGCACAGGAAATTATTGAGAGAACATCTATTAAAGTAACAAAGGAAAAAGTGGAGGCACGAATATACATAGGACTTCCTGCTGCTGGAAGAAAAATCATCTCCCGGGAGGCAGAAAATATTTTTTTCCAAATACTTCCCAAAATAGTAGAAAAGAGTCTAATTTACAAAAACCTTCCAAAAGCAGAATTAGAACATTTTGTTTACTTAAATGAGGACCAAGATTTTTTAAGAAACAAGTTAAAAGAGCTTGGACTTGTTTGTTTTGTTGGAAATGGAAGCATCCTTCCTAGAGAAAGCGGGATTAGTGACAAACCCATGCGAGATGGTTCCCCTGTTCCATTTTCTTCCCCACCATCCCTGGAAGTTCAAATAGACCTGCCCTACTCAGGCACTATCAAGGGTATGGGAATCCCAAAAGGGATTACATTGATTGTTGGTGGTGGATATCATGGAAAATCTACCCTTTTAAAGGCAATAGAAAAGGGAGTATACAACCATATACCTTCTGATGGCAGAGAATTTGTAATAACTGTACCAGATGCAGTTAAAATCAGGGCAGAAGACGGAAGATTTATTCAAGGTACTGATATTTCCCCTTTTATTTCAAACCTACCAGGTGGAATAGATACACGCAATTTTTCTACCCAAAATGCAAGTGGCTCCACATCCCAAGCAGCAAATATAATAGAAGCAGTTGAGGCAGGAGCAACTCTTCTGTTAATGGATGAAGATACCTGTGCTACAAACTTTATGATAAGAGATGGCAGGATGCAGAAATTGGTGTCAAAATCCTGTGAACCAATAACTCCATTTATAGACAGGGCAAAAGAATTGTATGAAAAATTTGGTGTTTCTACAATACTTGTGCTTGGCGGTTCTGGAGACTATCTGGATATTGCAGAGCATGTAATAATGTTAAAAGAATATAGAGTATTTGATGTAACCACTAAAGCAAAAGAAATTGCAAAAGAGATAATAAACTTTAGACAACAAGAAAATATTGAACCCTTTAAAAATATAAAAAGGAGAAAAATTGGTCCAGGTTCTATAAAGATTACAGCAAGGGACAAGATAAAAGCAAAAGGACAATCACATATACTTATTGGGAAACAGGTAATTGACTTAAGCTTTGTAGAACAACTGGTAGATCCATCCCAGACCAATGCTATAGATTGTTTTATTGAATATATCAATAAAAAATATTTAATAAAGCAAGATTATATTGTAAATATTGTAAATAAAGTTTTTGAAGATATTCAAAGCAAAGGTCTTGAGATAATATCACGATCCCCTCAAAGACATCCTGGTTCTTTGGCAATGCCAAGAAAATATGAAGTAATGGCTGCATTAAATAGATACAGGTTACTTAAGACCTATTAGGGGAGCCAAGATATTTATGTGAATAACTATAATTTCCAAGGCAAGATTTATGAATAAATATATTTTCTCTACTTACAGTTCAAAAAACAATAAAAATAAAAAGATACTGAAAGTTGTCAGTGTAGTTGGGATCCTGCTAATTGTGTGTGGTTTTATCTTTTTAAAAGAGAAATATAGGTCTGAACATACTCAAGAAAAAAATAAAAACATAAATGTTATTTCTCCAGTTCCCCCATTGATTTCCAGTAAGACTTATGCAAAAAAAATAATATCAATAAAAAAAAGAATTAGATACGGTGAAAATTTGGTTACAATTTTACGGAATTACCTCAATATATCAGATATAATTTATCTGACAAAGAAGACAAAGAAGATTTATCCCTTAAATAGACTGGTTGTAGGACAGCCATATACCTTATATTTAAAAGACAATAAATTAGTATCCTTTGAATATGAAATAAATGATCTGGAAAAAATCAAGATTAATTTAGACAAAGAAGATTTTAAAGTACAAAAAGTTTCTATTAAATATGATGTTAAACCGACCATCATTAAAGGTACAATTAAATCAAGTTTATTCGAGGCAATTGAAAAAGCCCATGAAGGAGATTTACTTGCATTAAAATTATCAGAAATTTTCGCATGGGACATAGATTTTATCAGAGATATAAGAAAAGGAGATTCTTTTAAATTAATAGTAGAAAAGAAATACAGAGATGGAAAATTTAAAGGATATGGAAATATTTTAGCTGCTGAATTTATTAATCAGGGAAGAATATTTAATGCATTTTTATACACAACCAGAGCAGGTAGAACTGACTATTTTGATCAAAAGGGTGTTCCTTTAAGAAAATCTTTTCTTAAGGCTCCACTAAAGTTCACTAGAATATCATCTAGATTTTCATATCATAGATTTCATCCTATTTTAAAAATAGTAAGACCCCATCTTGGGGTAGACTATGCAGCTCCTAGAGGTACCCCAATAAAAACCGTTGCTGATGGAATTGTTATAAAAAAAGCATATGACAGAGCAGCTGGAAAATATGTAAAGATAAGACACCCAAATGGATATGTCACTGTGTACAACCACATGTGTAGATTTGCCAAGGGACTTAAAGTTGGCAAAAGGGTTTTGCAGGGGGAGATAATTGGCTACGTTGGAGCAACGGGATATGCAACAGGACCTCATTTGGATTTTCGCGTCAAATACCATGGAAAATACATAAACCCTTTAAAAATTAAATCAACTCCCCTAAAACCCCTTCCAAAACAAGAAATGGCAAGATTTCAAGAAAAAATACGTCCCTATCTTGCAGCGCTTAGAAAAAACAACATCAAACTTCTGGCATACAACAAACAGCTTAATCAAAAAATACACGAGAATTAAGAGGGGTTTTATTTACAAACAAAGATTCAATATTTGATTTAGACCTAGTAGATATCTTAAGATTACAGATTTGAAGGCTACTTTTAATAGTCCTTCCATAAAACCTAAGGCTGTTATCAATAAAATTATTTACAACAAAGCCGGCCTTCACCGTGATTGGTACCATCTCTGAGTTCCATCTCACTTCTACCAATCTATAAAAATCCCTTGTAACAGGATCTACGATTAAATTGCCAGTTTTTATCAATGTCTCTGTGACAGAATTTGGCAAGATTCCACTAATTTTACAGAGATACTCTATAAAGGATGGATATAAGATCAAATAGTAATTTTCATCTATCTTACAAGCAATAGACTTCCCCGGCACATTTAATATGGTATTGTCTAATTCATACCTTCTGGCCAGCTCTTTTTGGAGTAAATTAATTATATTTGAATAGTCTATAAGCGGCACCATAATTGTAAATCCATTCTTTTATTAAAATTTTCCTCTTCCTATTCAAAACTTGACCCCTTAAATTTTATTTTTTATTGTTAATAAAAATTTGTCAATTATAAAAATTAAAAGGAAACAAAAATGGAAATTACATGTCCACAATGTGGATTTTCCAAAGACATTCCTGAGGATAAAATCCCAAGTAATGCTCAAATAGCCACATGTCCTAAGTGTAAACATAAATTTAAATTTAGGGAGATTGAACAAAATATAGAAGAACAAACAAAAGAGAACATAGAAGAAAAAGAAGCAAGAGGTGAAGACATATGGTCAAGCCTTGAAAAAATAAACTCAGAAGAAGAAAAATATTCCTTATCAGAGGTCAACGATGATGTACAACAAGGCCAATCTCCCCGAGTATCTCTTTCTGTTCCCTGGGAAGAACTGGAACAAAATGGCTTTTTTGCAGGTTTTTTTGATACCATAAAAATGGTATGCCTAAGTCCAAAGGAATTCTTTAAATCAATGTCAACAAGAGGTGGCTATACAAGACCCCTTATTTTTTATTTGTTGATTTCTGAATTTTACACTGCTTTCAGGATGATATGGTCAATGGCTGGCGTGGGAATAATGAATCATAGCCAGAAAATGGATATCCTAAATCTAGGCCTCCACGGTATAGCATCTTTGCTCTGGCTCTTGCTCTATCCAGTTTTATTAACAATACTCTTATTTATTGCAGCAGGAATTAATCACCTATGTCTTTTGCTGGTAAAAGATGGAACAAGGGGGTTTAAAGGCACTTTTAAAGTCCTTTGCTACTCCTCTGCACCCATGATTATGAGTGTGTTTCCAATCCTTGGCCCTATCATAGGTATAATCTGGTCCAGTATATGTAATTTTTTGGGCTACAAATTTGTCCATAAAACCTCTGGAATAAAAGTAGCAATAGCCATGTTAATTCCTGTTTTAATAATTCTTCTTTTTTCCATGCCAATAGCCATGCAAATGAAAGGTATGTAATTATGTTTAAAATAAAAAAAATATTTAAGGTTTTTAAAAATAAAGATATGGAAACAGAACTTACCCGTGAACAATTTAAGAAATTGGCAAATGAGATTAGAGGCCTTACTGAGTTGATTGGTAAAATATGGATAGCTAATAATGAATTTCAAATAAAATTAAAGAGAATTCAACAGGAAATGGACCAACTGGAGAAAATAGTGGAAAATAGATTTTTCTCTCATCTACCAGAAAAGAAAAAAAGAGAGTTAAAAAGAAGTTTGATTATTTCAAAACAAGAACTCATTAAATGTATAGAAGAAGCTCCATGTCCAACAGATAGGAAACAATAGAGTGAAAAAGGGCATCCTAATAACTTTATTTCTATTTACTCTTTCATGCGCAACTAAGGATTTTGAAATAGATTATACAACAGTTACATTGAAACTACCTTCACACATAATAAAAGGTAAGCCTAACTACCTTATATATCCATTAAATTCTCCCAATAAACCTCCATCTGCATTTTTAGTCCCTTTTAATATTAAAGTTAATATAGAAAAAAATAGAATATTCTTACAAAGAGAGCTTACAAAGATATTATACAGTAATTTTTTACAAAATCAGGTCTTCAAAAGATTTGTATTGTCCAAAAAGAACATCAACAATATTTACGATGCAATAAAAAGTGCTAGAGAGAAAAAATGCAGGCTTGTTATAATCCCTACCCTTACTTATTGCTTTTTTGGTGGAAGATTATCTCCTACGAAAATGGCAATAAAAATCGACATCTATGACACCAGGTCTCAAGATTTAATCTGGTCAATTACTCATATGGGAGAAATTAAAGTGTTTGAAGATAAAGATTATATTTTCTGGAAGACCAAATACAATTATCCTTTATTTCCAGAGGCTGTATTACTCAGTGGACTCTTAGATGACATTAATAGGCCTATAAAGAGATGGGCCGAGGATATAGAACCAATATTTCCAAAAAAAGAAAAAAAACAATTAAGGAGTGAAACAAGTGATTGGAATTTCTAAATTATATTGTTCTAATATTGAACCATCAGATGCCTTAAGATATGGAAGGGATTCAAAAAAACTTCCTTCACACCTCTTGCAATTTTCAAAGGACAAAAAGCCAGTAATAGTTTGGAATATAACCAGAAGATGTAATCTTAAATGTATTCACTGTTATGCCCAGGCAAAATTAAATTGCATTGATCAAATATCAACCAAACAGGCAAAAGAGATATTAAAAGATCTTGGTAAATTCGGCGTTCCTGTGGTGCTATTCTCTGGTGGTGAACCTTTAATGAGGGAAGATCTCATTGAGCTTGCAAAATATGCAGTTGAGTTGGGTATGAGAACGGTTATATCTACCAATGGCACATTGATTACCAGACAAAAGGCAAAAGAATTAAAAGAAGTTGGACTATCCTATGTAGGCATATCAATAGACGGTCTGGAAGAAATTCATGACAATTTTAGGGGAGTTAAAGGGGCCTTTAAACAGGCAATGGAAGGGGTTTTAAATTGTCAGCAAGAAGGACTTAAAGTTGGACTAAGATTTACCATCAATAAAAGAAATTATACAGAAGTTCCCAAAATCTTTAACCTAATAAAAGAGAGGTCTATTCCAAGGATATGTTTTTACCACTTGGTCTATAGCGGCAGGGGCTCAAAACTAATAAATGAAGACCTAACCCACCAACAGACCAGAGAACTCATGGACCTAATACTTGAAAAGACAAAAGAATTGTTTGATAAGGGCCATAAGGTAGAGGTGCTTACTGTTGATAACCATGCTGACGGCCCTTATATTTATCTAAAACTTTTAAAAGAAAATCCCAAAAGGGCTGAGGAGGTCATGGAACTTTTAAAATTCAATGAGGGAAATAATTCAGGAAGGGGTATTGGCTGTATTTCATGGGATGGAGAGGTCTATGCAGACCAATTCTGGAGAAATCACTCTTTTGGAAATGTCCTTAAAAGACCTTTTTCTGAAATCTGGGAGGATCCAAATATAAAACTTCTTAAAAAACTCAAAGATAAGAAAAGATATGTAAAGGGTAGATGTGCAAAATGCAGATTTTTAGATATTTGTGGAGGAAATTTCAGGGCCAGGGCTGAAGCAGTGTATGGAGATATTTGGGCAGAAGATCCTGCATGTTACTTAACAGACGAAGAAATAGGAATAAAATAGGGAGGATAGCACATGTTTTTTAGGGGAAGACGGCTTAGAAGCAAAACATATCTCAGAGATATGATAAGAGAAACCCATATTAGAGCTGAAGATTTAATTCAACCCTATTTTGTTGTAGAAACAGATGATAGAAATTTCTGCAAAGAAATACCTTCAATGCCGGGTCAATACCAGCTTGGTATTAATGCTCTATTAAAAAAAATCGGAGAAATTTATCCTTTAGGACTACGGGCAATAATACTTTTTGGTATCCCAAAGAAAAAAGATGAGGTTGGTTCTTCTGCCTATAATCCAGATGGTGTTGTACAGACGGCAGTAAAGGAAATAAAAGACAAATTTCCAGAATTAATTGTTATTACAGATGTGTGTCTTTGTGAATACACATCTCACGGTCACTGTGGAGTGGTTAGAGACGGTCAGGTCTTAAATGACCAATCTCTAAATCTCCTGGCTAGATGCGCTCTTTCACATGTAAGGGCTGGTGCTGATATGGTAGCACCATCAGATATGATGGATGGAAGGATAAAAATGATAAGGGAAAGTTTAGACCAGTACGGTTTTTATAATATCCCTATTATGTCATATGCTGTAAAATATGCTTCAAGCTTTTATGGACCCTTTAGGGAAGCTGCTGAAAGCGCTCCTCAATTTGGAAATAGAAAAACATACCAAATGGATCCTCCAAATAAGAGGGAAGCAATCAGAGAAGCAAAAGCAGATATAGAAGAAGGGGCTGATATTATCATGGTCAAACCAGCACTTCCTTATTTAGATATCATAACAACTCTCAGACAAAAATTTTCTTATCCAGTTGCTGCATATCAGGTATCAGGTGAGTATGCCCAAATAAAGGCTGCAGCAAAAATGGGATGGCTTGATGAAAAAATGGTGACATTAGAAAGTTTAATTAGTATAAAAAGGGCTGGTGCAGATATTATTTTATCCTATTTTACTGAAGAATTTTTAAAAAATTGGCAAGAGATATGAAAAAACTAAAACCCAATTTAAGGCTTGTTGCCTGGGAAGTGACATCTGCCTGTAATCTCGCATGTAAACATTGCAGAGCAGAGGCTAAAGTAACACCAAATAAAGATGAGCTTACCACTTTAGAAGGGAAAAAACTCCTTGAATCTATAGCTGAAGTTGGAAAACCAATAGTAATTTTCACAGGTGGTGAACCCCTTATGAGGGAAGATATCTTTGATTTGATCTCATATGCTAAATCCCTCGGATTAAAACCTGTGCTATCACCAAATGGCACTCTTATTACACGGGAAGTTGCCAGAAAAATCAAAGAGGTTGGCCTCTCAAGGGTTTCTATTTCTATTGATGGACCTGATGCAAAATCCCACAATGAATTTAGGGGAGTAGATGGTGCTTTTGAAAAGATTATTAAGGCAATTTCCTTTCTTAAAGAAAATAAAATAGAGTTCCAGATAAATACCACTGTAACAAAATCAAATCTGGAAAGCTTTAAAAAAATATTTGATCTTGTGAAAGAGTTGGGTGCTGTTGCCTGGCATATTTTTTTGTTGGTTCCAACAGGAAGGGCAAGTAAAATTCAAGATCAAATAATTTCTGCACAAGAATATGAAAAGGTTTTGAACTGGTTTTACGATTTCAGGAAAATAGCTCAAAATATTCATTTAAAGGCAACCTGTGCACCTCACTATTATAGAATCCTCAGGCAAAGAGCAAGAGAAGAAGGTATAAAGGTAAATTTTGAAAATTTTGGCCTTGATGCAATATCAAGGGGTTGTCTTGGAGGAATAGGCTTTTGTTTTGTCTCCAATAATGGAATAGTGCAACCATGTGGATACTTAAAGGTAAAGTGTGGAAATATCAGGGAACAAGATTTTAAAACCATATGGGAGCAATCACCTGTTTTTGAAAAACTGAGAGATCCAGCTTGTTATAAAGGAAAATGTTCTGTTTGTGAATATTTTATGGTGTGTGGAGGTTGCAGGGCAAGATCCTATACCATGTTAGGAGATTATCTTGAAGAAGAGCCTTTGTGTAGTTACATACCCAAAAGGATTGAATAAATTATGGACCAAAAAGACAGGGATATCTTAGATATTATCCAATCAGAATTCCCTATTTGCTCCAGACCATATGCAGAGATTGGAAAACTGGTTGGACTTACAGAGGCTGAAGTATTGGCAAGGGTGAGAAAATTAGGACAAAAGGGAATTATCAGACGCATTGGTGCAAATTTTCAGTCCAGAAAATTGGGGTGGAAATCTACCCTTTGTTGTGCCAAAGTTCCAGAAGATAAATTGGATTTATTTGTAGAAACTGTAAATAAATATCCTGGTGTTACTCACAATTACTTGAGAAAACATGAATTTAATGTATGGTTCACCTATATTGCCCCCTCATGGGAGGACATTGACAGAGATTTAAAAGAGATGGAAAAACAAACAGGGATTAAAATCCTGAGCCTTCCTGCAACAAAGATGCTTAAGGTAAAAGTAGATTTTAAGATGAATTCTGATTAAAAAATCTTGTTTAGCTATTTCTGAACACAGCCATTTAACCTTGCATTAATTTTAAATAGTTTTTTGCACTTGTTAAATAATGAAATTCTTTAACTCCTTCAATTAATTTATCTTTGTCTGGTGGATTTTGTAATACTTTTAACATTTTTTTAGACATCTCTACAGGATTGCCAATTGGAACCAGGGGGCCTAATTCTCCATTTTTTAAAATCTCTCTGGGTCCGCTTTCACAATCAGTAGACACAACTGGTGTTCCAAGGGCCAGAGCTTCTACTAGTGCATTGGGTGACCCTTCCCACCTTGATGAGAGCACAAAAAGGTCTGCTTTTTTTAAATAAGGATATGGATTTTTTTTAAACCCTAAAAAGTCTATTTTTTCTCTTATACCAAAATTTATTGAGAGTTCTTCAAGTTGCTTTTTTAGTTCCCCTTGTCCCATTATCAGTAGTCTTGAATCCAATTTTTTATTCACATAAAAAAAGGCCTTTATCAATGTTTCAAAATCCTTTTGATAGGTGAGTCTTCCAACTCCTATAATCACTGGTCTATTTGCATGAGAAGATAACCACTTGTGATCTATTTCTTTTTTTGAGAGTTCAAAAATTTCAGGAACTATTGTGGGATTTTTTATAACGTAACATTTATTCTGGATATCTGGGCAAAATGAAACTATATCTTCTATCACACCTTTAGATACCCCTATTATTCCCTTTGAATAGGGAAGAAATTTTTTTAACAAAGATAATCTCAATGCAATATATGACTTTGATTTATTTTTTTCCAATAAAGAGCGTCTTATATGGGTTCCAAATCTAATAAATATTTTTGTATGAGTACCAGATATCAGCTTTGCTATAATTGCCATTATACCAGCCCTTTCTTTCATTACCAAAAGGGAATCAATTTTATTTTTTTTAAAGATTTTTATCATATATGGAATATTTAAAAATGTCTGTTTAAAGGGAAGTTGAATAATTTTAACATCAGTTGGGATATTTTTTACAAATCTTCCCTTTGTTTTTATTCTGTATAGATTGACCTGTAAGTTAAGGTCTAAAAAACCCTGCATGAGATTAATTGCCATTTTTTCAACACCACCATTACCAGAAAAAGAAAGAAGAATGTTAATATCCATAGCTATAAAGTAACCTGAGTTAAAGAATTTTTGAATAAAGTGAAATATAATTCTGCACCATGTTTTCAATGGAAAAATATTTTTTCACAATCTCTCTTCCTTTAAGTCCCATTTCTTGTCTAATGGATTTATTTTTAAGTAAAAAAACAATCTTATTTATAAAGTCTTTTTTATCACCTTTTTTAAATAATAGTCCATTTTCATTATGATGTACAATTTCAGGAATCCCACCTATTGCTGAGGCCACTATTGGAACTGATGCAGAGCTTGCCTGTATTAGAGAAACACCAAGTCCTTCCATAAATGCAGGGTGTACTATCAGGTCTAAACAGGGTATAATTTTTTCCAGATCCCATCTAAAACCAATAATTTTTATGTAATTTTCCAGGTGATATTTTTCTATTTTTATCTTGATTTTATTTAAAAGAGGTCCTTTGCCAAAAAGTAAAAAAACAACAAAAGGTATTTGTTTCACAATATGAGGAACAGTTTCAATTAGAAATTCATGACCTTTTCTGGGTATAAATTGGGCTATCATACCAACAGTTAATACATTTTTAGGAAGAGAAAATTCTTTTAAGAAAAAATTTTTATTACACTTTTGCTTGTAAAAATTATAGTCAACTGCGCTTGGAATGATTTTTATTCTTTTTTTTATTCCTTGTTTTTTTAAAATTTTTTCTATTCCCTTTGAAATTGACACAATTTCATCAAAAAAAGAATATTTTATCTGTAAAAGATATCTATTTTCAGGATTGTCAACCCTTCTGGTAATTACAGATTTTGTTTTAGTCAATTTTGCAGCAAGTCCCCCCCAAAGATCAGCCCCTCTCCTGCTGTGGACGTGAATTATATCTGGTTTTTCTTTTTTAATGATTTTAAGTAATTTAAATAAAAATAGAGTATCTAAATCTCCATACATATAAAGGGGATAGATTTTACATAGTCCATCGCATTTTTTTAATATATCGCTATTTTTTGGACACACTAATATATTTTCTCCAAAGGATTTGTCTTTTAGTCCTTTTAACAGGTAATAGACCTGTTTTGCTCCTCCATAAAGGTGCATTCCAGTTTCAATATGTAATATTCTGGGAATATTTTTTTTCATGGGCCTAAATTTGAAATTTTTATAGGCAAATTTCAAGCAAAAAAAGAGGCGAGGTGGAAACAACCACCCCGCCATCTATATTAAAGGAGGGGGAGAGATGGCAAAATTATAAGATATATCTGCTTAGATCTCTATCTTCTTGAAACTCTTTTAATTTATCTTTTACATATTCTGCATCAATTACAACTTTTTCTCCTTTTCTCTCTGGTGCTTCAAAAGAAAGATCGTGAAGTACCCTTTCCATCAGGGTATATAGCCTTCTTGCTCCTATGTTTTCAGTCTCTTCATTTATTTTTTCAGCAAAGCTTGCAATCTCATAAAGGGCATCGTCTGTAAATTCTATTTCTAAGCCTTCTGTTTCAAGGAGCGCCTTATATTGAACAGTCAATGCATTGCGTGGCTCTGTTAAGATTTTATAAAAATCATCTTTTGTCAAGGGTGAAAGTTCAACTCTTAGTGGAAATCTTCCCTGGAGCTCAGGAATGAGATCAGAAGGCTTGGCATAATGGAATGCGCCAGCAGCAATAAAAAGTATATGGTCAGTCTTAATCATCCCATATTTGGTGTTTACCACACATCCTTCAACTACTGGAAGTAAGTCCCTCTGTACTCCTTCCCTTGATACATCTGCCTGTCTATTGTCTCCTTTACTGCAGATTTTATCTATTTCATCCAGAAAAATAATTCCTGTTTGTTCCACCCGCTCCTTGGCCATTTCAATAACTTTGTCCTGATCTATCAGTCGTTCGCATTCCCTTTGCAGGAGGTATTCATAGGCATCTTTAACTTTCATCTTTCTAACTTTCTTTTTTTTGGGAAACATCTTTGAAAACATCTCTTGAAGTTGCATCTCCATATCTTCCATACCTGGCATGGACATTACCCCTACATGCACAGAAGGAACTTCAACTTCCACCTCAACCATTCTATCGTCCAACTTACCCTCTCTCCAGAGCTGGCGAAACTTTTCTCTAGTGGAATCTTGAGATTGTGCACTCGCGGCTCCGCTGGTTTCCATATATTGAGGAGAAGCAATCTTTGGTGTTTTTCTTAAACCTGGCAGCAAAATATCTAAAAGTGCTTCTTCAGCAAGCATTTTTGCCTTTTCTTTAACACGTTCTTGTTCTTCTTTTTTTACCATGTTGACGCCAATTTCCATTAAGTCCCTGACCATGGATTCCACATCTCTGCCCACATAACCAACTTCAGTAAACTTTGACGCCTCTACCTTGAAAAAGGGAGAGCCTGCGAGCTTTGCCAATCTCCTTGCAATTTCTGTCTTTCCAACGCCTGTAGGACCAATCATTATAATATTTTTAGGGGCCACCTCTTCTCTGAGCTCTGGTGGGAGTTTTTTCCGCCTCCACCTGTTTCTAAGCGCCACTGCCACCATTTTTTTTGCCTCATCCTGACCTACAATATATTTATCTAATTCTTTTACAATTTGTCTTGGAGTCAAACTCTCTTCCATTAAAAACCTCCTGCTTTTATTTCTCTAGATATTCCACTAGGATTTCTGAATTAGTATAAACACACATAGAAGCTGCTATTTTTAGAGAATCTTCCACAATTTCTTTTGCAGATAGCTTGGTGTGTTTACAGAGAGCTTTTGCAGCAGCCATTGCATAAGGACCCCCTGACCCAATACCAATAATATTATCATCTGGCTCTATCACATCTCCCGTACCACTAATAAGCAATAAGCTTTCTGAATTGGCAACAAGAAGCATGGCTTCAAGTCGTCGCAAATATTTGTCTGTCCTCCACTCCTTTGCCAGCTCAACACTTGCCCTTAATAAATTTCCTGAATATTCTTCTAACTTTGCCTCGAATTTTTCAAATAGGGTAAATGCGTCTGCAGTGGCGCCTGCAAATCCTGCTATTATTTTATTTTTATAAAGCCTTCTTACCTTTTTTGCTTTATGTTTAATAGCAATTGCTTGTCCCATGGTCACCTGACCATCTCCACCAATGGCTACTCCTTTCTCATCCCTGACAGCCAAAATTGTAGTACCTCTTATTTCTATCATTTTATCCTCTATATGATTTTAAGATTTCAACAAATCCTCAGCTATTTCCAACCAGAGTTTAAACATATCCTCAGAAAATAAGTAAAGATAGCATTTTTTTAAACCAGTTTTAGGAAGAACTTCTTTTACTGTTTCAATGGCAATCCTTCCAGCTTCTTTTTTAGGATATCCATATACGCCACAACTGATGGCTGGAAAAGCGATTGTTGTCAAGTTTTTTGAATCTGCTAATTCCAGAGAATTTTTATAGGCATTTTTTAAAAGTTCTGGTTCATTGTGTTTACCGTCTTTGTATATTGGCCCAACTGTGTGGATAACATACCTTGCCTTTAAATTAAATCCTGGTGTAATTACTGCTTCCCCTGTTTTAAGTGGTCCATGCTCTTTAACATATTTTCTACCTTCCTCTAAGAGTTTAGGGCCAGCAGCCCTGTGAATTGCTCCATCTACTCCTCCACCTCCAGCTAGCTGGGAATTGGCGGCATTAACAATGACATCAACATCTGCCTTTGTGATATCCCCTTGAATAATTATTATTTCTTTATCTTTGATAGTAAATTTTTTCTCCATAACTCCCCCCTGATGAAAATTTGTTAATAGCTTTTTACTCATTCAGAGTTAAAGATTATCACTTTTTAATGGTTGTCAAGGAAGCTAATTTTTAACACAATTATAAATAACGTATAATTTTATATAGTGCCTATGATATTGTTTTTCTAAAATTATGTTGGAAATAGAATTGCAATACACAATAAATATATTACTTGGTCAGCAGAAAAACATTTTCCAGATTGCTAGGGAGTTAGGCTTCCACCGAGGTAATATTTTATTAAAGATTTTTTATCACCCTGGACTATTTACCCTTGTATTTGCTCCATTACATCAAAATATTTTTCTAAATCTCTTAAAGGATCTTCAATCTTTTCAATTAAAAATACCTTTATCTTTGAATAATTATAAATAGCCTCTATATTCTGTTCAATTAATGTTTTATCTTCTTGTTGTTTCATTGATAATATTATAGCCATTACAGGAATGTTTTTATTTTTTAAAGCCTCAATTGAGAGAAGGGTATGATTGATAGTGCCTAAAGAAGGACGTGCGACTAATATTACTTTAGCTTTTATAAGTTTTATAAAATCAATTATAAAGAAATTTTTCCATATAGGCACCATTAATCCACCTGCGCCCTCTAAGACTATTTTATCATACCCTTTGGATCTTTCAATCACCCAATTCTGCAAATATTCAATATCTATCTCTTTATTTTCATCTCTGGCAGCAAAATATGGGGCTTTAGGATTTTTAAATAAATAACAAACCTTGTCAGCTAAAAATCTTCTATCAACATCTAAGAGAAGATTTTTATAAACAAAATATGCATCTGAGTCTTTATGAAACAAATCATCACAACCAGTCTGGATCAATTTTAAATAAATTGGCTTTTTATTTTTCTTTAAAAAATAGTCCATTAATATCAAAGAAATTACTGTCTTCCCAACACCTGTATCTGTACCAGTAACAAATATGTAATTCATTTTAAGATTCCATATTTAAATAATACGTCCTGGAGATTTTTAACAAATTTATCTATGTCCTTATCTGTATGAAAATAACAAAGACTTAATCTCAATATTGACTTTCCTAAGGGCACTGTTGGGTGCCTTGAACAAAATACCATATAGTTTCTAGAAAAAAGTTCCCTGGCAACCTCCTGTGCTAAGGACTCGTTCCCAATATTAATACTCAAGAGATAACTTTCGCCTACAAATGGAATGCCTGCGGTCTTTAAATTTTCTCTGGCAAATAAAGATAACTCCTGTAAATACCATCGCCTATCTTCAAAATCTTTTACAACATCCAGTATCTCTATTGCGCATGCAGCATGGGCTGGAGGAAGTGCAGTTGAATATATAAGTGGAGCAGCAAAATTAAACATATATTCCTTTAAAACAGATGGCAAAAGGATAAAGGCCCCGAAAAATCCAAAGGCCTTGGTAAATGTCCCAACTACAATATCAGCTCTCCCTGTAGTAATCCCCCTACCCTCTTTTCCCATTGCACCAACAGAATGGGCCTCGTCAACTACACTAAAAAAACCAAACTCTTCTTTTAATTTAAAAAAATTATCCACATCCAGAACATCTCCATCCATTGAAAAAAGGGATTCTGTAATCACCCAGCAAGACTTTCCATTAAGTTTATCCAATCTTTTTCTTAAATGGCTTATCTTATTGTGGTTGTATGTTTTAAAGGGAACACCACCTAATTTCAGTCCCATTATGCTGCTGGCATGAATGTGTTTATCTGCTAATACACTTTGATTTTTTAAGAAAATAGTTGACATAAGCGCAAGGTTTGCCTGAAATCCTGATTGAAAAAAAAGACAATCTTCGTATCCAAAAAAATCAGCAAAGTTTTTTTCTGCTTCTAATACCACAGAATAATTACCGCACACCACCCTGGAAGAAGATGATGAACAGGGATATTTTTGAAAATTTTTTGAAAAGATCTGTTTTATCTTTTTATCTGAACAAAGCCCTAAATAATCATTTGATGCAAAATTTATAAGCCGTTTCTTCCCAGCATCAACATATTTTCCCTGTCTATTACAAATTATTTCAGGTTTTCTTAAAAGGTGAGATTCTTTCTGAACCTTTAATAATCTTTTGTATTCATTAAACATTCAAAAAGCCCCTTAAAATATGGAACAATTAATTGATATTTAAAATCTTCTGAAAACTTGGTAGAGGTAAGCAAAAACTCTCCTGTGACGTATTTATTAGAATTATTTATATCACATAAAAAACCCTGGTATTTTGCTGATGATTTAGTAATAGAAAGCAAGTTTGCCTTAACTAGAAATTTTCCTAAAAGGTGTTTATTAGGTAACTCAACTTTCCCCAACTTTGCAAGAAAAACATGCTTATTAAATTGGTTGACAAACCTAAGATGGAGACCACAGGATTGTGCCATAGCTTCAATCCCTGGCCAATAGCCTTTGCTCAAGATTTGGCACTCAAGGGAAATTCTTTCCCTATCAATAAAAATTATCTTTAAAAATTTCATCTCATGATCTTTACAATTAAGGCTGCATTTTGTCCGCCAAAGCCAAAGGATTCAAAAAGTGCAACATCTAATTTTTTATTTAAATTTTTAAACACAAAATTGATCCCTTTATCCCGTGGATCCTTTAAGTTTCTGATCTTTGGCACGACTCTGTTTTTAAGACAAAACAAACCGATTGCTACCTCTGCAGCACCGCATGCTGCTGCAAGGTGCCCAATCCACGATTTTAAGGAACAAACAAAAGGACTTTTTGGAAAAACTTGTTTTATTAAATTTATCTCCATAAGATCATTTAATGGGGTTCCTGTGCCATGAGAAAATATTACATCAATATCCCCATCAGGTACATTATAAAATTCCAATGCACTTTTTACACATCTTTTTGCCCAAACACCTTTTTTATCTGGGGCTGTTGGATTTAATCCATCCAGACTAGAAGAATAACCAATCACCTCTCCTAGGATGTTGGCCCCTCTTTTTTTTGCATGTTCCATCTCTTCTAAAACCAAAAAAGCCCCACCTTCTCCAGGCACAAAACCTTGATTTTTCTTATCAAATGGTGCATAGCTTTTATGTGGCTCAATATTTTTATCTGAAGTTAAAAGCACCCTTGCATTTTTATATAATTTTAGCCCCATTTCCCCCAATCTGCTGTCTGAGCCACCACATAGGGCAACTTTAATTAATCCCTGCTTTATTCTAAGAAAACCCTCTCCTATTGCCTGAAGGGAACTTGCACAAGCATTTTGTATTGTAAGATTTTCACCGTGTATTCCAAATAGATGGGAAATACAAAAGGTAATTGTATTGGGAAGCACAGATACAAGTCCAAGGGCCTTATCTATAATAATTTTATCATTTATTGCTTCCACATTAGGCCCAACACCCACAAAAAGCCCTGAGCTATTTAAGTGTTCTTCTGTTAATCCAGAAGATTCAATTGCCCCTTTTGCAGCACAGATTCCAAATTGCCACCCTTTTGGTAAGTATCTAAAATATTTATACGATTTAATATAATCTTTAAAATCAAAATCTTGAACTGGACAAACCACCAATTCAGGATCAATTTCAGACCTTAAAAAATTAACTTTATCATTTAAAATAGATTTAACAACCTGCTCTTCACTTCTTCCCAGCGAACTAATTAGTCCAATACCAGTAATTACAACAGACATAAAAAGATTCAATTAACCTTTATTTTTAATAAATTTTACATATGCCACCACATCTTTAAACTTTAACACTGGACCATTATCTAAATCTTCTAATATCTCATTGGCCCTATCTCTATCCAGATGGGGATATAAATTTAAAAGTGATTTGCTTTTTGAGTTAGAATTATTATTTAATTTTTCTAGATTAAATCTTAAATCTTTTAAAAAGGCTATATCATCATCTACATCTATGTTAAATGTGTAATTTATTGATACTCCCAATTCTAAAAGATCAATAGATTCCATATTGAGATCACGTACCAAATAAGTATCAGCATGAATAATTGCAGGATCAATATCCATAATTTCTCCAATAATTTCCTTTAAAGCACTTTCAACATCCATAGAACTTCTCCTTTAAAAATCTTTTTTTGCAAAAAAACCTCTATCTAAGGTAATCTCTCTTGCATTAAACACACGCCCATTATCTTTTAAAAAAAATAAGATTGCATCTACAACATCTGTTACATCTAATAAATATGGAAATATACTCTTTTTCTTGTCTATAAAATTTTTTGCTCTGCCTGCACTTATATATCCAGGTCTTAAAATGACTGTTGAGATACCTTTTTTATACATTTCTATTCCTATAATTTTATATATTGCTTCTACAGCTAATTTAGATGAGCTGTATATTCCCTGTCCTTTATTGGGCAAATATGCCGCAGTAGAAGAAATATATACAAGTCTTCCCTGTTTTTGAATTAACATATTTCTGACAATATTTTTTAAAAGAATTGCCCTGTTTATTACATTAGTTGTATAATAAGAAACAATTTCCTCATCCTTTAATGATGCAAATAATTTTTCTACATGTGTATGTGATAAGTCAACAAGATATGAAATTTTACAATTAATTTTTGATAGGAAATCGTAGATGGAATTTAGAGAAGCCAAATCTAATTTAAAAACATTGATGTCTTTATTTAAATTATCTTTTATTTTTTTCAAACCACTCTGTGAAGAATATGTAATTATTGGATTTAATTTTTCCTTTAAAAGTCTTTTGGCAAGAAAAATTCCTATTTCAGAACTACCACCTAATATTAGGCAATTTTTTCCCTTATTAGGTAAGTTCAATTGCAATTTCTCCTGTAGCTACTAACAATTTAGATTTAAACAACATACATTTATAAAAATCTTTTTCTTGTTCAATTATAAAAGAATATTTGCCAGGTGAAATAAATTTGAGAAATTTAAAATTTTTAATTTTTATTTTTTTAAATGAATTGGTTTTGCTATCTTTTAGATGAGATATAAATTTATCCACGATCATAGAACCTGGAACTACTGGATGGCCTGGGAAATGGGTCTTAAATATTTCCATGTCAGGATCAAAATAAAAGTTTCCAGAAATTTTATTATCCATTAACAACCTCAAGATTTTGTTGTTTTATCATCTCAAGGTCATGTTTTATGTTTCTGCCTCGTGTAGTTAGATAATTACCAATCATTATGCCATTTGCACCTGCCAAAAAAATCCATGACTGGAAATCTCCAAGGCAGACTTCCCTTCCTCCACAGATAGTAATGTCTTTGTCAGGATTTAAAAATCTAAATATAGCTATTGAGATAAGTCCTTCCATGGGGGGTAGAAGGGGCATGTTTTGAAGTTTTGTCTCTTTTATAGGATTTAAAAAATTTATTGGAATGGAATTTACATCCAGGTGGCTTAAAAATTCTGCAAGCTCCAGCCTGTGGGAAAATTTTTCTCCAAGACCCATAATCCCCCCACTACATACCTCAAGACCAACCTTTTTTGCCACCTTTAGGGTTGCAACATCTTCTTCATAATCATGGGTAGTGCAGATATTTTTAAAAAAAGACTTTGCTGTCTCTAAGTTATGGTGATATCTTGTAATTTTAGCCTGTTTTAGGCAAAGGGCACTCTCTTCATCCAAAATCCCTAAGGATGCACAGATCTTCAGGTCTGTCTTTTCTGTTAACAACATAGCTGCTTCACATATAGTATTTATTTCTTTTTTTGAAAGTTTTTTTCCGCTTGTGACAAAAGAAAATTTATTTGCCCCCCTCTCAGCCATATCCATTCCTTTTTCTACAAGCTCTTGCTTTGTTAAGAGAGGGTATACAGAAATATTGGTCTTATGGTATTTAGACTGGGCACAAAAGGCACAATCTTCTGAACACATGCCTGACTTGGCATTAACAATTGAGCAGGTAAATACTCTGTTTCCCTTAAAATGTTCTCTAATCTTTGTTGCTCCCCAAAAGAGATCATATGGATTATTATCAATAAGAGGCGCAAGCTCATTAGCAGATATCCTTTCTCCCCTACAAATTTTTTCAACTATTTCTCTTATCATATTTACTCCAGTTAATACCTGTTAATTGGAAATAATTATTTGGTGTTACAATATTTGTCAACAAAAATTAATAAATTCATTGACAGTCCATCACTTGATAAAAATTTTCCTCAGGTTCCCAATGTCTCAGGAACGATGTCGCCTTAGTAAGATAAATGCAGGCAAAAGGATAGACGAGATCATCCGAAATTAGGGATTATAATAGTGGGAGATAATCTTTATTCAAAACAGCCATTTATTGGGGAACCTAAAGATAAAAATATGAGTTATATTTGTAAATTTTCAAGTAAAATTGACAATATTCTAGTAGCCAAGCCGAAGAATCATAAGTTGCTGATGGAATGGGTATCAGAACATATAAAACTAACAGAAAAAGGTGTAGATATTTCTTATAGCGGGGTGAAAAAATATGTGAGGAAACTAAAGGGCCCTAAAGATACTTATGTCCCTATAGTTTCCCCACCGGGCAAAGAAGCCCAGGTAGACTTCGGCTATGCAGGTTATTTTAACTATGGAGGGAAAAAGGTCAAGACCTGGATATTCTGTATGAGGGTAAGCTTTAGTAGATATGACTACTATGAATTGGTAACAAGCCAGAATGTTCCTACATTTATCAGGTGTCATATAAATGCTTTTGAATACTTTGGAGCAGTACCTGAGATAGTAAAGATAGATAATCTTAAATCTGGTGTTTTAGGGGCCAATTTTTATGAACCTGAAATCCAGCATGAATATGCTAACATGCTTTCTTATTATGGTAGCGGTCCAATTACTTGCAAAGTAAGAAGACCTGAGGAAAAGGGCAAGGTAGAATCCGCAATTAAATATGTAAAGAATAATTTTCTAAAATCTCTTGAAACAAATTATAAGCATGGCAAGGGGAATTTATAAAAAGTTATTATTTGGATGGCAAATTTTTAAAACTTTTTTTAGGGTGAGGAGGGAAGGTTCGTTAACATGGGGGGCAATTTATGAATTGCCCCTACAGTGGTTATCCTAGAGTAGCTAAAAATTATGAGAGTATTTACTTAAAGATAGATAAAAATCTTTGCTGATATTGTGTAATGCCCTCCAAAAGTCAAGACAAATTTTTAAGAAATTAAGAGAGAGTTAATCATGTTAACTTTATATAATTTACTTTTTTTCGCTTCGGGCCTTGACAATCTTTTTCTGATGTGGTGACCAAGGAAATTTTGGCTTTGGGGTTACACTGAAGAAAAAGTAACTTTATATTTTTAAGCTGCTTTCTTATAATGTAATTTATAATATTCTTCTTCAAATTCTTCAGGACTCTTATATCCAAGAGTTGAATGTATATATAATTTATTTTAGTCTTTTTCTATCCACTTTGATATAGTCTCAGATGCTTCTGTTAATGAAGTAAATTCATTATGACTTCCTATATCAACTAAAACAACTTTGTTATCTTCAGCAAAAAAGAAAATGACTCTTAAATCGTATCCTCAACTAAAGCTCCATAAACCTTGTAGTCTCCCTGTTAATTTGTGAGTTTTAAGTTCCTTAGCAAATGGCTCTTTCTTTATTTCTTTTAATTTTTTTCTTGAAAGCTCTTTTGAAAGATGAGCTAAAGGCTACTTCTATCATTTATCAGTCGAGCTCCATATTTTTTCTAAGTTCATTTATATCCGAAGAAAATTGCAATTTATCTTCTTTGTATTCATTAAGACTTCTCAAATAATTTCCATAAATTTCTTCTCGCTTTTCTTCAATAATGTATTTTTCTATCAAATTTTTAAGCTCTTCCTTTTCAGGTAATGGTAATTTTTTAATGTTTTCTAGTAAAATATCATATCTAACTTCCATTTATTTCCTCCAACCATTGGTTTTCTATAGAAAATTTTATTCAAATCTTTTAAATATTTTTTCAATCTAATCTAACATTATCAATTGCTTATAAAGCCAAAATTTTCTATTTTAATTCTAGTGTCAAGTTTAAAAGAGCCTGTTGAAAAATTCTTTCAACCAAACTTAAAAGAGAGTTTAAAAGTTTTATCTTTTGTAGGCGGGAAGACCCCTTCCGTAAGGGAGGGGATGAAAGCCCGCAGGTGCGTTAGCACCTTGAAACTAAACAACTGGGAATGTAAATTACAATCGCAGAGATGAAAACAAAAAGAGCAATAGTCTTTGAATTAAACAACTTGACAGGAAAAGAACAGATAATACTTGGACACCTTACCTACCATGCTGGAAGACTCTGGAATCAAGCAAACTATCTTGTAAAAAACAGATTAGCAAAACCTGACTATAGAGACCTATACAACAAACTCAAAGACACATCCTTACACCTGCGTTCCTTGCAATCCCGCTCAGCACAAATAGTGCTTAATGAGCTAACAAGAGGTTGGAGTAACTTTTTCAAATTTTTGGAAAATCCTAAAAAGTTCAAGGACAAAGGGATAGAAGTAGTTAAACCACCGAAATATGCAAATCCCAAAACACCTCACAAAGTAGTAACCTGGGATAAAACAGGATTCAAGATAAAAGGAAGTAAGATAAGGCTATCCATTTCAAAAGGCTTAAAAGAGCACTTACGTGAAAAATTTGGGGTTTCTTTTGATTACCTGTGGATAGAACCAGGATATAAAGAGTTAGAGAGTTTTAAAGTTCTTAATGTTCAGATAGTTCCATATAAGTCTTATGGTCAAATAAGCTTTAAAGTGGTAGTAGTGTATGAAAAGGAGGTTTCTAAGGTTAAACCTAAAGAAATTAAGCTAATAGATGAGAGCTATACCTCCTTGACGGATAGTTGTGATGAAACCACAGCTATCTCAAAACAAAGTAAAGGACAAGGAAGGAGAATAAAGAGAGGACTATTTCTGTCTTCTGTTAAAGGACTGATTAAGGCAGATGTTAACGGAGCGAGGAATATACTTAGGAAATTCAAAAAGAATTGGTTTGAGCTTGTAACAGGATTAAAGAGAATAGTCAGACTAAGAATCTACAAACTTGGTAAAGGTATCTCCGAATCTCTGCTTTTTGCAAGGATAGGAGTAGAGGGTAGTGTGAACCTGCCCAGAGGGATAAGGGTAGGAATGACCTATCAAACTCCCTTAGAAGCTCACTCCGTAAGGGCGGAGTAGTTCACTATAACTGCCTATTTTACAGATAAAATAAAAAGAGGTAAAATACTATGGAAAAGAAAATAATAAAAATATGGTATGATAAAGAGGGAGATTATCTCGAAGTCTTGTCTGATCGGAAAAAAGGATACTTCAGAGAAACGGAAAATGATGCAGTAATGGAGAAAGTTGATGAAAAAGGAAATATCATTGGTTTCACCATTTTAAAAGAAAGTGCATTGAAAGAAAAACCAGTTTCAATAGACCTTAAAAGCCACATCGTCTAGCAGGAGGTAAACAGAAATCTTAAAAGTTTAAAGATGTGTGCAAGAGGACAAAACCATAGGAGTCTTGGTAATGCAAAAAAATTTGTTGAATCACTTAAATTTCCTATTAGTGAGGTGAATCGTAGGTCTTCTTCTGAAAAAGGGCCAGGGAGACCGCCTTTTTGGGAGATGGTTTTTTACTGGACAAAAAAGCCTCTTATTGGTGCACGGGCAGTTATCGCAGCTTCTCTCCTTCCTGAAGAAGTTGAGATAGTGTTCCATAAATTGTGTGTCTGGCACCAAGAAAGGAAAATATGCTATAAAAAATTAAGGAGCATTCATGAGATTTTTTAATACAGCAGGACCTGTAAGGTGCGAGGACCATTATTGTTTGCCCCCATTAGAGCGGTTAGACTTAGAAGAAGTGCTAATGCTAATTGATCAGAAAAAATATTTTGTCCTTCATGCACCAAGACAAACAGGTAAAACAACCTGCCTTTTAGCACTTCAGGAGTATCTAAACAAAGAAGGCAAATACAGGGCACTATATGTAAATGTGGAAAGCGCTCAGGGGGCACGGGAGAATGTGTACAGGGGAATTAAGGCAATTTTAAGTACAATGACCATAATGATAGAAGAGTATTGGGAACAAGATTTAGACATAGATTACAATAAAGTATTAAGAGAACATGGAGAAGATTCTGCCCTTTTAACTTATTTAAGAAAAGTTACCCAAAAGTCCACCAGACCTGTTGTTTTGATGATTGATGAGATAGATAGCCTTGTTGGAGATACTTTGATTAGTGTTTTGAGACAGCTTAGAGCAGGATATAATTTAAGACCAGACGGTTTTCCTCAAAGTATAATTCTATGTGGAGTAAGAGATGTTAGGGACTATCGCATACACTCAAGCAAAGAAAAAGAAATTATAACAGGAGGAAGTGCCTTTAACATCAAAGCCAAGTCCTTGCATCTTGGGGATTTTAACAAAAAAGAGATAGAGATACTTTACAGCCAACACACAGAGGAAACAGGACAAAAGTTTGAAGATGGTGTTATAGATTATGTATGGGACTTAACAGAAGGACAGCCATGGCTTGTAAATGCACTGGGATATGTTGCATGCTTTGAGTTAAAAGAGGGAAGAGATAGAAATAAGCCCATTACAAAAGAACTTATCACAGAGGCAAAGGAAAAGATTATTTTAGAGAGATATACCCACATTGATCAGCTTGCAGACAAGCTTAAGGAAGATAGGGTTCAAAGGGTAATAGAGGCCATTTTAGAAGGAGACAAAAATCCAGAGGACATACCAATTGATGATATTTTGTATGTAGAGGATTTAGGCTTAATTAAGACCCGTCCTAATTTGAGGATTTCCAATAAGATATATCAGGAGATAATTCCAAGGGAGCTTACCTTTAGCACCCAAGTAACCATAACCCATGATGCTTTGTGGTATGTAAATCCAGATGGAAGCCTTGATATGGTAAAGCTTATGCGGGCATTTCAGGAGTTTTTTAGAGAACACAGTGAGAGCTGGCTTGAGAGATTTCAATACAAAGAAGCAGGTCCACAGCTACTTATGCAAGCATTTTTGCAAAGAATTGTTAACAGTGGTGGAAGGATAGAGAGAGAATATGGTCTTGGCAAAAAGAGGACAGATCTTCTTTTAATATGGCCTATTGGAACAACCACTCTTCTTGAAGCAAAGAAGGTGCAAAAGGTGGTGATAGAGCTCAAGGTTCTTTATAAAAGTCTGGATAAGACCATAGAGGAAGGTTTATCTCAAACCTACGAGTATATGGACAAATGTGGAGCAGAAGAGGGGCATCTTGTTATATTTGATAAAACAAAGGGCAAATCATGGGATGAGAAGATATTTGAGAGAAAGGAAAAATACAGAAGTAAAGAGATATGGATTTGGGGGATGTGAAGTGTGTTTAATTAAGGGAGCAAAGTCATGAAAAAAAGACTTGGTCTTGATACATCGTCCTTTAGAAAACTCAGAGAAAAAGACCTTGGATATGTGGATAAAACCAAATGGATATATAAGCTTATTACAGAGGGAGAATGTTATTTTTTATCAAGGCCCAGAAGATTTGGTAAATCCTTAACCATTGTCTTGGTTCAGCGTGAAATGGAATTTTCCCGGATAAAAATAAGCTAGTTTTAATTTCCAAAAGGGTCTATAAAAGACAGATGTCCCTGTAACACACATCAAAGGGTTGTCAAGGACAAGCCTTTCAGGTGCGCCTTTGGCGCATCCTTGACACCCCTTTTTCGTGTGTTGATTCTGAAGGTGCCGACGGCGGGGGGACGCCGACTCTTCCTTTACCTCTGGCGAAGGGACTATTATTTTTTTGTATTCTACCTTAAGCATAATTTTTTTCTCTTTTGACGCATTACTTTTCTACGTTTTCTAGCCTCATAAAGTTTACGATCTCGTTCTTCAAATATCTCTTTATCTTTTCCTTCAAGCTTATCTTTTGGCGTTATGTATCCTATGGCACTATGAAGACGTTTAGAATTGTAGTATTCTACAAAATCACCTACTATTCTCCTGGCATCACTGAGGGAGATAGGGCAGTGGACCCGTATACACTCTTTCTTTAAACTTTGATGCCATCTCTCTATTTTTCCATTGCTCTGAGGATAATAAGGAGAAGTGCGTACATGATTCATTCCCATTATTCGGATAAATTCCTTAAAATCTTTTACAATAAACTGAGGACCATTATCAGATATTATACGAGAACTATTGTCTGGAAATTTCTCCTTTGCCCTTTGAAGTATTATCTCCACATCTGCTTCTCTGATTTTCTCCCTTATCTCCCAATGTACGATATATCGACTATAACCATCTAAAATACTACACAAATAATAAAAAGTCCCTCTGATATTCAAATAGGATATATCTATATGCCAGTGTTCGTGAGGGCCTTTGGCATTCTTAAAACCCTTTCCTTTTCTCGATGATTTATTATTCCACCTCCGTAAATATCCTTCTTTACTAAGTACCCTATATACACTACTTGGACTAACAGCCACCACATCTTCATCTATCATCATGAAGGTTAATCTTCTATAGCCTTCATTGGGATGTTCTAAAAAATATTTAATAATAGCTTCTTTCTCCCACTCTTCAAGCCAGAAATCCCGCAGTATCCAGGAGTTATGCTCGTTGACCTTTCCATATCTTTTCTTCCAATCATAGAACTTGCTTGTACCTATGCCAATCCACCTTATAAAGTTACTGATTTTGATTTCGGTTTTTTTAGACCAATAATTAACAAAATCCACTACATTATCTCTAATATCGTGTGCCACCCACATATCCTTTAAATTCCCCCAAATTTTTTTTTTTAAACTTACATATTCTTCCATGACCTCAGCCAACACTTCATTCTTCTGAGAAAGTTTCTCTTCTAAAGCAGCAATCTTTTTCTCTAATCTAGAAACATGACTTTTTTTTCTTTTTCAAAGACCATGCTTCCTTTTTCAAAAAATTCCTTCTGCCATCTATAAAAAAGTGTAGGATGTATATTATATTCATCACATACATCTGATACGGGCACATTTTCCAATAGATTTTTCTTCAAAATCATCACTTTTTCTTGTGGGGTGTAATGTCTTCTTTTCTTACTCATGACTCTCCTCCTCAAAGTTTAATTTTTGCTAACATACTTTGAGGAAAATTCCAATTCCGTCTGAGGCAAGACAGTCTTTTTTGATGAACAGGTGGGAGAATGGTTGGCTAAACATAAAGGCCAGGTGATTTACCTATCCAAACAAACCAATCAAGCACAAAAAAAACATATTGCTAAGGAGTAAGCAATGAATAAAATTCAAGAAGTCAAAAAATTTGGCAAAAAAGCACAAGGGCAAAAAGAATATATCAAGTTTTTAAAAGGCGAAAAAATTACAAGAAAAGAGGCAATGCTGGCTAACTGCTACGAATGCACTTGCTGGTATGCTGATGGTGTAAATTCATGCCAGATGAAAAATTGCCCATTATACCCATATCACCCTTACAGAAAATAGCTCTGTTTTTTTCTGAAGAATAACCAGAGGGCGGTCTTGTGGCTTATCCATAGGACTGCCTTTTTTCTTTTTAGTTCCCTGATTATGGCCATATTGCCTCCTCAGACATACAAAATTAGCCTTATTTTTCACCTTTAAATAAAAACATTATGGTATGGACTAAGGCAAGATTAAGGCGAAATAAGGCGATTTGAGCGTAGGGGGGAAGTTCACGGCCTTATGTGATGGGCATTTACTTTTTATAAAAAACTTTTTATAAAAATTTGTATGTAATTTGTTTAATTTTGTTTACATTTTTAAATAAGAATATTAGACCTTTAAATGCCTACATAAATATCAACAGAATAGACGTTTTTAGTCCTTTTTTTATTAACTGAACGGAATATCTTTTTTGGCTTTTAGACCTACCTTTAAAAAAGCCTATGGAAAAGCCACACCATAGGCCTTTAATTTTCCTAACTCTCTCATATTTGGATTTTAAGAGCCTTTAAAACTCTTATATATATAAATCCTTCTGATTTTGATTTGAAGCTGAAAATAAGGCATTTTTGTGGCTGTCAGACTTTTAGAAAGAGAGATTTATACGATTTAATTGCTTTAAAGTAACAGTATAAAAATTTGAACTTATTGTATAAAATTTTGAACTTTCTATTAAAGTCAATTAAACTTGAAAATATATTGATTTATGCTGTCAAAAAATTGACTCTACGTTGACTATTATTAAAAATTTTGATGGCAACTATTCATATATCAAATAGATTTTGTTTCCTCCTTTTTCTCTTTTTTATTGCCTAATCATAAGGAGTAAGTATCCTAATTTGAGCTTTAAGGTGTTCTGAGATTTCATGCAGATAAAATGTATTGCGGGGCACCCATAGGGACACCCACAAAATTTTGCCACAAAAAAGCCTCTTAAAAATTTTCTCCTAACAGACTAAATTATTTGCTTTTTGTCTATGCCCCCGGCAGGATTCGAACCTGCGGCGCCAGGATTAGGAATCCTGTGCTCTATCCTACTGAGCTACGGGGGCCTTTCGGCGTTGGAAAACTTAGTTTATTTTTTTTGTCTTGTGTGTCAAGTAAATTTTTAACTTTACAACGATTCCGGTGAGTTTGGGGGTTAAGATTTAAGGGTAATCCAAGAAAAATGATCTTTATATTGACCCCAAAAAAGTTGGACACATTTTGAAGATAAAATTAGGAGTTGAGCAAAGGGAGAAAAAGGGTTAAAATTTAATCTTGGAAACCAACTTTGGGAGGGATTTTGTAGGAAAGAAGAAAATGGAGTGCTAAGGTGAGAAGCCTGTGGCTAAAATCTGTTGGGGGCATCAAATTTCTCAAGCTCAGTATTATAAATGACGTGATAAATTTTTTAGAACGTGGCAAAAACGCCCTAACTTTTGATGCTCCTTGCAAAAAAGAAGCTCAGCTAAAAGCTGTAATTGAAAAACTACAAAAAATAATTGGAAAACAGACTGAATATTAAAAAAAACGAAGAACTTATCAAGGGAAAATAGAAAGTGTATTACAACTGGTAAAAATGGATTTTTCTGTTAAAGATGTGTGTTACATTTTTGGGTATCTCCAAAAAAACTTATTATTCACACAAAAAAACACGACGGTGCAAAAACAAAAATAAGGAAGATTTATATTTAGTAAATAAAATCATAGAAATAAAAAATAATTATCCTTTTTGGGGATATAGACGATTAATACTGGTTTAAATATAGAGAAAATATAAATGTAAATAGAAAAAAGTTTACCCTTTAATGAAAATGTATAACTTACTTATAAAACGAAAACAATACAAAGCTAAAAGGACACCAAAAAGGTTGGCTATAGTATTTCTTTAACTAGCAAAACAAATGATTGGTTAAATACTTTAAACAAAGCTATAAATAATTGAGTTTCCTAATGGAATTAGAGGAAAAGGCCTGTTGCTTCTTAGTGACAATGGCTCACAACCTACTTCTAGGTCTTTTATGCAATATACAAAACAATTGAATATAAAACAAATTTTACAACATATAATAATCCTAAAGGAAATGCAGATACTTAAAAGAGTAATAAAAACAATTAGAGAGGAAGTAATCTGGATAAATGAATTTACTTCATTAACTGAAGCATCTGAAACTATATCAAAATGGATAGAAAAAAAACTATAATAAACTATATGTACATTCAGCTCTTAGATATAAAAGCCCTGAGGAATTTGAACAAGAATATTATAAATTACACTATTAAGAAAGCGGCTTATAAAGATATAAAGTTACTTTTTCTTCAGGGAAACCTTAGGAAAGTTAAACGAAGATCTCACTTTTTCTCTTCAGTGTAACCCCAAGGCCAGGATCACCTGGTCACTAGCTCAGAAAAAGATTAGCAAGGTCCGAACTGAAAAAAAGTAAACTATATAAAGTTAACATGATTAACTCTTTCTTAATTTCTTAAAAATTAGTCTTGACTTTTGGAGGGCATTACAAATTCTGGGTTTCTAACCACATGATAGCTTCTTCAAAGTTTAGGGTTCCTTCATAAATTGCCCTTCCTGTAATAATACCTTGAAGGCCATATTCTTTAAGGGGATAAAGTCTCTTTACATCATCTATATCTCTTACTCCCCCAGCATAGATAACAGGAAGTTTGGTAAGAGATAAAAACCTTTTTACAGGTTCAGGATTAATACCTGTTTGCATACCATCCTTTGAAATATCTGTATAAACAATAAAACCAGCACCCATATTTTCTGCATCCAAAATAACGCTCTCAATTGTAAGCCCTGTGTCTTCAACCCATCCCCTTGATTTTAGCTTTCCCTTTTCAGCATCAAGAGATACACCTATTTTGCCTTTATATTTATCACAAAGGGACTTAAAAATTGATGGCTCTTCAAAAAACATAGTTCCAATTATGAGTCTTGTGACACCTGCATCAAAATACTTTCTGGCCACATCAAAGTTGCGAATGCCCCCACCAAGTTGCACAGGGATATCTATAGAATTACATATTTTTTCAATTAGATTATAATTTTTTGGAACTCCTTCAAAGGCACCATCTAAATCCACAATATGCAAATATTTAGCTCCCTTATCCACCCAATGTTTGGCCATTTCAACAGGATCTTTTGAAAATACAGTTACATCATTGTATTTACCCTGTCTAAGTCTTACACATTCTCCATTTTTTATATCAATAGCAGGAAATAATATCATAGTCCGAGCTCCTTTATACCTTGGATTATACCCTCCTCTGCAAGTTCATAGGCACTAACCCACTTGCCGCCCCTTTTTATAAATTTATTTATCTCCAGGATGTCTTCAGAAAGGGGTTTTTGTTTCTCATTATATAAATAAGAACCTATTAGTCTCCCATGTTTTATATCTATAAGATTTAGGGAAAACATCACTCTGGCTGACTCATATGCTCCCCATTTGCCTCCTACCCTGGGCCTAAAGATAAATAGCTGGGGAACAATTAAATAATCTGAAGGAATACATTTTCCTATTTCTATCCATTTTTTAATGGGATTTAAATATGCTTTATTTTCTTTTAAAACAACTAATTCCTTACATTGATTAACAAAATTAGGTCCAATTATCTCAACTCCTTCTCTAGCTAAAACCTTAGATAAAAGAATATTTGTCAATTTTTTCAATACCTCTCTGTCTATCTTACCAGGGTCTTTGACTATATAACCAGATAATACATCATGGGACAGAGTTGGGTGCTCAAATGGGGCTATGGCTACTTTCCCTTTGATAATAATTTTAGTTTCCTTTTTACTTACCCCTGTACAGTTTGCGAAAAAAATCACTAATAATACTAATAACTTTTTTTTCATTCTAAAAACCCCTTTGTGCTCATTGTTTTTTCTTCAAATACAATTTGTGTTGCTTTTCTTAAGGCAATACCAAAACCTTTGAAAGCTGCCTCTATTAAGTGATGGCCGTTTTTACCATAAATAAAATTTATATGAAGATTTATCTGGGCCTTGTTTGCAAATGACTTAAAAAATTCCCTCCAGATATCTCTTTCCTGACCAAAAATTACTGCGGGCAATATCTCATCATTATTTAATACAAAATATGGTCTTCCTGATAAATCCACCACTACTTCAACCAGGGCCTCATCCATGGGCACCCTCACCCATGCCATCCTATTTATACCTTTTTTATTAGCTAAGGACCTCTTAAACACCTCTCCAAGACAAAGCCCTATATCTTCAACTAGATGATGTGCATCCACATTAATATCACCACTGGCTATAACCTGTAAATCAAAACTTCCCCAAAAACAAAACAAAGTGAGAAAATGATCAAGATATCCTAAAGAGGTGTTTATCTCTGACTTCCCTTTACCATTTAAAAGAAACTCTATCTGGATATTAGTCTCCTTTGTCTGTCTCTTATACTCTATTTTCTTCATTTACTTCTCCTCTTTTTTAGGTTCACTGTCTTTTTCATGAGTATTTTCTTTTGTTTTTTCTTTTTTACCAAAAATATGGGCAATCCAGATGCCAATTTCGTAGAGCAGCACCAATGGCCCAGCCATAAGCACCTGAGTAACTGCATCAGGAGGCGTAAATATGGCAGCAACAATAAATGCTATTAAGATTGCATATTTTCTGTATTTTCTAAGAAATTTTGATGTAACTAATCCTAATCTTGCTAGAAAAAATATCACAAGTGGAAGTTCAAAAACAAGGCCAAAGGCAATTAAAATTCTAATCGCAAAAGATAGGCCCTCTTTCATACTAATCATAGGGCTTATATATATATCTGCAAAGCTCATAAAAAATCTATAGGCATAGGGAAAAATAACAAAATATCCAAAAAGCGCACCTATTATAAACAAAAATGCTGAGCAAAGAGAAATAGGTAAAAGGAATTTCCTTTCCTCTGGATATAGACCTGGTTTTACAAAGAGCCATATTTGATAAAAACTATAGGGAAGGGTTAGAAAAATACCAGATATAAATGCCATTTTTAAATATACAAAAAAGGCTTCATGGGGGGATGTGTAAATCATGGTAGAATTTTTAGGAAGGGATCTAAAAAGGGGAAGCATTAAGTAATTAAATATTTGTTTGGATAGAGGAACGCAGGCGAGCATTCCCAAAAAAATAGCAATAACAGCCTTAACTAGCCGTTGTCTAAGCTCCTCTAAATGGTCTAAAAGGCTCATTTCAGCCATTTCATTTGTCTCAGGCTCATCTATGTTTTCCCCTTCCTCTTGTAAATCAGATATATCAGGTTTATTTTCGGATAATTCTATAGCACCTTGAGATGTTTTCTCCTTTTCATTCATAAGATTTCATCTCCTTGTTTTATGTCTCTCCACAGTAATTAACGAGTGATAGGTAAAATTTGGAAAGTTCGTAAAAATTATTCTTTAATATTTAAAAAATCTTGTAAACCATTTTTTAGGTGGGAATTTTCCTTTGATTAGAATAAAGAGCCCTTTCAAGAGGAGTGAAATCTACTTTTTTAAAAGAAATATAAATGGTAGAATCAAAGGTTGATACTTCTATAAAAGACATACATTCCTCTATTTTTTGTTGAGCTACATCCACTAAAAAATTTAAGTCTAATTGTAGTTCAGAATTATTAGGCTATCAATCTTATCCCAAAAAGGAACTGATGGTCTTTCTTGCAGCAGGGAAAAATAACCAGATAATCCTTTACCTTCATACCCCCTTACACTGTTTATATTATCTGTTAAATCTATCTTTTCCATCAGAGATTTTAAATCTTTTGCAGAATTTTTACACCGATGTTTAAGCTCAGGAGTGTAATTGAAATTATCAACTATTATTCTTCCTCGCTAATTACATCCTCTGGAGCCGTATATGCTTCAATTCCCAGTTTTTTTGCAACTTCATACGCCTTTGGTTCTATCATTGGGGATATTACTAATTTACGATTTACTTTTTTCCCTTGCTGTTTTTCAAAAAATTTCACTTTTTTATCAAATATATACATATCTGCTTTACTCATTGAAGACTTTATTTCTATTACCCAAACTTCGCCATTTTTTATGACGACGTCTAGCTCTATTTGATCAGGATGTCCAAAGACTTCTCCTTTTTCATCATAGCTTAAATAATTTTCTACTTTTAAATTGGTTAATTCGGTTAAAACTGCTTCAATTGCTTCTCTAAAGGCCTTTTCGCTATTTACTCCCCATCTGGCACCAAGTGCTCCAATGGTTCTGTCTATTCTTTTATCTACTCTATGAATTTCTTTGAGCAAAGTCTCCCACCTTTGGTCAGACTCTTGTTTTAATTCCCTCCACTGGCGTTGCGATTCTTCCCACCTACGATCAGATTCTTCTTTCAATTCCTGCCACTTACGTTCTGATTCTTCTTTTAATTCTTGCCATTTACGTTCTGACTCTTCTTTCAATTCCTGCCACTTACGTTCTGATTCTTCTTTTAATTCTTGCCATTTACGTTCTGACTCTTCTTTCAATTCCTGCCACTTACATTCTGATTCTTCTTTTAATTCTTGCCATTTACGTTCTGATTCTTCCCACTTACGCTCTAATTTTTCCCATTTACATTCTAACTCTTCCCACTTGCGCTCTATTTTTTTCCACCTGCGTTCTGACTCTTCCCACTTACGCTCTGACTCTTCCCGAAGTTCCTTCCATCTTTGTTCTGACTCTTTTTTTAACTCATGGAATTCTTTCAATAAAATTTCAAACTTAGATTCTGTTTCTTTTTTGTCTGCAAAACTATCCACTAACTTTTTCCACAATATCAACTTCACCTCTGGATGTTTCTCTAAGATATGTGGGATCTCTTCATAAATTATTTTTTTTACTTCCTCTGTTAAATTTTCCTCGTAAATCATAAATCTTGACCTCCCTTATCAGTTGCTTGTCCCCCTAGGATGAATCTAATCGAATGATGTTATATTTAGTTCTTAATCCATCTTTATTATTTTTTCAATGTAATTGGTGATTCCGAACATAATGTAGAGACATTCCACACAACGGCTCTCCGGGATTATTAGCCAAATCCCTTCTCTATTCAGGTCTTTTCCAATTCATATAACCTATGGAAATAATTAAAACGCAGACTTTTTTTGATCTTAAAATCCAAAAAGTCAATTATTACAATTAAATACAAAAAATGACAATTTTTGTCGTGAGGTCTGCGGAAAATTATACCAACCGTCTCAACACTCTCAACCTCTATAACCATCTGAACCATTTCAACCACCTTAGTTCTGCATGAGAACTGATTTGAAGGTAAAAAGTTTTGTCTTAGAACTATTTTATTGAAAAATAATAAATTTAGTGCTATATACAAAACTATGTTAAAGGATATTATTGAACAAATAGAATTAACGTTAGAAAGACTAAAAAATTTTCTACCAAAAATCAAACGTCCTTATTACAACCAATTGAACATTGATGATACAAGGGGAGTTCTTGTTTATGGACTCAGGGGTGTAGGGAAGACTACATTTTTCTTAGACAAGGTTTCTAATGTTAAGCAGAACTTTTTATATTTTAGTGCTGATAACCCTGTAATTTCATCCATTCCTTTATATGATTTAGTAAGTGCTATATTTAAAAAAGGATATGATGGAGTAGTTATTGATGAAATTCACTATGCCAATAAATGGAGTTCTCATATTAAGGCACTTTATGATGATTATCCAGCCAATTTTATCTGGGTAAGCGATAGTAGTAATTTGATTTTAAAAAAATCTGTAGCAGATTTATCAAGACGATTTGTTCAATTTCGTATTCCCTTGATGTCGCTGCGAGAATATTTATATCTAACAGAAGATATAGAAATAGAAACTTTTAATCCTTTTGAAGACGATGTTAAAGGTAAAATTTTTGATATTTTGAAGAAAGTAAATATCTTAAGAGTATTTACCAATTATATTGATGAAGGCACAAGACCCATTTTCACAGAAGGACAATATTGTTCTAGATTAAAAGGACTTTTAGAAAAATCCATCTATCATGATGTGCCTTTTTATGTATCTTCAATCCAGGATAACCACTTAAGGGTAATGAATGCTATAATTGGACATTTAATTTCAGCTCCAGTTCCAACAATTAATATAAGCAGCATGTGCAATGAATGGAAATTGGGAAAACAGAGTTTATATAATTTGCTTGAAGTTATGGAACGATCTGAGTTAATTAATATTATAAGAAAACCTGGAAAATTTAAATATACAAAGGGTGCTAAAATATTTCTTACTGATCCTTCTATATATAGTTGCTTCAAGGGAAACTTAGGAAGCCTTAGAGAAGCATTTGTTGTTATGTGCCTTAAAGAAAAATATACAATAAATACATGTAAAAATGATAGTGAATGCGATTTCAGAGTAAATAACTTTAAAATTGAAGTGGGTGGCAGAAATAAAAAAAGAAAAAATGCTGATTTTGTAATAAGTGATGATATTGATGTGCCTGTTAAAAACAAAATCCCTATGTGGATGTTGGGATTTTTGTGGTAGATGTTGTTTTAAGTAGATGGGCTGATGAGTTAATGAGTGGACGCTTTATGAATATCCATAAGGATTAGTATTATAAATTTTCCAATATCGTGTAAAAGTCCTCCTATAGCAATTTCAAATATTTTTAACCTATTAGTCATAATGTTACTCTCCTGATATTTAAAATTTTATATTTTTTATTTGAATTCACAATTTCATTTTATACTATTTATATTTACGGAAGCAAGAATATTTATAGTTATCCGTATAATTTTATATAATATTTAACATATTGTTTTTATAAAACTTCTCTCTTTTTCGTTCTTAATTTTTCTTTATTCTGTTTTTGTATTATGGGTCAATTACATAGAATTCTGCAGGATACTATAAATATCCTCTTGGGGACAACTGAACCATCTTGTTTTCTTTCTTCTTCCAGAATACGCTGAGTTGTAACATATATTGACACACATCCATTATTTTTTGTCCAATTGATCACAATAAATAGTTTTCTTTTGCATTTGAAAACTACTTTAAGCCAGACTATTACAACAAAGGATTTTCAATAGTAGGAGATAAAGTCTTTAATAATTTCCTACACCTGTTTTTCTTTTCAGAATTTGCTTGATCCATACAATAAACAAGGATGTTAGTATCAATAAATATCTTAGCCCCAGTTTGTCACTTTTTTTTGTAATATATTGTAATTATTGAATTCAATCATCTTTTTCTTCACTACAAATTTATCAATTAATTTTTAAAATGCTAGATAAAGGCTTTAAAGGAAGTTCCAGGGCATTATATATCTCCAGTTGAAAAGATTCTAATTCTGGAGAGTGTTTACATTTAGATAGAAATATAATATAAGTTATCCCAACCAAAATAATGGGAGGGAGAAAATGGTTGTATGCAAGCATTGTAATTCAACGCAAGTCGTCAAAAATGGTTTTGTTCGTAAAAAACAGCGGTATCTCTGCAAGAACTGTTCACGAACTTTTGTGATAGGAGATGCAAGGAGAAAAGAATCTCTGAAAGTAAAAAAAGCCCTTGCAGTTATTCTTTATTCTCTTGGTAAAGCATCATTTGGCTTTTTAGCTAAATTATTTGGAGTTTCTCGTTCATTGACTTACCGATGGATAAAAGAGGAAGCCGAATCACTTCCAGAACCAGTTATATCTAATGAGATAAAAGAAATAGAATTTGATGAGATGTGGCATTTTATCCAGTCAAAAAAAACAAAATATGGATTATCAAGGCGTTGGATCGTAGCAGAGGGCGAACTATTGCCTGGGTTATTGGCAATCGTGATGCTTCAACCTTCAGACGGTTATACAAAAAACTTGAACAATTGAAGGACTGTGTTTTTTATACAGATGATTGGGAAGCTTTTAAGAAGGTATTGCCGCGAGAGCGCCATATAATAGGAAAAAGAGGAACAGTAACAATAGAAAGAGATAATAGCAATACAAGACATCATCTTGGACGAATGACACGTAGGACGAAAGTTGTATCTAAAAAGGAAGAAATGGTTCATGCATCAATGAAATTATGGCATGCATTAACTGATCCTGAAATTTTTGCCCAATATCAGCAAAGATTTTTATCTATCTTTAGGTGAACACTCTCACCGTCTCTACACTCTTTGTTATCTCATATGGAAGATAGCCATGCATATAAATATCTCCTTAAATTACTTGTAATTTTTATCCCCTGGTATATATCTCAATCTCACTTCAACATTAATTTTAACACACTAACCAATATTCCAGTAAAAGTAGCAATCTGACCCAGCCAGAATATAAACATCCACTTTATGGTGTCTGCACGCCACTTGTGTATCTCTGTCCTTAACTTCTCTTCTGTGGCTTTTATCTCTCCTCTTAGTCTTTCTTCAGTGGCCTTAAGTTCATCTTTAGTTACAAGCTCCTTTGTTAATTCATCTTTAAGCTCTGTCTTAATAATAACCTTTTGCTCTTTTGCCTTCTCTTCTATTGAATAAAGGCCTTTTTCTATCGCCTCTATCACCTTTTTCGCAAGTTCAGGGTCTGATATAACTGCCTCTACACTCTTTGTTATCTCATATGGAAGATAGCCATGCATAAAAATATCTCCTTAAATTACTTCTAATCTTCCGCCAGGTGTTGTGATATCCTTCTATTCTAAGAGTGTGGGATTTGATTTTAATTTTTAACCTTACAGCCTTTGGTTTGCAAGAAAATTCTTTTTATTTCAAACTAAATTTAAGTGCTCTGTTTTTATATGATCAATCAAACTCACTAAATTTTCTGCTTTTAGGTCTTCAAGTAAAAAGTATTTTCCAGAAAGCTCCTTTGCTAATTCTTTTGCAAGATCCATTTTGAGAAAATTGTTTTTTAGCTCACAATCTATAACCACACTAAAAGCTTCTCCAACATCAAATATTTCTTCTTTTGAACTAGAGGGAAAACTCACCTCTATCTGTGAAGATTCTTTGCTGCGTTCTGATTTATTTTTCTCTTTTTGAGCAAAATCCTCTTTTTTATGGTCTTTTCTTTCTGCAAATGGTTTTAAATCAGGGGATCTTCTTCATCTTCCTCTAGATTGAGATACTCCATCAAAAATAAGCTCAAGCTTCATTTCCTCCTGCCCAACAATAATCCAAAAAAGAAAAATCATTGTATTCCATCCTAGGGCTTATTAAAGAGGTATATAATCGGTGTTTTTCTAAAGTAGAGCTTAATATCTGGAGAGATCTTTACCAACAATAGGAACAATAGGGACACCACCAATAAGGATACCAGCAAGGATAAGATGGATATTCGTGATAAACCTTTATCTCCTCAGGGTTTATCTTCCACAAATGAATCTTTTTAGGTTTTATAACAGGATATTTATACTCAATTTCTCCTATGGGTAATTTTCTTATATCACAAATTCTGCCCACTACTGTGATGTCTCTTCCAGGTCGATATATAGCACCATCAAGAAAGCCTGAATGTATAACTAAAAACCTGCCACCAGAGATGTCCACATCTTTTGGTCTTTTATTTCTATCCAAAGGTAGCTGTAAAATCTCTAATATAGTTCCTTCTTTTTTGTTAACAACCCTCAAAATCTTTCCTCCCCAAAGCACCATTTTTTCTTTATATCTCTCAAAATTTTTGACCACATCAGAAATTGTAATTTTTGTATTTATACTTTTTTTCAACTCTTTGGACACAACAGAAGGAGCACAAGCAGAAAAGATAATTAGTGAAATGAAATACAAACAACATAAACCTCTTCTCATACTTCTTCCCTCTCACTTATATTTAACAGCTGGTTTATTATTTCTTCAACCAATACTGATATGCCTTTAAAGCCCAAGTATGGGGTATCATTGAGAAAAATTCGAGAAAGTATAGGATATGAAAACTGGATTAAAGGGATATTCATCTTTTTTGATATTGTCTTTTCTGTGTCGCTTCCAAATATAAGATTAACATCATGCATATTATTTTCAAACTCATGCATAGAAGCCTGAAACAAGACTTTTTCAGAAAGATCAGAAAATTCAGCACGGGCACTTACATTTATAAGCTTTATTCTGAAGCCAAGCTCTTTGCTCAAAAAATTAGAGATTCCTTTGACCTGAGCAGGGTCTCCAGAAACAGCAACAGGAAGATCATATAAGGTGTGAAGATACATGTGTGCCGGTTTTAGTGCATTAAGAATCCTTCTTTTTTCTCTTTGAAGTATTTTTTCTGCTCTTTTTTCAGAAATACCAAAGTGCTGTGCGACCTTTTTTAAAAATCTTTCACATAAGCTTATGCCATAGGGATATTCTTCAAAAAAAAGATAAGGAATACCAAATCTTTCTTTCATTCTTTCTGCAAGCCCTTTTCCATAACCAAACACTATATTTAGATCAGCACAAGATGCATTCTTTATTTCTTTTATACTTTCTGGTGGAAAGATAGAATTCACTTTTATTCCAAAAAGAGAAAGCATCCTCTTTATCTGTTTTATATTTGCTTCTCCCATAGGGATGTCTCTTTGAATGCCTATTATGTTTACTAAAAAAGAATCATTTTCTTTTTTCTTTTCCTCTATCCATGGAAAAAGCCCTTCAATGGCTTCTTCGTATCCTTCCATCATCTTTCCTTTGTATCCACCACAGTCAAATACAAGATATGAGACATCTGAAACAGAAGACTCCAAAATTATGCCTTCTATGTCATCACCAATGATTGATGGAACACTTGCACAAAGGATTATAAGATATTTGTCTTTCTTTTTATTTTTAAAAATAATCTCTATGCTCTTTTTAAGATGTTCATGTCCTCCAAATATCACACTTCTTTCTCTGAGTGCTGATACAGTAGAATTTGTCTTTCTGTATGAAAGCCTCTGGATATAATTTATTCCCCAATGACAGCCAACAGGTGAATGAACAACTACAACTGCATCCTTCAGACCACTTACAACCCTGAATACTCCAAGAAGTTTGTCTGCCTGCATTGGATCAACAAAGTTCATCTTTCTTTCCCTCTCCATACATGTTTCATTATCCTTTCCCACCTGAGTTCATCAGGGATATCTGATATAAGGGTAGGAAACCTTTCTTTGTGATAATCGTATTTAAAATAAATAAGGTCCCTCTTATAAGGCTTAGAGTTAAGAGCAGAAAGAATTATTTCTGCAAGCTTTTTTACCTGAGAAAAAGAGATCCTGAATGAAGAATAGCCCATGTAATGAGGACTTACAGATCTTATGCCACTGTTTTCATAAAGCATTGTCCTTGATATGTCTGAAATTAAGACATCGCATATAACAAGATCTATTTCTTTTCGCTTTATTGCATCAAGTTCTTCATCAATGTTCAGGTCAGTGTAGATTGAAGGATTTGAGCTTATGTTTAAGCTTTCAATAAACTCTTTTACAACTTTTTTTGCTGTTTTCTTTGCCATTCCCCACCTTCTCCACCAAAACGTATTTATAAGAAGAAGCTCTATTCTGAGGCCTAACTCCTCAAGAAGCCTTATAAAGATAGGAGTTGTATAAAGTGGGGTGCATACATAGGCTATCTTTTTTCCATTAAGCTCTTTTTTTGTCTCTTTAAGATCATTCCAGAGCTTTCTTTCAACTTCTCCAACAACCTTCTTTGCCTTTTCTTTAAGACCAAACCTTTCTCCAATGTCTATATAAAAGCTTTTTGCTCCATCTATTCCCACATATCTGTTTCCAAATGTATCAAATATGTAATCAATGCCAAATCTTTCTTTCATAAAGATTGCGCTTCTTTCACTTCTTCTCATAAAATTAAGCTCTGCCTTTGCAAGCCCTTTTATTTCCTTTACAGAACATCCAGGAAATGCTGCATTTACAGAAATTCCTATCTCTTTCAAAATAGCCTTTATTTCCCTTATCTCTCCTTCAAGATCCTCAAACCAGTGAAATCTTCCGTATGTATCTATGTTTACACATCTCTTTATCTTTTCCTTTGGTTCTTCAACAAGCTGGCTTATAACAGAAAACATGGTATCAAGCCTTCCGCATTTCTCTATCCCCCACTTAGGCTTTTTCTTTTCTTTCCATACCCTTATAAGATCTTCTGCATGACGATTAAAATCATCAGTTCTTTCATCATCAGAAAATCCTGCTGAAGATGGAGTATAGATTATGTCTGCACTTATCTTCTCCTTTGCCCTTTTTACAGCACTTACAACATCATCTCCTATTATTGCAGCAGGGCATGATATGATCACTCCTATAAGCTCTGGCTTATAATACTTATCCACATCAATAATTGCGTTGTATAGTTTTTCCTCTGCACCATATATAATGTCTTTTTCATTGAGGTCTGTGCATGGAAATGGAGATGGATCAAAATCTTTTAGAAGCTGGGTTTTTATTGCATCTGGTGGGACAAGCTTTGGAAAAAATGCACAACCAACTGGACCATGAAGAAGGGGAATAGCATTTTTTATCTCAGAGATAAAGCAATATGCTCCAAACATCTTACAATCAATACTGTATCTGCATGCATAAGAAAGCCTTGTTCCCCAAATCTGCCTTTTTATTTTTTTCATTTCTTTTCCTTTTGTTATTTTTTATATTTCAAAAACTCCTCCAGTGTTAAATCAATATCCTTAATTATTTTTTTTGACAAAATAGGGGAAATATTTCTTCCTTGGTGGACAGGCACAGTAGTACATCTTCCATCTGGATGACGAAATTGTTTATGAGCTCCTCTTTGTCTAACTTCTTTGAATCCTAATCTTTTAAGAATGGACACTACTTCATGAGGTTTTAAAACAGGATACTTTCCCATTAGGCTACCACAATATTTTGTATTCCAATAAAGTCTGATTCTAATTCAATCTCTCCATCTTCCAATAGCATCTCTATTACTTCTTTTAAGTTTTGTTTTAATTCATCCAGAGTCTCTCCTTGTGAATGTGCACCAGGGACTCCTGGAACATATCCAACATAAAGTCCTGTATCACGACATTTTTCAATTATTGCTGTAAATACTTTCATTATAATACTCCTTCTTTTTCTATTTAGCTACGCAGTTTCAGACTTTAGTTTCTCAGCAATCCACATTTTTATTAATGCCTGTCTTGAAAGCCCAAGTATTCTCGCTTTCTCATCTATTTTCTGAACCATCCATAAAGGAAAATCAATGTTTACTCTTCTGGATTTGAGATTTGGATGTTCAGCCTTGCTGGTATCAAGATAGTCAATAATGCTTTTCCCATTATCAAAAAGTTTATCCAACTCTTCTGTATTTATATTCTTCATAAAGTCTTATCTCCTCCTTTCTAGATCTTCTAACTGAGATAATTCTAATTTTATCTTTCCTATATGTAATGATCGCTGACCAATGTTTTTCACCTATCTTTCCAATACATAAGAACCTCTTTTCTCCAACAGTCCTTGCTGGAATCTGTAACAGATAAGGATCATTCCAGAGCTGCTTTGCCTCTTCGAAATCAATTCCGTGCTTTTGCTTGTTAGTTTTGCTTTTATTAAAATCGTATTCAAAAATCATATCAATTTTATACCATTTTTATTGAAAATAATATAACAATTTATTTTTAATTTGAAAAGCAAAAACTGACTAAACAAAATACAACTTCAAACCAAAAAGACTTTAATCAAACAAAACATTATTAAGCAAACTTTCAACAAGACTCAACATTCCTTTAAATCCAAGATTAGGAACTTCAGTTAACACAGCCTTTTTAGTATTAGGAAAAGAAAAATGTATTAATGGAATATTTAGTTTCTTACAAATATCTATCTCCATATCTCCACCAAATACAACCTTTACTTTTTCATCTCTTAATATCTCTTCAAATTTATGTCCTGATTCTTCAATAAGAACTGTTTTGCTATATCTCTTTATAGCTTCAAAGTTATTATTAAAGCGTGAAATAGAAGTTATATTTATTACTTTTACATCCATTCCCATCTCTTCACTAAGCAATTTACTTAATGCATATGCCCTGTAACTATCTGCTGAAACAGCTACAGGTATCTCATACAAAGCTGGTAAAAAAGACTCATAGGGTTCACAAATCCTTTTTATGTTTTCTATTTCTTTTTCTATAATTTCTTTTATGTTGTGTTGATTTATACTTAGATGTGAAGATATCTGTTGGATAAAATCCTGTGTCCCTATAATTCCAATTGGATAATTTACTTTAATATAAGGGATATCAAATCTTTCTTTCATCTTTTCTGCCAAGAGAGTCCCATAACCGAGCACAACATTTAGCTCAGCATTTGCCATGTTTTTTATCTCTGTTAACTTATAGCAAGGCACACAGGAGTTTATTTTTACACCTATAAGCTCAAGAATTCTTTTAAGTTCATTAAGATTTGCCTGATAGTGAATAACATCAGGCTCCAGACCAATAAGATTAATTGATCGATTTAACTTTTTCTTATTTGAATCCTCAACCCACTCCAATAGTGATGCCAATGCCTCTTCATAACCTAAAGCCATTTTTCCCAAAAATCCTGCACACTCAATTGTGATAATCTTGCATTTGTTTTTATAGTTATTTAAGACACCTTGATAGTCATCACCAATCAAAGATGGCACACTTCCAATTAGAACAACAATATAGCTGCTTTTTCTTTTTCTAAGCACAATATCTAATATTTTTCTTAAATTATCTTCTCCTCCAAAGATAACATCTCGTTCTTTTATAACAGATATAGCAGCATCTGGGCTGATGGAAGAGAGGGTCTCTATATAATTTACACCCCACTGGCAACCCACGGGTGAGTGAATAATAATAGGGACATCCCTGAGTCTTGCAAATACCCTAAATGCTCCTAAAAGCTTATCTCCTTGTGTTGGATCAATAAAGCTCATTGTTCTCTCCATAGTGTTCTTAAAATTTCTTCATGTAGTTCTATTTTGGGAATATCAGATCTCAGAGCTGGAAAGCGATCTTTATCTCTGTCATAATTTAAATAAAATAGGTTCATCTTCTTTATGGGCTTATTTAATTTTTCAACCATAGCATTGCCCAAGATCCGAATCTGATCAAAAGATATCTTATATGGAGCATAACCTGACCAGCCATAGCATAATGTTTTGATTCCATGACTTTCAAAAACAAGGCAGTCTCCCATATCTGTGATCATGCTTGGAAGAAATAGATCCACTCTTTTTTCTTTAACCTTCTCGATCTGGGTATCAATATCACAATCCACATAAAACTCAGGATCTGATTGGATATCTTTTAATTGTTGTTTCAATTGCTCAACCACTTCTCTTAACATCTCCTGGGGAATTTCACTCCATGAATATCGCTTTACTTGGATAAAGATTATTTTAACTTCTAACCCAAACAACTCCAAAGTTTGAATAAATTGAGGTGTAGTTGGAATCATTATAAGGGAAGTGCCAATAGCTACTTTTTTCCCTTTTAGCTCAGATGATATGAGTTTAATTGACTCCATTAATTCTCTTTCTTTTTCTTCAATAACCTCAACTGCTTTTTGTCGTAGGCCGAAATATTCAGCAATGTCGTAATAAAACTTCTTAACACCCTCAAGTCCTGTATATTTATGTCCAAAAGGGTCAAAAATATAGTCTGTTCCATAGCGCTCTTTCATTAATTTAGCGCTTCTTTCACTCCTTCTCATTAGATTCAATTTTGCTTGTGGTAAATTTTGAAATTCCTTAACAGTGCAACCTGGAAAGAAGGTATTCACTCTTATTCCAATTTTATTGAGAAGAGTTGTTATCTCATTGATTTCAAGGCTAAAATCTTCTGAAAAATGGATCCTCCCAAAGAGGTCTATGTTGACAGATCTATCTAATACTTTTTTTGGAGGCTCAACCAATTGCTCAAACAGAGAAAAGATTGTTTCTAATCTACCACATTTCTCATATCCCCAAAACCTTTTCTTTTTAGATTTTTTCCATTGATCAATTGTATCCTTAATATACAATTCTAAATCTTCTGACCGTTCGCTATCTGTAAATCCTGTGGAAGGCGTTATTACTATTTTGGCTGATACTTTATTTTTTACTTCTTCTACAGCTCCCTTTAAATCTTCTCCAATAATCCCAGCAACACAAGAAAGCACAATGCCTATCAGATCAGGATGGTAATATCTATCTACATCAATCAATGCCTTTTTTAGCTTATCTATACCACCGTAAATCAAGTCATGTTCATCTAAGTCAGTGCAGGGAAAAGGCGGTTGTGTTTTAATTCCAAGCACCTTTTGTCGAATAGCATCTGTTGGCAGAAGTTTTGGGAAAAAGGCACAACCTATAGGTCCATGCAATAGAGGAATACTGCCTTTGATCTCAGATAGGCTGCAATATGCTCCAAACATCTTGCAATCAATACCATACTGATTTGCACACCCGAACCTTATCTGCTCTGCCTTTAACTTTATATCATCAATCATTTAAACTCTCCTTAATTTGATCTCATCATATCCGTTATTTTTATCCCAAATTCTTCCATCTCCCTGTCAGATAAAGGGCTTGGAACATGAAGGTCTTTGTTTTCAAGGATCTTTTTTGCAAGCTCTATAAATGTCTTTGCTATCTCTGAATCAGGAAACTTTTCTATCACTGTCTTCATCTCAATCTCTGCTTTTAATATCTCATCACTTCTTGGAATGCTTTGAATGAGCTTTGTTTTTGTAAGATTTACAAACTCTTTTACTATATCCAGATTGTCATTTCCTCCGCGACTGTTGTGTATGATTCCACCAAGTTTTGATCCCTCTCTCTGGCTAAATCTCTTTATCCCTTTCATGATATTATTTGCTGCATATAAAGGCATAAACTCTCCAGAGGTAACAATGTATATAGCCTGTGCAAATCCTTCTCTTATTGGAACAGAAAAACCACCGCACACAATATCTCCAAGCACATCATAGATTATGACATCCCAGTCTTTTTCAAATATCTTAAGCTCCTTAAGCACCTCCACCATGCTTATAATCCCTCTTCCTGCACATCCAACACCTGGCTCAGGACCTCCTGCCTCAACACATGCAATATTTGAAAATCCGTAAAACAAAAAGTCCTCTTCTCTGTATTTTTTGGAATATCCCTTTTCTCTAAGTGTTCCCAAAACAGTGGGAATCCTTTTTCCCATTATGTTTCTGGTAGAATCTGCCTTTGGATCGCAACCTATCTGAAGAACCTTGTATCCTAAGGAAGAAAATGCAGCTGAAAGATTTGATGCAATTGTGGACTTCCCTATCCCTCCTTTTCCATATATAGCAATACTTATCCTCTGCTTTCCCATCACATTCCTCCACCTGTAAGTTCTTTTTTTGTTTCTTCTCTTATCACCTTTGCAAAATCAGAAAGCTCCTTTAAAGAAAGGGGCTTTGGAATTGTGAGATCTGAATCCTGAACAATGTCTTTTGCAAGTCTTCTAAATCTTTCTGCTATATCAGAGTCAGGATATCTTTCAATTACTGTCTGTCCATAGACCTCACTTTCTGCTATTTTGCTGCTCAAGGGAATAGCTCCTATTATCTTTGAGCCAACCTTTTTTGCAAACATCTCAACAAAACTTATGTCATCTAAGCCACCTCTTACATTGTAGATAAATCCAGAAAGCTTTGTTCCTCCTATTTTTGCATATCTTTTAATTCCCCTGCAGATGTTATTTGCTGCATATATGGAAAGATAGTCTGCTGATGTAACAATAACGACTTTGTCAGCCATTCCTTGCCTTAGGTTCATTCCAAAACCACCGCACACAATATCTCCAAGCACATCATATATGACAACATCTGGTCTGTATCTTTCAAATGCGCCAGATCTTTTTAACAGCTCTATAGCAATAACAATTCCTCTTCCTGCACATCCAACACCTGGCTCAGGACCTCCTGCCTCAACACAAAGAATCCCATTATATCCCTCAAATACAACCTCATCAGAATCTATCTCTTTTCCATATATAAACTCATCTATATCGAGCTGGCTTTCATATTTTTGCTTTAAAATTGCTGATACAGAAGGAATTTCTCTATCTCCCCTGAGATTTCTTGTGCAGTCAGACTTGGGATCACAGCCTATCATCATTACCTTAAAGCCATCCTGAGAAAGAGCTGCTGATATGTTTGATGCAATTGTGGATTTTCCTATTCCTCCTTTTCCATAAAATGCTATCCTTATCATAACCTTTATGCTCCTATTATTGAGTTTACTGCCTTTTCAACAATACTTATTACGCCTCTAAATCCTGCAAATGGCTTATTCAGGATAGATACTTCATCTAAGACAGGGAAAAAACATCTTACAAGAGGGATTCCAAGCTCATTGCATATCCTTTTTTCAAGTGTAGAACCAAAGCAAACAGCAACTTCTTTTTCCCTTTCTCTTAGAACATCCTCTAACAGTTTCTGATCTTTTGAAAAGATCACTTCTTCAGCATCAATTTCTATATCTTTTTCTTTTTTATCTTTTATAAAAAGAAGCTTTATATTAAGGCCAAGCTCTTTGGATAAGAATCTTGAAAAAGAAATAGCCCTTTCCCTTTTTCCAAAAACCGCAATAGGCAATCCATATATCCCCTGAAGATATTTGTATACCTTCTGAACCCTTTCTTTGATCATATCCTTTTCTTTTTTTAGAAACCGCTGATCTAAATTTTTTCCAAAAAAGCTCAATGTGTTTTTTAAAAAAGCTTCTGTTTCTTCTATTCCAAAAGGATAAGATAGCCTTATATATGGAATACTAAATCTTTCATTCATAAGATCAGCACATCTGATTGCATCATCTGACAAGACAAGATTAAGAGATGCACAGGAAGCACTTTTTATTCTTTCAAAAGATGAGCCTGTAATAAATGAATTTACTTTTATTCCATGGTGAGAAAGGATTCTTTCTATCTCTTTTATGTCCCAGAAAGAGCAAGGATCGTACTGTTTTATACCAAGTATGTTTACTGTGTTTTCTTTTTTATCCCCCTCTTTCATGTATGAAACCATCTTATTCAGCACATTTCTGTATCCAAAACCAAAGTCTCCAATATGTCCTGCACACTGAAAAAAGCATATTTCAGATGGAATTTCATCTTTTACTGACTCTATGATTCCTTCAACATCATCAGCCATCATGCTTGTAAAACTTGTTACAAGAACAGCTATAAGGTTTGGGTGAAACTCCTTGTATGCTGACCTTATTGCAATGGATAATTTTCTGTATCCACCAGTAAGCACATCTTGAGACCTTATGCCACTTCCCAAAACCCTTACATCATCATGAGCGCCTAAGAGAAGATTAAACAGAAGATTGTCAGAATGACAGCAGCTTTTTCCATGAACAATTACAACAGAATCCTTTATTCCTGTAAGTGCACACACAGCTCCAACAAGAGCTGAATCAGGAAATGGCTCAAACAAAATACTATTATCCATAAAGACAACCTCCATCTGCTCCTTCTGTAACCATTCTCCATACCTTTTCTGCCTTTATCCATGAAGGATGAAGCTCTGCCCTATATGGATCATGCTCTATCATGCCCAAAATAGGGCTTTTTCTCGCCTCTTTTGACATCTCCCTCTTTATAAGCCTTGCAAGAAAGATAGGTGTTTCAAATCCTATCTTAAGCTCTGAATGAAGCTTAAGTGAATCAAATGCCTTTATCCCTTCTTTGTGGTAAAATGCAATATCAGGTCCAGCTCCTACAACAAACTCTAAATTTAACTCCTTTATCTTTTTTATCTCTTCCCTGTATGTGCTGTTAACAAGAACCTCTGGAATTATTCCACATCTTTCAGCAACTTCCCTGTCTCTTTCTATGAGCTTTTTTATTGCATCCTTTGACATGCCATGACTTTCAAGCCCATATGTGCTATAGATCAAAAGGGCTGGTTTAAGCCCAAGCTCCTTTACAAGCACTGATCCTATTCCAAAAAAAAGCCCTCCAACAATTGCTATCTTCATTCCTCTTATATCTTTTATTTCCTTTTCCAACCTGGAGATTGCATCTTCTTTTTTCCTTTGTACTGCCTTTTTTGCTTCTTCTTTTTTTCCAAAAAAAGAAGCTATATCTAAAAGGATTCTGCTTGTTTCTTCTATTCCATAAGAGCTATTTTCAGATTCTATTGAGGATACAACATAAGAAGGGATGCCAAATCTTTTTTCCATAAGCTTAAGCCACGGAGAAGAAGAATCAGCTATGTTTAGCTCTGCCTTTGGAAGCTCAAATATGTCTTCTACTTTTGTCCTGTAAAAAAAGATCCTGTTTACCTTTATTCCTATTTCCTCAAGGAGGTCTTGAAATTCATCCATCCTGTTTTCAGATGAATGAAAAGGAAATGTTATGAGATTAACAGAGTCTTTTTTCTTGTCTGTCTTAAATCCTTCAGGAAGAAGCTGATCTAAGATAGAATATACAGCATCATGATATCCTATTGGTCTTCCTTTAATAAGCTCTCCTGTTGAATATACTACCTTGCATCTGACTTCTTTTTTTGCTTCATGGGCAGCAGATGCTATGTCATCTGCAATCATATCAGATGGACAAGTAGGGATAACAACTATAAGAGATGGTTTATATCTTTTGTATGCTTCTATGATTGCTCTTTTTAGCTTCTTTTCTGCTCCATATACAAGATCAATCTCTTTCATGTTTGTGCAAGGAGTTCTTGGAAAAAGTGAATAAACAGAAAAGGAGTTTATCTTTCTTAAAGCAGCACACCCAAAAGGGCCATGAATAATAGGAATTGCATCAGATATTGCATTTACTGCAACAAGGGCTCCTGCGTTTTTTGCTGGCTGAGAAGCCATTGCATGAACAATCATGCTAAGTGGTGTACATACAGATGAAAGAAGCTTTTCTTTTTCCATGCTTTACTCCTTTTTTGCAACACACAAAAAATAATCCTCATGATCAGATCCCATAAGTCTTCCAATAGCAGTATAGGTCATCTCCTTTAGTTTAGGCTCTATCTTTAAGATATTACAATTATTTCTCTTTAAGACACTTGATACCATATCCAAGTTAACACGAGGATTTTTCTCTGTCTCCTTCATAAGCCTTTTCCATATAGGACTTGTATCAGGATATTTAAAGAGCTTTTGCTTTATCCGAAGATAGATATAGTAAAATATCTTTGATCTAAAAGAGATAGATTGCTTTTTCCCTTTTCTATCTACTTCAACAATTGCGATCTTTCCATTTGGCTTTAAAACCCTAATCATCTCTTTTATAGCTTCTTCTGGTCTTTTAATGGGCCAGAGAGCAAACTTACAATAAACGCCATCAAATATAGCATCTTTAAATGGAAGGCTGCATGAGTCTGCTCTAAATAGCTTTATCTTTACACCTTCTTCTATTGCCCTTTTTGATGCAAGAAGGATCATATTTTTAGAACGATCTAAGCAAAACATATCAAACCATTTAGCAAGAAAAACAGAAGGAAATCCTGCGCCACATCCAACATCTAAGACTTTCTTGCACCCTTGCATGGCATCTTTTATCGCATCTATCCATATCCTATTTTTTGTCCATATCCTTCTTACTGGACTTTTTGGATCATATTCAAATGCAAGCTGATCCCAAAGTTCCATCTTCTCCTCCTGGTATTCCACAGGCATCAGCCCTGCATTGCTTGCAAAGCCTAAATTGTCTTATATAAGAGGCACAGACATCTCTGATATGATCTAATTCATCCTTAGAAGGAGCTTTTAGTTTTTTAAATCTTCCTGCAGGAATTAAGGGCATAATGTTCATTATATACACCCCAAGATCTTTACAAAGAGAAGCCACATCTATTATGTGAGCTGAGTTTATTCCTGGTATAAAAACCGTATTTACTTTTACTGGTATCTTGTTTTTTACTAATTCCTTTATTCCCTGAATCTGTCTCTTTATAAGAAGTGCTGCTCCTTTTTCTCCTGCATATCTCCTTCCATTAACAGACACATACTCATAGATCTTTTTGCCTATATTTGCATCTACAGCACACATGCTTACTGTTACAGTATCTATCCCAGCTTTTATCAAAAGATCCATCTTATCTAAGAGTAATGTCCCATTAGTTGCTATGCATCTTATAAGATGAGGAAATCTTTTTTTAATCTCCATCATCACTTCAAATGTCTCATCATTAAAAAGAGGCTCACCAGGGCCAGCAACTGCAACAACCTTTATTGGAACATCTCTTTTCAGTGCCTGCTCAAGTCCTTTTATAGCCTCATCTGGTGAGAGGACCTTTTCTGCACACCCTGGTCTTTTTTCACTGCTACTCACTGCTCTTTCACAAAAGTTGCATCTTATATTGCATCTTGGTGCAACAGGAAGATGCACCCTTGCCCACCTAAGGTGAGCAAGGGCATTAAAGCAGGGATGATGTTGTAAGATAGATTGCATTTTATAGGATATTTCCCATTTCTAACATAAATTAGAAACTAACTTTATATTCCGCATAAACTGCCAAACCCGGAAGGGGATATTCAGGTTTTTCATAGTAGTATTTATCAAACATGTTCTCTATATTAACTTTGATTTGATGGTGTTTTAAAAATCTTAAGCCCATTACCAGATCACAAACTACAAAACTTGGATATGTAATGACAGGATATCCAGGTGCATACCAATCATAATCTTTTCTCTTTCCCATATATCGTGCAAGAAATCTTCCAAAGAATGCACCATCATCATAATCAATACCTGCATTTAACTTCCAATGTGAAACATTATGAATATCTCGTTCACCTTTTCCAGATATATCCTCTTTTGCTTTAAATAACCGTGTGCCATTTAAAAAGAACTCAACCTTCCGATTCCAATCCATAAGTTTACCAATATCAAAGGACGTCTCAAATTCTAAACCTCGCATCTTTGCTTCATCAGAATTTTTGTATGTGCTTTCAGTATCACTTACTTTTACTTTTGATATCTTATCATCTACATCAGTGTAAAAATAGGTAAGATCTGCAAAAAAACCCCATTGTATTTTATGAATAGAAAACCCTATGTCCCAGGTGAGGCTAGTTTCAGGATCAAGATCAGGATTTCCTCTGGTGATCATAGTTGTATTACCAACTTTCCTTTCTGAATAACCAGCCATCTGGGAGGCTTGAGGAGGTACAAATGCGGTTCCAACAGTACTATGAAGCTGAAAAACATGATCTTCTGTAAGGAAATATTTCAGTCCTACCCTAGGACTTACATGAGAAAATGTCTCGGAATCAGGATGAAAATCAGTCTTATACGGTGTATGTTTGGTTTTTAATTTAAACCAGTCATAGCGAATGCCTGCATCTATAATGAGTCGCTCTTGTAAAAATCTAAAAAATGTATCAACAAAGATTCCAACATTTTTCCGCTCATGATCTGGCTGCCAGGGGGCCTTACGAGTCCCGTCACTTCTCCAGCTTTTAGACTCTACATCAATTTCTTGATAATCCACACCTGCCGTGATGTCATGATCCAAAAAGTGGTAACGATCCTGAATCTGCGTTCCTAACCACTCTATCTCACCTTCATAACTTTTGTAATGAGGTTGTCCTTTGTATTTTTTAGTATATTCACTCTCCTCATGAGAAACATATAAGGTAAAATGAGGTTCATGTGCACCGATTTTTCCTGTAAGCGAAATATCACCACCATAACGGTCAATATCTTTTTCTGAAGGTCTTTTATCTTCATAAAATAGAGCATTTGGACACATAATATCTCTTCCCGCATACCAGTCACCTTTCACATCAATACGCCACCTATCTGAAAGTGCGGAACCAAGTCTTAAACTCCCGTATCTTTCCTTATAGGTTGTATTATCTCTTTTCTTACCATTACCCATGCGAAAGTCACTATTACGATTTTTCGTGCTTAAAGAAGCATCAAAATCAAGCCATTTTGTAATGTTGCCTCCTAAAGCAGAACTGGCGTAGTAGGTGTCAAATTTTCCTCCTCCAGCTGTAAAAGAAGTCTGTATTTTGCCCTTTGATTTTTTTGTAATAATATTTACCACTCCACCCATTGCCTCACCACCATAAAGAGCTGATGCAGGACCTTTTAAAATTTCTATTCGTTCTACATTATCCTTTAAAATTGTTGCAAGATTTGTAGCACCAGCAGGTCTACCATCAATTAAAATTAATGTATGTTTAGTGATTCCAGAAAATTCTGGCCTAAAACCTCTAATACTAATTCCTGAAAGAACCCCTGGGTAATCAATCACATCAATGCTGCTGTTTTTTTTAAGAACCCGAACAATATTTCTATCCACTGTGGTTTCTAAATCCATAGGATGGATAATATCCACAACACTTGGAACCTCTTCTTTCTTTACTTCCGAACGAGTAGCAGTTACTACTATTTCCTCCAATTTAGCAGCTTTATTTTTAGATTCCGCTAAGCAAAATTGAGATAAGCTCAAAAAAGATATTAAAACACTCAAAATCATCACTCTTTTTAATCTCTTCATCTTGAACCTCCCTTTAATTTAATTTCTTTACACCCGGGAGGTTTGTTGTTAATATAGTTAAAGCCAGCTTAAGTGCGACCTCCCGGTTGTGCTCTTTGGCTTTTGGCAGGGTGTAAGCCCCACACCCTGTCTTTTCACCTCATCTCTAAAAAAGAATATACATTATTCAGATAAATGAGCTTTTCACTAAGATTCCTGTATAGACCATAAGCCTCCTCCTTTTTTCTCAATGGATTTTAAATGAATCTAGTGGAAAACCTGTAAGGTCAACTATTTTGCCCATCATCCATTTCAAAAAAAAGAGTCCCTGAACCGCACACAGCAGTCCAGGGACTCCCGTTTTATCCCAAAGGACCTCAGCTTATAGCTTTGGGCATCCGCCAAAGCTAATGCCTATGTTACTCAGGCAGGTTTTCTGACTCTAAGGATCATCCTACTTGCCCTGTTGAATAACCTTTTTCAGGAAATTCAACAGGACTCGCCCAGTTGAATAGAATTCCCTCCTAGGAAATTCAACAGGGCGAGCCATGCCTTCCCAGGAGCACCCCTACTCCCAGTGGCTTGATGTGGCTTTCGTCCCCTTATCACAGCCGCGGGCCGGCTCCGGATTTTCACCGGATTCCCTATTAAGCCTTGCGGCGCCTGAGTAATGAGCTTACTATAATATGTCTACCTATGTGTCAACCCCCTAAACACAACTGTCCATTTTGACACTATCCTTTTTCTCTTGTGTTATTTCAACATTAATTTTAACACACTAACCAATATTCCAGTAAAAGTTGCAATCTGTCCCAGCCAGAATATAAACATCCACTTTATGGTGTCCACACGCCACTTGTGTATCTCTGTCCTTAATCTTTCTTCAGTGGCCTTAAGTTCATCTTTAGTTACAAGCTCTTTTGTTAATTCATCTTTAAGCTCTGTCTTAATGATAACCTTTTGCTCTTTTGCCTTCTCTTCTATTGAATAAAGGCCTTTCTCTATTGCTTCTATCACCTTCTTCGCAAGTTCAGGGTCTGATATAACCGTCTCTACACTCTTTGTTATCTCATATGGAAGATAGCCATGCATTTAAATATCTCCTTAAATTACTTCTAATCTTTTGCTACTTATATCACTTCAACATTAATTTTAACACACTAACCAATATTCCAGTAAAGGTAGCAATCTGACCCAGCCAGAATATAAACATCCACTTTATGGTGTCCGCACGCCACTTGTGTATCTCTGTCCTTAACTTCTCTTCTGTGGCTTTTATCTCTCCTCTTACTTTTCCTTCTATTGCTTTTATTTCCCCTCTTAGCTTTTCTTCTGTTGCTTTTATCTCGCCTCTTAGTTTTCCTTCTGTTGCTTTTATCTCCCCTCTTATTTCTTCCATCTCCTTTCTTAGTCTTTCTTCAGTGGCCTTAAGTTCATCTTTAGTTACAAGCTCTTTTGTTAATTCATCTTTAAGCTCTGTCTTAATGATAACCTTTTGCTCTTTTGCCTTCTCTTCTATTGAATAAAGGCCTTTCTCTATTGCTTCTATCACCTTCTTCGCAAGTTCAGGGTCTGATATAACCGTCTCTACACTCTTTGTTATCTCATATGGAAGATAGCCATGCATAAAAATATCTCCTTTAATTACTCTTAATCTTTTGCTACTTATATCACTTCAACATTAATTTTAACACACTAACCAATATTCCAGTAAAAGTTGCAATCTGTCCTAGCCAGAATATAAACATCCACTTTATGGTGTCCGCACGCCACTTGTGTATCTCTGTCCTTAACTTCTCTTCTGTGGCTTTTATCTCTCCTCTTACTTTTCCTTCTATTGCTTTTATTTCCCCTCTTAGCTTTTCTTCTGTTGCTTTTATCTCCCCTCTTATTTCTTCCATCTCCTTTCTTAGTCTTTCTTCAGTGGCCTTAAGTTCATCTTTAGTTACAAGCTCTTTTGTTAATTCATCTTTAAGCTCTGTCTTAATGATAACCTTTTGCTCTTTTGCCTTCTCTTCTATTGAATAAAGGCCTTTCTCTATTGCTTCTATCACCTTCTTCGCAAGTTCAGGGTCTGATATAACCGTCTCTACACTCTTTGTTATCTCATATGGAAGATAGCCATGCATAAAAATATCTCCTTAAATTACTTATAATTTTTATCCCCTGCTATATATCTCACTTCAACATTAATTTTAACACACTAATCAAAATTCCAGTAAAAGTAGCAATCTGTCCTAGCCAGAATATAAACATCCATTTTATGGTGTCCGCACGCCACTTGTGTATCTCTGTCCTTAACTTCTCTTCAGTGGCTTTTATCTCTCCTCTTATTTCTTGCATCTCCTTTCTTAGTGTTTCTTCAGTGGCTTTAAGTTCATGTTTAGTTACAAGCTCCTTTGTTAATTCATCTTTAAGCTCTGTCTTAATAATAACCTTTTGCTCTTTTGCCTTCTCCTCTATTGAATAAAGGCCTTTCTCTATTGTTTCTATCACCTTCTTCGCAAGTTCAGGGTCTGATATAACTGCCTCTACACTCTTTGTTATCTCATATGGGAGATAGCCATGCATATAAATATCTCCTTAAATTACTTCTAATCTTCTGCTACTTATATCACTTCAACATTAATTTTAACACACTAACCAATATTCCAGTAAAGGTAGCAATCTGACCCAGCCAGAATATAAACATCCACTTTATGGTGTCTGCACGCCACTTGTGTATCTCTGTCCTTAACTTCTCTTCTGTGGTTTTTATCTCTCCTTTTAATTTTCCTTCTATGGCTTTTATTTCTCCTCTTAGCTTTTCTTCTGTTGCTTTTATTTCCCCTCTTAATCTTTCTTCAGTGGCCTTAAGTTCATCTTTAGTTACAAGCTCCTTTGTTAATTCATCTTTAAGCTCTGTCTTAATAATAACCTTTTGCTCTTTTGCCTTCTCTTCTATTGAATAAAGGCCTTTCTCTATTGCTTCTATTACCTTTTTCGCAAGTTCAGGGTCTGAGATAACTGCCTCTACACTCTTTGTTATCTCATATGGAAGATAGCCATGCATTTAAATGTCTCCTTAAATTACTTCTAATCTTCCGCCAGGTGTTGTGATATCCTTCTATTCTAAGAGTGTGGGATTTGATTTTAATTTTTAACCTTACAGACTGTGGTTTGCAAGAAAATTCTTTTTATTTCATACTAAATTTAAGTGCTCTGTTTTTATCTGATCAACCAAATTCACTAAATTTTCTGCTTTTAGGTCTTCAAGTAAAAAGTATTTCCCAGAAAGCCATTTTGCTAATTCTTTTGCAAGGTCCATTTTGAGAAAATTGTTTTTTAGCTCACAATCTATAACCACACTATCTACATAGCTCAATTTCCCTATTTCACTACAAATCCTCTTAACCTCTAAAATGGGATCTTCTCCTGATTTTATAGCCTGATTTGCCTTTCCGTCTGATAAAACAATATGAATTATCCTTGTATCAGGATGTTTTAAATGAGACTTTTTGATCAGCTTATAAGCCTCTAAAAGACCAAGAGAAAGAGGCGTTTTTCCTCCAGTTGGAAGGTCCTTTAGCTTTTTGTACGCAAGATCTGAAGAAGATGTTGGAGGAAGAACAACTTCAGCTTGATTTTTTCTAAACATAATCATACTCACTTTGTCCCTTTTTTGATAACAGTCCATAAGAAGAGAAAGTATTGTGCCTTTTACTGCTTCCATCCTCTTTTGAACTCCCATAGAACCTGAACCATCAACAACAAAGCTCACAACATGGCTGATTTTTCTCTCTTTTTCTTTATAACGAAAGTCCTCTTTGTAAATAATGAGCTTGTTCTTTCTTCCCCTTAACACCTGAAATGGCGCAGCGCTTCTTATAGTGCCAAAAAGGTCAATATCTTTATCCTTAGAAAATATTACGCTTCTTAAAAACCTTCCTCCTTTAAGTCTGCTCTTACTTTTGGTTCGCCTTCCTGTTGTGCTTCTAATTGTTTTGTCCTTTTCAAAGATCATCCTTTTTACCTTAAAGACTTCTCCAACACCAAATATCTCTTCTTTTGAACTATAAGGAAAGCTCATCTCTGTCTGTGAAGATTCTTCACTGCTTTCTGATTTATCTTTTTCTTTTTGAGAAAAATTCTCTTTTTTGTGCTCTTTTCTTTCTCCAGATGGCTTTAAATCTTGACGATCTTCTTTATCTTCTTTTTTCTCTTCTTTCTGCTTTTCTTCAGAAACCTTTTGTTTTTCTATCTCTCTTTTTCTATGAAGCAAAACAAGATGAGAAACCTCATCTACATGATTTTCTTTTAAACTAAATTCTCCTTTAAACGCAGCATAGGCCAAAGAAACATAAAAAAGAAAGATCTCAGCCCTATGAGAAAACACAAACTCCTTTAAAACAGTCTCAGAGATTTTATCCCATATAAATTCTTCAACCCTCACCTTTTCCTTTAAAACTTTTAATCTTTCAATTTTTCTAATGGCACTTTCATACTTTTCTAAAAAAGAGTCTTCAAATTGGTAGTTGTTTTCGTAAAGCTTTAAGAGTTTTTGTTTATTACTTGGATCTTTTAAATCCTCAGTTACAGCGCACATTCCAAACCTATCCAAAAAATGAGGAGACAAAACACCTTCTTCTGGATTTAATGTTGCAACAAGATTAAAATTTTCTGCTTTTTCAAAAATAAGACTTAAATATTCATCTGGCAAAAGGTTTATATCGTCTATCAAAACAAAACCTTCTTTTGCCCTATCCAAAATCCCTTCTTCAAACACCCTTGAACCTTTTTCTATGGTCTTTTCTATGTTTATCCCACCTATGAGCGTCTCTTCTGTAACTCCGATTGGAATTTCCACAAAAGGAAGGTTTGAAATCTTTAAAATCTTTTTAAAACAATTAAGCATAAGGGATTTTCCTGTGCCTTTTTTCCCTATGATTAAAACACCACCACAAAGAGGTTCTATTAGATTTAAAAAAATCGCTAATTTAGGTGTTATATTTCCCAAAACCTCTGGAAAAATATCTTCAAAGGATTGATAGAAGTTCATAAAGTTTTTTCACCTCCATCTCTGGTTCTTCAAAAGGAAGCCTTTTTAGTCTGTGTCTTAAAGAAAAAAGCACCACCTTCTTTAAGTCCTCTTTTTCAACACTATCTTTTTTATTAAAAGCAGCATAAGCTTTAGCAGCTTTTAGAAGAACTATATCTCCTCTGTGTCCATCAAGGTTAAGCTGAGAAGTGAGATCAACAACTGTTTTATATATCTCCTCTGGAACTTTAACTTCTGATAAATTCTTTTTTGCCTGAACAATCCTTTGAGACAGATCTTCCTGTTCGTTTTTCCATTTCTTTAAAAATCCTTCTGGATCTGTATCAAACTCTATCTTTCTTTTGAGCACCTCTTTTCTGAGATTTTTGTCAGTGATAGCTCTAACCTGCACGCAAAGACCAAATCTATCTAAAAATTGTGGTCTAAGCTCTCCCTCTTCTGGATTCATAGAACCAACAAGTATGAATCTTGCTGGATGAAAAAATGATATCCCTTCCCTTTCAACCCTGTTTATTCCCATTGCAGCAGAATCAAGAAGAAGGTCAACAATGTGGTCTTCTAAAAGGTTTACCTCATCTATATAAAGAAAATTTCTATTAGCTTTTGCAAGAAGACCTGGTTCAAAATGCCTTTTTCCATAAGTTATGGCATATTCTACATCTATAGTCCCAACCACCCTGTCCTCAGTTACTCCTAGCGGAAGCTCAACAACCTCCATCTTCTTTTTTTCAACTTCTAAATTTTCTCCCTTCTCTTTTTTCTCCAAGCATTCCAAACAAAAAGGGCCATCAGGAGAACAATTAAACCGACATCCTTTTATGACCTCTATCTCAGGGAGAAGATCTGCAAGAGCCCTTACTGTTGTTGACTTTGCAGTGCCCTTTTCTCCCATAATAAGAACTCCGCCAATAGACGGATCTATCACATTGAGAATAAGACCAAGCTTCATTTCCTCCTGATCAACAACAGCACAAAAAGGAAAAATCATCTTAATGCCTCCTCCATTTTAGATTTCCAATATTCTACTTCTTCAGAGGTTACTACATTTATACTTCCGCCTTGAAATTCTCCTTTAACCTCATCCATGCTCTCTTCTATCCATCCTTCTATTTCCAAATAGAGCCTTTTAAGGGCTTTTTTAACATCTTCTGCAGGATCCCACAGCTCTCTTTCCCAAGCTTCTAAAAGCCTTCTTGTTATCTCTTCTAAAGCCCAAGGATTGTTTTGTTTAAAAAATTCTCTATTTTCTTCATTCATGACAAAAGTTCTTGCAATATCATCAAAGATCCAGTCATCTACTTCTTGGGTGGTTGCTTCCCATCCATAAACCCTACCAATTCTTTCAGATATATCTCCTGCACCTTTATAACCATGCCTTTTCATTCCCTCTATCCATTTAGGATTTAGAAGTTTGGTCCTCACCACCCTTCTTATCTCATCTGCCAAATCTCTTATTTCTATATTTTCAGGATCTCTGGTATCTCCATAATAGGCCTTTACCTCTTTTTTAGATAAATGTCTGGCAGCTGCAGTCATCCCTCCATGAGTTCCAAAATAACAGCAACAACCGAACAGATCGTATTCATCTGATACAACCTTATTGTAAGTAACATCCACGCTTTTTAATACTTCAGCAAACTCTTTGTGTCTGGCCTCTCCCCATATACCTTTACCATAAGCATACCCATTCCAATAAAGGAACACTTTTGCTAGGTCCTTTTCTTCTTTCCAAGCTGAAGCATAAACTGCTAACTGAGTTCCTGCCTGATAAGTTCCGGGCATAGAACAATAGATGCGAAGTGTGCCAGTTCTAAAATCTTTATTGGTTTTATCCATTATTTCTAATGCGTGTTTTTTAACAAAATTTGCCTCAGGTGGTTCATCAAGGCTCGCTACTTTTTGAATAGCCTCATCTATTAATTCTATACAATTGGGAAAATTGTCTCTGGTTATTCCTGAGACCCTTATGGTTACATCAATTCTTGGACGGCCGAGCTCTTTTAAAGGAATAACTTCAAAACCTTTTATTCTTCCATTACCAAACCATACTGGCCTTATACCTATTAGGTGCATGATTTGAGCCATTCCCTCACCATCAGCCCACATTATATCACTTGCCATCCAAAAAATAGCAACATTTTCAGGATAATGTCCTTGTTCATTTAGATGTTTTTCTATAAGTTTTTCTGCAAGTTTTTTTCCGATTTCATAAGCAGATTTAGTAGGAATCCTATAAGGATCAAGGCTGTAAAAGTTTCTTCCTGTAGGTAAAACATCATCTCTTCCGCGAGTGATAAGTCCAGAAGGACCAGCTGGGATGTAACCTCCGCTAAAGCCTTTTAACAGTGCTTCTATTTCCTTAGAATCTTCTATCCTTTGATTTAAATCCAGAATTTCTTCTTTTATTTTTTGCCACACAGGATCCTGCCAGTCTATTTTTTTAAGAATTTCTTTGATATTCAAATTTATCACCTCCTTGTTTTTCAAATTTTAATACTTCTTTTATCACCTCTTTTCCGATTTTATCTATCTGTTCAAGAATTGCTCCGTAAGATTTTTTAAATTTAGGATCAAATTTGTCTTGATTTTGTAAAAGATCTTTTAGGTCATAACCTAAAAGCTTGGCTATTTCTCTTCTTAAAGAAACCTCTTTTCCTGCATCATATCGCAAAATAGCATAGATAAAATCAGCCCTTCTCTCTCCTTTAGGAGGCCTTCCAAAGATGTGCATGCCGTCTTGAATTTGGGTGTTTCTAATTAAAGAAAATCTTTCGTGAACCTCTTTTACTACTTGGTCAAAAGAAATTTTATGAAGTTCTTCATGAGTCAATTCTGAGATAGCTACCTTTTTTCCCTGCCACTTAATTTTAATCTCCTTATCAAGGTTAGACTTTTTTAAAGACTGAAGAATTAAATGTTGAAGAGCGTGGAGTTTGGCTGGATCTTTAAGTTTGGTTTCTTCGTATTCTCCTATTAATCTCTCAAGTTCTTCTAGTTCATCATAAATTCCTGATCCAGTCATAACTGTTTGCATATGATCCACCAAAACCGCATAAGAGCGTCTTTTAGCAATGGTTCCTTCAGGAGGATTATCTGAGTTGTAAATGTAAAGATGTGGTATAGTATCAATTGATATATCAGGAAAACATGCAGAAGAAAGGGCTACACCTTTTCCTGGTAAAAATTCCAGATTTCCATGAGTTCCCACATGAACTACTGCATGGGCTTTAAACTCTTTGGATATCCATTTATAAGTAGCTATATATTGATGAGGAGGTGGAACATCTGGATCGTGCAGGATTTTGCACACCCTTCCATCGCATCTTGCTCCTGCACAACCTCTTTTGGGCTGCACATGCACTATTACATTTCCAAACCTAAGCCCTGTTATTACTATCTTTCCATCATATACCATGGCAGGAGGAATGCCTTCTTTCCACTCTCCAGGTGGATTTCCCCAGGCTTCACACATTCTCTTTTGAGTGCTTTCTGGAAGTTCAGAAAACCACTCTAAATACTTTTCCAAAGACACAAAATCTATAAGTCCTCCTTTTTCTACAATCTCTTCTACTGTTGTCCATCTGAATTCAGAAATGGCCTTTTTCTGCATAATCTTTTCAACAAGAGCCTTGCCTGATTCTGGAATATTTTCCACTTTATAGCCTGCTTTTTTCATCCTCTGCATAATTTGAACCACTGATTCAAGGCTATCCAGATGCGCAGCAGCTCCAACTGTGGCTTCAACAGATGCACAGGGATTGTTGTGTAGAACAAAAGCAATTCGTCTTTTTTCAGAAGGTATTTTTCTAAGCTCTATCCACCTCTCTATACGAGAGACCAATTTTTCTATTCTGTCAAAAATGGGCATCCTTTTTCTCTCATCAGCCTCTCCGTTTACTTGAGCAGAAATAATAATAGGTTCAATTGTCCCTTCAAATTCAGGAAGCGCTATAGACCATCCTATATCTAAATTAAGTTCCTCCTTTTTCCATTCTTCAATTGTCTTGTAATAAGAACTAACAGGAGAAAAACAGGGAACATTTAGTTTTTTAAGAATTTCAATACCATCAAAAGCTGTTTCTTTGCTGTCAAAGCTTTTCTCTCTAGATGTTCCTAAAAAGAAAGAAATAAGTTTGATAAAACCATCTATTCTTGGATTTCCTTTTTTGTCTAAAAACCATTCCAAAACTACCTCTCCTGAACCTTTGGTCCCCAAAGATTCGTCTTTAACAGAATAAGCAAAACCTGAAATCACTTTAAAATTTCTCTTTTCAAGCTCTTTTATCAAAGCATCTTCTAGTTCTGTATTCCCATTTATCCAGTAATGTCTTGAAAAAAGAATACCTATAGTGCCTTTGCTCTTCTTTTCTCCCCAATAGTTTTTATACCAAGACAGATACTCATCTACAGTTTTAAAGAGTTTTTCTGCCTTAGGATGATAAAGGGCTTCCCAAGGGATTTCCTCAGGTTCTTCATAGTCTATTTCCATGTTAAGGGTCTTTTTTAATAAAAATTTGAACATATTTATAAGATTTTTTTCTCCATTTATGACCAAATATTTGTATATTTTGCCTAAAATTTGTGTTGAAACATTAGATAAAAGCCAATAAGATGGATCGTGTCCAAGACAGATGACTTTGGCTTTGATCTCTTTTTGTTTTATTTTCTTTTCCAAAGTCTCCCAAATCGGTTCATTAGAACGATAAAGAAAAATAAGATCAGCTTTTTCTAAATCTTTTAAAACCTTTTCAAATCTTTCATAATCCAAATCTAATGCCCTTGCAGAATGAACCTCTATGTCTATCAAATCTTTTAAACTTTTAGATGCCTTATAAATCATATTATAGTAAGATTGCCATACCACAGCTATTATTCTCATTTTTATGCTCCCATTTGTTTGTTTTTTAAAAAGTCCAAAACAGGATACATCAAATTAAGACCATTATTTTGTATTATGTTGATCTTTATTCCATAGACCTCTTGTATGAGCTTTTCGTTAAGAATATGGTTAGGTTTTCCCTGTTCTATGATTCTACCATCTTTGATTATCACGATTTTGTCTGCAAAAAGGCTGGCAAAATTTGGATCGTGTATTGTAACAAGGGCAGTGATCTTATTTTTATAAGCAAGCTCTTTAATTTTTAAAAGCACTTTTATTTGATTTCTAAAATCTAGATGAGAAACAGGTTCATCAAGGAGCATAAATGGTGCAGATTGAGCCAAAGCCCTTGCAATAAGAACAAGCTGTCTTTCTCCCCCGCTTATTTTGTCATAAGATTTTTCTTTAAGATGATAAATCCCTAATGTTTGAAGGGCCTGTTTTGCCTTTTCATAATCTTTTAATCCAGGAGAAGAAAAAAAATTCACATAAGGAGCTCTGCCTATCAAAACAATATCAAACACAGAATAAGGAAAAGCAGGCTCATGCTCCTGAGGAACAATAGCAAAAATCTTAGCTCTTTCTAAATAGGAAAGTTTATCAATCTCTTTTCCATTTATGCAAATGCTTCCTTTATAAGGCTGCCAAATCCCTGCTATACACTTAAAGAGCGTGCTTTTTCCAGAACCATTTGGGCCAAGTATTGCTGTAACTTTTCCTAATTCTGCTGAAAATTCTATATCCTTTAAGGTATCCTCTTTTGAACCTTTGTGTCTAAAACACAATTTTTTTATCTCAAGCATATTCTATTTTCCCCATGCTTCTTTTCCGCCTTTTTTCATAAGGTATAAAAAGAAAGGTGCGCCAGTTAAAGCTGTAATAATCCCAACAGGGATGTCAAAACTTGTAATACTTCTTGATATAGTATCTGCTAAAATCATATAAGATGCACCAGTTGTTAAACTTAAAGGGAATAAAATTTTGTGATCAGGTCCTATCATCATTCTGACCAGATGAGGGACCATAAGCCCTACCCATCCTATAATTCCACAGACTGAGGTTGCTGTGGCTACAGCCAAAGTAGAAAAAACAATAAAAATTAACCTATCTCTTTTTACATTTACACCTAAAGATTTGGCCTCTTCTTCTGATAAACTTAAAACATTTAATCTCCAGCGCATCAAAAAAACAGGCAAAAGACCAATTGAAACACCTAAAAAGGCAATTTTAAAGATCCGCCAATCAGACAGACTAAAACTTCCCATAAGCCAAAAAACTATGGCCTGTAATTTATGAGGATCAACAAGAAATTTTACTATAGAGACCAAAGCTTGAAAAAATGCAGAAACAATTACTCCTGAAAGTATAAGGGGAAGACGAGAAATCTCTCCTTGAGATAAGGCAATTGTATAAGCTAATCCTACCGCTATAAGACCAAAAACAAATGCATTAAATTGAACAGACCAATCAGGAAAAAATCCAACTGTTATGGCACAACCAAAAGCAGCACCAGCAGAAATTCCAAGAATAAATGGGTCAACAAGGGGATTTCTAAAAATTCCCTGTAAGACCACTCCAGAACCAGAAAGACCTGCTCCTACTACTCCAGCAACTAGTATTCTTGGAAGTCTTATATCTATTATAATGGCTTTTTCAGCAATGTCTTTTAAATCAAAGATGTGAAAAGTTTCGTTTAAAAAGATTTTTACAATCATAAGAGGTGTTATCTCGTAAGGTCCTAAAAAAAGAGAAACCCCACTTATGATTAAAGGAGAAACAAAAAGAATTATAATTTTAATATTTTTCATGCTTTTTCATATAATAATAGGATATGCCAAAGACTTTACGATAAAACTCATCTGCAATTTTTTCAAAATCTATATCTTTAAAGTATTCTGGATAGGTCTTTGTGGCCATATAAAGGGCAACAAGGGCAACTCTTGGAGACCAGGTAGACCAGTGAGGAAGTTTATAGACCTGTCTGTTTTTTACTGCTTTAATGTATCTCCATTGTAAATTTTCAAAGAGCCAGTTTTCATTATAGCCTGCATTTCCCCAAATAAAAATTATATCGGGATTCCAGACCAAGATTTTTTCTACTGAAACCTCTACGTTTCTCTGTTTAATGGTAGCTGCAGGATTAATTCCTCCAATTAAGTTAAACAAATCATTAGTAATCCCAATAGCAGCAGAAATCCGAGTAGGTTTTCCTCCTAAATGGAGAATTTTCTTTCTTTTTTTAAGTGGAATACCATCAATCCTTCTTTTTATAAGATTAAAAATCTTTTCCATTTCCTTGAGTATCTCTTCAGCTCTTTTTTCTTTACCAAAAAGTTTACCGTGAATTTTTAAAACTTGATAAAATTCTGCTAAACTATCTGGATAGATAGTAAAGACTTTAAGTCCTTTAGACTCCAAGTAGTTGACTACCTGAGATGCATAAGTCCAGCTAATGATCAGATCAGGTTTAAGTTTAAAAATACTTTCTATGTTTAGATTTGTTCCTGTTCCAACACTCTGTTTCCTAAAATCAGGATTTAGCTCTATGAAAGCTCTATAAATATCACAATGGTTTTCAGCCCAACTTGAAACTCCTGCTACTTGATCCCAAATATGTAAAGCAGGAATAAGCTCATAACTTATAACAATTATAGCCCTTTTTATTGGAACATTCACAGTTATTCTTTTTCCCCTTTTATCAATAAAGGTATAAGGGGTAGCCAAAACTACCCCTGCCAAGAAAATAACTAAAATACATAAACTTAAAATTTTATAGAAAGTTCTGTAAACCATGAAGCCCCAGGTGCCTTGTAATAGTAGTAATAGTCTCTATCAAATACATTATCTCCAGAAACCGACAAGCTCATCCATTTATTAATTTGATAACTTGCCCTTATATTAACCACAAAGTATTCATCATAAGAACCATAAACACCTGATTTTTTATCCCTGTTTAAATCATCAGAATGCCATTTATCCATATATCTTCCAACAACATAAAAGGACCACTTTTTCCTCTTAAATTCTGTTCCAACATTTCCCATCCAAAGGGGAGTATAAGTAAGTCTTTTTCCTTCTGTTTCAGGTTTTGCCTCGTTTTCCTCTACTTTTGAATCTGTATAGGTGAAATTGGCAAAAAGTCTTAATCCAAAATCAAACTTTTGTTCAAGTCCAGCTTCAATTCCCTGAGTCTCTGCTTCTCCTACATTAATGTATTCTTGATAAGTATTGCTCACTGTTTTTCTGTAAATCAAATCATCAAAATAATTGTGAAAATAGGTTAAAGAAACTTTGGCACCTCTCCAAAGTTTTTGATCAATTCCAATATCATAAGCAACAAGGGTTTCAGGAGAAAGATTAGGATTTCCAGCATAGGTAGTTCCTGTCCAATTTGAGGTCCAGGTTCTGTAAAGGTCATAAACCGTGGGAGGCCTAAAGGCCTTTCCAACAGAACCCCTTAAAGTGGTTCCTTTAAAGGGTTTATAAACAAGGGCAAATTTAGGAGAAAAGGCAGATTCAGAGTTAGATTCATACTTTTTAGGATATCCAGCAGTTCCAACTTGATTAACATATCCATCCCATGTTTTCCACCAGTCCTGTCTAAATCCAATATAAGCTGTTAAATTATTTCTTAAAGCTATTTCATCTTGGAAATAAAAGGCAAAAGTTCTTGCTTTTCCCTTAGATTGATATTTTAAAGAAACTGTTGAATCTTCATCTTTCCAGTCACTTAAATATTTTTCTTTAGTATCAGCATATTCTCTTCTATAAAAACCTCCAAAAGTTAAAATTTGATTATAAAAAACAGGTAAGGTAAATTGTAAATCTGATGTAAAGACATGTTGAGGAGTATCAGAAACATATCCGCAATACTTAGGATTTGTTCCTGCAGCACAACCTGTGATCTTTGCTTTTGAACCAACACTTACATACCAATCTTCTTCAGTATCACGATAGGAAATGTTTAATTTGGTTTTGACTTTATCTAAAAATAAGGTTTCAAAATTTAATGCATAAGTATTTTGAGTCCTTCCACCATCTCCACTTAAGTAATATTTTTCTTTGGGATAATAAACAGGCTCACCTGTGGTGGTATTGTAAAGATAGGTATGAGGATTGTCATATTCGTATTCAGAACGATTTCTCATAAAAGTAAGCCTGAGTTTTGTATCTTTGTTAAATTCATATTGGAGTTTTGAGGTTATACCATCGTCCCACCACTTATTATCTCCTGTATCTCCTAATAAATATTTTGTTTTCCCATAACGGTCATGAGTTACTTCATATCCACTAATTCCCGTAGGTGGTGGACTTGATCTTGTTACAAATTTTGTAGGATATCCATTAGTATCATGCCTTCCATAGCTTACAAAAAGGCTGAATTTATTGGCTATTTTATCTCCATAGGAAAAATAAAACCGTTTTAAATCATCCATAGCATCTCCTCTGTCAAAACTTGATCCATATCCAGTTTTTAAAACCACTTCTCTTTTTTCAGGCATTTTGGTAATAAAATTAACCACTCCTCCCATGGCATATCCACCGTAAAGAGAAGAAAAAGGACCTTTAACAACTTCTATTTTTTCTAAATCTTCAGGAAAATAACCTCCAAAGGTAACTATTCCTGTATAAGGATCATTAAGAATTATATCGTCCATCATTATTAAAGTTCTTTGTTGTTTAGGCACACCTCTTAGAGTAATTCTGGATAAAGTATCCATAAGTCCTTTTCCTCTTTTTATCATAACCCCTGGAATGTCATTTAAGGCTTCATCAATGGTCTTAGGATTTTTAATTTCAATCTCTTTTTTTGTAATCACATTTACGCTTGCAGGAGCCGCTTCAACTTCTTTTTCTGTTCTTGTTGCAGTAACCACAATCTCTGGTAGTTTTTTGACTTTTTTCACTTCTTTTTTTTCTTGAGAAAAAACAGACTTACTAAACACCAAAATCGTCATAAGCCATGAAAACACTAAGGTTATAAAATACTTTTTTATCATAACAGTCTCCTTTTTGTGATTTTTTGATTTTTTTTATGCGTGAAATTTGAACAAAATTTTAGATGTTGTCAATATTAATATTAAAAAATAAAAATTTTTTATTAGATGACCTTATTAAAAAAATGGTAATATTTAATAAGATTACATGAATGGCTTAAAAAGGCTAATTTTGCTGATATGTATGAAAGAAAGAAATTATGTATTGTATAACATCAGTTTTATTATCTTTATGTTGTAAGAAGTAGCTAAAAAAAGGTGCTACTATGATTCCTACGGGAATTTCCCTTAAGCCACGGAAAGTTCTGCTAAGAAAAGCGCGTCAGCAGAATAAATTTGTGCGGAAATTCTTGGTAAGTTAAAAAATGGGGACGGGCGAATAATGAGTAACCTCCAAAGAAAAGGAACAACATCTACCCCCCACCTTGAGATGAAAATTTTTATTCTCCTCACTCTATAATACCTTGCTCTTACAATTCAAGTTGTTTTAATTTCTCCTCAAATTCCTGTATGGACTCTACTCTAATAGCCAGTTTAAGCAGGTTTTTTAAAACATCTCTGTTGCCCACACCTCTGACAGGACTTTCAGAGATAAGTGATAGTTTAGTGTTTTTTATTCAATAATTATAGCATGTTATTGTTCTATAGGTTGTAGAACCCAATTGTCATCTATGTAGTATCCAAAGGCTTTGAGCACGTCTTTTTGAAATTGTGTAGGTTCTGCAAGTTGCCAACGGGGCTTCTTAATCCCGGGCTCCCATACAATTAAAGAATCTAGGGTTCGCATCTCTTCTATTATCTTTTCTGCTGTCACCTGTCCTAGATATGGTTCTACCTTGAGTTCTAAAAGACGTTTCATGGTGAGGGCAATTACACAGGTGAGAAGATGACACCGTACCTTGTTGTCTGTCCAATGGTATATAGGTTGAACTGATATTGAGGATTTCGTATCTCGAAATTCCTTCTCTATAATCCAACGGTCAAGCGAGGCCTGGACTATTTCTTCTGTACTCCAGTTAATATTATCAGTAACTATTATTTGACGACCAAACTTTGATTCTGTTTTCTTGATCTCATATTGATTTTTTCTGAAGGATATGGATTTTTTATCTGATGTGAGTTCAAGATGGTAATATTGAGTGCCTATATGAAGTTTCTTGCACAGTTTTATATAACGATCCTTAATAATTTTGAAGTCTTTCCAATGAGGTTTCTGCTCACGATATTTCTGCCGAAATTTTAGAAGTGCCTGGCGCACTTTTTCCAGTTTAATCCTAAATGTGTGAAGCTTCTTTCGGTGTGTGCGAGGATTATAGTTATCCGCACAACTTCATATAATATGGGGTGCCCTTTAAAAATTTTTCTATCCAGCTTTTAGCAAAACTTATTTTTTTACATAACCTATTCCATGCTTCTGATATAACCTCCTTCATCTCTTTTATATCTTTTACAAAAACTAATGAAAGCACTCTTTTTATACTTTTCCAGATATACTCAATAGGATTTAGCTCTGGTGAATAAGGGGGAAGATAGACTAGATAAATATCTAACTCAGATGCCTTTTCTCTTACTACTTTACTCTTATGGGATGAAAAATTATCTATTATTGCCACTATCGCTTTATATCTCTTATTCACTTCTCTTATCTTTTCTAAAAACTTAGCTATTGATAAACCTTTTGAATCTTCTAAAAATGATTTTACACTTTCTCCTTTTATAGCATAAAAACCTATTGTGTTTGTCTTGAACTTTGTTGTATTTTTTATAATTCTTGTCTTCTCAAAACTCCATACCCTTACTGTATTGGCGGTGTTCTGCGGACTCGTTTCATCTATAAAACCTATTGCTATCTCCTCTTCTTTAAATCCTTTCTCCTTTAACAAAGAAAAAGTAAGTTGAAGTTGATTCTCTAATATCGTCTCTGCATCTTTTGGTTTCCTATAATCTACTGGATATGGTTTGGAAAAATGCATCTTAAGTTTATCTCTCAATATCCTTACTACATGGTCTTGTGAGTATTCTATATCAAAAGTATCTTTTATCAATGCCCTTACTTCTTTTGTAGTCCAATAAGCTCTCTTTTTAAGTAATTCCTTAAGCTTTTTTAAATCTTCCTCTGATAGCCTACTTGGCCTTCCTCCCCCTTTTCCTCTTCCTTTACCTTTTATCCCTTTATAACCCTCTTGGTTCCATTCCCTTATCCATAAGTATCCTGTCGATTGGGCTATCCCACAACCGCTACACGCCTTTTCAAAATCTATCCCTTCTCTTATAAGATTTAGAAAAATAAGTTTTACCAAAATATTGTCTTTCTTCTCACCCTTTAATTTTTCCTTTAGCTCTTCTGCATTTTTAACCTTAATACGTTCCCCTTTCATAAATATTCATTATATCAAATCGTTCCTATTATATCAAGTTCTGAAGGATACTATAAAAGTGACAACAACTACTCGCTCTTTGCCCCAAAGTTCAACTCTAGTACGATATGCAAGCAACAAATCCTCGGTTTGGTTCTTCTCCTTTAACCTAACATTATGCTCTATATTTAATGGCTTAAAATATTTTAAATCCTTTTTTGCAAGGTCCTCGGCAAAATAGGTAGAATAGGAAGTAATAAAATGTATCTGAGGATGGTTACCAATAAAGGCAATATTATCTTCACTGTTCATCCCTTTATCAAATACAACGGTCATGTGTGTATTTTCCTGATTAAATTCGCAAAGGACCCCAAACATCTCATCTATAATGCTGTTAAAGACTTTTGAATCATGCTCATTTCCTTTATATTCTCGGTAGAGTAAAGGTAATTTAGTGTCCGAATCTACAACAAGAGCAAGACCTATTTGGCGAAGGTGATGTTTGCTGTCCTTGTTGTGGCCACGTTCAAATAACTCTGACTTTGTGCTTGAGGCCATGTAGCTGTAATAATTGGTTGTGTCAAATAGTAAGCATTTTGGTGACCTTTTTTTGGTAGCCCAAACTTTTTCAAAAAAGGCCCTTTGAATAGCATCTATCTGTTGTGGGGAAACCCTATTCCATTTTTCCCAGTACTTGGCAGAAGTAAGGTCTGAAATACAAATTTTGCGAATAGAACTTATGGCGGTTTTTCTGTACCATTGGCCAATAGCATTTTTGCTTTTAGGCTCTATCAAACGATTAGCCCAGGCATAAAAAAAATATTCTCCTACAGATGGGCCTTTTTCACGAGGATTTGGTTTGACAATAGAGTCAACAATGCCAATGGTGTTAATGATATTTTCTAACTCATTAACGATGAACACTGATCCAAATTCCTCACTTTGGATCCTCAGAGGCACACCAGATGATTCAGTTTTTTTGAGTCTTTTAAGAATACTATCAGGTGTGCCGAGGTACTTTTGCCATTTTACTTTAACCTTTTTACCTTCTCTGACAGTTTCTCTCAAATACCAATAGGTTCTACCTTTAATTTTCTTTTTGTATAAATGTGCCATAAAGATACTGTAATAAATAGGTTCTACAATTGCAAGAAAAAAATTAGATTTTTCTTGAAAAAACTAGAAAAAATAATGAAAGATTAATAAAATATGATAGGTTCTACTTAAAGAAGTGCTCCAATTCCTTAATTGATGCGAGTTTTAGCAAAACTTTCTAAATTAACTCTGAAACTCCTGTCTGAGAAGCTGCAAAGCAGTAAATCTTTGTAGAGTGCTTTTGTGCTCAAAAAGCAAATAAATAAATCCATCTCTGGAACTTATCTGAACTTCATAGAGTAAATCAGAAAAATGTTTTTTTAAATCTTCATCCACAAAGGAGTCTTTGACAATGGCAAGAGAATTAAAATCAATTAATTTGCAGATATTTTGAGGCAGATAATTTTTTAAGAAATCCTCTGCCTGCTCTTTGTGCGAGAAGATCTCCTTCACAAATGCGTCATGGGGATTTTGAATATACTTTTTGTCCAGAAATTTTTTGATAAAACACAGAAATTTTTTGATAAAACACCTTTTAAAGGATAGCAAGGGGAATTTTGTTTTCTCCTTCAAATTTATTTTAATTAGTTGTTAATTTTCCAAAACAATAGAAAAAACTGCAGATATTATGCCAACACTTAATGAAAAGGGAGCAGTATACCTTTCTTTGTCTTATAAGGAACAGGTAAAAAAAAGGTGCCTCTATGATTCCTACTGGAATTTCGCTTAAACCAAATAAAGTTCTGCTGAGAAAAGCGCGTTAACAAAATGAATTGAAAAGGTGTCAGCCAAAGAACTTCTATTTTTCTTGAGTCCTTCTTAAAACCCTATATATTATATCATAATAAAATAAAAAATTAAGATCTAAAAAATAATTTTAGTGTTATTTTTTTCATAAATTTATACTTGACATGACAATATATTTATCATTAGATAATACGTAAGATATATCTTTTCAGATTGGGTAAACAGATAGAAATGACCGATTTTGTTTCTATCCAGACATGTCTGGATAGCTGGTAGGAGAACTACTTAAATTTATTGCAGGAGGATCCAAATGAAAAAGCTAATAACACTATTATTTATAACCTAAAATCTGCAATTACAGTTCAATCGTAAGCAACTGATTGTTCTGGACAGAGATACCTAGATATGGAGCTGTTATGTTAAAGGATATGTCTCCCTCATTGTGACTTGGAAGGCTTTTTCAGGTAGAAGCTGCGGTCAGTGGCACTCTTTACGGGTGTGTAAAGGCACACCACTGCACATGGACTTACGCAAAATCCTATTTTGGAGGATACTCTCAAAAAAAGATTAAGCAAATTGTAATGACCGGATGGAATTTTCTATCTTTATCCAACGTTCTTTGAAAAAATAATCCCTCGATAATCGAAGGAACCATTGTCGTCCCGCATGCATCAGCCGAGCTGGAACATGGATTAGAAACATGCGGATTGTGTTGGGCTCTTCTCTAAAACCATCTTCATCGTTGAGCCACATCATCCAAACCAGTAGATTGTAAGCCAGAATACAGGTCTGGAATATGGCGGAGTTGGCCCAAAAATCCTGTGTCAAAATGCTTCCAGAGGCCATCTGTCCCTTACACCACTCAATCCAGTTTTCACTGGCCCCCCGTTGGCAATAATACCTGTGGACGTCCCAGGGACTCAGGTTCATATTTGTTACATAACAAAAATAATCATACTCAGTCTTTGTAACGCTGAAAAAAAAGCAACTAAATTTGCTCTCTATTACTTGACGTACGGCCACAAACCGGCGGGGGTGCTTCCACCTTTCACATTTGTATGTGAATTCGGTCTTCTCATAGCCAGGTCTATTTTTAACCTTGTGCCATTTCTGAGTTTCTAAAAGCTGAGTGAGTCCTCGCATCTTAACCTTGATTAAGTACAAAGCATGAGCCTCTTCTAAGTAGTCTAAAAGTTCTCCATTAAAAAAGGCGGAATCTGCACGTACAATAATTTTCCAGACTCTCCTTGGAAGCTTGGCAAAGCACTCTTGCATAAACTCTACACAACCATTGGCTGAATAAGCATCTCCGGCTCTAAACCAGTTGTGAAGACATTCCCGCGTCTCAGCAATAAAGCAAAGTAGCGGATGATATCCCCTTTGTCCTGGCTTCTTGGGGTTGTAACCCTTCTCGGCACCTTCCTGTTTCCCATACACCCCACGCACTGTAGAGTCCAAATCTAAAGTGATGCGGCTAAACCATTTTTTACCCCAAACCTTTTTGCGCACTTTTGTTTCTACATCGGAGAGCTCATTGCAATGTCGGGGATTAAACAACTTAAAAACCCGATTTATGGTAGTATAGTCAGGAAACCTTTCCCATTTAAAAAGCGACCTCAATGCTAAATCAGATTTTAGGATAAATACATGGCTCATATGCTTAGCCCCGGCTAACACTGCCATCATCAAAATCATGATAATGTCGGAAACCTTATACTGTGCGGTAGCTCCCCGCTTAATAGTAATGTGTTGCTCAAGCATCTTGGGAAGCTTCAGTTTGTCAGCAAACAGGCCCAGCAATACCAGTCCGGCGTTGCCCGTAAGATTTTTTTCAGTGAACTTAACATGGAATCTACGCATAGAATCAGTGCCTCCTTCATACTTCCTATTTGAAACACTTTATACCATTAATTCACTATATTGTCAAGCTAAACATTATCTTATGATGCAAATTTTAGGTTTATAATGAACTTTCTGTTTTATCCAGTTGCTGGGATTGCTCAGGAAAAGAAAAAAGGATTTGAGTTAAAAGAGATCATAGTTACTGCAACAAGACATAAAACTCCTGTTGAACATGTCCCCGCCAGTGTAACAATAATAACAAGAGACCAGATCAAAGCCTCAAGTGGAATGAGGTTAGATGACATTCTTAGAAGATGTGCTGGAATTGACATCAGACGCCCTTCTGGTTTCTTAAGCCACAGTGCTACTGTTTCCATGCGCGGAATGGGTGATATGCCAGGACGCACTCTTGTGCTACTGGATGGTATTCCCATGAACAAAGCAGATACAGGCTCAGTAAACTGGGATCTTTTTGGAATGGAAGACATAGAAAGGGTTGAGATTGTAAGAGGACCTGCTTCTGCTCTCTACGGGTCAAGTGCAATGGGAGGAGTAATCAACATTATTACCCGAAGGCCTGAGCATAAACCAATTAGGTTGGATGTTAGAGGTAGCTATGGAAATTGGGATACTTGGAATGCAGGCACTACTGTCTCAGGGACCTTTAATAAATTTGGTTATTATCTTAGTTATGACCACTTAGACAGTAATGGTTACAATCCCACTCCATCTGAAGAGCGCACCCCTTATGATATAAAAAGATATCTTGAGGAAGATCATTTCTGGACCAAGTTTACCTATAAACTTACGGATACCTCTTCTGTGTCTATTGGATATCTTCACTTTGAAGATGAAAGAGGAGAAGGAGAAAAATATCGTCATCCTGATGGTGTGTATAGAAGTTGGGATACTGATTCAGGAAATTTGGCTTTTAAATTTTTACTTGGAAGATCTGAATGGTTAATTAGGGGATTTTATAATGAAGAAGACTACTTCTGGAACAGGGAGCGCTTTAGAAGAGGCCGTTATACATGGTATAAAGTAGATGTCGAAAGGATTGATTCAGGAGCTACTATCCAAACCACCTTTCCTATTATCAATTGGATTATTTTGACCTCAGGATTTGACTATAAATATGGGAGTGTGGACGGAAAAGACGGTTATATCTTAGAGAGAAACAGACCCAGTAATAAAAAAGTTCTAAACGAAGGTAAGCAATACTCCCTTTCTCCTTTTATAAACACTGATCTTCAAGTAAGCAGACACTTAAGCTGTTCCTTAGGTCTTAGATATGACTATGTTAAGAGCTACGATGGCTCTTTTTATGATTCTTCAGGATTTTTGAAAAGCCAAGATTATGACAGCAAAACATGGGATGAAATAAGCCCAAAAGTAGCTTTGCTTTATAGAATAAACAGCTCAACATCTTTAAGGGCTTCTGTAGGTAAGGCCTTTAGGGCCCCTATCTTAGATGACCTTTATAGAAGCGGAATTTTTAGAGGCAGAATCTATACACCTAATCCTAAGCTTGGACCTGAAAAGCTTATAACATATGAGCTTGGTATCAAGCACTATTTTACAAAGAACTTATCTGTAGAACTTTCAGGATATTATACAGATGCAGATGACTTCTTTTATCCTATAAGAATAGGTATTGATCCTAACACTGGCCGCGATCTTTATCAAAGACAAAATGTAGGAGAGGTAGATATCTACGGAATAGAGTTTCAGACAGACTTTCGTATCAACTCATATCTTAGCAGTTTTGGTAATGTAACCTGGAATGAATCAGAGATTGATGAGTTTGATCCAAATCCGGATTTAGAAAAAAATGAACTTGAATACACACCTAATGTTAAAGCCAATATTGGCCTTTTATTTTCTCATCCCAAGATCTGTCAGGCACAGATTGTAGGAAGATATGTTGGAGAGATGTATAGCAATCCTGAAAATACAGAAGAACTTGATGATCATTTTGTGGTAGACTTAAAGATTTCAAGGAAATTCTATAATCATGTAACCCTTTACCTTAACATAATGAATCTCTTTGACGAAGATTATGAAGAATATCCAGACAGTGAGGCACCAGGATTTTTTGTTATGGGAGGAATCAGGCTTAAATTTTAAGTGGCCAAAAAAAGGAGGGGAAGGTGAAAAAACTAACCTTTATTATATTTTCTATCATATTTCTTGGATTAGTTATCACCTCAGCACAAGCCCATATGCTTTGGATTAATGTGAAACCCTGTTACCCTAAGGTAGGAAAGACGGTATGGATAGAGATTGGTTGGGGATATAAGTATCCAAGAGATCAAGTTATAGATAAACGGCTGTTGGAACAGGTGTATACGATTGATCCAAAAGGGAAAAAAGTATCTTTGGAAAGGATATTTCCCTCATTTTATAGGTTTATTCCTAAGAGTGAAGGGGTTTATCTTATAGTTGCTAAGCTTAAACCAGGATTTGTTTCCATTACCACAGAAGGGCACAAATTTGGCAATAAAAAGCAGCTTAAAGATGTTGTCTCTTGTTTTAAACATACCATAACTGCCAGGGCCATAATTAAAGTTGGAGATAAAAAAACAGGCTTTTCTCTTTTGGCAGATCTACCACTTGAGATTGTCCCTTTAAAAGATCCATTTAGTTTGAAAATAGGTGATGTCTTGCCTTTAAAAGTAATATTTAAAGGAAAGCCTCTGAAAGAAGTAAAACTTCAGGCTATTTCTCCTGGTTATAAAAACCCCATTAAAACAATGACTGATCTTCAGGATATAGTAAATGTCAAGATTAACTCTCGAGGGCAGTGGATGTTTAAAGTAATTCATAAAAGCCCTTATCCTGATAAATCCATAGCAGATGAATACTTGTATGGCACATCACTTACTGTTTGTTTTAAACAAAAAAGAGGCAAAGTTTATCTTATTGGAATGGGGCCAGCTGGTCCAGACTTACTTACTTTAAGAGCAATTAAAGCCATTAAGAAAGCAGATATAATTCTATGTAGTGATAGTATGCTAAAAGACTTTCGTGAATTTATCCCAGCATCAAAGGTTGCATTCAATTTATGGAAAGGCATTCATGGAAAAAAAGCTTTAGAACTAAGAAAAAAAGACCCTAAAAAATGGCATGCCAGGATTGAAAAAAGAAAAAAGTTTGTGCAGCATTTTTTGTTAAAAAAGATCAAAGAAGGAAAAACAATAGCGATACTTGAAAGAGGAGATCCATGTGTTTTTGGTCCATCTCTTTATTGGCTTCTTGAAGGATTTGATGATCAATATATAGAGATTGTCCCTGGAATGAGTGCCTTTAATGCTGCAAGTGCTTTATTGAAAAGACCAATGACTGGTCGAGACGTAAGGTTTGTAATGCTTACATCTCCATTTTCGCTTTTTGAAGATAGTGATGATATTTTAAAAACTCTCTCTAAATACAATATCACAATGGTCTTTTACATGGCATTGCAGTCAATGGATAAGCTTGTTAAAGAATTCAAAAAATATTATCCGCCTGATTTACCCATAGCAGTTGTTTATTATGCTGGTTACCAGGACAAACAAAAAGTGTTGAGGAGCACCTTGGGAAATATATTGGATGAACTCAAAAAAGTTCATGAAAAATGGCTTGGTCTCATGGTAATAGGAAATTCTATTAAGTGAAAAACAAGCTAAAATGCAATAATCTTGCAAGAGAAATTGTTTTTTTCTGCAACTATGCTTATAGTTGCTAAGCAAAATTGCATAAATATCTATATTATATACCAATTTTCTAAACCTGCACACCAATTCCTTTACACCATCAATAGTAAAAAATAAAAAATGGAGACGGGCGAATAATACTTCATACCTAAAATTTGCATCATAAGATAATGTTTAGCTTGACAATATAGTGAATTAATGGTATAAAGTGTTTCAAATAGGAAGTATGAAGGAGGCACTGATTCTATGCGTAGATTCCATGTTAAGTTCACTGAAAAAAATCTTACGGGCAACGCCGGACTGGTATTGCTGGGCCTGTTTGCTGACAAACTGAAGCTTCCCAAGATGCTTGAGCAACACATTACTATTAAGCGGGGAGCTACCGCACAGTATAAGGTTTCCGACATTATCATGATTTTGATGATGGCAGTGTTAGCCGGGGCTAAGCATATGAGCCATGTATTTATCCTAAAATCTGATTTAGCATTGAGGTCGCTTTTTAAATGGGAAAGGTTTCCTGACTATACTACCATAAATCGGGTTTTTAAGTTGTTTAATCCCCGACATTGCAATGAGCTCTCCGATGTAGAAACAAAAGTGCGCAAAAAGGTTTGGGGTAAAAAATGGTTTAGCCGCATCACTTTAGATTTGGACTCTACAGTGCGTGGGGTGTATGGGAAACAGGAAGGTGCCGAGAAGGGTTACAACCCCAAGAAGCCAGGACAAAGGGGATATCATCCGCTACTTTGCTTTATTGCTGAGACGCGGGAATGTCTTCACAACTGGTTTAGAGCCGGAGATGCTTATTCAGCCAATGGTTGTGTAGAGTTTATGCAAGAGTGCTTTGCCAAGCTTCCAAGGAGAGTCTGGAAAATTATTGTACGTGCAGATTCCGCCTTTTTTAATGGAGAACTTTTAGACTACTTAGAAGAGGCTCATGCTTTGTACTTAATCAAGGTTAAGATGCGAGGACTCACTCAGCTTTTAGAAGCTCAGAAATGGCACAAGGTTAAAAATAGACCTGGCTATGAGAAGACCGAATTCACATACAAATGTGAGAGGTGGAAACACCCCCGCCGGTTTGTGGCCGTACGTCAAGTAATAGAGAGCAAATTTAGTTGCTTTTTTTTCAGCGTTACAAAGACTGAGTATGATTATTTTTGTTATGTAACAAATATGAACCTGAGTCCCTGGGACGTCCACAGGTATTATTGCCAACGGGGGGCCAGTGAAAACTGGATTGAGTGGTGTAAGGGACAGATGGCCTCTGGAAGCATTTTGACACAGGATTTTTGGGCCAACTCCGCCATATTCCAGACCTGTATTCTGGCTTACAATCTACTGGTTTGGATGATGTGGCTCAACGATGAAGATGGTTTTAGAGAAGAGCCCAACACAATCCGCATGTTTCTAATCCATGTTCCAGCTCGGCTGATGCATGCGGGACGACAATGGTTCCTTCGATTATCGAGGGATTATTTTTTCAAAGAACGTTGGATAAAGATAGAAAATTCCATCCGGTCATTACAATTTGCTTAATCTTTTTTTGAGAGTATCCTCCAAAATAGGATTTTGCGTAAGTCCATGTGCAGTGGTGTGCCTTTACACACCCGTAAAGAGTGCCACTGACCGCAGCTTCTACCTGAAAAAGCCTTCCAAGTCACAATGAGGGAGACATATCCTTTAACATAACAGCTCCATATCTAGGTATCTCTGTCCAGAACAATCAGTTGCTTACGATTGAACTGTAATTGCAGATTTTAGGTCATAAATAAAATAATAAAAGGAACTATATCCACCCTCCCCTCTAACTTGAAGTGAAAATTTTATTCTGTTCACTGTTCACTGACTCTTCACTCTATAATACCTTGCTCTTACAATTCAAGTTGTTTTAATCTCTCCTCAAATTCTTGTATAGACTCTACCCTAATAGCTAGTTTTAGCAGGGTTTTTAAAACATCTCTATTGGCCACACCTCTGATTTTAACAGATAACTCTGGTTTAAGGAGCCCAAATCTCTCTATTAAAGCCTCAAGAACCATTTCTTGGGCATCTAAGACCATGCCTTTAATCATCCCTTGCTTTTCTCCTTCCATTCGTCCTTGTTCTATCCATTTTTCTGCAAGTGTTGGCATAATATCTGCCCCCTTTCCTATTTGTTTTATTGCCTTTTTTATATCCTTTTCTTCTATCTTGTCAGTTGCATTGGCTATATACCGAAGTAGTGTTTCCAGATATTGAAGTGGTGTATTACTCTCACCAAGTCCCTGAAAAAGATTGAAAATCCTCTCTAAATGTTTGCCTGGTTCAGGTGTTGTAAGGTATTTAAGGGCCATTAAAGTAGCCTTTAATATCACCTTTCCTTTGATCTCTTCATCAGATATACTAGATAGGTCATAAAGCAGGTAGTTAAAGTCTGGTATATAAACATCTAACTCTTTTTTTCTCTCTCTCCAAAAAGATCGGAAAAATTTGTTTTTATTGTCCACTTTCTGTAACCATTGTATATGACTAATGGAATAATAACAGGTAGAGTAGAAGATTGATTTTGTTTGAGATATAAATCCCAGATTTTGACCATGTATCTGAGAAGCTGCAAAGCAGTAAATCTTTGTAGAGTGCTTTTGTGCTCAAAAAGCAAATAAATAAATCCATCTCTGGAACTTATCTGAACTTCATAGAGTAAATCAGAAAAATGTTTTTTTAAATCTTCATCCACAAAGGAGTCTTTGACAATGGCAAGAGAATTAAAATCAATTAATTTGCAGATATTTTGAGGCAAATAATTTTTTAAGAAATCCTCTGCCTGCTCTTTGTGCGAAAAGATCTCCTTCACAAATGCATCATGAGGATTCTGTAGGTATTTTCTCTCCATAGCTTTTTTATTAAAACACCACTTAATAAATGGCAAGAGGAGTTTGGAAAATAGTGAATAATGGAACAGGAGAGAAGGTAGAAAAAGGTGGCCTCCATGACAAGTATGTCAAAGAAGAAGATTTAAGTGGTAATATCAAAATGCCCACTCCTGCAGAAAAAGAGGGACCTACAGAGGTAGACAGCTATTGTTCATTTCCTTTATGTGTGAAGCATTATTCGCCCGCCCTATTTTTTTCTATTTTTTTAATTTTTTAATAGGATTTTATGCAATAAAAGGTGAAAGTGTAAAATCATTTTTAGAAGATTCAAAAGGTTTATCAATAACTAAGTTTTTAGAAAAGATAAGAGAAGTAAATAAGAGATATAAAGCGATAGTAGCAATAATAGATAATTTTTCATCCCATAAGAGTAAAGTAGTAAGAGAAAAGGCATCTGAGTTAGATATTTATCTAGTCTATCTTCCCCCTTATTCACTAGAGCTAAATCCTATTGTATTGAGTATATCTGGAAGAGTATAAAAAGAATGCTTTCATTAGTTTTTGTAAAAGATGTAAAAGAGATGAAGGAGGTTATATCAGAAGCATGGAATAGGTTATGTAAAAAAATAAATTTTGCTAAAAGCTGAATAGAAAATTTTTTAAAAGGCACCCCATATTATATAATTAGCCATAAGTACTGGATTAAAAAGACTGGCAAAAAAAAATATACTCTAAAAACGCCACCAGGAAGGTCTACTGGGAGGGTGCAAAGAAAACTTCGTCTTCCCTCTTGACATACTTATCATGGATGTAATCTTTTTCTTCTCTCATTGATTCAGGAAGAGGAACTTCCAGACCATCCTCAAGAGCAACTTCCAACCAGGCTTTCCTGGCATCTTCTAACAGCTCTAAAACCTCTTCCAATGTATCTCCTTCTGTCATACATCCTTCAAGTTCTTTAATTCTCGCAAAATACCCGCCGTCTTTATAGGGAATGATTTCTATGGTGTAAGGCAATTTCATATAGTATTCAAGATTCTTCACAATGCTGTTCATAAAACTCCTCCAGATTAAGTATTTTTATTATTTGTTTTATGTATATTTCTTTCACAAAAGGACGTTTGAAAGGAATAGTTATAGGATTTACTCCCTTTTTTCTGTAAACAAAATGACTACCACCACTTCTTGGCTGTTTAACCTCATAACCAAAAGCCTTAAGCAGTCTGTCAACATCTTTAAACCTGACATTCTTTGGATTATTCAGAAGACCTTTTATAAGTTTACACTTCTGTTTAATGTCTACCATTTATCTTTTTTCTTAAAAATGATATTGTATATGATATTATTGTCAAGCTTTTCTATTATTTTTTTTCTTTCCCGACGATCTACCGGTAGTTAAAAAAAAATGGGGACGGTAGTTAAAAAAAGGGGACAAAAAAATGGGGGCGGACGAATAATGCTTAATCTACAAAGAAAAGGAACTATATCCACCCTCCCCTCTAACTTGAAGTGAAAATTTTATTCTGTTCACTGTTCACTGACTCTTCACTCTATAATACCTTGCTCTTACACTTCAAGTTGTTTTAAATTTTCCTCAAATTCCTGTATGGAGTCTGCTCTAATAGCTAGTTTATGTAGACTTTTTAAAACATCTCTATTCACAATTCCCTTAATTTTAACAGTCAAATCTGGTTTAATGAGGCCAAACTTCTCTATCAAGGCCTCGAGAACCATTTCTTGAGCCTCTAAAATCATGCCTTCCATTCGTCCTTCCTTCTGTCCTTCTATCCGTCCTTCTATACGTCCTTGTTCTATCCATTTTTCTGCAAGTGTCGGCATAATATCTACCCCCTTTCCTATTTGTTTTATTGCCTTTTTTATATCCTTTTCTTCTATCTTGTCAGTTGCATTGGCTATATAGCAAAGTAGTGTTTCCAGATATTGAAGTGGTGTATTACTCTCACCAAGTCCTTTAAAGAGATTGAAAATTCGCTCCAGATGTTTACCTGGTTCAGGTGTTGTAAGGTATTTAAAGGCCATTAAAGTAGCCTTTAATATCACTGTTCCTTTGATCTCTTCATCAGATATACTAGATAGGTCATAAAGCAGGTAGTTAAAGTCTGGTATATAAACATCTAACTCTTTTTCAGTCTCTCCAAAAAGATCAGAAAAATTTGTTTTTATTGTCCATTTTCTGTGACCATTGTAGAAGACTAATGGAATAATAACAGGTAGAGTAGAAGATTGATTTTGTTTGAGATATAAATCCCAGATTTTGACCATGTATCTGAGAAGCTGCAAAGCAGTAAATCTTTGTGGAGTGCTTTTGTGCTCAAAAAGCAAATAAATAAATCCATCTCTGGAACTTATCTGAACTTCATAGAGTAAATCAGAAAAATGTCTTTTTAAATCTTCATCCACAAAGGAGTCTTTGACAATGGCAAGAGAATTAAAATCAATTAATTTGCAGATATTTTGAGGCAAATAATTTTTTAAGAAATCCTCTGCCTGCTCTTTGTGCGAGAAGATCTCCTTCACAAATGTGTCATGAGAGTTCTGTATGTATTTTCTCTCCATAACTTTTTATTAAAACACCACTTAATAAATGGCAAGAGGAGTTTGGAAAATCGTGAATAATGAACAAAAGAGAAGGTAGAAAAAGGTAACCTTCATGACAAGTATGTCAAAAAAGAAGATTTAAGTGGTAATGTCAAAATGCCCACTCCTGCAGAAAAAGGGGGACCTACAGAGGTAGACAGCTATTGTTCATTTCCTTTAAGTGTGAACCATTATTCGCCCGTCCCTATTTTTTCTCTAACTCTATATTTCGTTTTAGAGAAGAAGATCTCGGTGAAATTACACCTTAATTTATGAAACTTTATCTTTCTGTGTTATTTTTTTAAAAAAATTATATTGACTTTATAGTTAAAATAATTTAGCGTAATATATATTAAAAAAAGGGGCAGGCAAATAATGCCTACTTTATAGGCCTTTCTCTTACTTTTGACGTTTTTAGGAACATTATGACTAGATAGGTTACAAAGAAATGAAAAGGCAAAAAGAGAATTCAGGTAAAGAATTGAAGGAAGTGGGAATTATAAACAATTTAGGAGGAGTTTAAATTTGGTACCCCAAAAATTTTTGCTGGAGGTGAGGAAATGAAGATTTTGAAAGGGATACTAAACTGCTTGGCAATATTTATATTCATCATCTGTCCTCATTCTGGACTAGCTCGGGAAAAAGGGGAAATAAAAGAAAAAGAGGTGGTTAAATTGCCTGAAATGGTTGTTATAGAATCGCAACCTGGGGTGGAGATTACCCCTGATAAGACGATCATCCGGATGGATGAATTTAAAAAGCCGGGTGAGGTGCGAACCCTGACGGATGTCTTAACTGAAATTGGAGGAATCGACGTTCAGCGAATTAACCCTCTTATGGCAAGCCCAGGTGATGAAGTATCAATACGGGGCCTTAATGAAGGACGGATGGTTATAGAAATTGATGGCCGCAGAATTAATCATACTGGCCATGTTGGAAGGTATATTGTAGACTGGTCTACATTAAATATTGATGACATAAAACGTATTGAGATCATCCGTGGAGGACATTCAGTACTTCATCCCTTTGCCATAGGAGGCGTGATTAACATTATTACCAAAAAAGGAAAAAAAACTAAGGAACTTAAGCCAGATATAAGTGTCAAAGGAGGATATAGTAAATATCACACTTATAGTAGTGCAGTCTCCATTACGGGCGGTCTTTATAATTTAATAGGTTACCATTTTTCAGCAAGTAAAGGCGAAACTGATGGGTATCTTAGAAACAACTATCAAGATACTTATAATCTTAATGGACATTTTACTTTATTCTTGCCCAGTGGAGCCACCTTTAACATTGGAGTTAAATACTCTGATGTAGAATATGGCTTCCCTGTCATAAATGATCCAAGTAGACCAGACTATGATCCAGATGACCCTGTTTTTATTCCAGAGGCTGATCAGCTAAGGCATCTCCCTCCCACTGGTCAATTACCTGAGAATAATCCCCATTGGGAAAAACATACCACATATTTAGACGGAATTTTCAATATGCCATTAGGTCCAGGAAATATCAAATTGCATGGCTTTTGGACCGAAGGGAGACGATGGATTAGCATGTGGCGGCGTAATACTTTTATAAAAGACCAATTTGTTGATGATAGAACAAAGGGTATGATTTGCGAATATCAGGATATTAAATTTGATTTTCTTTCTAGACATAGTTTAACTTTGGGAATTGAATATCAAGAACTGGGATGGCCTGATAAAAACCCCATTATTTATCTTGTTAAGTCAGCATATTTGCAGGATGTCATACGGCTTGGGCCCTGGACTCTCACGCCCGGCGTGAGATATTACAAGATAGATATGGATACCTATTATTCCCAGTTTGGAGCCGGCTGGCCTATATCAGGCAAAAAAGAGGATGATTCTGGCCTATATCCAAGTCTTAAGGTAAATTTTCAAGCAACACCAACTACAGCACTTTATGCAGCTGTAAGCCGTTCATATAGACTCCCGTGCCCGTGAGACTATTACTGGTGGGCGCGGTGCGCGTCTCCTGATAATCCTTCTTTAGATCCAGAATCAGCCTGGGAATATGAGATCGGAATTTTAAAAGAGTTTGAACCTGTAAGCTTGAGGTCAGCGCTCTTTTACTATGACATTAAAGATTTCATTAATGATAATGGTGTAGTTGCCCCAGGTACAGGGATTGGTAGTAACTGTTTGTATAACATTGACCATTTTAAATTGTATGGTTTTGAAATTGAAGCTGCTGTCCGTCTTGGGGAAAGACTTCGGGCAACCGTGGCTTATGTATATAAAGACTATGACGTAGATGAGACAGACTTTGAGAAAGACTGGACCTACTATCTTCCTGGGCTTCTGCCTGAGCATAAGGTCAAATTACTCGCTCGATATAGAGTCTGGGACAAAGGATGGTTTTTATTGAGCTTCCGGTATGTTGGTTCTCGTGATGCCCAAAAAGGCTCAAAACTTAGTGACTATGCTACAATGGATATAGGTTTTGAACAGAACTTTAAGCTTTATGGCATAGAATATACTATTAATACTTTTGTTAACAATATAACTGGCACTGATTATGAAGAAATTTCTGGTTATGAAATGCCAGAGTATGTTTGGGGGCTCCAATTGGGTGTAAAGTTTTAAAAAATTGGTGAGGTGAGATTATGCAACTATTAAAACAAATCCTTTATATTATAACTATTTGCCTTGGGATTGTGGAATGTCTACATCCATCTCAGACATTTGCCTGGGGTCGCGGACACTTCTATGTAATTGGAACAGGTCCAGCAGGGCCAGAAATGGCAACACTCCAGGCCTTGGATAGCATTAAGAGGATGGATTATATCATAGCATCAAACCAACAAGCAAAACTCTTTGCGGATTATATTGGGAATAAACCTATCCTATTTGATCCCTGGAAAGGATTTTGGGATTATAAAGGAAAGAATTTCAGAAAGTTGAGTAAAGAGGAATATGCTAAATTTAAGGTGGAGCGTTTTAAGATAAGAGATAAAAGGGTATTACAAATCAAAAAACTTTTATCTCAAGGGAAGGATGTTGGACTTTTGGACTCTGGTAATCCCTGCCTGTTCGGTCCAAGCCATTGGTATATAGAACAGTTTGACTCCAGTGATGTTGTAATTATTCCTGGCATGGGATGCGATGCTGCTGCAATGGCTGCTCTAAAAAGAAGCGTAATACCTGCTTATGATACTCATATGGTAATACAAACTGCCCCATTTTTTTTGATGGGACCAAGAATAAAAAATGCCCAGGTTTTAAAGGATTTGGCTAAATATCCAACAACCATGATTTTCTATATGGCCCTTGGACAATCTGAACTATTGTTTGAACATTTAAAACAGGTGTTTCCTCCTGATATGCCCTGTGCTGTTGTTTATTGGGCTGGATACCCAGAGCTCCAACATGTGGTTCGAGGAACCATTGCTGATATGGAGAAGAAGTTGGCAAATGAAAAGGAAAAATTTATGGGACTTTTGTTTATAGGTCGGTTCCTAGAAGGTAAACCATATGAAGCTGCAATGAAAATACATCAATCAAAGTTGGAACAAAAGTATGATAGCGATTATTAAGTCATTCTAAAAAGCTGTTAACTTCTTACAACATGAAAATTTACTGGGTTTAAATGCAGAAAAATTAACAAATTTCTAAAACCTATCTTTTTGCTACTTATGCTGGATTTTCAGAGAAAAAAAAATACATTTGCCTATGCTACTATGATTGATGAAAAAGGAGAAGGAAGGATTAAACTATTGAAGAAAGGAAAATGGACAGTAAAAGTTGAGCACAAAGTTCCCTATCCTAATAGGGAAGTTTGTGATAAATACTTATATGGTGCTACCTCAGATAGGATTTGAACAGGGCAATAGAGAGTGCGACAAAAAGATAACCACAAGCCAAATAGTAATCTACCAAGAGGAATTAGCCTCTTTTCTGCAACCATGCTTGTGGTTGCTAATATGGTTGGAACAGGAATATTTACTACTTCTGGCTTTATTATGAAAGAACTTCAAAATCCGTGGGCCATGCTTGTTTGCTGGTTTGTTGGAGGTATATTTGCCCTTTGCGGAGCTCTTTGTTATGGAGAGCTGGGAGCTATGTTTCCTAAGGCTGGAGGAGAATATGTATTTTTAAAAGAAAGTTTTGGAAGCCTAATAGCTTTTCTTTCAGGTTGGATCTCATTAATTGTTGGCTTTTCAGCTCCTATTGCTGCTTCTGCAATTGCCTTTTCAACCTATTTCTTTCGTATGATTCAGGTTCCACCTTCATGGAGCACTGTTACTATACTTTCTAGCGTGGTCATTCTCATTTTTTCCCTAGTTCACTACCATAGCCTTTATCTTGGCACAAGAGTTCAAAATATCCTTACAGTTTTTAAGATAACTCTTATTGTTATTTTTGTCATAATGGGTCTTTTGATAGGAAATGGTTCAATGTCTCATTTTTCTTTTTCTATAGATTTTGATTTATCTTTTCAAGAAAAATTCGCTGTCTCACTGATATTTGTTTACTTTGCCTATAGTGGATGGAATGCAGCTTCTTATATTGGAGGTGAGATAAAAAATCCAAAAAGAAATATCCCATTTTCTCTTTTCATAGGGACAATCCTTGTAATGTGTCTTTATCTGTTTTTAAATCTCATATACATTTATGCACTTAATATTGAGCAAATGAGTGGAGTGCTTGAAGTTGGCACAAAAACTGCCAAAGCTCTGTTTGGTAATGGTATTGCCAAATATTTTTCTGGAGCAATTGCAATAATCATTTTATCAAGTCTAAGTGCCATGATTATGACTGGCCCAAGAGTTTACTACGCAATGGCAAAAGATGGTGTTTTTTTTGATTTTCTTGGAAAAGTAAACAAATCTCATAGGACTCCTGTATATTCCATTTTTCTACAGGCAGGAATTGCAATCATTATGGTTATCACTGCTTCCTTTGACAGACTCCTTTTATACATTGGTTTTACCCTGTCGCTCTTTTCAATGTTATCAGTGGTAGGAATGATGGTGCTTCGGTTTAGAAGACCTTTTGTAGAAAGAAGCTATAACACATTTGGGTATCCTGTAACACCTCTTTTGTTTGTTTTAGGGAACCTATGGATTATATATTTTTCAATCATAAAAAGACCCTTTTCTTCTATTTTTGGGCTGGGGACTATAGTCTCGGGTATTTTGATCTATTTATATTTTAAAAAGAGAAAAGGCTAATCTTGCTGAACAATGGTCTCACAATACCAGGAAAAAGAATTATTGAAGAAACCTATTGGATAGTATGTATTCCACCGCAATTAGGCCAGATTTAATTTTTGGCCCTTCATGGTCCTTAAGGCTCTTAATTAGGGAAAACACCAATAAATGAAGGTAAAAAATTGAGGAAGGAGAAAAGATGAAACAGGAAACCACCATTAAAGAGAAAAAACTATTAATGATAACTATATTAATCTTTTTTCTGTTTTTTGTGTGCCCAGGTCATGCACAAGAAAACAAGGGCTTGAAAGTTCGCAATGAAAAAAGCAAGGTGCATGTATTGAAGGAAATTACAGTTACCGGCCAATTGATCCGTCCTACCAGACAAACGGGAGATTTTCTTTATACAGGAGCTACTGTAACCAAGAAAGGGATGGAGCTTTTGGGCACACCTGCCAAGACAAGCGTCTACAGTACACTGGATATTCTTCCGGGTCTCAACGTAGAGAGTAATGATCCTTATGGGCTGAGCGGCAAAGATATACGCATTAGGGGGATAAAGGGATACTTTACCGGCATGACCGTTGAGGGTATCCCCAATTATTGGATTATGCCTATTGGGTCTAGGGAAGACATTTATGATCTGGAGAATATGGAAAGCGTCAGCCTTTATAAAGGCGCAAGTCCTGCTGACCTAGGAACAGGCTCTGGCAATAGGGGCGGCTCCATAGAATTGCGGTTAAGGAGACCTGAAGACAGGCCAGGGGTTGAGCTGAGTCAAAGTTTAGGTTCTAAAAATTTTGTCAGAACATTCTTGAGAATTGATTCAGGTAAATTGCCGTGGAGAACAAAACTTTTTGGATAGTAAAAATGGGGTCGGGCGAATAATGCTTAATCTACAAAAAAAAGGAACAATATCTACCCCCCAACTTGAGGTGAAAATTTTTATTCTCTTCACTCTTCACTCTATAATATCCTGCTCTTACAATTCAAGTTGTTTTAATCTCTCTTCAAATTCCTGTATGGACTCTACTCTAATAGCCAGTTTAAGCAGGTTTTTTAAAACATCTCTGTTGCCCACACCTCTGATTTTAACAGATAGCTCTGGTTTAACGAGCCCAAATTTTTCTATCAATGCCTCGAGAACCATTTCCTGCGCATCTAAAATCATGCCTTCGATTCGTCCTTCCTTCTGTCCTTCTATCCGTCCTTCCATTCGTCCTTCTATCCGTCCTTGTTCTATCCATTTTTCTGCAAGTGTTGGCATAATATCTACCCCCTTTTTTATTTGTTTTATTGCCTTTTTTATATCCTTTTCTTCTATCTTGTCAGTTGCATTGACTATATAGCGAAGTAGTGTTTCCAGATATTGAAGTGGTGTATTACTCTCACCAAGTCCCTGAAAAAGATTGAAAATCCTCTCTAAATGTTTGCCTGGTTCAGGTGTTGTAAGGTATTTAAGGGCCATTAAAGTAGCCTTTAATATCACTGTTCCTTTGATCTCTTCATCAGATATACTAGATAGGTCGTAAACCAGGTAGTTAAAGTCTGGTATATAAACATCTAACTCTTTTTCTCTCTCTCTCCAAAAAGATCGGAAAAATTTGTTTTTATTGTCCATTTTCTGTGACCATTATAGATGACTAATGGAATAATAACAGGTAGAGTAGAAGATTGATTTTGTTTGAGATATAAATCCCAGATTTTGACCATGTATCTGAGAAGCTGCAAAGCAGTAAATCTTTGTGGAGTGCTTTTGTGCTCAAAAAGCAAATAAATAAATCCATCTCTGGAACTTATCTGAACTTCATAGAGTAAATCAGAAAAATGTCTTTTTAAATCTTCATCCACAAAGGAGTCTTTGACAATGGCAAGAGAATTAAAATCAATTAATTTGCAGATATTTTGAGGCAGATAATTTTTTAAGAAATCTTCTGCCTGCTCTTTGTGCGAAAAGATCTCCTTCACAAATGCGTCATGAGGATTCTGTAGGTATTTTCTCTCCATAGCTTTTTTATTAAAACACCACTTAATAAATGGCAAGAGGAGTTTGGAAAATAGTGAATAATGGAACAGGAGAGAAGGTAGAAAAAGGTAACTTCATGACAAGTATATCAAAGAAGAAGATTTAAGTGGTAATATTAAAATGCCCACTCCTGGAGAAAAAGGGGGACTTACTGAGGTAGACAGCTATTGTTCACTTCCTTTATGTGTGAAGCATTATTCGCCCGCCCTATTTTTTTCTCTAACTATGGAAGAGAAATATAATAGAGACTTCACGGACTTAGAAAATATCAAAGATCTTAAAGCAATATTAACTTCTGTAAATCTTCCTATCCACTATCCCCGTTCTATTAAATGTCTCCGTTCTACTAAAAAGCCACAACAAGATGGAAAAAATTTTAAATGGTTTATGGAGAACAAAAAAAGCGGTAAAATGCCACTGAAACTTGCCGATGAGGATACTGAAGGATTTCCTTTAAGATTTAAAATATTGTTGATTTTAAGTAAGTCTTAAGTTACTTCTATAAAAGAAGAGAGGCAATTATGACTTACAGCACGAACATAATAAGGCTTCTGGATAAAGTAGAGCCTTCAATAAAAGAAGTGCTTATAGCAATTTTGGAAGAGATAGAGCGTCAGAGGAGGCAGTGGGAAGAAAGTGTAACAAAGACAGAATTTAATGAACTAAAAGAGATAGTCAGAGAGCTTGGCAAAAAAGTAGAAGAACTAGCAGAAGCTCAGAAAAAGACAGAGCAGAGAGTAAATGAATTAGCAGAAGCTCAGAAAAAGACAGAGCAGAGAGTAAATGAATTAGCAGAAGCTCAAAAAAAGACAGAACAAAGGCTTAATGAATTAGCAGAAGCTCAGAAAAAGACAGAAGAAGAACTAAGGAAACTCATCTCAGAGCACAGAAAGACAAGGGAGCAACTGGGAGGTCTTTCCCACACAGTAGGATACATACTGGAAGACAGGTCATACGCAGCACTACCTCATCTTCTAAGCAAGGAGTTTGGAATAAAAGTAGAGGAAATAAAAAGAGATTTTGTGGAACTTGCTCCAAACAGGTATGAAGAACTGAACATAATAGGCAAGGGAAGGAAAAATGGCACACCTGTGTGGATTCTTGGAGAGTGCAAAACCCAGCTTAGGAAAAAAGATGTGGACAGCTTTCTTAAGAAGATCTCCAGAATTGAGCATCTCTTTCCAGGAGAAAAGCTCCTTACAATGGTAACATACCAAACATCCCCTCAAATAAGAAACTATGTCCAACAAAAGGGAATAAAACTTTATTTTTCATATCAACTGCAAAATGTTATCTTGAGTCTGGTTTGATCCAATCTCTTTTGCATTTCGGACACCATAATTCTAAATTTATACTGAAATCTATAATCGTATTTTTTACAAACAAAAAATATAGAAAATTTGATCTATACTTCAACATAAAAAATTAAAAACCATAGAAATCAGCGGTAAATCTGCACCACATGTTGCGAACTATGTTTTTATGGAGAAGAGATGAAAATGTTAAACCACTGGATACACATATCTATTTCGGTAATGTTAAAAAATTTGTGTAACTTTTTTATAGAAAAAATGGGCATCATTCTTTAGAGTGAGGTGAAAAGAAAAAAATAACTCCGAGATTTGCTGGTTTGATTTTGATAAAATTGCGTTATGAACAAAAAAAGCTAATTTGCTGTTAAAATATTGGGAAGCATTTCAATCTCATTTTAAGGAGGTAAAAAGATGACAAATGAGTTAGAAAACTTGACCAAGCAATATTGGGAAGAAGGCTGGGATATAGAAAGATATATTGAAGAATTGTTACCCAAGGAGATGGATTGCTTAAAGCAGGAAGATAGAATTAACACCTCTAAAGCAGAAATTCTTGTTCAGCTTGTGGGTTTTTCCTGGGAGCCACTTTTAATCTCTGTTTGTGCATATAAACCTCAAAAGCTAATTCTGATTTTAAATGAGTTTTACAACAATCAGGAAGGAGATGCACGAGGAGATGAATATAAGGAATATATAGACAAGTTAAAAAAACAGGATCTTATTGCTACCATACCAGAGATCCTTCCTAAATCCTTTGAACCAGTAAATGATACTCCTGAGAGTGTTTTTAAATTTCTAAAAAAGCATGCTTTGCCTTTTATCAACGAAGGCAAAAAAGTGGTTATAGATATCACAGGTGCCAAAAAAAGTATGGTTTCTGGAGCTTATCTTTTTGCAAGTTACACAAACTGTCCTGTATCATACTTAGATTTCGATGTGTATGACGAAGAATATGGAAGGCCTTATGGATATACATGTAAGATTAATGAGCTGAAGAATCCTGTGGAGCTTTTTAAACTCCGTGAATGGAGCAGAGTAGAAGAGCTTTATAGAAAATATGCGTTTAGGAGTGCTATAGAAACTATAAATGAAATAAGAGAAGGTGCTAAGCCATTTATTGAACCAGAGGAAAATGAAGCAATTGAACTTCTGATAAAGTGTCTGGAATTTTATGAAACATGGGACAGCGGCGATTATAAAAAAGCTTTAAGCCAATATAAAAAAATAAAAAATCAAATAGATATTCCATGCCCAACAGCAGTAAATGAGCTGGGTGAAATATGGTATTCAAACAATGATTTGATAAATAGTATCAAAAATCTTGAGGGCTTAAATGACATTACAAAATCTATCTACCTAAGGGATGATAAAATAATAATTTATGCTCGTGACGAGCTTGAAAAGATTAAAGGGCTTATAAAACACAAAGAAGATTATCGTTCAGCATTACTTCGTGCTGCAGGTTTAAGTGATTTTTTACTGAAGGCGAGGGTAATAAAATTGTGGTTAACAGAAGAACTTGTTATTGAAATGGATAATAAATCTTTCACAAGAAAAGATTTTAAGAATAATAAAGCTTTACAAGCAAAAATTGATAAAAAGTTACTTGAATATGCTGGAGCTACTCAGATAATTAAATCCCTGCGGTGGCAACCATCAAAGAAAAAAAAAGATTATGTGATAAATATTTATGGTCTGAACAAAGATATAAAAGCCCATCGCTCTGAAGATAGTCCTGAGCTTGAAAAGTTCTGGGGAAAAATTAATGTTAATGAATTGAACCTTCCAGATGGGATATTTAAAGATCTGAGAAATAAAGCAATTCATTTCTGCCTGAGTGTTCCAAAAGAGATTGCAGAAATAGCTCTTGAATTCACAGAAAGGAATCTGGAAGAGTTTATAAAAAATTGGAGTGAAGCCCATATCAATTACGGGATATATGATGCAGTGGACTGGTATAATTTGTGTGATAAATGCGATATAAGCTTTTTGCCAAAACTTGGGAGGGATAAAAATGAGTGAGAAATATCTCTTTGTAGCAGAAGCAGATAAGATTCAGGATCTGATATTTCGTTCCTCAAAACTACGGGAGGTATCAGGTGGTAGCCAGATGTTGTCTGAATTTTGTGAAGTATCTAAGGAATTAGCTAAAAAATTTAATGGTGAGGTTATTATTTCATCTGGAGGTTCTTTTAGAATCCAATTTGATTCAAAAAAGAAAGCTGAGGAATTTGGGGAATATCTTTCTGAACTATATAGAAGGGAGCTTGGTGGGACAATAACAGTTGCAGATCCTGTAAAAGTTTGCTCTGAAAATAAGGCAATAAAAAAAGGGCAGGAAAATTTGAGAAAAGCCAAGCACTCTGGTAAACTACCTGTTTCTATGGAGCAGATGCCATATATGGCAATATGTGCCTCTTGTGGTGTAGGTGTAGCAAGATACTATAAAAAAAGATATGAAGATGAAGATAAGAACTATCTTTGTGAAATTTGTGAAAAAAAATCTTTAGCAAAAGCTCGCATAAGGGAGAAGTTCCTTTCAGACTTCTATTCTTATGTAATGAACAGTGATCAAACCGATATTGATTTTCCAAAGGATGCAGAGCAAATAGCTAAATTAGAATCAAGAAGTTATGTTGCCTATTTGGTTGCAGATGTGAATAACATGGGCGTAGTTTTTAGCTATTGTGATAACTTTGATGAACTAAAAAGACTCTCTGAGAACTTAAGTAAGGTGATTCAGCAATCTCTTGCCGAGCCCACCAAGATTCTTATTGATAAGCACGGAGATTTCATAAAAGAAAGGTTAAAATCTGATATTATTCCCATTCTTCCTCTTATTATGGGCGGAGATGATGTGTTTGCCTTAATACCTGCACAATGGTCACTAGACTTTGCCCTTCGCTTCTGTCAAGAATTTGAGACAAGGATGAAAGAATCTCTAAAAGAGATTAATTTTGATCCTTCACTACAGCCTACAATTTCAGCATCTGTCATTATATGTAAGGGGAAGTTTCCTTATTTAATTGCTCATAATCTGGGTGAAGAGTTGTTAAAAATAGCAAAAAGAAGATCAAAAGAAGAGAAAAAATCTATGATCTCTTTCAAAGTCATAACTGGAAATGAAATCGTTAGGGCGCCAGAAGAAAAGAAAATATTTGTAGCAGGTTTTCCTACATACTCAATTGAAGAATTAAAGAAATTGATTGAATACAGGTTCACTTTAAAAGATTTACCAGGAACAAGAAGAGCACAACTGGAGAGTTTATTCTACAAAGCTGAAGAGTTACAGAAGAAATACGCATTTCAAAGAATGAAATCCGAATGGCTGCCAGAGTTAGAAAAAATTATAAGTAGATTAAAGACATCTCAAAAAGAAAATTTAACAAAAGCTTTACTGGAACTTGGTGATCTCAATAACAATAAAGAGTATTACTGGCAATTTAAAGATGGCTCCTATTACCATAAACTACCAGATCTGTTATCTGCCTGGGATTTTGCTTATGATCTTGAAAAAGAAGTATCAGAATACGAGGAGGAAGAAGAATGAAGCTTACATTTAGAATAAGTATTCTGTCTGATTACCATATTGGGGCAGGTTATGGTAAGGGCGTTATAGATTCTGTGATCCTGAAAGATAAAGATGGTTTTCCCATAATAAGAGGCACAACTATTGCTGGACTGCTTCGTCAGGGGATGTGGGAACTACTCCAGGTGAATTTATTGAGTCAGCATCGTAAATGCAGACAATCTGGTGCTTTAGAAGATTTCTACTGTAGAGGTGATGATATAAGTTCATTGTGTCCTATTTGTAGGATCTTAGGATCACCAAAACATCCTAAAAGATGGAAGATATCTTCTGCACATATAGAAAATCTATCAATCCTTAAGTCAGGAAAAATACTCTGGCGCAATAGAGTGAACCCCAGAACACGAACTGCAGAGGAGAGAAAGTTGTTTAATGAGGAAGTGTTTGGTGGGAAAATAGATTTTACTTTTACAGTAACTAATGAGTCTGATGATAAAAATGCCTTGGAAGAAGCTGCCTTTATTATTGCAGCTTTTAGAATGATAAGAAACATAGGTGCTTCCCGTAGAAGAGGTAAGGGTCAGTGCCAATTTCATCTAATTGATATAAGCCTTGCTTCATTAAAAGGAGATGGAGATATAGAAAATAATATGCTTGAGATTTTCAAACTCAAGTGGCTGGAAAATAAAGAAATTAATATTCCAGAAAGTAAAGAACAAATAAATAAGAAACTAAAGGGAATTTCAACAAAAAAATGTTTTAATCTGATCTTTTTAACAAAAGAGCCTTTACTTATAGCCAACAAAAGTGAATCTGGTAATAGATTTCAAAGTATTGATTATATCCCAGGATATACGATTCTTGGTGCATTTGCATGGAAGGCTGCAAATAGATGTGATCTAACTGATAAAACAATTTATGAGAAATTTATTAGACTCTTTCGCAGAGGAGGAATCAAGGTAACTCCACTGTATCCTTGCTTACGCATTTCAAATGATATTTATCCAACTATTCCTTCTCCTTTAGACTTTTTAACATGTAAACTTAAACCTGGATTTAATGATAATAATGACGAGCATGGTGTGAAAGCATTTGCTATTGATAAAAATGAACCTAAAAAGTGTGAAAAGTGTCTTAAAGAAGGAACTGAAAGCTCACTTGAGCCGTTAAATAAATTCGTTCCATTGCAGTCTAAACCTAAAACAGTAGATGTAGAAAAAAGAGAAGAGATGCACATAGCTATAGATAATAAAACTGGTAGAACCAAAAAGGGAGATTTGTTTAGTTATATGGCTATTGAATCTGGACAGTATTTCATGGGAACGATTGAGATTGAAAACTGGAATGATTTTGTTAACCTTTTTGGGATAGATGACTTGCAAGATGGAATTTTCTTTGATCTTAGGATCGGAAAGGCATCTTCTCGTGGATATGGACTTGGAAGAATATGGCTTAAAGAAGCAGATACAAAAAATACTTTTCTTGGAAAACCAATAGAAGAACGCATAGACTTAACCCAACCCATTACAATGACTTTGCTTACAGATACAATTCTTGTGGATAAATGGGGAAGATTTTACAGCACGCTAAATGAGGAAATTCTTAAGCAAATACTTGGGATTGAGGTTGAAGTTTTGAATGCTTATGTAAAAACAAAGCTTATAGACGGTTTTAATGCTCATCTGGGATTGCCTAAGTGGAGAGATTGTGCGATTGCTGCTGGTTCAAGCATCGGGTTTAAGATAAAAGAAAGCCAAGACAACAATAGGATAATAGAACGATTTAAAAAACTGGAAGAAACAGGTATAGGTTTAAGAAGAAATGAAGGCTTTGGGAGAGTTGCATTTAATCATCCTGTTTATGAGAAAAACAAGGGTGTTAGTGGAGTAAGGGTAAACTTGCCAAGGTGTATGCGGATTTCTAAGCATAAAGAAGAAAAGATAAAGAGCTTTGAGCGTTGGTGGCATAATTATTTAGTAAAAAATATCAAAAAAGATGCTTTTTTGCGACATGAATGGATAGCTATAGCAAGATGGCTAAGAGAAAATTCAAAAGTGAGCATAGATGATGTAGTTGGAATGTTTAAAGATTTTCATAATCCCAAAGAAATAACAGAAATGGTTAAATCTAAGCAACCTTATCGTGAAAAGAAAATGTTTTTAGATGATGAAAGTAAAGGAAAGAAGGGCTGTGATTTATTGATAAAAGTATTTGAAGAACTCTCAAATAAACTGAAAGATGAAGATAATTCAATAAGAGAATATCTAAAGACCAGAGCAATAGAGATGCTTGCTGATTTTATTGAATCTCTAAGAGAGGTGGAAAAATGATTAAAAAGATAATTACTGGATATATAAAGACACTAACAGGATTACACATAGGAACTGGAGAAATAACAGAAACCACAGATTCACCGATTTATAGAAATGTAAACGGTGATATAGTTATACCAGGAACTGCAATTGCTGGTGCTCTGCGTTCATTGGCTACAAGAATTGCACCTTATTTAGGATATGAAAAATGCATTGCATTGGATGAAAATCCACAGCCTAATAAAAATCAACAGTCTAAATTGTGTAATTGCGTAGTATGTGATTTATTTGGTCCTATAAGCATTGGAAAAGGTTCTGAAGAAGGGGAGGCATCTAAGTTATGGATTTACGATGCTGTTTTAATAAATAATATAAAAACATCAATTCGTGATGGAATAGGAATTGACAGAGAAACAGGAACTTCTTCAAGAAAGGCAAGGGCAAAATATGATTTTGAAGTAGTGCCAAAGAATTCTCTTTTCTCTTTTAGAATCGCTTTACAGGAAAATGTCAGTGAGAAAGAAGAGAGACTGCTTTCCTGTGTTCTGGCGGAATGGCAAAATGGTAGAGGGTATCTTGGGGGTAATGTGGCAAGAGGTGTGGGGAATATCCAATTAAAAGATATCAAAGTGTTTTCAATCAATCTTTCCGATGTAAATACACTTATAAGATTTTTAAAAGAGGAGGATGAAATTAGGAGTGCAGAAGAAGAAAAAGATTGGTTAGAAAGAAATATAAATAAGGTAAGACAACAGTTAAAAGATGCTAAGGATATTGCAGATAATGAATATTTCTATAACTCCTTTGCCCAGATTGATCTTACGCTTAAATTTAGGGGTGGTTTTGTAATAAACGACATATTAAAATCATTCCAGTCAGGCTTTGATTTCTGTCCAAAAATAGAAAATGGAAGATTTGTCTTTCCAGGCTCATCCTTTCGAGGAATTCTTCGTTCCCATGCTGAAAAGATAGCAAGGAGTTTGGTAACTTTAAGTAGCAGTAATGAAAGAGATTTCCTGAATAAGTGTCCAGCTTGTAATCCTTTTGCAGACAAAGAAGACCCTTTAACATCGTGTAATGTGCTTTTTCGAAAATATAAGGATACACACAAAGATGAAGAAATAAAGGACAATAAATTATGCCTTGCCTGTCAGGTTTTTGGCAGTTCCTTTAAAGGAAGTAGATTATATGTAAGCGATGGCGAAATGGTTAACTCACCAAAAATAAAGATAATGGATTTTCTTGCTATTGATAGATTTACTGGTGGAGGAAAGGAGGGCGCAAAATTTGATGCAATAGTTTTATGGCAGCCAAAATTTAGGTTACGCATTTTTATTGAAAATCCCAAAGAATGGCAGTTGGGTTGGCTTATGCTTGTTATGAAAGATTTGAAAGAAGGACTTGTATCTTTTGGATTTGGAAAGAATAAATGGTTTGGAAAAGCAACTGTAGAAGATGAAAAAATAAAAGTTGGAGCAATTTCAAATGCTTTTATTCCACAGGGTCTTAAAAAAGGTGATTCTTATGAAGGAATTTTTAATATACAAATTTTAAAATTAAAAGATTTAACTAAAAATAATAGCAATTCAGTAGAATTGTGGATTAAGGAATTTCATAAGGTATTATCAAATCTTAAAAGAAAAGAAGACTTTATTCCTGCTTCAGATACCTATTTCAAAAAAGATGTCTTTGAGCTTTATCCAAGGGAGGTAAAATTATGAAAAGTTTTGATGATCTGCTTAAAGAAAAAAGAATATCCAAAAATGATATTCAAATATGGGGTGGAGAGATAGGAGAAAAAGAAAGAAAAGATTTTATCAGAAAATGGGATCTTTCAGATATGCCATATAGGATTGTTGAGACAGTAAAAGATATCACAATATCCAAGGATAAAGATAACATAGATATAGACCCTGAGATTGTTGAACGTATAAGGATATTTGGAGATGGAGGAGACCTTGACTTAAGGCGTGATTCTTTATGCTTCAGGTGGAGATATATTGGTAAAAATCCTCCGCCACAGGACATAACTGCAGAGAATTTTTGGGAGAAAAAGGAAAATCGAGATAAAAAGTTTTTTGTGGAAGAAAAAGAAGCGCTTCTATGGGGTAGATATAGTCAAGATATGAAACAGTGGCATGATGATAGGGTTGCAAAGACAAAATTGTTATATCCTATTAATGGAAATCCAGAAAGAGTAAAAATACTTTATAAGACTTTAAGTGAAAAAGGAGTTGTTTCGTTTGTCTGGTTTACAGGACTCAAAGGAGGCGCTGAAGATGAATAATAGTAAATACAGGTTTCTAAATCCCTATAATTTTGTAAGATATCTTCCTGAGGGTAAGGACAATGGCACTGCTGAAGTTAAATTATTGGGAAAATGCCCTCCTCCACCACATGATAGATTTGTTGGTTTAACAGGCAGAATAGAATGCAAACTGGAGGCTAAAACACCTATTTTCATTTCTGATTCAGAATTTGTAGAAGGAAAGGAACATAGATCATACAGATTTTTCAGGTTAATTGATGATAATGGGAAGGAAGATTTTGCTATTCCATCAACAAGTTTACGAGGAATGTTGAGGAGTGTATTTGAAGCAGTAACCAATTCATGTTTTTCTGTATTTGAAGGAGAGAAAAGGTTGTCTTATCGCGATATTCGAAAAGCAAGGATAATGAAACCTGCCAGAGTTGTAGCATTGCCTACTACTAATACTCCAGGAAGAGTTGAATTATGTAATTTAGCCAGAGTCTCTCTAGATTTATTAGAACAAAATGATTGGAGCTGTGGAGATGAAGCTTATGCTATTATAAAAGGTTCGCGAGTTATTCAATTAAGCAAAAACCCTTTAAGTAATAGCAAAAAGGGTTGGTTAAAAATAACAGGAAGAAATATTCCGAATAAGAAAAATGAATATTTCTTTTATCCGAGTCAAAAAGAATTACAATTTGATGAAGCTGTAATGGATGATTACAATAAAGTTCTTCAGGAACAAATTGCAGGAGGTTTTTCTACAGAGTACCAAAATGATAGATTATCTATTGGGGATTTAGTGTATGTTGAAGAAAGCAATGGTAAAGTTACGAATATCGCATTAGTGAAAGTCCCTCGTTTGCTTTATAGAAATAGCATCGGTGATTTTTTACCAGAGTATCTCCATCCTTGTAATGATTATAATAACCTTTGTCCTGCATGCAGGGTGTTTGGATGGGTACATCCTAAGCCACCAGAAGACTTAAATGTCAAAGTGGCTTATGCAGGCAGGATAAAAATAACCCATGCAAAAATAATAGAAAATAAAGGTACTCTTGAGGAATTCCCACTGGCAATTCTTTCAACACCAAAACCAACCTCAACATTCTTCTATCTACTTAAAAATGGCAGACCAGATTTTAATGTTAAATACGATGACGATGGAACAAAGCTAAGAGGAAGAAAATTCTACAGACACCAAGACGAGGCAAATGAGCAAGAATATATGCGTGTAGGGAAAATAAAAGACCATCAAAATCGAACAATAAGAGATGCTCTAAGACCAGGTGCTAAGTTTGAATTTACAATTGAGTTTGAAAATTTAGCACCCGTAGAATTAGGAGCACTTCTATGGACTATTGAGATGGAAGATGGAATGTTCCATAAATTAGGGATGGGTAAGCCATTAGGTTTTGGAAGTGTTAAAATTTCTATTAATAGACTCGAAATACTTCATATCAAAGAAAGGTATATTTCCTTTAATAGCAGTGGTTGGAAGATAGTGAACAAAGATACATATAAAAAATGGATTGATCTGTTTAAAAATACTATGAAAGAGAGATATAATAGAGACTTCATGGACTTAGAAAATATCAAAGATCTTAAAGCAATATTAACTTCTGTAAATCTTCCTATCCACTATCCCCGTTCTACTAAAAAGCCACAACAAGATGGAAAAAATTTTAAATGGTTTATGGAGAACAAAAAAAGCGGTAAAATGCCATTGAAACTTGCCGATGAGGAGACTGAAGGATTTCCTTTAAGATTTAAAAAATATTGTTGATTTTAAGTAAGTCTTAAGTTACTTCTATAAAAGAAGAGAGGCAATTATGACTTACAGCACGAACATAATAAGGCTTCTAGATAAAGTAGAGCCTTCAATAAAAGAAGTGCTTATAGCAATTCTGGAAGAGATAGAGCGTCAGAGGAGGCAGTGGGAAGAAAGTGTAACAAAGACAGAATTTAATGAACTAAAAGAGATAGTCAGAGAGCTTGGCAAAAAAATAGAAGAACTCGCAGAAGCACAGAAAAAAACAGAGCAGAGAGTATCTAGATTAGAGAAAGTAGTAGAAGAACTAGCAGAAGCACAGAAAAAAACAGAAGAAGAACTAAGGAAACTCATTTCAGAGCACAGAAAGACAAGGGAGCAGGTGGGAGGTCTTTCCCACACAGTAGGATACATACTGGAAGACAGGTCATACGCAGCACTACCTCATCTTCTAAGCAAAGAGTTTGAAATAAAAGTAGAAGAGATAAAAAGAGATTTTGTGGAACTTGCTTCAAACAGGTATGAGGAACTGAACATAATAGGCAAAGGAAGGAAAAATGGCACACCTGTATGGATTCTTGGGGAGTGCAAAACCCAGCTTAGGAAAAAAGATGTGGACAGCTTTCTTAAGAAGATCTCCAGAATTGAGCATCTCTTTCCAGGAGAAAGGCTCATTATAATGGTAACATATCAAACATCTCCTCAAGTAAGAAACTATGTCCAACAAAAGGGAATAAAACTTTATTTCTCATATCAACTGCAAAATGTTATCTTGAGCCTGCTTTAATCCAATCTCTAACAATATAAGCTATAAAAATTAAGTTTAAAAGACATTTTTTATCACACCATATCGTCCTTAATTTTTTCACTTAATTCTTAAAATCTTCAACTATTTTTTTCCACTCTTCTATTTTCCCTTTTGCCTTATCATCCCAGGATTTAACATCTTCTCTGGTCAGTATTGTTATTTCTCCTCCCTGGAAATCTCCTTCAACATCACCAAGTCTTTCTTCCATAAATCCTTCTATTTCTAAATAAGCTTCTTTTAATTTTTTAAGATGTTCTTCATCTGCTTTATAGATACCACGTTCTGCTGCTTCTAACAGACGTCTTGCTATCTCTTCAAATGCCCATGGATTATTTTCTTCAAACCATTTTCTCATCTCTTTATCAGCTACAAAGGTATCAACAATACCATCAAATACCCAGTTTTCAACTATATCTGCAGTAGCTGCCCAACCATAGACCCTTCCTACCCTTTCAGATATATCTGCAGCACCTTTATAACCATGGCGTTTTTTCCCTTCAATCCAAGCGGGATTAAGAAGTTTTGTCCTTACTGTCCGTTCCATCTCTTCCTTCATCTCTCTTACACTTGGTCTTTCTGGATCTCGTGTATCTCCAAAGTAAACTTCTACTTTTTTACCAGAGACAGTTTCAGCAGCACAGGTAAACGGTGAATGTCAGTAAAGATGTCACCAAAAGTTATTTTATTTTTTCCCATCAAGCAACCTTTTTAAGATGTTGTTTAGCTTTTGGATTGAGATCAACACTTAAAATAGGATCCCAATTCCGAATGTTTCCAGACCACCGTTCTGGATGTTTAGAACGGGCTTTTTTGTATACATCTTTACGCTTGGCTAAAATCTCAATATCCAAGCCTAAGTGTCTCTGCTCAGGCGTAACAAACTTAATTTTGCTGTGATAATGTTTAAAATTATACCAATTAACAAACTCAAAACACCACTTCCTGGCTTCTTCCAGACTAGCAAATCTACATGGATACTCAGGACAATATTTTACTGTTTTAAAAAGGGACTCTATGTATGGATTATCATCACTAACATGAGGGCGACTAAAAGATGGCACTATCCCTAAATTCTGCATAGTAGCTAACATGCTTGAGCCTTTCATAGGCTTACCATTGTCTGAATGAATCACAAGCCCTTGTCCTGTAATATTTTCACAAAGCAAAGCTCTATTTAGTACTTTTGTTGCCAAGTCACTTTTTTGTTCTGAATATACCTCCCATCCTACTATCTTACGGCTATAAATATCTATGTACATGTATAAATAAAAAAACATGCCTTGGATTAATGTAGGAAGATAAGTGATATCCCAACTCCAAATCTGATTCGGCCCTGAAGCTCTATAATGTTTAGGTTTGGAATATGTCTTGGGTTTAGACCTTTGCCTGTGTGTCAATTGACCTGCTTCTCTGAGTACACGGTAAAAAGTACTTTCTGATGCTATATATCGCCCTCTGTCAGCTAACATGGGCACAATCTTATTGGGGGATAACTCTTTGAAGGTCTCTGAATTACAAATAGATAAGATCTTTTTTCTTTCTTGCTCAGACAACTTGTTAGCTGGCTTCCTGGGGACATCTTTTCTCTTATCTTCCAAAGTCCCTGCACTCTTCCATCGTTGGTAAGTCCTTATTGAAATCCCAATAAGATCACATGCTTTTTTCAAACTACATCCCTCTTTTTTGGCTTGTGTTATAGCTTTGTAAGCATATTCTTTTTGTTGTAACTCTATCTTTCGTCCTCTTGCTCCTCCAAGAAATTTTCCCATTTTTTTTTAAGCACCAATAAAGCCGTTGTCTCTGCTATAGTCTTGTCCTTTCGCCGTATTTCCCTTTCTAACTTGCAAATCTTCTGTTTTAATCTTTTCTCTTTTTTCTTGAATTCCTTATTAGAACGGTTATCAATATTTTCCAGACAGGCCTGTTTCCATTTCTCCAATGTACTCGGATATATGCCTTTTTCCCTACAAAACCTGGACACCTCAATCTCACTCATTGAGGCACATTGAAAAAGTAAATTAAGTTTTTCTTCAGCTGAAAATTTTTTATTCATTGTTTTTCCTTTTTGAGCGTTAATTTTCCATGTCATCACTGTACTATAGGGGATATTATTCTCTCTTGCAATAGCAGCAACTGTTTTTGAAGTGGTTAAAATTTGCTTAAGCACACTTTCTTTAACATCTTCAGGATAAAACATAATAAAAGACTCCTTTTCGCCCAGGTTAAAATTTCCCCTTCCCCCTAGGGGGAAGGATGATAAGATAAGAGCTCAAGAAAAGAACCCCCTTTCTTATCTCACTAAGGCGACATCTTTCCTGAGACATTGGGTAACTCAAACTTCTGGTAGCTGTTATTAATCGTTGAAGTTCTTCTATAGTCAGAATATCAGGAATTCTGGATGTTTTTGGCGGTTTAATCAAAGGGATATTTTCCCATGTTTTTTTCAGCACATAGGAATAAAAAAATTTGAGACCATAGAGATCGAGCTTGACGGCACTCCAGGAGTGGCTTGCCCGAAGATCGTTGAAGTAATCCAGAAGCTGGTCAGAGGATAGGTCGGATATTTTACAATCAAAGTAATTTCCGATTCGCCTAAGTGCCCTAGAATATGCCTCAATTGTCTTTGGCTGAAATCCGCTTAATTTCAGTAACTTAACATGTTTTTGATAATAAGCATTGAATTTGGGGTCAGTGGGCATGTTTGTGTTCATTATAACCTCCTAATTTAAGAGCCTCTTCTTGGCTCAATACTAGCTAACCTTTTATCACATAAACTTTATATTGCAATCATTAATTATCCGAAGTATAATTACCTAAAATTGCTTGCCGCTTTAGCGGCTTCGTCCAACAAAAGGGTGCAGTTGACCGCCAATCCGCTGCGCTTCTTGGCGGCAACTGACCCTTGACGTTATATGAATGAAATAGGAGAAAAAAGTGATAAATGTAGAAAAAATAAAACCTCAATATATAATTGATGAAAAAGGCAAAAAAACATCAGTTATTATACCTTTATCTGAATTTATTGAATTGCTTGAAGATTTAGAAGATTTAGCTGTAGTTGCTGAAAGACGAGAAGAACCAACCATCTCACATGAAGACTTATTGAAAGAATTACGAGAGGAAAAACTTGTATAAAATAGAATGGAAGCACTCTGCCAGAAAAGAACTAAAAAAACTTAAAAAAGATGATATTCCAAGAATTATCAAAGCAGTAGAAGACCTATCACTAAATCCTTATCCTCCTGGAACTAGAAAGTTACAAGGTTGTGAATATTTGTATCGGATCAGGGTAGGGAAATATAGAATTGTATATTCTGTTAAAAATGAAGTATTGGTAATTGAGATAATTAGGATTGGACATCGCAAAGATATATATAAAAAATTCATATAACGAATAAGGTTAGCAGACGGCGTTACATGCCACTACTGAGTCCAGGAGTTAGAAATAGGAAGGAGAGTATAATATGCCCAAGGAGTTATTAATACCTAAAATCTGCAATTACAGTTCAATCGTAAGCAACTGATTGTTCTGGACAGAGATACCTAGATATGGAGCTGTTATGTTAAAGGATATGTCTCCCTCATTGTGACTTGGAAGGCTTTTTCAGGTAGAAGCTGCGGTCAGTGGCACTCTTTACGGGTGTGTAAAGGCACACCACTGCACATGGACTTACGCAAAATCCTATTTTGGAGGATACTCTCAAAAAAAGATTAAGCAAATTGTAATGACCGGATGGAATTTTCTATCTTTATCCAACGTTCTTTGAAAAAATAATCCCTCGATAATCGAAGGAACCATTGTCGTCCCGCATGCATCAGCCGAGCTGGAACATGGATTAGAAACATGCGGATTGTGTTGGGCTCTTCTCTAAAACCATCTTCATCGTTGAGCCACATCATCCAAACCAGTAGATTGTAAGCCAGAATACAGGTCTGGAATATGGCGGAGTTGGCCCAAAAATCCTGTGTCAAAATGCTTCCAGAGGCCATCTGTCCCTTACACCACTCAATCCAGTTTTCACTGGCCCCCCGTTGGCAATAATACCTGTGGACGTCCCAGGGACTCAGGTTCATATTTGTTACATAACAAAAATAATCATACTCAGTCTTTGTAACGCTGAAAAAAAAGCAACTAAATTTGCTCTCTATTACTTGACGTACGGCCACAAACCGGCGGGGGTGCTTCCACCTTTCACATTTGTATGTGAATTCGGTCTTCTCATAGCCAGGTCTATTTTTAACCTTGTGCCATTTCTGAGCTTCTAAAAGCTGAGTGAGTCCTCGCATCTTAACCTTGATTAAGTACAAAGCATGAGCCTCTTCTAAGTAGTCTAAAAGTTCTCCATTAAAAAAGGCGGAATCTGCACGTACAATAATTTTCCAGACTCTCCTTGGAAGCTTGGCAAAGCACTCTTGCATAAACTCTACACAACCATTGGCTGAATAAGCATCTCCGGCTCTAAACCAGTTGTGAAGACATTCCCGCGTCTCAGCAATAAAGCAAAGTAGCGGATGATATCCCCTTTGTCCTGGCTTCTTGGGGTTGTAACCCTTCTCGGCACCTTCCTGTTTCCCATACACCCCACGCACTGTAGAGTCCAAATCTAAAGTGATGCGGCTAAACCATTTTTTACCCCAAACCTTTTTGCGCACTTTTGTTTCTACATCGGAGAGCTCATTGCAATGTCGGGGATTAAACAACTTAAAAACCCGATTTATGGTAGTATAGTCAGGAAACCTTTCCCATTTAAAAAGCGACCTCAATGCTAAATCAGATCTTAGGATAAATACATGGCTCATATGCTTAGCCCCGGCTAACACTGCCATCATCAAAATCATGATAATGTCGGAAACCTTATACTGTGCGGTAGCTCCCCGCTTAATAGTAATGTGTTGCTCAAGCATCTTGGGAAGCTTCAGTTTGTCAGCAAACAGGCCCAGCAATACCAGTCCGGCGTTGCCCGTAAGATTTTTTTCAGTGAACTTAACATGGAATCTACGCATAGAATCAGTGCCTCCTAATACTTCCTATTTGAGACACTTTATACCATTAATTCACTATATTGTCAAGCTAAACATTATCTTATGATGCAAATTTTAGGTAATATTAGGTATAGGGTTAGCTTTGTTTATTGTTTGTCCAAGAATGGCTGGTATGGTTTATATTATTGCCAGGCATTCCCATGCTTCTCTTGTTTATACTGCTTTATTCGGAACTATTGCTGCCATACCGTTAGTCATAGCTATGGTCTTAGTATTTGCCAAATTTGGACTTTGGGGAGCTCTTGCCTTTTGTATTCTGACAGATTTTGGCGCAGCGTTTGTTATGAAAGAAATCAGTATCAGGGCAGGAATAGAAACTTTTATCATAGCCATATTTGTTATTATTGGAGTTAAGGTGGCACCGTTTATTACAAACATATTTATAAAGTGATAATGAGATAAACCTGGATTCAAAAAAACGTTAGCTTTTTCAAACCGGTTATCTCAGGTGTTAGAACCAAAAAGGAGGATGCTCCTATGAAAATAGATAAAATCTATCAGAATATGCATCCGGCAGAAATACCCTGGAACATTGAAACACCTCCAAAAGCTTTAGTTGAATTAGTTGAAAGTGGAAAAGTAAAGCCATGCAAAACTATTGATTTGGGCTGTGGTACTGGTAATTATGCTATTTATCTTGCTAATAAAGGATTTAATGTTACAGGAGTTGATATTTCCCCAACAGCTATAAAAATTGCCAGAGAAAATGCAGAGAAGAAGAGAGTTAAAATTAATTTTCTTATTGCTGATGTCCTTGGTGATTTGGATGAAATTAAAGAAACTTTTGACTTTGCATATGATTGGGGGTTATTGCATCATATATTTCCGGAGAAAAGGAAAAAATATGTTGAAAATGTATATAGAATACTTAACCCAAGTTTGTCAAAATAATAAGATTTTTATAAAAAATTTGGTTGATTTTGTGATGCAAAATGCTATAATCTGTTGGAATTATTGAATTAAATTTTTTAAAAACTGAATGTAGTGGTAGAAAAAATATTTCGCATCTTGACAAAGAAAAACCGATTTGATATAATCCTTACCTATGTTTATCCGCAAAGTTAGAAAAACCGATCCCAAATCTGGAAAAACTTATTTCTACCATCAATTAGTAGAATCTTACAGAACCCCTGATGGTCCCAGGCAGAGAACTATTTTAAACCTTGGAAAACTGGATCTGTCCAGGGAGGAGTTAAAATTTCTTGCTAATAGAATTGAGGAATTATTAAAAGGACAATTGTCGTTATTAAAAGTCCCTGAAAAAATTGAAAAACCTGCAAGACGTTTTGCAGGTTTAATAAGAAAAAAAGCTCTTCAAAAGAGTGAGGAGAAAACAAAACATGAGGCTCATTGGAAGATGGTTGATGTTGCTTCAGTAAAAAACGAAGATGTCAGATGTGTTGGAGCAGAAGTTGTAGGGGCCTGGGCATATGATAAACTTATGATTACAAAAATTTTAAAGGAAATAGGTTTTAATAGAAAGGATATAGATAGAGCAAAAGTTCTTATAGTTGGGAGTCTGATAAATTGTGGGAGTGAGAGGGAAATTCATAAATGGTTTCACCGGTTAAGTGGGCTTGATGAGGTAATGAATATTGATGCAAAAGTGGTATCGCTATCCAGTTTATATAGGACTCTGGACAAGCTGATAGCCAATAAAGAAGCTATAGAAGAGAAGGTGGTAAAAAGAGAAAGAGAACTTTTTGGTCTTGGAGAACAGCTTATTTTATATGATCTGACTAATACATATTTTGAGGGGAAGGTTACAAGCTCAGAATTGTCAAAGAGAGGTCTATCTAAGGAGAAACGAAATGATAGGCCATTAGTGACAGTAGGTATAATACTTGATGAAGATGGTTTTCCCAAGGCCAGCAGGATTTTTCCTGGTAATGTGTCGGAAGCCTCAACACTGGAGAAGATTTTAGATGATTTTTTTATAAATTCTCCAAGATCGCTTACAGGCAAGCTTACAGTAGTTATAGATGCAGGTATAGCCACAGAAGAGAATTTAAAACTAATCAGAGCCAAAGGACTTGATTATATATGTGTAGACAGACGACGAGTAAAAGAACTTCCCTCAGGTGAAGAAAGTATAGTTCATGAGAGTAATAGTGGCAAAGTATATGCGATACGAGTAGAAGAGCCTGAAGAGGTATTTTTATATTGTAAAAGTAGCGGTAGGGCCAAAAAGGAAGAGGCAATAAAAAATCGTATTCAACTGCGCCTGGAAAAAGATTTACAAAGGCTCAAGCAATCTCTTACAAGAAAAGTAGGAATCAAAAGTTATCCGAAGGTACTGGAGAGGATAGGAAGAATAAAAGAGAAATACAGCAGTGTGTCGCAATTTTATGAGATTAAAGTAAAGGAAGAGAATGGCAAAGCAGTGGATATTTGCTGGAGAGTAAGAGATAAAGACAAACTTCATGTAAGATTTTCAGGAGCGTACAAACTTAGAACTTCCAGGACAGAGCTAAGTAATAAGGAATTATGGGAGATTTACAATCTTCTTTCAAATGTAGAAGCATCATTCAGGAGCTTAAAGAGTGAACTAAAATTAAGACCAATCTATCATAGAATAGATAAACGAATAACAGGTCATATTTTTTTAACCATATTAGCTTATCATCTGCTTTGTGTTATTCAAAGGAGATTGAGACAAAGAGGGATTTCAAAATTATGGGAAACAATAAGAAGAGAGTTAAGTACCATAATTAGAGTAACCACCACTATGATAACCCAGGAAGGTAAAACAATCCATCTGAGACAAATAACAGAATTAGAATCTTTTCAACTGGAGATATATAATGCCCTGGAACTTCCTTTAAAGCCTTTATCTAGCATTTTAAAAATTAATTGATAAATTTGTAGTGAAGAAAAAGATGATTGAATTCAATAATTACAATATCTTACAAAAAAAAGTGACAAACTTGGGTTAATGCAAGAGGAAAATATCTTTCTATTTGTTTCAGTGAGAAGGATCCTCAGTTTGGTGGCTCAGGAAAATATAGAAAAACTTCCCTCGGCACCATTTTGTATTTTTCCTCTAAAGACCAACTGAAAGATCTATTTGATCCATACTTTAACATAAAAAAATTAAAAACGATAGAAATCAGCGGTAAATCTGCACCACATGTTGCGAACTATGTTTTTATGGAGAAGAGATGAAAATGTTAAACCACTGGATACACATATTTATTTCCATTCTTTTCGAAAATTTCCACATTTACTCCATAAACTTTTGCAATATTTTCCCTGTTTAAAACATCCTTAGCCTTTCCATAGTTGACTATTTTGCCATTGCACATCAATAAAGTCTTGTCTGAAAAAATAGAAGCTAAACTTGGATCGTGTTCACTCATTATAACAGTAATACCTTCACTTGTGATCTCTTTTAATATTTTTAAAACAAGCACTCTATTTTTAAGATCTAAATGGGAAGTGGGCTCGTCAAGAAGTAAAACCTTGGGTTGTTGAACCAAAGCTCTTGCTATAAGAACCAGCCTTAGCTCTCCTCCGCTTAACTGAGTATATGGTTTGTCCGCTAAATGTGTTAAACCCAGCTTATCCAGGATATTGTAAGCATTATCATAATCCTGTTTTGCTGGTGTGGAAAACCCTAAATGAGGAGTCCTTCCGCTCACAACTACATCTATAACCCTATAAGAAAAAACTGGCGAATGCATCTGAGGAACGTAACCTACAAACTTTGCAATCTCTTTTTTATTGAGTCCTGAAATATCAAAAGATTCAATAAAAAAACTACCTTGGGGCTTTAAAAGCATGTTTAAACATTTTAGTAGCGTGGTCTTACCACTGCCATTTGGACCAAGTATTGCCAAAATCTCACCTTTACTAACTTCAAAGGATAAGTGGTCTAAAACCACCTTATCACCATATCCAAATGTCAATTCCTTTACCTTAACTCCACTCATGCATTGCTCTCCTCATCAAATACAAAAAAAGAGGTGCTCCAATCAATGTGGTAATTATCCCAACTGGTATTTCAAATGTCCAAATTGTTCTTGAAATAAGATCAGCAACAAGCATGAATGAAGCTCCAACTGAAATTGAGGCTGGTAAAAGAATTTTGGGATCAGATCCAACAATAAATCTTGTTATATGCGGAGAGATCAAACAAACCCAGCCTATTATTCCAGCTACAGAAACAACTGAAGCAGTGGCAATTGATGCAAAGAAAACTACAAGAATCCTTTCTTTCTCAACATCAACACCAAGAGATTTTGCCTCCTCATCTCCCATTGAAAGTAAAAATATCCTCCACCTGAAAATGAGAAGCCCAAGAATTCCAAGAATTGCCAATGGACTAGAAGTGGCAACATCTCCCCAGCCCACCGTATGGAGTCTACCAACTGTCCAGGCAACTATTGTATGTGTCTTTTCAGGTTCTATAAGTATCTGAATCAAAGCCAAAAGTCCTGAGAACAGAGCAGAAACTATTATACCAGCCAGAACCAAAGAGACCGAAGAATAGAAGAAAAAATGGGGGCGGGCGAATAATGCTTAATCTACAAAGAAAAGGAACAATATCTACCCCCCAACTTGAGGTGAAAATTTTTATTCTCTTCACTGTTCACTCTATAATATCCTGCTCTTACACTTCAAGTTGTTTTAATTTTTCCTCAAATTCCTGTATGGAGTCTGCTCTAATAGCTAGTTTATGTAGACTTTTTAAAACATCTCTATTCACAATTCCCTTAATTTTAACAGACAAATCTGGTTTAATGAGGCCAAACTTCTCTATCAAGGCCTCGAGAACCATTTCTTGAGCCTCTAAAATCATGCCTTCCATTCGTCCTTCCTTCTGTCCTTCTATCCGTCCTTCTATACGTCCTTGTTCTATCCATTTTTCTGCAAGTGTCGGCATAATATCTACCCCCTTTCCTATTTGTTTTATTGCCTTTTTTATATCCTTTTCTTCTATCTTGTCAGTTGCATTGGCTATATACCGAAGTAGTGTTTCCAGATATTGAAGTGGTGTATTACTCTCACCAAGTCCCTGAAAAAGATTGAAAATCCTCTCTAAATGTTTGCCTGGTTCAGGTGTTGTAAGGTATTTAAGGGCCATTAAAGTAGCCTTTAATATCACTGTTCCTTTGATCTCTTCATCAGATATACTAGATAGGTCATAAAGCAGGTAGTTAAAGTCTGGTATATAAACATCTAACTCTTTTTCAGTCTCTCCAAACAGATCGGAAAAGTTTGTTTTTATTGTCCATTTTCTGTAACCATTGTATATGACTAATGGAATAATAACAGGTAGAGTAGAAGATTGATTTTGTTTGAGATATAAATCCCAGATTTTGACCATGTATCTGAGAAGCTGCAAAGCAGTAAATCTTTGTGGAGTGCTTTTGTGCTCAAAAAGCAAATAAATAAATCCATCTCTGGAACTTATCTGAACTTCATAGAGTAAATCAGAAAAATGTTTTTTTAAATCTTCATCCACAAAGGAGTCTTTGACAATGGTAAGAGAATTAAAATCAATTAATTTGCAGAGATTTTGAGGCAAATAATTTTTTAAGAAATCCTCTGCCTGCTCTTTGTGCGAGAAGATCTCCTTCACAAATGCGTCATGAGGGTTCTGTATGTATTTTCTCTCCATAACTTTTTTATTAAAACACCGCTTAATAAATGGCAAGAGGAGTTTGGAAAATAGTGAATAATGAACAAAAGAGAAGGTAGAAAAAGGTAACCTTCATGACAAATATGTCAAAAAAGAAGATTTAAGTGGTAATGTCAAAATGTCCACTCTTGCAGAAAAAGGGAGACCTACAAAGGTAGACAGCCATTGTTCACTTCCTTTATGTGTGAAGCATTATTCGCTATAATAAGACAAAAAATGGGGACGGGCGAATAATGCTTAATTCTTATGCTGGGCTCACTAACCATTATAAGACCTTCCACACTCGATATTGTGCCCTTTATAAAACTTCTCTCTTTCTCGGTCTTAATCTTACTTTTATCTGTTTTTGAATAATTTCTCAATTATATCCAATTCTGCGGGATACTATAATTTAGGAGGAGCAAAGTATATTCCCAGTTTTTGGTATTATTTTTTTTATAATTTTATACTTGACATAATAAATATTCAAGTATAGATAGCTAAAAACAAATTTTATTTATTTTTTTTTTATTTTAAATATCATAAAATAAAACAAGAGGTAATAAAGGACATGTGAGTATGAAAGACCATTTTGCTATAGTTTGCTGTATTTTCGTGACAATTCCAATTTTATACGTCTCTACCCTTTACGCTCATGGAGTAAGAGGCAAAATAGGCAGAGGAGGAATTGTTATAATTGCTGAATATACCACAGGTGAACCTATGAGTTATGCCAAGGTAGTAATTAGTGCACCAGATAAGAAAATCCCTTTTCAGATAGGAAGGACAGACAGAAATGGGCGGTTTTGTTTCTATCCAGATATGCCAGGAAAATGGATGGTAGTTGTGGAAGATGGAATGGGTCACAGGCTTCAGTTAGATGTGCCGGTAAAGCATGGTGGCCGAATTGAGACATTAGGATACACACAAAGCCCTCTGCAGACATATCTCTCTAATTTTTTGAAAACCATTTCTGGTATTTCTATCATTTTTGGTATCTTTGGATGCATTGTATTGCTAAAAGCCTACAAAAAAATGAAAATTTAGAAAGGTTTTTACAGGAGGAGAGAATTTATTTCAGGTTATCTATGATTTTTTTTGTATTTTTGAGGCATTCTTTTTATCAACGTCAGGTGGAGTCCTGAAAAATATCATGAAGAAGGAGGTAATTCATGAAAAGATTGTTAGTAGTGGCATGGCTTGTTGGAGTAATTTTTTTTATCCACTCGGCTTCAGGGTGGGCAGATGATAAAAATGGGACAAATAAGGGGAAAGAGGCCATAGAAATGGACCAAATCGTAGTTACTGCAACAAGGACCCCGCATCTTCTAAAAGATGTACCAGTAGAAACTGTTGTTGGACGAAGCCGCTAAAGCGGCAAGCAATTTTAGGTAATTATACTTCGGATAATTAATGATTGCAATATAAAGTTTATGTGATAAAAGGTTAGCTAGTATTGAGCCAAGAAGAGGCTCTTAAATTAGGAGGTTATAATGAACACAAACATGCCCACTGACCCCAAATTCAATGCTTATTATCAAAAACATGTTAAGTTACTGAAATTAAGCGGATTTCAGCCAAAAACAATTGAGGCATATTCTAGGGCACTTAGGCGAATCGGAAATTACTTTGATTGTAAAATATCCGACCTATCCTCTGACCAGCTTCTGGATTACTTCAACGATCTTCGGGCAAGCCACTCCTGGAGTGCCGTCAAGCTCGATCTCTATGGTCTCAAATTTTTTTATTCCTATGTGCTGAAAAAAACATGGGAAAATATCCCTTTGATTAAACCGCCAAAAACATCCAGAATTCCTGATATTCTGACTATAGAAGAACTTCAACGATTAATAACAGCTACCAGAAGTTTGAGTTACAAAGTTTTCTTTTTCACACTCTATTCATTGGGATTGCGGTTGGGTGAGGGAATTGAGCTTCACCTCGGAGATATCGACTATACAAACATGAGGGTTCATATTCGTGATGCCAAGGGCAGAAAAGATAGATTAGTCCCATTGCCACGGAAAACCTTACAGGTACTCAGAAATTTTTGGAGAGTTCACAAACATCCACGCTTTATATTCCCAAATCGCAAAAGAGGTCGTAAAAACGCCCATCTTGTTGACAAACCACTGGATAGAAGTGGCATCCAGACTGCCATGAAAGTAGTTGTCACAGAACTAGAAATTAGAAAAAAAATTTCATGTCACTCTCTTCGCCACAGTTATGCGACACATATGCTGGAGGCCGGAGTTGACCTTGTAGAATTACAGAAAATCCTGGGGCATGTCAGCATCCTCACAACCTCAAAATACACACACCTTACCAACAAAACCGGAACCAATGCTCAAAAAGCTGCAAACTTCCTCAGCAATCACCTTGAAATCAGATGGGGAGATGTGCAATGATTTACCTTTCTTCTATCATAACCCAATTCAAAGATTCTTTTTTTGTAAAGTATAAAAATTTCGTCCTGCCGGCCCATAAAAAGGCCCTACATGTCATGGAACATTGCAGGGATAAACATGGCCCTCTCATGTTAGCACGGTGCTCAAATGATAACTGCTCCCACACCGTTTATATTCCACATTCATGTGGACACAGAAGTTGTCCTCACTGCCAGAACCATGAAAACCAGCAATGGATAGAAAATCAGTTGAGCAAAAAACTTCCCGCTACTTACTGGCTGATTACATTTACTCTTCCCACTCAGCTCAGAAACCTGGCATGGAAAAATCAAAAAACCTTCTATTCCCTGATGTTTGAATCTGTCCAGGAAACCTTGAAGACTTTTGTAAAAAACGATAAAAAACTTGGCGGTGCAGCAGGCTTTATTGCCGTACTTCATACCCATTCCCGCAACCTTAACTATCATCCCCACATCCATGTAATCATGCCTGCAGCCAGCATCAATACAAAAACAGGGCTGTGGCGAACAAAATCCACTAAATACCTCTTTAACCAAAAGGCTCTTGGAACCGTGTTTAGGGCTAAACTCCTGCACGCCATTGTAGATGCAAAACTTAGACTCCCCAAAAATTGCTCCAAAAAATGGATCGTCCACTGTAAAAACGTCGGAAACGCTGAAAAGGCCATTGTCTATCTTGGCAATTATCTTTACAGAGGAGTTATTCGGGAAAAGGACATCTTAAAATGCAAAAACGGAAAGGTCACCTTCAGATACTTCCATGCCAAAACCAGGCAATATAAAACCAGAACCGTTTCAGGTGAATACTTCCTCTATCTCATTATGCTCCATGTATTGCCTAAAGGCTTTAGAAGAAGCAGAAGTTATGGCTTTCTTCACTCATGCAGCAAGAAATTAATCTGTTTTTTACAGTTGATACTCCGTATTAATCCATTCACCAAATGGAAACGAAAACCAAAACCGTCAATAGTCTGCCCCCTCTGTGGAAATAGCATGAAGATTATAAAAACAATGATACCTGGATTATTACCATCGCAACCTGGTTATTGTACATGAAAGGGGCTGGGAGGATGATTATGTAAGCTCAAACCATATATGATTCAAAAAACCGGAGATCTTTTAAAATCCCCGGCAAAGGATAGTTATACCCTAAAAACAGAATTTTTTACCTGAAAATTGCCTGGATATTAAAAAAAATGACAATCGCAACAACAAATCAACTTCCCATAGCATTGGTTAATCCAACCAATGCCCCTTACCACCACTTTCCTTGATCAACACTCCATAGCCACAAAAAGATATTTTCTATATTTAACCGGGCTTGTCCAACAAACGGTTCAGATTGTGGTTCGCTCTCTTACGCTCGCTCTCACAATCTAACCTTATTCGTTATCACGAGAAAGGATATAGAAAGGTCTAGCGCTCAAACAATATCTGATCTTTTAAGAAATGTCCCTGGAATATTTATTCGCGCGGAAAATGTCCCTGGAATTTCTGCCTGGAGGGCAAAGATTAGAGGACTCGACTTCAACAGTGGTTATGGCCTTATCCTTATCAACGGCCAGAGGGTTAAAGGAGGAGGAATGGGGGAATATGGTTTAGGACTGAACCAGATTCCTTTGGAAATGATTGAAAGGATAGAGATCGTTAAAGGCCCAAGTTCTGTCCTTTATGGAAGCGATGCGCTTGCAGGGGTTGTGAACATAATTACAAAATCTGCGCCACAAAAGCCTAGCTTTGGTCTGGAAGTAGCCTCAGGCAGCCGTAATGTCAGAATAGGTAATGCATGGTTTGGGGGACAGCTAGATAGATTTGGAGGAATAATAAACCTGAACCATGAGGAGTCAGATTGTGGGAAATATGGATATCGTTCGGGCAGGGAAGAAGACTATTATAGAAATAGGTTGGACTCTAACTATTTTGTCAATCTTTCTAAGAATACTAGGCTATCTCTGGGTGTTAGCCTAGAAGACTGGGATCGAAAACGTAAGTATTCCAATGGAGTACGTCGTCACACAGAAAAGAATAAGTATCGTTTTTCCCCTGCATTGAATGTTAAATTAAATGATGGGTCGAGACTGAAACTCCAGGGCTATTGGTTCGATTGGGATTTCAAAACCAAAGAGAGGGGTGGGAGTTCTCATTTTACGCCAACAGACGGCGATATGTATTACAAACAGACTGAGGTGCAATATACTAAACCTCTAGGGGAGCACCATCTTTTTACAGGTGGGGCTGAATGGCTAGAGGAAAAACTGGATTATAACCTTGCCACAAAAGTCATTATAACCAGGAGTGCTTATCTCCAGGACAAGATATATTTCACAGTTGGTAAACCAGTAACATTGGTCTTGGGAGGACGGGTAGACGACCATTCTGTTTTTGGAAGTGAGTTCTGTCCAAAGTTGAGTCTTATGATTGAGGCCACACCGCAAACGAGGGTTCGCGCCTCTATTGGTCGGGGATTTAAGTCGCCCAATATTCGTCAGATGTATTACGAACAGCCATTCCATCATGGCACCTATTGGTATAAATCCAATCCTAACCTTGATGCCGAACGTTCATGGGGATATTCAGTAGGAATAGAGCAGTCTTTCAACAAAAGGTGGCTTTTCGGTCTGACTTTCTTTAGAAATGATGTTAAAGACAAAGTAGTATGGGTGGAAACGGATGAAACAATTTATGGTGAACCAGTAAAGACAGCAAAAAACATAGCGAAATGCCATACCCAAGGGGTAGAAGCCAGTCTTAAGGCCAAGTTGCTACCAGGGCTTTCAACAATTTTAGGATACACTTACCTAGATACTGAAGATGAGGACACGCACAAAGACCTGACGTATAGCCCAAAAAACACCATTAATGCACGCCTAATTTATGAATATACCCCATGGGGCATCACTGCCTGCATAGGAACCCAGTATGTAGATGAGATGTATAAGGATACAAGGAATACAAAGAAAACTGACGATTATTTTCTTACAGATATGAAGTTAACAAAAAAAATAACCAAATATGCTTCGATTTCAATCGAAGGTAATAACATATTCAATACAAATTATGGCGAACCAGAAAGAGACTGGGAAGGTGCTACTTGGCTTGTACGCCTTACAATGAACTTTTAACCTTAAATAGGAGGAAATCAGTTATGAACAAAACAAAGATGTTAGTGATTACGAGCTTTATGTTATTGGTTGGGTTTGTTTCAGCCCCTGTCTATGCCCATTATCTTTGGCTTACAGTAGATAATTACAACCCTTCCCCAGGCCAGGAGATTGCGATTAATATTGGATGGGGACATAAGTTTCCTGTTGATGACCAGCCCCGTAGAAAAATGGTAGAAAAGATGAAGCTTGTTCTTGTTAACCCAGAAGGGAACAAAATTCCCCTGCGTATCAGACCAAAAGTTAATAGTGGTGTGGAACCTATAAGGGTGAAGCTAAAAGATAAAGGAACGTATGTTGTGGTTCTTGCCGTGCGCACCTTTGTTAGCAAAACCATAGAGGGCTATTTTTACAAACCAAAGAATGAGCTCAGGAACGTCCTTAAATCCTTTTGGTACGAACCTGTGGCAAAAGCGATCATCAATGTAGGTACTCCTGAAGGTAATACTTACAAAAAATGGTTGGGATATTCATTAGAGATTCTCCCCCTTGAAAATCCGGCGAATCTCAAGGAAGGAGAAATGCTTCCTGTTTACTGCCTACTTAAGGGTAAACCAACAAAGGCGTGGATTTACGCCACTTATGCAGGATTTAGCAATCTAAGGAACACCTTTGCATGGACTACTCAAACAGATAAGGATATGATAGCCAAGGTGAAAATTTTGAAAAAAGGCATATGGCTTGTTAAGACAGAAGAATTACTTCCCTATAAAGATCCACGTAAGGCAGACAACTACAAATTCATATCTACCTTAACCTTTGAGATTAAGTAATATCTTTAGGGGGATATCGCTCCAAACGGAGCTATCTCCCAAATAATTAAGAAATCAGGTAAGCTGAAAACATAAATTATGGTGTTTTTTGTCATTGTATACTCAGTATCATTTAACCACAATCCTCTCTTTTGAAATATCTATCCCATAAGCCTTTGATCCATAAGACTCAAAATCTTTTAATAAGGATTAAAAAAATGGGGACGGGCGAATAATGCTTCATCTACAAAGAAAAGGAACAATATCTACCCCTCAACTTGAGGTGAAAATTTTTATTCTCTTCACTGTTCACTCTATATACCTGTTTACCTGAATATTTACTAATATGTTTTCAAAAAATTTTTAATCTCAATTAATTGCTCTTTTATGTTTTTTGCAAATCCATGTTGAGAATTTGAAAAAAAATCTTTTACAGAACCAAAAAATGTTATTTTACCTTTTTCAATTGTAAAAATCTTTTCACCAAGATATATAGCCTCTAATGGATCATGGGTTACATGGATAATGGTAAGGGAAAATTTTTGTTTTATTCTTTTTAAAAATTTAATAAGCCTCATCTTTAGGTGAAAATCCAAAGCAGTCAATGGCTCGTCTAAAAGCAAAACCTCTGGTCTTATCATAAGAGACCTTGCCAGTGCAACCCTCTGTCTTTCTCCTCCGCTTAATTGAGAAGGCATTCTTTGGATTAGATGTTCAATCCCAAATTCTTTCATAATATTTGATATGTGTTCTTTGTCTGGTTTTATTTTTCTTGCCTTAAAAGGAAAAAAAAGGTGCTCTTCAACAGTCAAGTTTGGGAAAAGCCCAAGATTTTGTGGCAAATAAACTATCATTCTATTTTCAGGTGGAAGTTTTGATATCTCTTTTCCATTTAACTTAATATAACCTTTGTCCATTTTCTCAAACCCGGCTATCTCTTTAAGAGCAAGACTTTTTCCAGCACCGCTTGGACCAAGCAAAATATTGTAGCTATTTGGTTCAATAAAGAGTTCAATACCTAAAGAAAATCCATTTTTATACGACTTTATAATCTTAGCTTCTAACATATTTTTTGTTTAAATATAAAAGGGTAAAAAATATAATTGAACACAAAAATATTACCAAAGCACACACCGGCCTTGCTGCATTAAGACCATACTCTTCAAACCTTTCATACATAAGTATAGGGGCTGTTTTGGGAAAATAAGCTAGTATCAATAGAGCTCCTACCTCGCTTATACTTCTTGCAAAGGCGAGCACAGAACCTCTTATTATAGAAGGAAGCGCTAATGGAAAGGTGATGCGAAAAAAGGTGTATGTATGAGATGCACCAAGACTTCTCGCCACCATCTCAATCTCTTTGTCCACACTGTTAAATCCCACGATTGAAGAGGAGATTATAAAGGATATGCTTACAAACATCATGGCAAGCACAATTCCATAAACAGTATCAACAAAAGAGATATTTATTGTTCTAAAAAGGTGTCCTATAAAAGTCCTTTGGTTAAAAAGGGATAGAAGTGCAATTCCAACTGCTACATGGGGTATTGCAACTGGTATGTTGATTAAGCTCTCAACAACTGATTTTCCCCTGAACTGAATCCTGCTTAAAACGTAACCAATTGGTATTCCTAAAAAACATCCCAAAACAGTTGCCCAGAAGGCACAATAGATAGATGTGAAAATTGAATGCCACACAACACCATCTTTTAAGGTGGCTATGAGGCTTTTTAAAGAGAGTTTAACAAATATGTGGATTATAGGGCCAGCTATGAAAAAAGCACCGATTATGCTTATTATCACTGCCCCTATATTTAAAATGTTTTTTGACATGACTTAATGCTCAAACTTTTTTGAAGCCTCTGCATCCAGATATAATGGCTCATCATATTTATCTTTACCATAATCTCTTATGATTTTCTGTGCCTTTTCAGAGACCAGAAATCTTATGAACTTTCTGGCAAAAGATCCCGTTTTGCATTTCTCAGGCTGACACATGGTGTGATAAACATTTATTAACACGGGATCACCTTTAAAAAGAAGATCCAGGTTGTGCAGCTTGCTCTTTCCAACTATCCATGTGCTGCTGTCCACCATGAAGTATCCTTTGAGCTCGTTTGCCTTCTTTAAGGTTGCCATCATAAAGTTGTGCGTGACAACATACCAGCTTCCTTTTGGTGTAATTCCTACCATCTTCCATATCATAAGCTCTTTTTTGTGCGTGCCTGAATTGTCCCCTCTGGACAAAAATATTACCTTTTTTCCAGCAATTCTTCTATAAGCATCTTTTGCAGATGTAGCATGCCTAACATCAGCAGGATCATCCTTGGGTCCAACAATTACAAACTCATTGGATCCAATAAGTGTCCTCTGTGTAGCCCAACCTTCTTTAACTGCCTTTTTTTCAGCAGATGGGGCATGAACCATAACAACATCAACCTTTTTCTCTTTAAGTAGCTTAAGTGCCTTTCCAGATCCAGCTTTTACCCAGCATATGGATACAGGATATCTCGTCGTAAACTCCTCTGCCAGAAGCTTTAAGAGTCCAAGCTCTCCAGGACTTCCTGTTGCAATGGTAAGCCTTGTTGGACTGAAATAAATTGCCTTACATTTCGGACATTGTAACCCTGCTTTTATCTCTTTTACAGGATAAATAGGAGTCTGTTTGCACTCAAAAAGTATCTCTTTTCCTTGCTTTCCTGTTACAAAGTCTTCCCATAATTTTGCCTCTTTTGGATGATGAGCATTTTTTAAAACACAAATTCCATACACAATGGGTTTGCCTTCTATAGTTTTGCCATAAAAGAGAGTAATCTTCGACCTTTTATAAAAATTGGCATACTTTATACTTCCCAGATTTATCTCAGGTGGCAGCTCCGCATATAAAAGCCCATGCTGAAGTGCCACGCTTTTGTATTCAAAGGCATAATCAATCACCCCACTTTCCAGAAGACCAAGAAGTTCTACAGACTTGGGCCTTATGAAAATCTTTTTCCCTTTTACTTTGAGGTCTTTTGGAACTTTAAAGTGTATAACATCACCTTTTGTTCTGCACCTTATGTTCACATATCTTTTTAAAAGATATCTCACCAGTTTGGGATTTTTGTAATACAAAGATGCCAGTCCAATTGAGATCACGCTCCTATATCCACAGGGATCGTCATTTGGGTTTGAAAAGCCCCACTTTACTCCTCTTTTCCTGAGTATCTTATACCAATTGCTTGAATTTATCTCCTTTGCATACTTTGACTTTTTCGTATAACACAACACAAGCTCATTTCTTGCAAAAAGCTTCACATACCCAGTATAGGTTGGGAATAACATCTTTGGTATTAAAGTATAATCAGCTACAGCAATCACATCGCAGGGTTTGTGAAGCTCTGTTACCTTTCTCACTGCCTTAACGCTTCCGCTTATCTCTCTTCTCACATCAATGTATGGATACTTTTTCTCAAACTCCTTTTCCATCTTTGAAAAAGGAACAGATAGACTCCCTGCGTGAAAAACCTTTAAAATTACCTTTTCCTTTGCATGCAGAGAACTAACACATATCATAAAAAACAAAATTGAAAAAAACACTAAAACTCTTTTGACCATTTTTTACCTCCAAAATTTTTGAGTTTACAAAATCCCTTTTGAAAACTTTATCCTCCACTGAATAAACACCCAGTCCGCCTGGGTATCTGAAGCCAGTTTTTTTGCAAACTCATCAGGCCAGAAATGTCCATATCCCATTTGAATCTGATTTTTATAGGGTAAATCTACTTTTATCACCAGATCAAACTCCCTTCCCACCTCATCACCAGATCGCCCTGTTTTGTCCCTGTATACTCTTGGATTTAAATACCATGCGTCTCTTTTTTCAGCCAGCCAGAACTTGTGAAACTCCGCCTTTACATACACCTTTTTATGAGGTGTAAATTCAAAGTTTAGCTGAGCATCCTTTAGGTTTGACCACTTAAACAGGTTCATCCTACCATACATCTTATCCCTTGCACCAAATGCCCCATCAAAAGTCTCGTGTTTACCATCAGTTGGATCGCTATCTCCTGAAGCAAAGCTGTATTCAGCGCTTATAAAAGGCTTTGAAAAAAGATCTTTCAGATGATATCCAAACAGTATGTGATAGCCATAACTATCAATATCGTCAGTGGAATAATCTCCTTTTTGCCTTACATAGGTCATATCAAAGTCAAATCCATAAAAATCTTTTACAAAAAACCTCCCACCGATATAATATGTGTCCAGATCTCCATATACGCCATCTTCACTTTTGTAATGATTGTGATCATCTCTTTTTGTCATTGCAAAGGGTTCAAAGTTTACTGAAAAATTTGAGGCAGAAATTGTAAAATGAGAATACATACCAAAACTTTCAAAACCATGCCTGTGCTTTATGCTCAACACATCAGGATCATGAATTATGGTTCTGCCATAATATACATCAACAAAACCTTGCCTGAATCTGTAAGATGTTTTAACAGCATCCCATATCCACTTACCTGAATTCCCCCATGGGCCTGGGCCAAATATACGCTTGTCTCCATAATAGATGAGCTGTCTCCCTGCTTTTATATTGACATGAGATGAGATATCCCTAAGTTCAATGTAGGTCTCAAAAGGCTCCCATTTATCTTCATAAGGATTGTGTTGCCTTCTGAATTTTTTATTGTAAAAGTCTTCATCCTCTAAAGCCAGATCCCACACAACTGAATGTTGAATCCCTAAAGACAACAATAGATTTTTAAAAGGAATATAGCGAAAACCTGCCCTAAGCCTCCCCGTCAGAAATCCATCATCCTTTTCTCCTACCCCAGGATCATCACCATAAGACTTGATGTTAAAATTGTTTTGATACTCATACCTGAACCTCAATACACTCCAAAAAAGTAATTTTGGGTTTGTTTTGGTTTGTAAATGTTCAAGACAGAAGGAATTTCGTGCCAAAAACAGAGTCAAATACCCCCAAACTATTACAATAACAAACCGATTTTTAGAGCTAAAGCCAGACATTTGAGCCCTCCCCTTTTTGAAAAAAAATATGTAATCCCTCTATATGTTTATGTCAACTATTTTCTGTAAGTATTGGTTTTTTAAGGTAACTATTTTTATATTTTGGAAATTAATTAGAAAAAATAACTCAAATATCTATAAACAACTAACTGACTATAAAAGTATGAGGATGTTCTAAAAATCCTTCTAGACAGGCTTGATCTAAGGGAATTTAAAAGAAAATTATATTAAAAATGTTTAAAGGTTAAAAAAAGTGAAGTGTGAGGAAAGGAAGCATCTTTGAGAAAACAAAAGTTAGCTTTTCAAAATTCTTGATGGCTTTGAAATTGTTTGAATTTAAAGTTCCTGTTTTCAGAAAATTTTATTTATCCTAAAATCTGCAATTACAGTTCAATCGTAAGCAACTGATTGTTCTGGACAGAGATACCTAGATATGGAGCTGTTATGTTAAAGGATATGTCTCCCTCATTGTGACTTGGAAGGCTTTTTCAGGTAGAAGCTGCGGTCAGTGGCACTCTTTACGGGTGTGTAAAGGCACACCACTGCACATGGACTTACGCAAAATCCTATTTTGGAGGATACTCTCAAAAAAAGATTAAGCAAATTGTAATGACCGGATGGAATTTTCTATCTTTATCCAACGTTCTTTGAAAAAATAATCCCTCGATAATCGAAGGAACCATTGTCGTCCCGCATGCATCAGCCGAGCTGGAACATGGATTAGAAACATGCGGATTGTGTTGGGCTCTTCTCTAAAACCATCTTCATCGTTGAGCCACATCATCCAAACCAGTAGATTGTAAGCCAGAATACAGGTCTGGAATATGGCGGAGTTGGCCCAAAAATCCTGTGTCAAAATGCTTCCAGAGGCCATCTGTCCCTTACACCACTCAATCCAGTTTTCACTGGCCCCCCGTTGGCAATAATACCTGTGGACGTCCCAGGGACTCAGGTTCATATTTGTTACATAACAAAAATAATCATACTCAGTCTTTGTAACGCTGAAAAAAAAGCAACTAAATTTGCTCTCTATTACTTGACGTACGGCCACAAACCGGCGGGGGTGCTTCCACCTTTCACATTTGTATGTGAATTCGGTCTTCTCATAGCCAGGTCTATTTTTAACCTTGTGCCATTTCTGAGTTTCTAAAAGCTGAGTGAGTCCTCGCATCTTAACCTTGATTAAGTACAAAGCATGAGCCTCTTCTAAGTAGTCTAAAAGTTCTCCATTAAAAAAGGCGGAATCTGCACGTACAATAATTTTCCAGACTCTCCTTGGAAGCTTGGCAAAGCACTCTTGCATAAACTCTACACAACCATTGGCTGAATAAGCATCTCCGGCTCTAAACCAGTTGTGAAGACATTCCCGCGTCTCAGCAATAAAGCAAAGTAGCGGATGATATCCCCTTTGTCCTGGCTTCTTGGGGTTGTAACCCTTCTCGGCACCTTCCTGTTTCCCATACACCCCACGCACTGTAGAGTCCAAATCTAAAGTGATGCGGCTAAACCATTTTTTACCCCAAACCTTTTTGCGCACTTTTGTTTCTACATCGGAGAGCTCATTGCAATGTCGGGGATTAAACAACTTAAAAACCCGATTTATGGTAGTATAGTCAGGAAACCTTTCCCATTTAAAAAGCGACCTCAATGCTAAATCAGATTTTAGGATAAATACATGGCTCATATGCTTAGCCCCGGCTAACACTGCCATCATCAAAATCATGATAATGTCGGAAACCTTATACTGTGCGGTAGCTCCCCGCTTAATAGTAATGTGTTGCTCAAGCATCTTGGGAAGCTTCAGTTTGTCAGCAAACAGGCCCAGCAATACCAGTCCGGCGTTGCCCGTAAGATTTTTTTCAGTGAACTTAACATGGAATCTACGCATAGAATCAGTGCCTCCTTCATACTTCCTATTTGAAACACTTTATACCATTAATTCACTATATTGTCAAGCTAAACATTATCTTATGATGCAAATTTTAGGTTTATGTTGTTCTCTTTATAATAGTTTGGATAAACCATTCTTCCTGAATATTTTAGATCGTATCCTTCAAAATTTTTCAAAAGATTTCTAAAATCTTCCTCATGTAGAAGACTTAATAGAGTTTGTATATGTTGATCAAAAAATCTATCTCTATCTATAATAAAATCAAATCTTTCCCAATGGAAAGGGATAAAATCAAGCCCCAAAATGCCAGCTACAGCTCTTATTCCAGGTCCAGCATCGGCCTTTTGGGTTAATATCTCGATCCCTACTTCAAGATGAGTCTTTTTTTCATTATTGTAACCTTCTATAGAAGCTGGCTCTATTCCAACCTTTTTCAACTCTTGATCAAACCAAAGTCTTGTTCCAGTACCTTTAGGTCTGTTTACTATTTTGACATCTTTAGATACCAAATCTTCTAGTCCTTTTATATTTTTGGGATTTCCCTTTGCTACAATAAGTCCTTGTTTTCTGAGGCAGAAGTTGACCACAGCAGGCATCTGTTTCATTTCTTGAAATATATAATCAAAATTAAATTCTTTTTTATCCTCTTGTAAAAGATGGCTTGTTGCTATATGACAATTCCCCATTTTTAAAGCTCTTATCCCACCCATACTTCCTACATTGGCAAATGCAGTGATATAATCAGGATACTTCTTCATGAAGATTTGAAGAAACTTATCTAACAAAATATCATTGCTTCCAGCAATTACTATCAGAGAACAAGTAATATTAAAAACTTTTTTTAATGGATAATTAATAGTATTATTTTCTATCCATCGTTCTACAAGGTGTTTAGGAAAAAGCCATTTACCCGTGACCTTTGTGGCAGGAAGACCTTGTTCTTCAATTAAAGTATAAACTTTTTTTTCATTTATATGTAAAAAATTTGCAAGTTCTTTTGTGGTTAATAATTCATCCATTTTATCCTCTTTTTAAGTTTTTGAGATAATTCTTTTGTCATATTTAAAATTTTGACCAAATAATATCTACCCTCCCAACTTGAGGTGAAAATTTTATTCCGTTCACTGTTCACTGTCACTTCATAATATACAGCTCTTACAATTCAACTTGTTTTAATTTTTCCTCAAATTCAGATAAAGACTCTACTCTAATAGCCAGTTTAAGTAGGCTTTTTAAAACCTCTCTATTTACAATTCCCTTAATTTTAACAGACAAATCTGGTTTAATGAGTCCAAATCTCTCTATCAAGGCCTCGAGAACCATTTCCTGGGCATCTAAAATCATGCCTTCCATCCGTCCTTCCCTCTGTCCTTCTATTCGCCCTTCTATTCGCCCTTCCATACGACCTTCTATCCGTCCTTGTTCTATCCATTTTTCAGCAAGTGTTGGCATAATGTTAGCCTCCTTTTTTATCTGTTTTATTGCTTCTGTTATATCTTTTTCGTCTATTTTATCACTAGCACTGGCTATATAGGAGAGAAGTGTTTCTAGATATTGAAGAGGTGTATTGCTCTCACCAAGGTCTTTAAAAAGACTAAAAATTCGCTTTAGATATTTGCCTGGTTCAGGTGTTGTAAGATATTTAAGAGCCATTAAAGTTGCTTGTAATATCACCTTTCCTTTGATCTCTTCATCTGATATAGTGGATAGGTCGTAAAGCAGGTAATTAAAGTCTGGTATATAAATATCTAACTCTTTTTCAATCTCTCCAAAAAGATCGGAAAAGTTTGTTTTTATTGTCCATTTTCTGTGACCATTGTAGATGACTAATGGGATAATAACAGGTAAAGTAGAAGATTGATTTTGTTTAAGATATAGATCCCAGATTTTGACCATGTATCTGAGAAGTTGCAAAGCAGTAAATCTTTGCGGGATGCTTTTGTGCTCAAAAAGCAAATAAATAAATCCATCTCTAGAACTTATTTGAACTTCATAGAGTAAATCAGAGAAATGTGTTTTTAAATTTTCATCCACAAAGGAGTCTTTGACAATAGTAAGAGAATCAAAATCAATTAATTTGCAGATATTTTGAGGCAAATAATTTTTTAAGAAATCTTCAGCCTGCTCTTTATGAGAAAAGACTTCCTTTACAAAGACATCATGGGGATTTTGGATGTATTTTTTGTCCATAAATCTTTTTATAAAACACCTTTTATAAGGTTGGCAAGAGGAGTTTTGTATGGATTTTCAAATTCACAATTAGTTGTTAATTTTCCAAAACAATAAAAAAGGACGCAGATATTATGTCAACACTTACTGAAAAGCAAGCACTATACAAGGTATTAGCCCTAGGCAAAAGAAACGCACCTACAATACAAGAACTTTCTCCTTATTTGCTCTTAGCCTGTCTATGCCAGATTAAAGTTGAATATTTCTCCAAACATAGATAAGTTCATTATAACATTTTATCAACTTATTATGAAAGCTTAGGGGGAGGCAGATAAATGGATAAACTGTGTGTAAAAGTGAAAATGCTTACTCCTATTTGGACTGGTGGTGTGGATGGAAAAATGGATCGTATCCACGAGACAGGTATTTTGGGAGGTTTGCGCTGGTGGTTCGAGGCAATTGTGCGTGGACTTGGAGAATATGCATGTGATCCAGTAGGGGACAATAAGTGTCGGTACGATACGAAAGATTCGCGACCTCCTAAAGAACAACTTTGTCCTGCGTGTTATTCTTTCGGTACCACGGGTTGGAAACGACAGTTTTGGTTGGAGATAGTAGATCATCAAACAGAATGTATTTTGCAATCAGAGGATAAAATACTTAACATTCGTCTACCACGCCGGACTCGAGGATGGTATTTACCAGCGGGAAATATGGGAAAGTTTACATTGAAATTCATCGGCGACCCAAAATCACTTTCTTTAATGGCAGCTTTATTACTTTTTCTGGAAAAATGGGGTAATTTGGGAGCAAAACCACAATTGGGATACGGCATATTTATGATAGAAAACCGAGATGAGGTGATTGAATGGGCATACAGCAAAAGTGATGCTAAACCTATGTGGAATTGGAAAGTTTTTAGCAATGATAATTCGAATAAGGACCTACCTGATTTGAGGCAGTTTGGATTTTTTAAGTATAGATTTAAACCAACACAACCAGGGTGGTGGACACGGGTTCCTGGTCTTAGCAGGGTATCAACAAAAATTCAGCCTATCATTAGCCAATACCAAACTGTGCCGGTTAGTCCTTCTTTGAAAAACGAGTGGCGTTTCAATCAATGGAACCGTAAATGGGGAGATGAACGAGAAATTTTTGGGGTTATGCAACCTGGTGGTAATAGACTCCGCAGCAAAGTGGCAGTAAGCTGGGCATATAAAACTGATGGAGTGTGGGAAGTTCGAGGATGGGTATGGCTAAAATCACCTAAGTGGGCTAATAAAGTATGGGATATTCTTAGCAACAAGCAGATCTGGCAAACTATTTTAAATGCACATGGTCAGATAGATACCTATAAGCCAACATCTTCCAAGGATGTTTTAGAAATACTGGAGGGGACCAAATGATTCATCGTTTAATTATTCATCGTTTTCGAGGCATTAGAGAAGGGGTTTTGGATAACTTGGGGAAAATTAATCTTCTTATTGGTCCAAACAACAGTGGGAAAACAGCTGTTTTAGAGATGCTCTATTTAAGTGCTCTTGCACATCGGCCCTGTTCGTTTGTCAATCCTAATTTAGAACCCAGCGCTTGGCCAGCTAAAACTCTGGATATCTATGATTTCTTAGGTTTAGAGCCATTACCTCGTCTGCGGCAACGTCATGGAGAAGCCAAAACATGGAAAGACTCTCCTGCTGATATAAGCATTGATGGTGGTAGTCTGGTTATTACACTGCCAGATGTCCCTGAAGACTATCCACTGCGAGAATTTGAGCTGACTGCTCCGCTTGACACTCCTGGACGCCGTAGAGCCTTCTCTCAAAAGGATGTTCAGAGGATATCCATGTTTCAATTAGAGCCATGGGAAAATTACTCGTTTCCTGCCAACTTGATCCCGCCAGTCTTTCAAAAATACAATGCGCGTTTAGAAAATGGAGGCTGGAATTATCTCTGGGAAGATGCATGGGTATACCGTTGGGAAAAAGCGGAAGGGATAGACTATTTTTCCGTTTGGGCTATAGAAGGTATGCAACCCAAGCATGTGGTTTTATTTGACTTTCATATGGCAGAGCAACACTTTACTGAATGGTTTGGAAGTGGAAACTATGAAGAGATACCAGATTGGAAGAAAAAAATTACCCAAAGTCTCGTTCTCATTTTTCCAGAGCTTAAAGGATCTGCTGTATCTATTGGGCCCAAAAAAGGAAAGAATTGGACAGGATTTATAGAATTTGCAGGAAAGACACCACTTCCCATTGACTATTTTGGAGACGGTGCCCGTCATGCATTTAAGGTACTGGCTTCTTTGATTGCTTTATCAGAAAAAGTGGATGAAAAGCATCTGGGTCTTTTCCTGTGGGAAGATCCGGAGTTATTTATGCATCCGGCTACTCTGGGACGACTGTTAGAAGAGGTGTGGAATCTTGTGTCAAAAAAGCCAGTTCAGGTTTTTATTACGACCCAAAGCTTAGAAGTTATCGCATGGATGGCCAATCTTTTTAGGAATGCAAAAAAGCAGCAAGACATTCTTCGTTTCTATTCTCTTAATTTGCATAAGGGGAGATTAGAAGTGCATCCGTTTGGCGTTGAAACTGTGATAGATTGGTTGAAAGGTGGCTTAGACCTCCGAGAAATTGACACTGGTCTTGTTGAGAATTTTCCTCTCACGTGGAAACTTTCTTCTGAAACATCTGAAACAGGAGGAGCGCCATGGTAATGGTATATTGTGAAGGACCAACAGAGTGGTATGTAGTTCGCAAACTGAATAAATTCGGAATTCTGAAAAACAATTCTATTATAAAGATAGATGATGCAAACGAACATATAAAAAATAATCCACGCTCCATAACTTCTCAGTTCTTAGAGAAGCTACCACGGCTCTGGACAAAGTTTCTTTTAATCTATGACCAAGAAGACCATCCAACTCCTCAAGATTTTGTTGATTCGAAGTTTGCTCATTTAGATCCTTGGAATCGAGTTACTAATAATATCTTTCGTAAAAACCTAAACGGGCGCATAATTTACCTTCATATTAACACTGCACTATCACCAAACGGATTCAGAGATTTTGATGGATACTTGTGGGATTTAATCAACCGGCTTGGTCCTCAATTGGCTCAATTTTTGTTTAATTTACTTCCACAATACATACGCAATTCAAGCTCGCGTCCCAATATTTACAACAACATACACCGAATAGGAACGACAGAAATACCTAAACTTATGCAAGATAAAGGGTTCTCTATACAACGTTCGAAAGGACTCCTTTATGCTTACATTACGGCCCTACAAATGTCAAAGTCGCATGTGTGGTTTGCTGAAAAGTTGATTGAAGTTACTGCGCAAAACGGATATACGAATAAAATTGAGCAATCTTTCGTTACTTTGATAGATGCATGGGATCGATTACTTAGGGAGTAGACTCATGAAGTATGAATATCACGCGTATTTTGCCTTTGTACTGAAGGATAGCACCACTCAAGCCTATGCAATTGATTATCTTGTAGGGAAATCTTCAAATCCACCTCTTCAATGGAAAGAAATTGCTTTCATAAAAGATGACTATGCACGTCTTGAAATTCTGGCTCAAGCACGGGTTACTGGCCATAAAGAATCCGTGCGAATGGGGTCAAGAAAAGACCCTACAGGTTTGTATTACTGGATAAAACATCGCAGTGAAAATTTTTTAAAAAGCAGAAGTATATTTATGCATAAAATTTTTGCTACTAATCCTCCTTTACCTGACCTTTCCCTTTTCCCACCCGGCTCTTGGGTCATACAGGTGCATTTTACTCTGCGTAAACCCTACATCAGCAAGGATGATGTGGATTTATATGTCATTGACAACCCTGTGAAAAAAGAATGGATTTTCAAGGTGCCCTATGTAGCTCCCAGCCAGTGGAAAGGGTCGCTCAGGGCGGCGATGCGCAGATTGCGTGGGTACACAACCTGGGAGGAAGAGGCCAAAGATGAGCAAATGGTGCGCCTCTTTGGAAATGTAAAAGGTGAAGAAGCGGATTTTAGCGCCGGCTGCCTCAACTTTTATCCTACTTTTTTCAACCGAATTGACATTGAGGTTATCAATCCTCATCCTCGCGACACAGGCGCAGGCAAGCAACCTATTTACTTCGAGAGCGTGCCTGCGGGCACACCAGGCATCTTTACTTTGCTGTACGTGCCTTTGTATGCTGGATCTAAAGATATAGACACTGCGAAAACCGATTTGCACGCTATCGCACGTGGCATCTGCGCCATGCTCACCGAATATGGCTTTGGTGCTAAAACAAGTAGCGGTTATGGAGTGGTAGATGTAATCAAGAAACAAAGCGCGATCAGAGCTCAAGGCTTCTCAGAAGCAGAAAAAATATTCTGGGAGACATGGAATGGCGAAAATTAAACCTTCAATTGTCCTTGGAAATTCTACGGGATATTACAGGAGGCAAAAGCCGTGGCTGATTTGAAAGATCTTCGGAATAAGCGTGAAGAGATTTTGAAGGCGGAATTGGCTGCATGGTTACATGATTGGCAGAAATGCATTGATATGACTGTAGCTTCCCACTGGAAAAGAAACAAATTTGTTAATCGAAATAAAATTCAAGAATGGAAGAAAAGAGGAAAAGAGTGTGCTCCTAGAAAATTTTCCGAGATATTAGAAAAAAACACGCTTTTTTTGTGTGAGAAGTCAGAAGACTTCAATGTTAAAAATCTAATTGAAATAGGACGTGAACCTAGTAAGGCAGAGAAAAATATTGCCTTTTTAGTAAGAACTCTTGGTCGAGCACACAGAAGCGGACATATTGAAAAGGAACTAGAAGTTAACGAATGTTTAGAGTTAGCGACTGATTGGCTGTCCACTCCTCTTGGTTATGATCATTTACAGCCATCTGGATTTTTATGCCGATTAGTGGAAAAACCTGTCATCAAGGCTCTATCTCAATTTTTTTTCAATCCAAGTTCACAAACCCTGAATAAATTTTTGAAAATTTTAGAACCTATTTTTAAAGAAGCTTGGGGCGACACCCGCTGTCCCATTAACGAGGTCACTCTTTGGGATTGGTCATCCATTGTAGCTGCGCTTTATAAAGCCGAGATTGCCCGATGTGTTCTTACCTGTGAACAACGGAAACCAAAAGATATAAAATGGCGACTCCTTTCCATCCGCACCAACGGTCTAGAATATATTCTCTCTGCACCTTCTATCCCAGATATAAAGGTCCGACAGGAATTGCTCAAAGACGCCTGGAATAAAGTGATGGATCTACTGGAAGTAGAGTATCCCTTGGCTTTGGAAGTCTATCGAGACGAAAACGGCCCTGTCTTTGTTGTGCCAGATATTCACAATCTTTTGGAGCTAACAGATTCGGAGCGTAATTCTCAGAATTCTCAAACTCTCAGAGAACTTATTATGGAGCAATTCCGTGGAGGAATAGTGCGGAACGATCAGAATTTGGCTTTGCAAGGCGAAATTGTACCAGCGTTTTGCTTAGACAAGAATCCTTGGGACGGACAGTCCAAGTTACCGCCCATAGAGAAACACCTTGAAGAAACTCCAGCACTTCAACCTGATCCCCAATGGGTTGCCGAGCAGTGGTGCAATTTCCCAGAACCCCAGGAGCGCTGCTCTATTTGCGGTCTGCGTCCTCAGGAACAATCTCCCACGTCTCAACGCCGCAAGATGTGTGATGTTTGTGAAAAGCGTCGGGAAGGTCGAGCAAAACAGTGGGCAGTCAATATTGGTCGTTCAATGGCTACCATCTGGATCGATGAGGTGGCTGACAAAAACGGTCGTATAGCTCTTCTTGTTAGCACTTTTGACTTAACTCACTGGCTGGAGGGGACATTAGTGCGCACTCTTGCAGTACGAACCCCAAATGATCAGAACGGACATACAGCGGATAAAGTAGCAAAAAATCCTTCCTTTGCTCGCCTTCGCCGTATATGGGAAACCACACGGAAATTCTGGCAAGAAGTTGCTCCTACGAATGAGAAAGGAGACTTGGCTAAATCCTTAATAGGCCAAGTTATTAACAAAAAGCGCTCCCGCGTTTTCCTTAAAGGAATAGTAGAACTAAAGGAAAAGAACCGTATGCTTCCATATCACGCTTACGAACTAGAAATTCAGCACCGTAAAGTGGCTGTGCTCTGGGTGCCGGATGGTGATGTGGATATTCCAGAGAAATATCGTGGTGGCTTTTGGGTGGTTGAGAATTTAGACTATCTGGACAATGTATATGGTCAGTCATTCAGTGATCTCATCCGGTTGCTACAAAAAGAGCAAGTTGGTCTATCTGTTTACGAACCATCTGAATATGGACGTCCGGGCCATCCTGTAGCTACCTTTACTATTTCAAAGGAAAGCGGTGTTCAATATCTGGAAGATAACTACATCCCTTTAATCTCCATTCTTGCAGAGCCACAGGTTTTTATGGCAATTATCCCAGCAGATAAGGCATTTGAAGTTGTGAAAGCTATCAAGACTAAATATGAAAGGGAGATGGGCAAAGTCAGAAATCGCTTGCCCTTACATATCGGAGTTGTATATGCCTATCGTAAGATGCCGCTTAGAGCAATCTTGGATGCAGGCAGAAGGATGCTAAAACAAAAATGGAACTATAAGCAATGGGAAGTTGTAAATCAAGCTCGAAAGTCTGTTGAAAGAGGAGATAAACTTCCTGAAAGTTTGCATGAAGACAAAAACGGTCAGTTTAAGGAATTGTTTGAAATCCTTCTTAAGCAAGGAAATCGCACTTTAACATGGTATATTCCCGCTATTATGGGTGATGGACAGACTGAAGATCGCTGGTATCCCTATGTGTTTCTTAAATCCTTAAGTGAGCCAACTGACCGTAACTGCTACTACAAAGCTAAAAATCCTTGGAACTCAAATCATTCCTGGCTTGTCCATGCAGGTGAGCTGAAGAGTGGTGATAAAATTTATTTTACCCCAGCTACCTTTGATTTTGAATTTCTTGAAACTAATGCTCGCAGGTTTGAAATTGCCTATGATTGTAAAGGCAGGCGTAAAAATTTACTGACAAGACCTTATTTTCTGGATGAAATTGGAATTCTTGAAAAAATTTGGAATTTTATTGCAAAAATTCCAAAGCATCTGGAAGATAAAGTAAAAAAGCCACGCCTAAGTTCTACCCAAATATTCTCCCTCAGAGAAATAATCGAGACAAAGCGTGAGGAGTGGTTTAGTGAGGCTGAGGATTCTTTAAAAGATGAAAGTTTTAAAAAATTTTGTCATAATTTGTTTGTGAACGCCCAATGGCAGTGGAAATGGAGTCAGGATGATCCTGGATGTAATACCGAGGATAAATTCAAGGCAAAGCTTAAATGGCTTACAGATATGGCAGTTTACGGCTATTTTGCCGATGCAGTTTATCTTTTTCATCACATAATGAAGGAAAAATCGGGAGGCAGAGAATGAACATAACAGAGGAAAGGCTCAAAAAAGAGTTAAATAGATGCGTTACTATCCTGAGTGAGAAATACAAGCCTGAACGTATTTTGGTTTTTGGTTCACTTGCGTCGGGTGAGGTTAATGAGAACTCAGATATTGACATGATAATAATAAAATCCACTTCAAAACCATTTCTAAAACGGATAGAAGAAGTGCTTAGAATTCTGAAACCTAAGGAAGTATTTGACATCTTTGTTTATACACCGGATGAATTTAAACGTTTGAGTGAAACTCGACTCTTTTTTAAAAAAGAGATCCTGCCAAAAGCAAAGGAGATATATAATGCAAGAAGAGGTGAAGGCACGGCTAAGGTTCGCTGAAGATGACCTGAAATTGGCTAAGCTTGCTTATAAAGAGAGAATTTACCATCTTTCCTGTTTTCATGCACAGCAATGTGTAGAGAAATCTATTAAAGCTCTTTTCTACTTTTATGATGAGGTTCCTCCAAGAACTCATTCTATAGCCAAATTGATAAGCTTACTTCCTGCTGAGCATCCATTTGTCAATAAAGATATTTTTTTGAAATTTGACATTTATTACATTCCAACACGCTATCCTGATACGTTACCTGGTATGCTTCCAGAAGGTCTTCCAGGAAGAGAGGATTCGGAAGAAGCGATAAAACTTGCTGAGGCATTATTTAATAAAATTTTGGAATTTATTGGATTATAGTATTCCACAAAATATCAAATTTGCGCGATACTGCTTGAGGAGGTAAAAGATGCCTGAAACTTATAGGTTTTTAATTATGACCACTGACCCTGTTCATATAGGAACTGGCGGAATGATGTTGGGGCGTGTGGATAATACAATTGTCAGAGAACCTGGAACAAAACTTCCCAAGATTCCAGCTACTGCTCTTCACGGTGCTATTAGGGCTTATGCTGCAAGAAGATATGGAAAACTACGGTGTGCAGGACAGGGACAGACTGAGCATAGCAATCACTGTGGACTTCAAAAATGTCCTATATGCTATACTTTTGGCTACAGCAAAGGAGGCAAAGACTCTTTCTCTGGTATCGTCTCGATTATGGACGCCAGAATCCTACTCTTTCCAGTCTATTCAATGGTCGGTCCTGTATGGGTAACGAGTGTTGAGGTATTAAGAGATGCCGGTTTTAGCAATAATACTTCTGTCGAAGAGAACAGAGCTAAATGGAGTGGTCTTACTGATGGAGATTTTATAAATCTTGGGTGGTTAATGCTAAAAAAAGAAGAGAATTGGACTCCTCAAGATGATTTAAAAAATAAACTGCCAGAGCCTGTTAAAGATCGTATAGTCCTTGTTTCTTCAAACCTCCTTTCTCAAATCGTTAATTCAAACCTCGAAGTACGCACCTCAGTAGCCATAAACCCTGAAACCGGCGCAGCAGAGGAAGGTGCACTTTTTACCTACGAAGCTATTCCAAGAGCAACATTTCTTTGGTTTGATGTGGTAGTGGATGATTTCAGAAATGCATTTCCATCAAAGAAGATATGGGAAGAACTTTATGAAGAAGTTAAAAAGATTTCTCTCCCTGCGGAAATTACTGAAAATGAGATCGAGGTTGAGAGTGTCTTGAAAAAGTTAGGATATATCAACAAGCGCCCGATTAAAAATAAGGATGAAAGTGAAGCTGAGTTTGCTAAAAGAAAAGATGAATATTGGGAAAAAGTTCAAAGGTCTTACGAGGCACTTAAAAATGTTATGAAAAGTTTAAATTGGAATGCTCCGATAAACATTGTCAACTTTGGTCTTGAATGGGCAGAGCATCTTGGTATCGGCGGTATGGGCACAAGAGGATTTGGGCGGATTAAAAACATTGATTGTTGGAGAGTTAAGGAAGATGTAGGAGGGAAAAGATGAAAAGTCCTAATCTTGATTACATAGCATCCATGACTGCACAAAAAATTTCAGAAATTGTCGGAAAAGTTTTGAATGAAGATGGTAAATCCATTAAGATTGTCAAAAAAGATGACCTTGAAAACATAGCAACAAAAACTCTTGGTGTTCTGCAATCTCAGGGTATTTATGCTGCAATGCTTTTTCTTATGAGCAGAAGTGGAAAAGAAGACTTTGAAGATAAAATGTCGCCAGAGGAAAGATGCGCAACAGAAATAATTTCATGGCTTTATACATTACTAAATCCTGAAAAATTTATTGAAAATTTACCTAGGTATGAAGATTTCTGGCCAGAGAAAAAATTTGGTGAAGTTAACACTTCAAAAACTGAGATACTCCGTGTTGTTTCTGAAATTACAAGTGATCTTAAAAAATTATTGCTCGTGCGGGAGTTGTGGGAACAAATTTTGATTTATGTGCGATTCCACGCAAAAGCATATACTATCTAAAAGAAGCGAGGAGGGGAAAATTGCATGAGCTTCATTCACTATCGTATAATTTTAAAGCTTCTTTCACCTCTTCATATAGGAAAACGGAAATCTCGCAATCTTATGGAAACCCGTGAATATGTGCCTGGCAAAACCCTATGGGGTGCTCTTACTGCAAGGATTACGAGAGATTACTTTGGAAGCAATCCAAAATTATATGAAAAAGTTGGTAATTTCCTTAATGAAAACATCCGCTTTGGTTACCTTTGGCCCTCGTTGGATGGCGAAAAGCCTTATTTTCCATGGAAATATGATGATTTTGATTATCTTTTCAAATTCGGTTATATGGGACAGCCCATTGACTATAACCGAAAGGCAACAGAGGAAGGAGAGCTCTACGAAATCGAATTCATTGCACCGAAAACAAGGCATAATAAGGATGTTTATCTAATAGGGGATTTGTGGGTGAAAGAGCTTAATTATAAGAGTGAAATTGGAATTGAGAAAATCAATTTTAGAAAGGACGATGTGATCCTTTGTTTGGCTAAAGATGAAATTAGCTTAAAAAAGGTTTTTGACTCAATTCGTCTCGGTGGAGAGACAGGATATGGATGGGGAAGGGTTAAGGTTAAATATTTCAGGGAAGATGATAATAGTAAAGCTCTTGGAGGAATCAGAGCAGAGATAATAAATGATGAAGTAGTGCTGATTCTTGAAAAAGGAAATCACCTGACTTCTCATCTCTTAGCAGCTGATCTGAGTTGTCAGGAGTTTAATTTCAAAATACTTTCAGAAAATTTCATTCAAGGAAGCATAGAGCCTTTTACGGGTTATGCTTATACAAAAGAGGGATGGAATATCTCCCATCCTTTCATTTGCTTTGCCCCAGGTTCAGTGGTTAAAATTGATATTAAGGTTAAAGTATCAGTCTTTGGCTTATATCTCTTCATCTCAAAGGTATAATAAATGCCCAGTAAAGGGCCCTTAAAAATCTTCCTCTAAGAAGTTAACCTGCAAAGAAAAGGAACAATATCTACCCTCCTAACTTGAGGTGAAAATTTTATTCTGTTCACTGTTCACTGTCACTTCATAATATACAGCTCTTACAATTCAACTTGTTTTAATTTTTCCTCAAATTCCTGTATGGAATCTACTCTAATGGCCAGTTTATGCAAACTTTTTAAAACCTCTCTATTTACAATTCCCTTAATTTTAACGGATAAATCTGGCTTAATGAGTCCAAACTTCTCTATCAAGGCCTCGAGAACCATTTCCTGGGCCTCTAAAATCATGCCTTCCATCCGTCCTTCCCTCTGTCCTTCTATTCGCCCTTGTTCTATCCATTTTTCTGGATATGAGAAAAGACTTCCTTTACAAAGACATCATGGGGATTTTGGATGTACTTTTTGTGCATAAACTTTATATAAAACACCTTTTATAAGCATGGCAAGGGGAATTTATATAAAGTTATTATTTGGATGGCAAATTTTTAAAACTTTTTAGGGTGAGGAGGGAAGGTTCGTTAACATGGGGGGCAATTTATGAATTGCCCCTACAGTGGTTATCCTAGAGTAGCTAAAAATTATTTGATCAATATTCTCTGGGTAAAAAGTCTAACTGTGATTTTCTAAACACAGGACCATCTTTACACACATAATATGGACCTACATTACATCTGCCGCATATACCAATTCCACACTTCATCCTGTTTTCTAAACTCATTATTATCTGCTCGCCCTTCCATCCAAGTTTATCCAATACAGGTTGGGTAAATTTTATCATTACTGGTGGTCCACAAATTATTGCCGCTGAATTCTCGGGATTTGGAGCTACTTGTTCGGTTATGGTTGGAACAAAGCCAACTAGGCCATCCCATCCCTCTACTTCCCTGTCAATTGTAATATGACAGTCCACATCATCTCTCTTTTGCCACTCACGCCACTGGTCATGGTATAAAAGAAGACCTGGAGTCCTCGCTCCATATATAAATGTTATTTTTCCATATTTAGAACGATTATCTGGATGAAGCAACCACACCATGGTGGATCTTAAAGTTGTTACAGCATAACCACCTGCAATTATAACTATATTCTTGCCTTCAAGATCCTTTAATGGATATGGATGGCCAAGTGGCCCCCTCACTCCCATTATGTCCCCTTCCTGCATAGAATGGAGCTTTGTTGTCACCCTACCTATTCTAAACACAGTAAACAAAAGGTTATCGCCTTCTGTTGGGGAAGATGCTATTCCAATTGGAGACTCACCATAGCCAGGTATGGATAATTCTGCAAATTGACCTGGCATATAATCAAATTTTTTCGCATCTTCCTTATTTATAAATTCCAATTCAAAGGTGCGAAGACTCTTGTCTTCTGTGGCTATCTCTACTTTCTTTATCCTTACTGGATATGGTTTATATGGATTCTTCATAGCCATCTCACTTTTTGTTTTTTTATTTGTTTAAATTATTTACTACATCCCTCACATCTATATTTACAGGACATACTAAAATACACCTACCACATCCAACACAACCTATATCTCCATCTAACTTAAATGGCATGTATTTGAACTTATGCATAAACCTCTGTCTAACCCTGTGTTTTTTAGTTCCCCTTGGATTGTGTCCTGATGCATGTTGGGTAAATAGCCAGCTCATGCATGTGTCCCAAATCCTGACTCGCCTTCCATATTCTCCCTTTGTCTCATCCTGAATATCAAAACAGTGGCAGGTTGGACAATAAAAGGTACATGCACCACAATTTAAACAGGTCTCATACAACCTATCCCAATATGGATGTTCATATACCTCTAATATCTCTCTAGACAAAATATTATCCATTGAGAGTTTAGTTTTTATTTTGTTTTCTGCATTTTCTTTTAGCTCATCTATCTTTTTTACATCCTCATCTGATGCATCATTAAATCCATCCAAGATATCTTTTCCCTTATCAGTAATGGGCTTTAGCAGATACTTATCCCCAAGGTCTATCATAAGCACATCCAGGCCTTGTTCTCCAAAGGGAGAAGAACCTACCTGGGTACAAAAACAGGTTGAAGCAGGATTATTACAGGCAAGTCCAATTAATGTGGTCTTGTCCCTTTTATCCTTCCAGTACACATCCAATGAATCTTCATCTTTCATAAATACCTTATCCAGGATAGAAAATGCCCTTGCATCACAGGGTCGGATATTCAAAATCACTCTATTTTTTTCCAGAGGGGGCACTTCTTTTAAAATAAGCCCATCCTCTGCCCTTGGGTTGTTCTTGAATTCAAACATACATTCTGTTTGAGGGAAAAATAAACCCTTGGGAGACAGGGATGTATTTTTAAAATCAAATAATACATTAGATACATCTTGAACTTCTGACCAAACTACTTCTATACCCTTTTTTACAGGGGCAAAAACATCCCCTAATTTGGATACCTTATCAAAGAGCTCTTTTATGTCTTGTTTTGCCAAATATTTATATCCCATAGCTAATTTCCTTTTTATGGGGTTATAAATTCTTCTGGGTCATCGGGCCTATACACACTAAGAGGTGGAGTTGCGCCTATCTCCAATCCTGGTACATAGTTATACATCTGCCTTATGTCTTTTTCTATCTTAGAGGTGAGCACTCTCATCTTTATGCCCATTGGACAGGCAGACTCACAGGCTCCACAATCTACGCATCTTCCAGCACAGTGAAATGCCCGCAAGATATGGAATGTATAAACATCTGCCTCATCATGGGTCTTACCACACCACTGGGGTCTGGACTCATCTACAAAACACTCAGCACAATAACATAGGGGGCATGCATTCCTGCATGCATAACATCTAATACATTCCTTAAATGTATCTTTAAACTTCTCCCACCTCTCATCAATAGAGAGTTTTTCCCAGGGAGCAGCAACTTGATCTATATCACCACCACCTGTGTCTTCGCCTTTTTCTCCTATAAACTCATCATATAAAACCGCATTTCTATGAATACAGGTAAGACAATTTTGTCTTAATACCTCTTTTTTATTTATGGCCTCTTCAAATCCATCACCTCTAACAATGATCTTATCCCCTTGTTCCTCAGCTTCCACAATTTCTCTGCCACCTATTTTTTCATAAACCTTCCATCTATCCACCATTCCAGGAGACCATATACCTAAGATATACACATTTTCTCTTTTTACCTGATTCTCATTTATAAGCCCCACAATAGATCTGCTAACACATCCTTGCGCAACTACTGCTACTTTATCCTGTCTTTTAATTAGAAACTTTGCCAGATTTTTGGTACAAAAGCTAGACCAGATTAAATTATCACAATCTTCCTCTGTATAAGCAAAATATGGGGCGTCAACCAAAGGAATTGTGCCTTTTCTGTAACCAAGGACACAATCTACCTTCTTGTCCTTTAAAAGACGTTTTGCCGTGTCTCTTAATTGTTTTGTATATTCAGCTAACATATATCCTCCTACAACCTTGCCCTCAAGTTTATAAGTTTAAGGCAACGGGACTTAAATTCTTTATTAGTTTATTTTTCTTCATTGCAGGACCGACTTTCTTAACAGTTTCCACTATTTGCTTGGCCTTTTCCTGAAATTTCCCTGCCTCTGCTGATGATATCCAGGTAAAATGTAATCTCTCAGGTTCAATCCCAATATACTCAAGTAAGTTCTTTAATACAGCGAACCGCCGTCTGGCGTACAGATTGCCACTAATATAGTGGCAGTCGCCTGGATGGCAGCCAGATACCCATACACCATCTACACCCTGTCTAAAGGCCTGTAGAATAAATTTTGGGCCCATACTTCCAGAGCAGGGCACCCTTATGATCCTGATATTTGCAGGATATTCCATCCTGCTAACACCAGCTAAATCAGCTGCCCCATAACTACACCAGTTACATAAAAATGCAACTATCTTTGGTTCAAAGTTTGTCATCTTGGCTTCTCCTGGTAATTAAGTTTTTTATTTTAACAGGACCTTAAAAGAAACATATTACCTCTTTTTAAGGCCCTGATATTTAGTTCAAGCTTAAACAGCAATGGCCTCTATCATTGCATAAACATGCTGATTTTCCATACCCTTTAAGGAAATCGCTCCAGACCTGCACGATGCCATACACAGGCCACAACCCTTACACAAAGCTGGATTTATCTCTGCCTTGCCCTGATTTGGTCCTTCCTCTTCCACTATCCTGGGTGCTGAATAGGGACAAATCGTTACGCAAACACCACAACCAACGCACTTTCTTGGATCAACCACAGAGACTTCACCACTGGAGAATATCTTTTTCTTGGCAAGTAAGGTAATTGCCCTTGCTGAAGCAGCTAGTCCCTGGGCAATAGACTCGTCTATTGATTTTGGATAGTGTGCAAGACCACACAAGTATACTCCATCTGTGGCAAATTCTGCAGGACCAAGTTTTGCGTGCTTTTCAACAAAAAATCCATCTTCATTTAATGGGAGTTTATAAAATTGGGCAAGTTTTTCATCCTTATAGGGAACTATAGCTGTAGCAAGGGTTAAAAGATCGGTCTCTATTTCAAGGGGCAAGCCTGTAATATGATCTTTTACTTTTACAATTAGGTTATCTCCATCTTTAGTCACAACAGGCTTTTCATCCACATTGTACCTTATAAAGATAACCCCTTTTCTTCTTGCCTCTTCATATAAATACTCCCTCTCACCATAGGTCCTTATATCCCTGTATAAGATAAATACCTTTGCATCTGGATTTCTCTTCTTAATCTCAAGTGCACTCTCAATTGAGTGGGAACAACATACCCTGGAACAATAGGGCCTATCCTTTTCCCTTGAGCCAACACATTGGATAAATACTGCTGTATTTACATCTTTTAATTTAGGCTCATCATCCATAAACATCTTATCAAGCTCAAGGTGGGTCTTTATCCTATCATCTTGTCCATACAAATACTCATTTGGCTGATATTCTGCTCCACCTGTTGCAATTATTGTAACACCATGCTCTATGATCTCTTCTCCAGAGGTATTTTTTATTGTTGTCTTAAAATTACCAACAAAGCCATCAACATCTATTATCTCACTATTTAAATGGATATAGAGATTGTCTAATGAGTTTGCCTCATTAATTAGGCTATTTAAGCCTTCTTTTACAGACTCTTCTGTCCAAGTCTTATATAGTTTTAGGGCATTTCCACCAAGCTTGTCTGTTCTTTCCACAATATGGGTCTCGTATCCCTGTTTAGCGAGATTTATTGCAGCACTGAGTCCTGCAACACCACCGCCTATAACCAGGGCCCTTTGATCTATATTTAGCTCAATTTCCTCAAGAGGCTCTTTGTAAATTACCTTATTTACTGCCATTCTCACCAATTCTTTGGCCTTTTGTGTGGCAATTTCTGGATTATATCTATGTACCCAGGAGTCTTCATTTCTAATATTTGCCATCTCAAATACGTATTTATTAAGGCTAGCTTTTATCAATGTCTCCTGAAATAGAGCTTGATGGGTTTTAGGAGAACATGAAGCTACCACTACTCTTGTGAGTTGTTTTTGTTTTATAATTTCAGTTATTCTATCCTGGGTATCCTGGGAACAGGTATACATGTTGTCTTCTACGTGAACAACATAAGGCAAAGTGGCTGCATAATCCCTCACAGCATCAACATCTATAACTCCTGCGATGTTTGTTCCACACCTGCATACAAACACGCCTATACGTGGAGGTTCCCCAATTATGTTCCTCTCTGGTAATTTTTCTATTTCTTTAGTTTGGGTAAAACGCACATCACTTAAAAGTGCTGATGCTGCTGCAGCTGCTGCAGAACCATCTATTACTGTTAAGGGAATATCCTTTGGTCCTTGAAAGGCACCACAAACAAATATTCCCTCTTTGGATGTGGAAACAGGCTTAAAACTGGAGGTTTGACAGAACTTACCCTTGGTTAATTCCACTCCTAAAACCGAGGCAAGTTCAATAGAATCTTTAGCAGTTTCAAGACCAACAGATAGCACTATCATATCATATTGTTCTTCTTTCATCTCTCCAGATTCATCAAAATATCTCACAATAAGGTCATCACTTCCAGGAACCGGGTCTATGGTGTGGATTCTGGATCTGATAAACTTTACTCCATGTTTTTCTTTGGCCTGTTCATAGTATCTTTCAAAGTCTTTTCCATAGGTGCGCATATCCATGTAAAAGATTGCGCATTCAAGGTCTGAACCTGCATGTTCTTTGGCAATTACTGCCTCTTTTATCGCGTACATACAACATACTGAAGAACAATATCCATGCTCACATCTATTTATATCTCTGGATCCCACACACTGAAGCCATGCAATCTTTTTGGGCTCTTTGTGGTCTGATGGTCTAACTAGATGGCCACCTGTTGGACCAGATGCAGAAAGGATCCTTTCAAACTGCATTGCTGTAACCACATTTGGAAGCAATCCATATCCATAGTTATCCAATCCCTTGGGATTATAAGGATTGAAACCAGGGGCCAGAACTACTGCTCCTACCTCTAAAATCTCCTCTTCTTTTTGCTGTGCATGGGTCTCTAAGGTTACAGCACCTGCTCCACAGGCCTTTACACACTGAAAACATTCACAACAATAACTACAATTAATACATCTTTCTGCTTCTTTGCGTCCCTCTTCTTCTGTTAATCCAAGTTCCACTTCCTTAAAATTGCCCTTTCTCTCTTCAACTGGAAGCTCCCTTTCTTTGGCCCTTTCCTTAGGAGATTCTGTCTCTGGAATTGGTCTATATTCAAAATTCTCATCTATCTTTTTGGGTTCTCTGCCTGCTTCCAAATCTTCTCCATTTAAATACCTCTCTATTGAAATAGCTACTTCTTTTCCTGCTGCCACCGCACCAATTACTATCCAGGGACCACTTTGACAATCACCACCAGCAAATACGCCTTCCCTGTTAGTTGCATAGGAAATAGAATTGGTCTCTATTGTAGACCATCTGGTAAAATCTATCCCAGTTACATCTTCTAAACATGATATATCTGGCCTCTGACCAATTGCAGCTGCTATCTGATCTACCTCTAAATCAAATTCACTATCTGGTATTGGAATTGGACGCCTTCTTCCAGATGAATCAGGCTCACCTAATTCCATCTTAATGCATCTCAATCCAACAACCTTTCCATTTTCATGTAAAACTTCCTGAGGTGCAGCTAGAAATAGAAAATTAACTCCTTCTTCCTTTGCTGCCTTTACTTCTTCTGGCAAGGCAGGCATCTCTTTTTCTGTCC